>JBGAUE010000006.1:0-170640 GCA_044228795.1 Chromatiaceae bacterium | reverse complement strand
GAAACAGATCATGAGGCCAATTTACAACAAATCCCTGGATTTAGACAAGGTTATAGTTATTTTGTGTGAACGACTTATCCTAGACCCATGGGATCGGACTCCTTGCCTACACCAGACGTAACAGAACCCTAAACTTGGCAATTCGGGCAGAAAAAGCTTGATCTCTGCCCGATTTTTTCCCGTCGGATCGGGGTACCACAATGCTGGCAGGCCTGGCCTTCGCGGCCATAGACCCGAAGGTTACGAGCGTAATATCCGGGATGACCGTCCTCTCTCACAAAATCCCGCAGACTCGTACCCCCGGCGGCGATGGATTCGCCGAGAACCGTGCGAATGGATGAGGCGAGCAGATCGTATTGCACCGTGCTCACCTGCCCAGCGGGCCGATTCGGATGTATGCCGGCAAGAAAGAGGGATTCACTGGCGTAAATGTTGCCCACGCCTACCACCACCTTGGCATCCATGATGAAGGCCTTCACGGGCAATTGACGGTTACACGCGCGGAAAAACAAGTAGTCGCCATCAAAGCTGCCTTCCAAGGGTTCTAGCCCAAGATCCCTAATAAGGATATGATTCTCCAGTGGTTCCGCTGTCCAGATAAAGAGGCCGAACCGCCGGGGATCACGCATGCGCAGGCATCGTCCATCTTCCACCACCAGGTCCAAATGATCGTGGGGCCCAGGCGGAGTTGTTTCGGGTACGATTCGCAAGCTGCCGGACATACCGAGGTGAATAAGCAGGCTGCCCTGTTCCAGACCCATCAGCAAGTACTTGCCCCGTCGAAGCAAATTCAGGATCGTTTGCCCCGCCAGCCTTTCCTCGGTTTCTTCCGCAATTGGATAACGAAAGCGCATTTCCCGGACCTTGAGTTCCCGGATACGGCGGCCTTCGAGATGGGGCCTTATACCCCGCAAGGTCGTTTCTACCTCGGGGAGTTCAGGCATTGATCATGCTAGGAACTTCCCCGTCGGTGTCTCCATTCTTACTTGGCAATTCTAGAACCTACCCTGTAATCCTTTCATACGGGATCGGAATTCTCGGGTGACTGACTCGGCATCCTGATCGTTAGCTATAATTTTGGGCGTCAAGATAACCAGCAATTCTCTGCGATCCGCCTTACGGTTATTATCGCTGAACAAGGTGCCGAGAACGGGAATATTCATGAAGCCTGGCACGCCTCCTTTTGAACTTTCATCGTTATTTTCAATGAGCCCGCCTAGTACCACGGCCTGACCTGACCGCACTGCCACATTGCTGGTGATTTGGCGTACAACAAAGGTGGGTGATTCGATACTCGAGGTATCGGTTTTTGTAGCGGTACTCACCTGCTGTTCCACGTCCATTTGGACCATGCCGCCCGGGGTGACTCTTGGCTTGACGTCTAACTGAACACCTGTGGTCTTGTAGGAGACTGAATTCACGATGTTAGTGTTAGCATTTTGGGTCCCTTGCTGTTGCTGCGTAAGTATGGGAACATCCTTGCCAACCTGAATATGAGCTGTCTGATTGTCTCTAACCATGACGGAAGGCGTGGACAGGATGTTCAACAGGCCGTCCGCCGCATAGAGATTAAGGTTAGCGCGAACCAAGTCCGCTGAAGCCAAAATCGTCCAGTTGAACCCTGGAACTACAGGAGTAATTGGGTTTTTGTATTTTAATGATGCATTGGAAATATCTTCCCCGATCTTTCCCGTAAGATTCCATTGGACGCCATATTGCAAATTGCCTGACAGGGTGATTTCGACGAATGTCGCCTCGATCAGAACCTGAAGCGGTACCAGATCCAGTTGTTTCAACGCATCCAGGATCTTCTTATAATCCCGGGGACTCGATTTGATCAACAGGGAATTATTGGTTGCATCGGCAACGATGCTAACAGTGGACGTCATTTCCAGGGTGCTGGCTACTGCCTGTTTACCCCCTTGGGCCGTTTGTTGGCTGCCAAACTTCTTAGAGCTGGAGCCTCCGAGTTGACTGGAACCACCAAGCTGACTGGAGCCGCCAAGTTGGTTAGAACCCATTTTCTTATTAGAGGAATTATTGGTGTCGTTGCCCGAGGATTGGCCCAAGGCGGTGCCTAAACCGGGCGCTATCGAACCAAGGCTCTTCGTCATCCCCTGGGCGCCGCCTGCCGAGAAAAGGCCAATCAGGCTGCTGGCCATGATCTCAGCGTCCCCGTGCTTGACACGGTAAACAAAAAGTCGTTCATCGCTATCCCCCGCGGCAGCGGCCACATCAAGCCGTTCAATCCAAACTCTGGCTTGCGAGAGGTACTTTTCTTGTGGCGAGACAACGAGCACGCTCCTCGCGCTCTCAACGGGTACGAAGCGAAAGATGCCCTTCATGGGATTACCGGACTCATCCGAAAGCAAGGAATCGAGCTGGGTTACCACGTCCTTGGGGTTGGCATATTCCAAGGTGAAAAAGCCAACAGAAAGGCCCGCCATCCAATCCACATCAAAGACCTGGATGGTATCTAGTAGATTGCGGATTTCCGGGCCAGTGCCCGCAAGAATCAGGAGGTTGCGCAGACTATCGGCCCGGATGATGCTGCCCTCGGGCGCCAAGGGTTCGAGAATCTTGCTCATCTCGTCCGTGCCAATATAGCGTAACGGGATCACCTGAACACTGTAACCTTGGGGCAGGGCTTTGGATGACTCACCCAGTTGGGGCACCACGCGGCCACGAACGGCATTGGTCAGGGGTACAACTTCATAATTGCCGCCATTCTGAACCAGGGCGGCGTTATTCATGCGCAACAGGGTTTCCAAGGTCGGGATTAAGGCCTGCCGCGACAAGGGTCGGCCGGTTTCAAGGGAGGCGGTACCGGATACTCCAGGGTCGAGGACGTAATTTACGTTCAGAATATCCCCAAGTATAACCTTGACTACTTCGCGGATATCCGTGCCATCGAAATTCAGGGTGATGTCACCAGGCGTTGTATCGACGGTAGGCCTTTCCACCTTGCGCACAAAGGTTCCCGTGCCGCGGATGCTCCTATTTTTGGGTGCCTTAGGCTTGTCCGCATCCTCGCCCAAGCGGATGCCAGAGGTTGCTGCCGTTCCGGCGTCGTCTTCGGCGGTTCTCCCGGCCAGGGGGGTAAGAATATCACCCTGCGTGGCATTGACCTTGACCGTGGGGTCCCAGTCGGAACGCTGGCAGGCGGTAAGGACAAACAGAAGGGGGGGTATGAGTACTACCCCCCGAAGGCGGCTGTTTACTTTCTCACCCATTATCTTTGAGAGGCTGAACATTGATGCTGATCCGGTTCTTAAACGGTCCCTGATTCGGGTAGTTGCCCCAGGAATTTCTGGCGGTGATGGCCACGCCATGACGATTACTTCGGCCCGGTTGTTGGTGGCCTCTGAGGTCTTACCCCATTTGGCCTGATTGGGGCACGTGGCGTTTGTTGGGATAGCTGGCGGGGACGGCCACTAGGTTTTGGCGGGATCCCTCCCGTTTTTGCAGCCGCTTGGGGTGGTTGGTTTGCGGGTGGCTGCGTCCCTTGCCCGTAATTCCGCAAAAAGAGCCAATCCGAATTTGTTTTACCTTCCACCTCGACATTATCGGTAGTGATGGCCTTGACCTTCCAACCTTCGAACTCGTCGCCAATCCGTATCTTCTGGGGTTTCGGACTGTTAGGCGTTCTCACCCAGGCTACGGCACCGTCCGGGGTGATGATGATGGCATTGAGGTCCATGCTATCCACCGCCGTGAGGGGTTCACCCTCTTCCTGAGGTGCCTCAATTTCGGCTTCCGGGGTCCCTTCTGGCGGGCGTCGCCCCGGCAAAAACAGGGGACGGTCGATCACCGAAACATAGTCCTGTTTCTCCACGAGGGGAGGAAGGTGGGCAAGGGGGTTATACTCTTCTTCCTCAACTGGCTGAAGGATATCCCCTGGCAAAGCAGAGGGGGAGAACATCCGGCTGGGTGGCCAATCTCGCCACTGCAACACGAGTAACACACCTAGTCCGAGCAGGGTGGTGTAGAGCAACCGCTTCAACTGGCGCTCCCAAGGGCGTACCCAAAAACATCCAACCGGATCGTGAGTTCTTGATTGGTTTCTGCAGGCAGATCATTGGCCCCCTGGCGCCGCACTCGTCGCTCGCGGCGGGTGGTCGAACGCACCGAAAGTTGGTCAACAAAAAGGAAGGGCCTCGCATGCTCAATGCTGTAGAGCACGTCTAACATGGCATTCGTATCCCCCTGAATTTGGGTACGGATCCGGACTCTAGGGGGTAGTTCATTGGGCTCTGCAGGCAGAAATTGAGTGTTTATCAGACGCGCCCCAGCAGCCTGAACCATCTCCTGGATGGTTGACTGTAGCTGAGCTCCGGCCAGGGCAGCGGTGGGGGCATCGAAGTAGAAGGCCTTGATCTCTTGATTATTACGTTCCCGATCAAGCTCGGCCTTGAGCCGGGGAATGGTAGCGATGAGGCGCTCATAGCGCATGATCTGATCTATAACAGACTCTGTCTCGCTTTCAAGCTCTGTCATCCGCTGATGCCAAGGCAAACCGATACCAACCAAGATAGCAACGGGTATGAGGATAACCGCTGACCAGGCAAGCAGACAGCTACCCCACTTGGGAAGGATCCCGACCCGGGTCATGAATCGTCACTCTGGTGATGGTAGTTAAACCCAATATGAAATCGTTCCCGAGTGGTATTTGGAACCTGGGAGACCGGCGAACGGAAGGCGACCCCCGAAATAGTTGGCCCCTGCTCCAGGAGGCCGATGAGGGCGGCAGCTTGGGACGATTCACCGCGAATTTGGACCTCACTGCCCTGGAATTCCAGGTTTTCCACCCAGGTGCCATCGGGCAGCCGATCCGTGAGTTCACGTAACAAATCGACCATGGCCGCTTGACTCGACTTGCGTTCAAGCACCGCCACGCTACCTTTATGGGCGGTCTCAATGGCCGTGCGCAAGGTGTTGACCTCGTTTGCCCGGACCTTGACGTCCGCGAGTTGCTTATTGAGGCCGGCAAGGATTTGGGTCTTTTGCCAAATTGGCCCCGACAAGGTCGCGGCCACCATCATCAGCGTCAGAAAACCCAATAAAGCTCCCATACTGAAAATCCGTCTACCCCCTTTGGGGCGTTCCCCCTCAGGCAGCAGATTGGCGGAAGGCCAGGCTTCTGGCCAGGTAATTCGATCGACGGGGGCACCCGCCTCCCTCATCCTGCCCAGCCAGCCCTGAATAGGTTCGCGCCGACACAGGGCCAATTCCAGGGAAACGCGACCAACCTTGCCCTGATCCTCATCCAGACGAAAGTCAAAGTAGACCTGTTCGGGATGAAAGGGGGTGAGACGATCTATCTCATAGCGGATGACCTGGCGCAGGTTGTTTCGTGCTTGACCGGGCAGGGAAAGGCTGCGGGTGATGATCCAGTTAGCGGGCAATTCGATACGGGTGCGCGGTTCCGCATCCCGTTGGCCCGCCACTAAGGCCCCTAAGGTCGCAATGGATCCAGCATCCAGTTCCGACAGACTATGCCCCGAGACCCCCAAGCTCCGACGCAGTAAGGCTTGGCCTTCCGCAAAAACCAGGGTTAGATGCCTATCCCTTGGCGCCAAGGATTCGCTTAAGCGTCCTGGCAGGCAACTCGCCAGTTCCCGACGCCAACGCCCAAACAGGCTTTCCAGCGATAGACCAACGCCAAGAGTTGGAAGCCGAAATCCCAAAAATGAAACAGCTAGAGACATGGAGCGGAGTGAATAAATCTGAATGAAACCATGAAGAACACCCTACATACAATGACCATATTGGGCGCAAATGTAAAGCCAGGCCGAAGCGCCTGAGTCCCCAAAGCGAGGAAAAATTGCGCAACTCCTATTGAGGTAGGCACTCCTCATGCCCCGCAATGGGGTTAGGATCCCGATGCTTCTTCCGCCCCACTTGCGCTTCCCGGGGCCTGCTCGGGCGCCAGAGCATAACTTCTCCACAATATTTCGACCGGCGGGCTGGCGCCCTGCTGTATGCGCACTAAGGTTTCCATGGCGCGAAAGGTGCCGCCCGGTGCCTGCCATCGCACCTGGATGCGATAGAGGGGTCCACCCCGTCCTTTTGGTGTAGGGTTTTCCCCTAACACCCCGGCTTCCGTTTCCAGCCTATCCTGCATCTCTTCCAGGCTCATGCCCTGTAGCGCCGCCTGTACCAGGGGGGGGGCAAAGTTAGGATCCGGGCTGGCCTGCCCGGATGAAACCGTTAAGGCGGGGCGCAATATCCGATATAACTCCCGATTAAATCCAAACACTTGCTGCAATTCTTCTAAGCTATCGAAGGGACCATCCTTAGCTCCGTAGGGTAAACCAGCGGCTTTGTAGTCTGGATCCTCTGCGCCATTGACAAGATGCAGATCATCTTCGTCACGCCAATCGAGGATAGCATCCACCAAGCTTTCGGGATCCCGATCCAGCGGGCCTACCGCCGTTAACAAGGCCAGGAGCAGGTCACGATTTGCCGTGTTCAAATCAATCAGCGACGCTTCATTGATGATGCGGATCTCAAACACCTGCTCGCCAAAGACCCAAACCCGGGGCTGACTATCCGGCAGCCAGACGTGGGTATCGAAAGCTTCTTCATCGGTTGCCCCAGGGGGCTGGATCAGGAGATTTAAGGCCGTGAATTGAATGGCGGCTTCAGCCTGGGCGCGGAAGGAGGCGCTGGCGACCTGGTTGGCCGCCAGATTGATTTCCGTACGTTGCGTGGCCGTCAAGCCTACGGCGATAATGGTAAGCAGGGTAATAACCCAGAGTACCAACATCAAAGCGATGCCACGCTGGCGGCCGCGCATCTTCACCAAGACCAGTGTCTTCCCAACCCCCGGGGTACTAAGCTCCCTCATTGTAGCTTTCCGAAACCTGTCCCTTGTAACGGAGTGGAGGCGCCAAGCCGAATGATGAGGTCAGGCCAAACCCGATAAGGCGTGGTCAAATGGATACGCACGGCTTGGGGAGGCATGGCGCGACCCTGCCATGTCGCCTGCCACTCCCCCTTGGCATCGACTCCCACGGCGTAATCTTCGCCCTCGGGAAGGCCGAAATAGGCCATTTCAAACTCCTCGATATTTTCGATCAGAATACTGGTCCCGAAGGCTCCAGCCGCGACATCCTGGTCATCCACGACCCCGGATGACACCCCCTGAGTCCCCAGCGGTTGCCACTCCGGTATCTCATTCGTTCCTGCCAGGACGTCGGGATTGAGTAGCCAGCGGGTCAGAACCAGCGATCCTTTCTCTCCCGTTGCCACTAACCCCAAGCGCAGGATATAGAGTCCAGGAATACCCACTTGTTCAGACAGGGGTGAGACGAATTCCAGGTTCTGACCATTGCCGGTAAAGATGAGGTGTGGTTGCGCATCCAGGGTGAGGGTAATGGGACGCGATTGACTCAGGACCCGCTCCAGGAAGTCGCGGGCAAGACGTAACTCGGCATTATATTCAGCCGATGTCTCAACGCCTTCCCAGGTACGCATTCCTAACCTCAACCCGGAAAAGAGGAGAATAGTGATGAGGGCCACCAGAACAAAGGCAATCAGCAGTTCCACCAGGGTGAAACCGCCGGACCATCTTGAATAATTAGTGCTCCTAGCTTTCAGGGGGAGTATCCCCCAAGCGTAGCGTGAACAGGGACACCCGACGGGTACCCCGTGCCGTCTCCCAGGCCACCTCGGAGGTGATGACATAAGCCGGCAAAGGGGGCTCACCTGGAAGCAGATCGCCCGCGGGGTATGCCGTCACCTGTACTCGCCATTGCAATCCATCCTCGGTTTCCCCAGCCCGAGCACCCGGTTCCAGGGGGATATCAATACCCACCAGGCCTAGACCCGCCTCCGCCAGGGCGGTAGCCCGGCCATAGCTGCTGCTGAGGGCAGCGGTATTGAGGGCCCGCGAGAAAACTTGCGTCAAGACGCCCAGGGTGATGGCGAGGATGGTAAAGGCGACCAGTACCTCCAGTAAGGAGAAGCCGCGCTGGTTCTCGTTAGATTTCATGCGACAAACCGGCGCGACCATGCCTCGAATAGTCCCCTCCCTGGAAGGCATTCCCTTCATGGCCCTTCCCAGGGCCCTACCTGCACCCGACCTGTCAACCATTGGGTTCCCACCTGCCAACCGGAGCCATCACGGGCCAGGATGATACGCCCACCCGTTGAACCGCCATCGGCAAAGAAGCGGATGGAGCCTATCTGGTCATTCTGCATCTCGGACTCGGCGACTACTAGCTTGAGATCCAGGCCTCTTGGGAGGGAAATGCGACGGAAGGGACCCTCCACTTGATAACTGCGATCCTCCAGATTAAGCGTGAAGGCAACTTCCCGGCCAGTGCGAATGGCCTCCTCACGCGCCAGGCGAAGCCCGGACGCCACCCGTCGGGCGGAGGATTTCAGTTCAACGCCGGGAATGGCGGCGGAGATGAGCGGGGGTACGAGGGCGATGAGCATGGAAGCCAAGGCCAATACCACCACCAACTCCAGCAGCGTAAAGCCACGACACTTCAATGACATGTGCTTGGTTAACCTGGTCAGGCTCATCGCCGAGCAACAGGCCCATAACAAGACAAGATTATTCCCAGCCGAGGATGTCCTGGTTTTCACCCTCCCCGCCCTCGCGATTGTCAGCCCCCAGGGACCAGAGGTCGAAACTGCCATGTTGACCCGGCGATTGGTATTGGTAATCGAAGCCCCAGGGATCCTTAGGCACCTGGTTTTTCTTGAGATAGGGGCCATTCCAGTTCGACGCGCCAGACGTATTTTCCACCAGGGCCTGAAGGCCATCGTTGGTCGTGGGATAGCGACCTACCTCTAGCCGATAGATATCCAGGGTCGCCGACAGATCCTCGATTTGGATACGGGCCGTCTTGGTCTTGGAACCCCCCAAGGCCTTCATCACCTGAGGACCAACCAGACCGACCAGCAGACCCAGGATGGCGAGAACGACCAGGAGTTCGACCAAAGTGAAGCCTCCAAGGCGATGCCAGGATCGTTTGGTGCTTTTCTGAGGCCTAGTGAGACCCTTTTCACAGCTTAGATTTTCCATCATTGGGAACCTTGCAGCAGCATTAAGAATCGAGGAGCTTGGGAGAATGACTGCATTTTAACCCAAACCCAGTTGGACACCCACGAAGAACCGACCGGGGGAAGTACCTATGGCTACTTCACCAAATCATTAGCCCCCAATATGGGCACGATGATAGAGATAATGATGCCAGCGACAACGACGCCCAGACCTATGATGAGGGCGGGCTCGAGCAGGGTGAGCAAGCGTTTGACGCTCAACTGAGTCTCCTTGTCGTAAATGTTGGCGACTTTGGCAAGCATGACATCAAGGGCGCCGGACTCCTCGCCGACGCGGACCATCTGGAGGGCCATCTGGGGCAGGATCTCACGCTGAGTGAAAGGCTGCGCCAGACCCTTGCCGCGCTTGAGCTCCTCGCTTGCCTCAGCCATCAGACCAGCGAGCTTACGGTTGCTAACCACCTCCTTGGCCAAATTCAGGGCACTCAGCAAGGTCAGGCCATTTTTAAGAAGGGTGGACAGGGTATGACAGAAGCGTGCCGTCTCCATTTTCCAGATCAGATCACCAAAGAGGGGTAGACGTAGGACACGGCTATCAAAGCGGTCGCGTACCTCGGGCTTGGCCAATGCCTTTTCGATCGCGAGGGCGATGATGGCGATCAGGGCCAAGAGGGCCCACCAGAAGTCGCGAAAAAAGTCCCCTAGTGCCATGACAACCCGGGTCGGCAAGGGCAGAGCGGCACCCATATCCTTGAACAGGACGGCGAACTGGGGCACCACAAAGACCAGCAGCAGGATCACCGACAGGCCGGCGACTACTAGCAGAATAAGGGGATAGACCAGGGCGGAGACGACGGTTTCGCGCAGATCGGCGCTACGCTCCAAATATTCCGCCAGGCGTGCCAAGACCCCATCCAGGGCACCGCTGGTCTCCCCGGCGCGGACCATATTGATGTAAAGGCGTGGGAACTGACCGCCCTGCTGCTCCAGGGCGGCGGAGAAGGTCGCACCACCCCGCACCCGCGCCTGGAGATCCTCCAGAACGCGATTGACGCGCTCCTCGGCACCGAGCTCGATCAGGATCTGGAGCGAGCGATCCAGGGTCAGCCCAGCCTCCAGCAGGGTCGCCATCTCCCGGGTCATGGAGCCAATTTCCTTCATGGTCAGATTTTGCCGGCGCCGACTGGCAAAAAGCTGGTCACGCAGACCACCGGCACGGCGGACCGAGAGGGGGATCAAGCCCTCCTTTTGCAGTTGGCGAATGACCGCCCCCTCGTCCGGGGCCTCCATCGGCCCTTCTACCGGCTCGCCGTCCAGCCGTACCGCCTTGTAATGAAAGCTGGGCATAGACTCAATGCTCCTCGGCCACGCGCAATACCTCTTCCAGGGTCGTGCGCCCATCCAGGCATTTGCGGAGGCCGTCTTGATACATCGTGGCCATGCCCTCCTCGATGGCAAGGCGCAGGATCACGGTGGCGGTGGCATGGTCCAGTACGGCGCGCCGGATGGCGTCTGTCATCCGTAGTACCTCGGTAATGACCAGCCGACCGCGATAGCCAGTGCTATTGCAACGCTCACAGCCAGCGGCACGGTAGAGTTGAACAGCAGTTACATCACTCAGTGACTTGCGCACTTTGGCGGCGACCTCCGGCAGGGGTTCATAGCTCTCCCGGCAGAAAGGGCACAGCCGTCGCACCAGGCGTTGGGCAAGGATTCCGTTGATGGTGGAGGTCAGCAGATAATCCTCGACCCCCATATCGAGCAGGCGGGTTACGCCGCTGGCGGCGTCATTGGTGTGCAACGTCGAGAGAACTAGATGGCCGGTGAGGGCCGACTGGACGGCAATCCGGGCCGTTTCCAGGTCGCGCATCTCACCCACCATTATGATATCCGGGTCCTGGCGCACAATGGATCTGAGTGCCCCTGAGAAGGTCATGCCAATGGCCGGCTTGACCTGGATCTGATTGATACCGGGAATCTGGTATTCCACCGGGTCCTCAACCGTGATGATCTTACGCTCCTGGGTGTTGAGCCGGCTAAGCACCGTGTAGAGGGTGGTACTCTTACCGCTGCCGGTGGGGCCCGTGACCAGGAGAATGCCGTAGGGGATCTCCATAATCTGATCGAGTCGAGCGCGAGGACCGCCATCGAAGCCCAGGGCGTCGAGGTCGAAACGCACGCTCTCCTTGTCCAGCAGACGCATGACCACACTCTCCCCGAACATGGTGGGAACGGTGGAGACGCGCAGATCCAACTCCTTGCCCTGCACCCGCAAAGGGATACGGCCATCCTGGGGCAGGCGGCGTTCAGCGATATTGAGCTTGGACATAATCTTGACGCGGGAGATGATAGCTGCGGTGGACCTGACCGGCGGGGAGGGCACCTCATGGAGGATACCATCCACCCGGTAGCGCACCTTGAGTTCGTCAGCGAAGGGTTCGATATGGATGTCCGAGGCACGGGACTCCACCGCCTTCTGGATCAACTGGTTGACCAGGCGTATGACTGGAGCCTCGCTGGCCAGGTCCTTGAGATGTTCGATGTCATCCTCGGAGACCTCGCCCAGGTCCGCATTCAGGTCGTCGCCCTTCTCATCGGCCTTGGGCTCATAAAGGCGCTCTAGGGCGGTATCGATTTCACTGGGCAGCGCCACCCGTTGGAGCAGGGGCTTACCGGCGGCTAGGGCCACGACATCCACAACGAAGTGGTCGGTAGGGTCCGCGAATGCAACTTCGAGCTGGTCCTCCTCCTCGCGCAGCGGTAATACCTTGCTGTCCTTCAGGAAGCGCAGACTCAGGCTCTCCCTGGCTACTGCCTCGGAGGGGAAGGTCTCCGTCTCCGCTAATTCCAACCTCAGGACCTCGGCCATGGCCTCAGCCATGTCGCGCTCGGATACCAAACCGAGACGCACCAACATCCGCACCAAGGGATCGACCCCTTCCTCCCCTAGACGCTTAGCACGATTGAGATCATTCTGACCGAGCCGCCCAGTGGCCTGGAGGTGGTCGATCACGCGCTCAGCGGCGGTTGGAGGTACTGGCTCGGCGGGTTCCTCCGCTGCCGCTGGCAGGGAGGGGGTTTCCGCGGCTTCCTCGCTTTCCTCGTCCCTGGGGCGGGTGGCCAGGGAATCCACTCCGCGCGGTAGCCAGGGACGGAACTGGCGAAAGGCAGTCAGAATCGGTGTTTCAAGCATGTTCGCGGGTCTCCGGCCGCTGCTCGGCCTGGGCCAAGCCCCCATTGGGCGGGGCGAGGCGCAACAGAATGGATCGCAAGGTGGCCTCATTGCCAGCCGTAACCGCAACCTCTAAATCGTCGAGGGCGCGCTTCAGCACCCCCGGCACGGCTTCGGGCGGGGCATGGGCAACGTGGATCTTGGGGTGGGCGGTCGCCCCAAGACCTTCGCTCGGGTAAAAAAGTTCCTCGAAGAGTTTCTCGCCTGGCCGCAGGCCGATGTATTCGATGGCGATATCCTGGCCAGGCTGGTGGCCGGATAGGCGGATCATCTGTTCCGCCAGGTAGCGGATCGATACCGGCGCGCCCATGTCCAGGACGAAGATCTCGCCTCCACAGCCGATGGTCGCCGCCTGCATAATCAACTGGCAGGCCTCGGGGATGGTCATGAAGAAACGTTCCATGTCCGGGTGCGTCAAGGTCAGAGGCCCTCCCTGTTCAATTTGGGAGCGGAAGAGGGGCACGACACTGCCAGCGGAGCCCAGGACATTGCCAAAGCGCACGGCGATAAAACGTGTCCGTGACTGAGTATCCAGGGCCTGGCAGAGGCGTTCGGCGACCCGCTTGGTCGCGCCCATGATATTGGCAGGGTTCACGGCCTTATCCGTGGAGATGAGGATGAACCGATCCACCTCCCAGCGGTCGGCGGCGGTAGCCAGGATCTGGGTGCCCAGGATATTGTTGCGCACGGCGGCGCGCACCTGGTCTTCCAGAAGCGGGACGTGTTTGTAGGCGGCGGCATGGAAGAGAATCTCCGGTCTTTCCCTGGCAAAGAGCGCTGCGACGGCCTCCGCATCGGTGACATCCACCAGGCGGCAGCGCATCTCCAGGTCAGGCCGTGCCTGGCGGAGTTCCCGGTCGATGTGATAGAGGTTGTATTCGCTATGATCGGCGACAATGAGGGCGGCAGGACTGGCGCGGGCGATCTGACGGCAGAGCTCCGAGCCAATGGAGCCGCCACCGCCGGTGACCAGAATTCGGCGGCCAGTCAAGCCCTGGCGCAAGGCCTCGCTATCCAGGGCTACCGGGTCGCGCCCGAGCAGGTCCTCGATACTCACCGGCCGCACCTGATTGATGGAGACCTGGCCGTTCATCAGGTTACTCAGGTGGGGTACGGTACGGAACGGTGGACCCGCGCGCTCGCACAAGTCCACCAAGCGCTGCATCTCGCTGGCCGAGGCATCGGGGGTGGCGAGCAGAATGAGATCGATGTCCAGATCCAGGGCCAATGCCGGAATGTCTTCGGTACCGCCCCGCACGGGAATACCATGCACATCGGCGCCGTGACGGCGGGGGCGATCATCGACGAAGGCGACCGGGATATAGGCACGCCGGGGATCGCGCAGCATATCCCGCGCCAACATCTCGCCGGGACGCTCGGCCCCGACGATGAGGACGCGCTGACCATCACCCAAATTCAGGCGGTGATCCTTGAGCCAGCGATAGATGAGACGGGGTCCGGCCAGCAGCACCAATTGCAGCAACAGGTAGAGCGGCGGCACGGAGCGCGGCACGGCATCCAGGCGATTGAATACAAAGAGTAAAAAGAAGGTCAGTCCAGTGCCGGTGAGCACAGCCTTGCTGATTCGTATCAGATCTGGCAAGGAGGCAAAACGCCAGACGCCGCGATAGAGGCCCAGGAGCCAGTTCAGGGTGCCCTGGGCCACCAGGAGTATCGGCAGGGCTAGCAGGGCTACGTTCAATTGCTCGTCCGGGATATCCCCCAGGTTGAAACGCAGCCAAAAGGCAAGCAGCCAGGCCACCGGCAGCATCACCAGGTCGTGGATGAAGGCGGCGCTGCGGGAACGCAAGCGTTCGAACCACCGGCTCATGGCGTGCCCTCACTTGACTGATGTTCCACCAGCCGCACCCGATAGCCAATCAAGACATAAATCCCCGCCCAGCTCGCCATGAGCAGCCACTGATCAGGGGGTATCAGGCCAGGCGCGGCGACGGCGCAGGCGGCACAGGCAGCCATGAGGGCCCAGGCCCGCAGCATGACGCGACGGTGACTCCAACCCGCCAGGACCAGGCGCTGGTAATGATGGGAGCGATGGGCCTGCCAAAGCGGCTCCCTCCGAAGGGCGCGGCGAACCAGGGTCGAGGTGGCGTCAATAATAAAGGGGGAGAAGGCCAGCCCGGCGACCCAGAGTGGGAAGAGCCCCAACGCGCTGCCCTGCAGCGCCAGAGCCGCAGCCAGAAGGCCCAGCATCGTGGAGCCGAGATCGCCCAGAAAGAGCCGCGCCGGGGGAAAATTGGCGGTCAGGAAGCCCACGGCGACAGCCGCTATACTGGCACATGTCAGGGCATAATCCAGCTCGCCACCCCGCCAACCCAGGGTCGCCAGGGCACCAAAGCCACAGACCGCCATGCCCCCGGCCAGGCCATCCATGCCGTCCATGAAGTTGTAAAGATTGACCATCCAGACCACCAACAGCAAGGTCAGGCAACCCGATGGAAATGCTCCCAGGTTCAGCGTCAGACCTGGCAGGTCCAGGCGCGCCCAGCCGAGTCCGCCCGCCACCATGAAGGCCCCGGCGACCAGGTGGGCCGCAAGCCGGTAGCGGGGTCGCACCCCGCCCCCATCATCAAGCAGGGAGATGGTCGCAACGGGTAGCAGGGCCAGCAGGATCCAGACCCCCGCCCCCGTCGGGCGCAGGCCGGCAGAGACCCCCAGCAGGCCAGCGGCGGCAAGCCCCACAAGCAGGGCGATTCCACCGGTGCGGGGGATGGCCCCCGTGTGCAGGGAGCGGGCGTTAGGCTCATCGACCATACCACTCAAAATCCCAGGCGAGCGCGCCAGGAACTGGCTCGCCAGAGTGGCCATGATAAAGGCGGCGAGGGGTATAGCCAGGAGCATCCAGGAAATCAGAGTTCCCTCACCAAGGCTTGCTCAACCTCATCCCGCAGCGCCCGGCCAAGTAGAGATTCTATCAATTGGAGGGCGAAATCCATGGCGGTGCCCGGCCCACGGGAGGTGATGGTCTTGCCATCCACCACCACGGGCGCGTTCAGCACAGTCACTTCCGGGAAGTCACTGATTTTAATGGCGCCCGGATAGGCGGTAGCGGACTTGCCCTGCAACAGGCCGGCGTTGGCCAATACCTTGGGGGCCGCGCAGATAGCAGCAATGAAACGATCCTCGGCCTGGTGGCGAGCCAACAGCCGGTGGATACGGGCATCCGCATCCAGATTGCTCGAACCAGGCATGCCCCCGGGCAGGACGATCATGTCAAAGTCCTCCCCAAGCACCTCATCCAAGGTAAGGTCGGCCACCAGCCGAGTGCCACGGCTGCACTGGACGATGCCTGGCTCCAGGCTAGCGGTCACAACCTCAATGCCGGCACGCCGCAGCAGGTCGATGAGAGTGACGGCCTCCAGTTCCTCGCAGCCCTGGGCTAAGGGGATAAGTACGCGGGTCATGGTCATTTCCTCGCTTACTAGGGTTGGGCAGGGGCCTCCGTGGCGAACTGAGTGTTGCCACGGGAAGCGCTGAAAATAGTCAGGGCCTTGAGGACGTTCAGGGCTTCGTTGAGTTGGTAGTCTTCCACTGCCAGCGGCTTCTTTTTCGCCTCATCCGCTACCGCGGGCTGACCGCCGCCCTCTACCGGCACCTCTTCCGGTTTCCCGCCATTGCTATTCGTCAGGTGACGCGCCAAATCAGCCTCCTTGACACTGGCCAGGGTAGGCTTGTCGTTCAACTCCAGGCGACCGCGCTCCAGCACGATATCAGGTCTGATGCCCTCAGCCTGTATGGAACGTCCGGAAGGGGTGTAATAAAGCGCCGTCGTGAGTTTAAGTGCACTGGTATCATCGATGGGGATAATCGTCTGGACCGAACCCTTGCCGAAGGTCTGGGCGCCCATGATGATGGCCCGTTTATGATCCTGCAGGGCGCCCGCGACGATCTCTGAGGCGGAGGCGGAGCCGCCATTCACCAATACCACCAGGGGTGCACCGGCCAAAACGTCATCGGGACCGGCCTTGAATTCCAGGGCTGAGTCCGTAACCCGCCCCTTGGTATAGACAATCAGGCCCTCGGCGAGGAAGGCGTCACTAACGGCGACAGCACTGTTGAGGACCCCGCCGGGATTGTTGCGCAGGTCCAGCACCAACCCCTTAATTTCCGAATCGTTTTCGGACCGCAAGCTGGAGAGGGCGTTGAGTAGATCCTCGGTGGTACGAGACTGAAAATTAGAGATGCGCACATAGCCAAAACCCGGCGCCAAGAGACGGCTCTTGACGCTCTGCACGTGAATCACATCACGGATCAGTTCCACTTTAAAGGGTTGGTCCGTACCCGCGCGCAGGATGGTGAGTTCGATGGCGGTACCCGCCTTGCCGCGCATGAGGTTAACGGCGTCCTCAAGATTCATGCCCTTTACCGGGCGGTTATCAATGCGCACGATCAGATCGCCTGCCTGGAGTCCGGCCCGCTGGGCCGGGGTGTCATCAATGGGCGAAATTACCTTAATGAAGCCATCCTCGAGACCAACTTCAATCCCCAATCCGCCAAATTCACCACTGGTGCCCACCTGAAGCTCCCGGTATTCCTCACCATCCAGATAGGCCGAATGCGGATCCAGCCAGGCTAGCATGCCACGGATGGCGCCCTTGAGCAGAGCCCGATCCTCCACAGCATCCACATAATCGCTCTTGATGCGCCCGAACACCTCGGCGAAGGTATTGAGGTCTTCCAGGGGCAGCTGTGGCTCGGCGTTATCTTTGGACTCGGGTGGATTGGAGCCCTGGGCCGGAACCTGGCTTGCAGCCTCGGTCTTGTTCTCGACCCACTTCGCGTCACCCCGCGCTGGGCCGGTGACGATCAAGATCAGTACCAAAACCAGGAGCTGGGAAAGCAGTATTAAAAGCAATTTGTTCATGGCGCCGCCGATATTCTATGTGATTAGAGGCTAGGATCGCGCGGCGGCAGAAGCCGGGCCGCACCATTCTTCGGGATTCTGGGGCTGACTGGCGTGGCGAATCGCAAAGTAGAGTGCGGCCGTTTTTCGCCCGCCGCTGGCACCGCTGAGCGCGATCACCTCGCTGTCACCCACCCACTCGCCAGTCTCCTTGAGCAGGATCTGGTTGTGGCCATAGAGGCTCATGTAACCCTCGTCGTGGTCGATGATGATGAGTTGGCCATAGCCTCGCATCCAGTCGGCATAGACTACGCGTCCATGATGGATGGCGCGCACCTCCGAGCCCTCGCTCGCGGCAATCAGTACCCCATCCTGGGCCTTGCCACCTTCCCCACCCACATCACCGAAACGCGTCAATAGCCGGCCGCCTGCCAAGGGCCAAGGCAGTTTGCCCCGCCGACTCGCGATATTCTCCTGGGCCAAGCCCACCTCCGGCATGATCATGGCCTGCCGCTCAAGCTGAGTGACCACGGCACGGAGGTTTTCCGTGTCCTCGCGCAACAGGCTGATCTGCTGTGTGCCGCCGGCGATTTCCTTCTCCAGTTCGGTCAGAAGGGCAGCGCGCTCGGCCTGGGCACGGCCCAGGCGCTCCCGCATTTCCTTTTGCCGCGCTGCCAGGATTGCCATGCGCTGGGTCTCCTGGAAGGTCTCGTTACGCAGCCGATCGATGTTGGCCGCACGGGCCGTGAAATTATCAAGCCGCCCGAGGCGGTAGCGATTCAGAAAGCCATAATAGGACATGAGACGGCCTAAGCGCGCCAGATCCTGTTGGTCCAGAAGCATCCGGAGGTGCTCATTGTTACCCAGGGTGTGGGCAGAACGGATCAGGGCCGCCAGGGACTTGCGTTCGTGTGCCAGGGCGATGCGCTCCGCCTCCAGATCCTTTTGAAGTTTAGTCAAGGTCTTAACCTGTTCCGCAATCATAGCGTCAAGCTGGCGCCCGCCGTGGACGAGTTGGGCTATATCGCGCTCGTGACTCTCCACCTCTGATACCAAGGCTTCGCGGCCCCGACGGCGGGCCTCGAGGCCCAGTTCCAAGTCTTTCAGCTTGGTTTCTTTGAGAGTCAGGGCTTGCCGCTGGGATTCAACAGGATCCGCCACCGTCTCCGCACCCACAAGACCCAGGGTCGGGAGAGCCAGGAGGACGCACATTAGGCAACAGGAACCCGCGACGCCTGCCATGGCAAAGCGCCTTGCCCAAAGCCTGGCTGGCACTCGATTCACAATAGGCTTGTCCTCGCGGCGCCTAGCCCCGGCGAAGAATTTTCTATACATAGGGGTAGACCAGCCTGGCCAAGGATCGTCTTAATAGGGGCTGTGGATTATACGGTGATTCCCACCCGACCCAAGGCACACGACAGAGAATCGTTTGCGCGAACTTCAGCAAATATTGAGAAAAAAGCTTATTATCGAATTGTGATAGCTCAACATGAGTCATGTTTATGGTAGTCCCCATCGACACCACCCCTCCCTACCCCCCCCAGGATCTCGATCCCGAGCTAGACCTATTCGCCGATGATGGAGACATAGACAGGGCTTCGCGTTCGCTCAAGGCCATGTCGCACCCACTGCGCCTCAAGATCCTCTGCACCCTCGGCGATCGGGAGGTGAGTGTCCAGGACATCGTCGATGACGTCGGGACTTCTCAAAGCAACATCTCTCAGCATCTGGCGATCCTGCGTGACAAGGGCATTCTGGCCACCCGCAAGGATGCCAACCGGGTATATTACCGTGTCGGCGACATCCGCACCCTCCAACTCATCGGCATGATGCGCCAGGTCTTCTGCCATCAGGTTCATTGAAACCCCCTCGGACCCTTTAGCCTGCCCTGCCCAATCATTCCCAACCGCGCGGGGATGACGCTCTCAGCCTTGGCCGTTATACTGCGCCAACTTGGACAGGCTGACCAAACTTTTGGCCTGACCAAGGCTATTTCCTCGGCGCCCGCCGTACTGCTAAGCGATAAATCATGCCCCTTCATAATTTACCTGAATTCATCGTCAATCACTGGTTACTCGTCCTGGCCCTGATCACGACCCTTGCCCTGCTGACCTACCAGTTGATCAGGGGCAACAAGGGTTCGGTGGACCCCTTAGCAGCGACGGACCTTATTAACCGCCGCGAAGCGGTGGTGATCGACGTGCGTCCCCTGGCGGACTTTGCCCAAGGCCACATCATTAATGCCATCAACATTCCTATGAATGGCTTCAAGAACCAGGTTGCAACCCTGCATAAGCACAAAGGCAAGCCCATCGTCATCACTTGCCGCTCTGGCTCCCAGTCTTCCGCGGCCTGCCAACAACTGCGCAAGGAGGGCTTCGAAGAGGTTCTAAACCTGCGGGGTGGCATCATGGCCTGGCAGAGCGCCAATCTGCCGGTAACACGCAAGAAACGCTGAACCCCCAATTACAATCACCCACCATCCTACCAGGAAATCCCTATCCATGACCGAGCAAACCCAGCCGCAAGACGAGCGGATGTTTCAGTTACACCGCATTTACATCAAGGACCTATCCTTCGAATCCCCCAATTCTCCGCGCGTCTTCATCGGCGAATGGCAGCCTAAGCATGAACTGAATCTCAACACCCAAATCAACCGCATCGATGAGATAACCTTCGAGGTCATTTTATCGGTCACCGTAACCACCCATTTAGGCGACCAGACGGCCTTCATTGTCGAGGTCCAGCAGGCGGGTCTGGTGGGTGTCAAGGGCTTTTCCGAACAGGAACTGGGACCCTTGCTCGGCGCCTATTGCCCCAACCAGCTTTTCCCTTATGCCCGAGAAGCTATTTCAGACCTCGTAGGCAAGGGCAGCTTCCCTCAGCTATTGCTTCAGCCAGTCAATTTCGAAGTCCTCTATGCCCAGCGTCAGCGGGAGATGATGGAGGAGATGCAAAAACAAGTACCCGGCACTGCAATCAACTGACCTTTCCCTCTCGATGATCCCAACCTTGGCTCCCATCGCGGTCCTCGGGGCGGGCTCCTGGGGCACCGCTCTCGCCTTGGTGGTAGCGCGCAATGGCTTCCCTGTCAGACTTTGGGACCATTGGCCCGAACAGGTGACCGACCTAGCCCGCGACCGGGAAAATCGACGTTATTTGCCAGGTTTTCCCCTGCCAAACAATCTGGAACCCGTGCCTGATCTTGAGCAGGCCCTCGAAGACGCAGCCGAGATCCTGGTAGTGGTGCCCAGTCACGGCTTTGCGGCCCTCTTACGGGCCTTACCGCCCCTAGCGCCGGAGATGGGTCTAGCCTGGGCCACCAAGGGTCTAGAGCCGGGTACGAATCGCCTACTGCATGAGGTGGCCTGGGAAGTCCTGGGACCGCGTGATATGGCGATCGTTTCGGGCCCGAGCTTTGCAGCAGAGGTTGCAAGAGGCCTCCCCACGGCCGTCACCGTGGCCTCGCCCAGGTTGGAACAGGCGCGTCGGGTGGCATCTTACCTCCATGGCGAGCGTTTCCGCGCTTATACCAGCGATGACCTCGTCGGTGTCCAGGTCGGCGGGGCGGCCAAGAATGTTCTGGCTATCGCCACCGGCATTGCCGATGGACTTGGCTTCGGTGCCAACACCCGTGCGGCGCTCATTACACGCGGCTTGGCGGAGCTCACGCGCTTCGGGATGGCTCTGGGAGGCCGTCTGGAGACCTTCATGGGTTTGGCCGGTCTTGGCGACCTGGTACTGACCTGTACCGATGACCAATCCCGTAACCGCCGGATGGGTCTGGCCCTGGCGCGGGGGACGAGCGTGGAGGAGGCGAGGCGCCTCATTGGCCAGGAGGTGGAAGGGGTTATTACGGCCCGTTCCGTACACCACGTCGCCCAGCGGCTTGGGGTTGAGATGCCTATTAGCGAACAGGTTTACCGCGTCCTTTACGAGGACATGACTCCGGAAGAGGCCACGCGGCGCCTACTCGCCCGAGAAAGTAAGCACGAGGTGGATTGAACAGAGGTGGTCGGTGGTCATTGCCGGCATGTTCAGGCAAACAGAGCGATCGCCCTGACCTCACTCAGCCTCATTCACGCCCTGCCCCCGCAAAACGCTGTTGCCGCCAAGCCTCGTAGAGGACAATGGCCACGGCATTGGACAGATTGAGGCTGCGATTGCCGGGGCGCATTGGGATGAAGATGCGGCGGTCCTCTGAAATGCCATCCAGCAGTTCTATTGGCAACCCCCGGGTTTCCGGGCCAAAGAGCAGGGCATCGCCAGGTTGAAATGTGGTATTGGCGAGCGACAGGTTACCCCGTGTGGTGCAGGCTAGGAGCCGAGGCGGGAATTGCGTCTGGACATAGGTGGGAAAGTCAGCGTGGACCTGGACATTGACCCATTCCCGGTAATCGAGTCCAGCCCGCCTCAAGCGGCGGTCATCCAGGACAAAACCCAGGGGCTCAATCAGGTGCAAACGGGCTCCGGCATTGGCACAAAGGCGCATGATGTTGCCAGCATTGGGCGGGATCTCGGGCTGATAAAGGACGACATCGAACATCGGAATCAAGATGCCAGCCTCAGGACGCGGCTGTCTCAGGAGCATTGGACATGGCGTTGGATTTCAAGACCGACCCTCGACTGCACATTGATTTCTGCGGCCTGGACTTCGCGACCCCCTTGGTGCTGCTGTCCGGGTGCGTGGGATTTGGTGAGGAGTATACGCGCATCCAGGGCTTCTCCAACCTCGAGGCGGGTGCCATCTGCCTCAAGGGAACCACCCACGCGTCTAGGCTCGGTAATCCGCCGCACCGTGTGTGCGAGACTTCCGGTGGCATGATCAATGCAATCGGTTTGCAAAATCCGGGCGTTGACCGGGTCATAGGCGAAATTCTTCCAACCCTGGACTTTAGCGAAACCCACTTCATCGCCAATGTCTCTGGATCCAGCGTCGAGGAGTATTACGAGGTCACCCGGCGTTTCGACGACAGCCCGATCAGCGCCATTGAGATCAACATCTCCTGTCCGAACGTCAAGGAGGGCGGCGTTGCCTTTGGCAATGATGTGCGTATGTCTGCCCAAGTCGTCGCTGCCTGCCGCAAGGCGACCCGTAAGCCTCTCATTACCAAGCTATCTCCTAACCAAACCGATATTGCAGGCAATGCCCGCGCCTGCCTGGAGGCTGGCTCGGACGCCTTCTCTGCCATCAATACCCTCATGGGCATGGCCATCGACATCGAGAGGCGGATGCCGGTCATCGGTAACAACCAAGGCGGTTTGTCCGGGCCGGCCATCAAACCCATTGCCCTACTCAAGGTCCATCAGGTCTACCAGGTCTGCCGCAACCATGGGGTGCCTATCATTGGCCAAGGAGGCATCAGTTGCGCCGCCGACGCCCTGGAATTTTTCATCGCCGGTGCCACCGCCATTGGCATCGGTACTGCTCTTTTTTACGACCCCTTGATTCTTAGCAAGATCAACCAGGGCATTCTCGACTATCTGGATCGCCAGGGCCTGGAGGACTTGGCTCAATTGACCGGCTCCCTGCGCCTCCACGGCCAACCGATAGCGTTCTGTGGTTGCTGAGAGCCCCAAGGCAGCCTAAAAAGTCCTGATTCGGTAGATTTCGTTTGACCCGGATTGGGCCCTCCATGCTATATTAAGATTTCGGCATACACTAAATAAGCCGGCGGAATTCAAGATTTACCTAGGCTTTTGGGAGTGAAATCCATGAGTGACATCGCGGCATTGAAAAAAGAGAAGCAAGAACTGATCGACAAGATGCTGGTAATGCAGAAGCAGTTCATTGCACACGAGCATGAGCATGGCGTCACAGGCAAAGATTATTGGGCATCCGAAGATGGCCTCCTTGCTAATTACCGCCATGAATACAGTGAGATGGCGACTCGTGTTGTTGATTTAGCCCACGAGATCGTCGGCTCCGCCCGCAATTATTAACCACCATCCTTGGCCAGCATTCACACCTCCTCCGTGCATGCCGGTTCCCGGCACCCAATACCCGCTATTATGCGGGTATTGTTTGGCGGGTGAGAATCGCTTGGGATCATGCATCCATCCGCGGTAGCCGGTAAAGGGCCGGACTGACCAAGTCGATGCCGCATTCAAGCTCCGCAAACCAGTCAAGAAATTCTCGCACCCCCGCCGCACCCTCTATGAAGCGGCCGTGTTGGGGCACCAATTTGTCCACGTCCAAATCCCGCACCATATCGGCCCAGAAGCGGCAAACCTTATTGGCGCCCATGTGGCGACGGTGGAAGGCTTCCATCCAAGGAAGAATCTCCGCCAACTTTGTCACTGGTTTATGAAGCCCCTGGTGGGGAAAATTTGCCCCAATATCTCCCGAAAAGAGAATGCGACTGGCCGGGTCATAAAAGGAGAAGTTGCCCTCCGCATGGAGGAAATGGGCGGGCAGGGCCTGGATTTGTGAATTGCCAAGAGGCAGATTTTGCCCTTGATCGGGAATAGAGATGACACGGTCGGCGAGTCGGCCTGGATGCGTAAGGTGGGGAATAAACCGTTCCCAGACCGCCGGGATAACGATCCTGCATGAGGTTTGCGTCAGCCAAAGATCAAGTGAGGAAATGATGTCTGGATCCTGGTGCGATGCTAGGACAAAGTTGGGACCATTACAGCCCAGGTATGCACCGAGGACACTCTGGAGGGCCGTGTAAGTCATCTCACCACCGGGGTCCAGCAGGGCCGCCTCGCCCCGATCCAGGATCAAGGCCTGATTGGCCTGTACTGCCTCCCCAGTCACCAAATTCTGGAAGAGGAAGCAGATGTGTTGGCCATCGTTGTAGAGTTCCAGGGCCATGTTTACTCCGCCATGGTTGCAAGGACTGAGAATAAGCGTGATCTTTACCGACCCAGAATGTAATCGCAAGCCCTGGGGATAAAAGCCTGTGGCTAGAATCACCCAGGGGGTGGCGGATGACTGGTATCCATGAGTGGCCCACAACGACTGTCGAGGCTCGCATGGTTCAGAGGCGGTTGCGTGACCAGGTAGTGCATAGGAATGAACTGCTCCTGGTGCGACGAGTGGCAGGGCTTGACGTTGGCTTTCCTGAGGGTGGTTTAGAAACTCGCGCGGGAGTAGCGGTCCTATCCTTCCCCGATCTCCAACTGCTGGATCACTCCTTGGCGCGGAGGCACACGGTTTTTCCCTATGTGCCAGGCCTGCTTTCCTTCCGCGAGGTGCCGGCCTTGCTGGATGCCCTAGCGGCCCTGAGCGAGCCCCCGGATCTGCTGCTTTGCGATGGCCAGGGTTATGCCCACCCCCACCGCTTTGGACTTGCCTGCCACTTGGGCATTCTCACGGGCCTGCCGAGCATCGGCGTTGCCAAATCCCGTCTGATCGGCGACCACGGTCCCTTGGGGCCGGAGAAAGGGGACCGAACACCCCTTTGGCATCAAGGCGAAATCATAGGGGCCCTCGTACGCACCCGGCGCAATACCCAGCCGCTCTATGTTTCGGTAGGACACAAGATCAGTTTGGAGACAGCAATCCACTATGTCCTGGCCTGCACTACCCGCTTTCGCCTGCCTGAAACAACCCGCTGGGCGCACCGCCTCGCATCCTTGGAAGGGGCTGCTAACCGATAAACGGAGTGCAGGGTTGAACTCCAAACCACCATTGATTGGGAGAAAGCAAGGCAGTTGGGACTGGGGCGGGGGCATGACTCAGACAGGCCGCAGATGTTCAATATACTTAGGCAACCCCTTCATTTCCAGATGCATAGCTATGGCCCTGACCTTCAGGCGAGCGTCTGTGTCATGGAAGCCGAAGTCACATCCGACACATCCCCTGCTCGCCAGGGGCAAGGGGATCATGTCGCGATATGTGAAGATATTGTCCTCGATGTCCCCCCCCACACAGACCAAGTGGCCCTGCGGGGGGTTACCTTCCAACTCGGCCCCCTCCATCACCAGTTCACCCGTTTGCCACCAGCGGGTCTTCTCGCTGGAACCCGTCATGGTTTTGATGATGATGACTCTGGAAAAGCATATCCTCAAACAGCCATCCTCCATAAGGATGGCATCCAATTCGGAGCCGGGCAATTCAATGCTGGCGCTATCCATGTTTACTCCCAGGATCTAGAAACTTGCTAACAGCTACACCTTGGGATCTTGGAGGGACTTTCAATAGTTCCGTCTGGTCAGACATCTTCTTCCGAGCTATTGCCATCCACATCCATCTTGAGTTCCTTGATCTTGCGTGTCAGGGTATTGCGACCCCAGCCGAGGAGACGAGCGGCATCCTGTCGGCGTCCCTCGGTATGCTCCAAGGCGATCTCAATGAGGATATGTTCCAGGGAAGGCAGGGCAAGATTCAGCAACCCACCCCCGCCTGCCTTGAGATGATTGCGCGCCCATCGGCGCAGGGCCGATAGCCACGAATCTTCACTTTCGCGGCCACTGGTTGGCAAGGCTAGTTCCGCTGGCAAGTCTTCGATGTGTATCTCCTTGCCCGCCGCCATCACGGTAAGCCAGCGCGCGGTGTTTTCGAGTTGGCGGACATTCCCAGGCCAGTCGAGACCGGCGAGGCGTTCGGCGGCGCCAAGAGAGAGGACCTTGGACTCGCACCCCAGTTCCGTCGCGGCGGAGGTAAGAAAGTGGCGCATCAGCAAAGGAATATCCTCGCGCCGCTCCCGCAACGCTGGGAGGTGGATGCGAATAACATTGAGACGATGGAAGAGGTCCTCACGAAAACGGCCCTGCTGAACAAGCGACTCGAGGTGTTGGTGAGTGGCAGCGATGATCCGTGTATCCACCTTGACTGGCGCCAATCCACCTACCCGATAGAACTCACCGTCCGCCAGAACACGCAGCAAGCGTGTCTGGAGTTCCGCCGGCATGTCACCGATCTCATCCAAAAAGAGGGTCCCGCCATGGGCTTGCTCAAACCTACCCTCGCGTCGTGCTTGGGCACCCGTGAAGGACCCACGTTCATGGCCAAAGAGCTCAGATTCCAGTAGATCATGAGGGATGGCGGCCATATTGAGAGCGATAAAGGGCTTATCGGTACGCGGGCTGTGGCGGTGAAGCGCACGGGCGACCAGTTCTTTCCCCGTACCTGATTCACCGTTGATCAATACGGTAATGTTGGAGCGAACGAGCCGACCAATTGCGCGAAAGACCTCCTGCATGGCCGGGGCCTCACCGATGATCTCGGCGCCCTTCGCCATAGGCGCTTCAGATTCACCCCCTTCCTGAGTTTGATGACGACAGGCGCGGCGAACCTGGGCGACGGCTTCGTCAAGATCGAAGGGCTTGGGGAGGTACTCGAAGGCGCCGCCATGGAAGGCGGACACGGCGCTATCGAGATCCGAATGTGCCGTCATGATAATTACGGGTAGGGATGGATAGCGGGCGGTGATCTTGTCCAGGAGTTCCAGGCCATCAATGCCAGGCATCCGGACATCGGAAAGGATGGCATCCGGCTGATCGCGCTCCAGTATCTCCATGACACCAACACCGTTGGAAAAGCAGGTAACGTCCATTTCAGCCTTACGCAGCGCCCGCTCCAGCACCCACCGGATGGAGCGGTCATCGTCGATGACCCAGACCTTGGGTGCCTTTATCATGTTATGTCTCCAACGGCAGATAGACGAAGAACCGTGCCTCGCCGGGTTGACTCTCGCACTCGATCAGACCGCCATGCTGGTTGACCAGCTCTTGGGCAATCGGCAGACCCAGTCCCGTGCCCCCGGCCTGGCCAGTGACCATGGGAAAGAAGATACGCTCCTGCAACTCCAAGGGTACGCCGGGGCCGTTGTCATAAACCTCGACACGTAGCACAAGACGATGGCGTTTACCGCCCATGGTGAACTGGCGCAACACCCGAGTACGCAGCACGACACGGCCGTTCGGGCCAGTAGCCTTGGCAGCGTTACGCACCAGATTGAGTAGGGCCTGAAGGAGACGATCTCCATCGGCCATGAATTCCGGGATACTTGGGTCATAGTCCCGTTCTATCAGAGGTCCACTAGGGTGTTCCGCCAATATCAGGCTCCGAACCCGCTCCAGGAGGGAGTGGATATTGACCTTGCCTAGCTTGGGCAAACGATTGGGGCCCAGCATACGATCCATGAGGGCCTGGAGGCGGTCAGCCTCTTCAATAATGATGCGGGTATATTCGCAAAGCGATTTGTCGGGTAATTCCTGTTCCAATAGCTGGGCCGCGCCCCGTAATCCACCGAGGGGATTTTTAATCTCGTGGGCCAAGCCACGTATCAGGGCCTGGGTCGCCTGGTGCTGAGATTGCAGGTGTTCCTCGCGATTGATGCGGAGCTGACGATCTACTTGGTGCAACTCCACCAGAAGCTCTACCTCCGCCCCAAATTGATGAATGGGTAACACGGTACAATTTACCCGAATCGTCCGCCCATCTATCAGGACAATGTTTATCTCGCGCTCGGTAAAGGGCTGACGGGTTTGGGCTGCCTGGCGAAGCCGGCACTCGACGGCATCGCTCGGACAAATGAGGATATCCATGGCCTGTACACCCAGAACATAACGGGCGCTCACATCGAACAACATCTCACCAGCCGGGTTGATATGGATGAGACGTAAGTCCTTATCAAACAATAGGGCAGCGGTATTCAGGTTGTCGAGAATCTTCTTCTCGAGGCTCGTCTTCCGTGGATTGGGCATCTTCATGCAAGTGACCCAGCAGGTAATTTCCCAGGGTGTGCGCCGTTTAGATTTACTTTAGGCAATTCGCATTCCATGCGTTAAACAGTGAGTGCCACCAAGGCGACCGCTTTCAGATTAAACATTCGCTCCAAAAGGGTGCGCACGGCTCAATATCCGACCAGTCTCGATTCCTCTCCCCCGACTTCTGAAAGCAAAACGCCCCTCACGGGGCGTTAGCAGTTTCTCTAGACTGGAAGACAAGACTCGCCCGTCCTCATCTCCCAATCTCCAAACTAATCAGAGGCTGTAATAGAGATCGAATTCGATGGGGTGGGTCGTCATGCGCAATTGCGTCACCTCGGTCATCTTGAGGGCAATGTAGGCATCGATCAGATCATTGGTAAAGACTCCGCCAGCCGTCAGGAAATCGCGATCTTTGTCCAAGCAATCCAGGGCCTGATCAAGGGCGTGACATACTGTCGGGATAGCCTTCTCCTCCTCGGGAGGCAGATCATAGAGATCTTTATCCATGGGATCGCCAGGATGAATTTTGTTTTGGATACCGTCAAGACCAGCCATCATCATGGCGGCGAAGGACAGATAGGGGTTGCCCGTAGCATCCGGGAACCGCACTTCAATGCGACGTCCCTTGGGGTTGCTTACATGGGGGATACGGATGGAGGCGGAGCGGTTGCGGGCCGAGTAAGCCAACATGACCGGAGCCTCGAAGCCCGGCACCAAGCGCTTGTAGGAGTTGGTGGAGGCGTTGGTGAAGGCGTTCAAAGCCCGTGCGTGCTTGATGATGCCGCCAATATAATACAGAGCGATATCGGACAGACCGCCATACTTGTCGCCAGAGAACAGGTTGACTCCATCCTTACCCAGAGACATGTGGCAGTGCATACCACTGCCATTATCGCCAACCAGGGGCTTGGGCATGAAGGTGACAGTCTTGCCATAGGCGTGGGCCACGTTCCAGATAGCGTATTTCTGGATCTGTACCCAGTCAGCACGCTGCACCAGGCTGCTGAATTTAGTACCAATTTCGCATTGTCCAGCGGTTGCTACCTCATGGTGATGGACCTCGACGGGGACGCCCATGTCATCCAACGCCAGGCACATGGCAGCGCGCAAGTCATTCAGGGAATCGACCGGGGGTACAGGAAAGTAGCCCCCCTTAATGCCTGGACGATGACCGATATTGCCATCTTCGTAGGTCCGCTCGGAATTCCAGTCGGCCTCCTCGGAATCAACCTTATAGAAGCAACCAGACATGCTGGCACCCCAGCGCACGTCATCTAGGATAAAGAACTCAGGCTCGGGTCCGAAGAAGGCGGAGTCGGCGATACCGGTGGACTTGAGGTAAGCTTCGGCGCGCTTCCCCAAGGAGCGCGGATCGCGCTCGTAACCCTGCATGGTGTTGGGCTCCAGAATGTCGCAGCGCAATATCAGGGTCTTTTCATCGGAGAAGGGATCCATGACCGCCGTACTGGCCTCGGGCATCAGCACCATGTCGGACTCTTGTATACCCTTCCAGCCGGCGATGGAGGAGCCATCGAACATCTTCCCTTCAGTGAAGAAGTCATCATCCACCGCATTAATGGGCATGGAGACATGCTGTTCCTTGCCACGGGTATCGGTGAAGCGCAAGTCAACGAACTTGACTTCATTTTCCTTGATCATTTTCATTACATTGGAAGGCATGTACGGTCTCCGATTCTAGTGCTTAGGATGCTTGGGTAAGGGTGCAGCGAGTCTCAGCCCGCAAGATCTTAGATATTCCTTGTGTCGCCGCTGCCGCGGACATAGCCTATTTTAGCAGCAATCGTGCCAAAACAGCCCAACTTGTAGGGGGCCCAAGGATAGGGATCAACCTGGTTAGGCTAGCAAGCCTTGTGCGCTCCAACAAGTCGCCGATCCGGGGGCTCAGGGATGCGGGGCAAGTAATTGCGCCCCAAATTGGGGCTCTATCTCAGCTTTGCGCACCAACTATGTGCGCGTCAACTGAAATATAGGGTCACGTGCCGGAAACTGGCATCATCGCTAATGGCCTCCTGAAGTCTTTCGCCCAGGATTTTTGCCTTGTCCGAGTCGTCATCGCATACTGAAAGTGGCAGGATGACCTCTACATCGATGCGCCCACCAAGATAGTGCAATACAACCCCCTGGCGATGACTGGCTGCGGCGATCCCCAGCCAGTGCCGGTCCAGGCGAGCCAGTGCCTCGGTACGGAGGGGTAAATTCATGGTGGGGGGAGCGGTCTCGTCGTCTTCGGGATCAATGTGGACAGTGACGTCAGTGATCTCGTCGATTTCCTGTTTGAGCCGGTGTTCGACCAGAATCGCGATGGCATGGCCCTCGGAAACGCTAATGGTTGGATCAACCAAGAGGTGGACGTCCGCAGAGGCATGTCCACCATGTTTGCGGGTACGCAACATGTGGACATCGCGTACCCCTCCCACGGAAGCAATCGTAGACTTGATGCTGGCAAGCCTTTCGGCGTCCAGGCCTCTGTCGGCCAGTTCATGCATGGCATCGTAGCCCATATCCCAGCCCACCTTAGCGATCATGTAGGCCACGAGTACGGCGGCGATGGCGTCCAGGTAGTTAAGTCCCAACATGGCGCCACCCACGCCAAGGAAGACGACCACGGAGGAGATGGCGTCTGATCTGTGATGCCAGGCATGGGCGCGAAGCATATCGGAACGGACCTGCTTGGCGTAATGGAGCGTGTACCAGTAAAGCCATTCCTTCAAAACAACGGAGGCGCCCGCCAGATACAGGGCTAGGGAACCTGGTACGTGAAGTTCGTCGGGGTTAAACAAACGCTCCGCCGCGCTCCATGCAATGCCTATGGCCACAGCGATGAGGATGGCTCCAAAGGAGAGCGTAGCCACGGTCTCGTAACGACCATGCCCATAGGGATGGTCCTCGTCCGGGGCTTGGCTGGCATGGTGGCTGGCAAACCAGACCAGCCCATCGGCGATGAGATCCGAAAGGGAATGAACGCCATCGGCGATCAGGGCTTGAGAATTGGCCAAGTAGCCACCTACCAGCTTGGCGCCAGTTAGCAACACATTGACCAAACCCCCGACGATGGAGGTGCGAGCGGAAGCCCGTGCTCGTTCGGCGCGGAGTTCATGGTCTGTCATTGGGGCACCTCAAGCCTACGCGGAGTTCCTGGAGTATGTGGGCACGTCAAGTCCTTGCCAGCCGCGCCAAGCGACGGCATGAATCCAGAACTGACAATATGGGCAACAGGTTACCCTAAAATCAGGGGGACCAGGCCAAAGGACCCATCCCCCCAGGGGCTTCGTGATGGCGGAATGACCTGTGCAACAGCTATACTTTAAATCATTTTACACATAACGAAGCCGAGGAGATTGGTCGTGGCTGAGACGAACGACGACATGGCGACGTTTCAGGGCCTGATCTTCGCTCTGGAGCGCTTTTGGGCGGAACAGGGGTGTGTCATTCTTCAGCCCTATGATATGGAGGTTGGCGCTGGCACCTTTCACCCCGCGACCTTCCTCCGTGCTATAGGCCCCGAACCTTGGCGCTGCGCCTATGTACAGCCCTCGCGACGGCCCACTGACGGGCGCTACGGCGAAAACCCCAATCGGCTCCAACATTACTACCAATATCAGGTGGTTTTGAAGCCTTCACCCTTAAATATCCAGGATCTCTACCTCCAATCTTTGCGAACCTTAGGTATTGATCCCTTGGTTCACGATATACGATTCGTTGAGGACAACTGGGAATCGCCCACCCTAGGAGCCTGGGGGTTGGGCTGGGAAATCTGGCTCAATGGTATGGAGGTGACCCAATTTACCTATTTTCAGCAGGTTGGCGGCCTGGATTGCCGCCCAGTCACTGGCGAGATTACTTACGGCCTGGAGCGTATCGCCATGTACCTTCAGGGCGTCGAAAGTGTTTATGACCTAGCCTGGACCCAAGCTGGCAACCGTGTGGTAACCTACGGCGATGTTTACCATCAAAACGAGGTCGAGCAATCCGCTTACAACTTTGAACACGCCGATATCGAAACCCTGTTCAGGCAGTTTGATAATTGCGAGCGGCATAGCCAACATTTGATCGAACTTGGGTTGCCGCTGCCGGCCTACGAGCAAGTACTTAAGGCATCTCATACCTTCAACCTCTTGGACGCCCGCAGCGCCATTTCGGTAACAGAGCGTCAACGCTTTATTCTGCGGGTACGCGCCCTAGCTCGAGCCGTGGCCCAGGCTTATTTCGAGCGCCGGGAGGCCCTAGGTTTTCCCATGCTGTCCTCCTCCGTTCCCAGCGAAAGTTAAGGAGAAGATCATGGTCGAGACACGCGATCTGCTGGTTGAAATCGGGACCGAGGAACTGCCTCCGACAGCCTTGTTGAGCCTGTCCCAATCCTTTGCAGAAGGCTTCAAGTCGCAGTTGGCCCAGCACCACCTGAGTTTTGGCCCTGTTCAGACCTTTGCTACCCCACGACGCTTGGCTTTGCTGGTTAAGGATTTGGGAGCCTCCCAACCCAATCAGGAACTGCTTCGGCGCGGTCCATCCGTTAAGGCAGCCTTTGATGTCACTGGCGAACCAACACAGGCCGCCCTTGGCTTTGCCCGCTCCTGCGGCGTTGAGATGGTTTGCATAGAACGGGAAGAGACCGACAAAGGCGCATGGCTGGTCTTCCGCCAAAGGCAAGAGGGGCGAGCCACCATGGAACTTCTGGAAACCATGGTTAACCGATCCCTGGCCAGCCTGCCCATCCCGAAGCGCATGCGCTGGGGAGATCGGGATGATGAGTTTGTCCGCCCGGTGCATTGGGCAGTGTTACTTTTTGGTGATGAGCAAGTCGAGGGACGAATTTTGGGGGTCCCCATCGGTCGTGATACCTATGGTCATCGCTTCCACCGGCCCGGGGCCATGCGTTTGTGGGTGCCAGGTGACTACGAGGAGTTGCTAAGGGAAACCGGTCGTGTAGAGCCAGACTTCAACCTTCGTCGCGAGCGTATCCGCCTACATGTCCAGGCCCTGGCGGCAGAGGCGGGGGGGTATGTAGTTATGCCCGATGAACTCCTCGACGAAGTCACCGCACTGTGCGAGTGGCCTAGCGCGATTATGGGGGGCTTCGACCCCAAGTATCTCGAAGTACCCTCCGAAGTACTGATCGAGACCATGCAAAAGAACCAGAAATACTTTCCTCTGCGCTCCGTGGAGGGAAATCTGTTGCCAAAGTTCATCACCATCGCCAACATCGAGAGCCTAGAACCTAGCGAGGTTCGTAAAGGCAATGAGCGGGTCATTCGGCCCCGCTTTGCCGACGCCGCCTTCTTTTGGTCCCAGGACATCAAGTATCCCCTTGAGTCTTATGGGGAACGCCTCAACGCAGTTGTCTTTCAGGAAAAATTGGGCACGGTGGCGGAAAAATCCCAGCGCGTTGCCCAGATTTCACGCTACATCGCTGGGATACTGGGTTATGACGAGGAACTTGCGGCGCGAGCTGCCTATCTGTCCAAATGTGACCTTGTTACCTCCATGATCTTCGAGTTTGGTGGTCTTCAGGGCATCATGGGCCGATATTATGCCGAACACTCTGGCGAGGACCCTGCCGTCTGCGCCGCCATCGAGGAGCAGTATCTGCCCCGCCACGCCGGGGATAAACTGCCCGTCACAGATTGCGGGCGCATTCTGTCCTTAGCCGATAGGCTAGACACTCTAGTTGGCATTTTTGCCATTGGCCAAAGGCCTACAGGGGTCAAGGATCCCTATGCCCTGCGACGTGCCGCAATCGGTATCCTACGCCTGCTGATTGAGACGCCACTTGCCTTGGATCTTCGTGAACTGCTGGATTTCACTGCTCAGGAATTTCGCTCCAAACTTGATGCTACCGCAGCAGCCAATGAAGTTTTTGACTATGTGCTTCAGCGACTTAAAGGCTATTGTCAGGATCACGACTTGGCCGCCGATCAGGTCGATGCCGTACAGGCTGTAGGAAAGCGTGTGCCAAGCGATATTTATCGTCGTATCCAGGCCGTACGCGATTTTAGCCTACTCCCCGAAGCCAAGGCCCTGACGGCTGCCAATAAGCGTATCCGCAATATTCTTAAGAAAAGTGTAGAAAATCTGAGCGATACCGTCGATCAAGCCCTATTGGTCGAACCGGAGGAAATCAATCTGGCGGCACGTATCTTCGAATTGGGTCCTCAGGTCAAGTCCCTTATTAGCAAAGGTGATTATGCGGGTACGTTGAAAATTCTTGCTGGCCTTAGATCTGTAGTTGACGCTTTCTTTGAGCAGGTGATGGTCATGGATGAGAACCCCCAGATTCGTACTAACCGTTTGGCACTGCTTACCCTTCTTGATGGGCTTTTTCTCGAAGTAGCAGATATTTCCCGATTGCATCCTATGGCTCAATGAAATCTAGCCCTCTCTCGAGTTTATATGAAACTTATCATTCTCGATCGTGATGGAGTCATCAACCACGACTCGGTTGACTATATAAAGTCTTTGGATGAATGGATTCCTATACCTGGTAGCCTGGATGCCATGGCACGCCTCTATCATGGCGGCTTTCGTATAGCTATCGCGAGCAATCAATCAGGTCTGGGCCGTGGTTTATTTTCCATAGATCATCTCAACGCAATACACCGAAAACTTGCGAGAGAACTTGGTGCTCAAGGTGCTCAAGTAGAGGCAATATTTTTCTGTCCCCATGCACCCATCGTCAAGTGCTCTTGCCGAAAACCTCTACCCGGTCTCATGAATGAGATCGCCTCTCGACTCCAGATTGACCTCGATGGGGTACCTTGCGTTGGCGATTCCTGGCGTGACCTAGAATCGGCCCTAGCAGTGGGAGCTTCCCCCATCTTAGTACGTACAGGTAATGGCCTGAAAACCCTTGCCGATCATGCTAATGAACTGGGTGACATCCCTGTTTTTAACGATCTAGCTGCAGCGGCGGACTTTATTCTGACTGCATAGGGCGTTATGGCTATGGTGGTGTTCAGATCCTTCATATATATGCTCTTCCTCAGTCTGACCACCCTGGTCATAGCGCCGACACTGTATATTTTGAAATGGGTCCTGCCCTTCCCCGTGTTAGCGAAACTTGGCAAACTTTGGGGCAGGCTGAACCTGGAAGCTGTAGGAGTCATTTGCGGACTTAAGTATCGTATTCACGGCTGGGAGAAGCTTCCCAGAGAAAACTGTATTGTTCTCAGTAAGCACCAATCCGCCTGGGAGACTATCGCCTTGCGTGGCCTTCTTCCCGCCACCAATACTTGGGTAATCAAACGGGAATTACTTTGGATTCCATTTTTTGGGTGGGGTATGGCAGCCTTGGATCCCATCGCCCTTGATCGGAAGGCAGGTCGCCAAGCCATCAAACAACTTCTGCAAGAGGGGCGTAAATGGCTAGAGGCGGGACGATGGGTCGTCATCTTCCCGGAGGGGACACGAACCGCGCCTGGCGAACACATCAAATACAATCTTGGCGGGGCATTGCTAGCCGAGAAGACTGGTTATCCCATCTTGCCAATCGCCCACAATGCCGGTGTATTTTGGAGACGGCGTGGACTACATAAATACCCCGGTATCATTGATATTGTCATCGGTGATCCCATACGAACCCAGGGGCTCAAGGCCGGCGAAATCAATCGACGCGTTGAGGGATGGATCGAGGAAACCGTCGCCAGCCTCCCTCAGGTCCGTTAACTAAATGCGGGGGATTTTTCCCCGACTCATCACCATTCCTCCAGTTTGTTCCCCTGCTAAATATCGATATTTCCTGCCTGCAAGGCATTACGTTCGATAAATTCACGACGGGGCTCGACCTGATCCCCCATCAGGGTCGTAAAGATTTGATCCGCCGCCACTGCATCTTCGATGGTCACGCGTAGCAGACGCCTTGTCTCGATATTCATTGTCGTGTCCCAGAGTTGGTCTGGGTTCATTTCTCCAAGACCCTTATAGCGCTGGATATGGTAGTAACGTCGCACCTCGTCCATCATCCAATCCATGGCCTCCCCAAAACTAGATACAGGACGGATCTTGTCCCCGCGCCGTATATAAGCACCTGTCGAAAGCAGTCCGTGTAGTTTGTCGGCCAAAGCCATGATGCGGTTATAGTCACCCCCCCCAAAAAACTCCAAAGGGACATAACTAGTCTCGGGGATGCCGTGGCGCAGACGGGTAACAACTAATCCTGGATAGGCGGGGTCGTCCTCGTTAGACAATTCCACTAAGAAGCGCTCGCCGGGTACAAGCCGAGCATTCAGTAAACTTCTCATTTCCACTAACCACGCAACAGGATCGAATGTAGCCTCCCCCCGGCTACGCCCGTAAGGTGAAAGTGAAAGCAATGTCTCCAAAAATGCGGCGTCATAGCGACCTGTAAGTCTTTGGACGATTGCACGGTAAAGCTGATAGTCTCGAGCTAGTTCTTCAAGGGCAGTTGCCGCCAGTGGCGGTGCTTCGGGTGAAATATATAACAGGGCACCGTCGAGAGCTGTCTGCAACAGGGCGGCATTCAGTTCAATGTCTCCTAATAAGTACTGCTCCTGCTTGCCACGCTTGATTTTGTAAAGTGGAGGCTGAGCAATGTAAATGTGGCCTCGCTCCACAAGTTGCGGCATTTGGCGATAAAAGAATGTTAGCAGCAAGGTCCGTATATGAGCACCATCTACATCGGCATCGGTCATTATAATTACACGGTGATAGCGTAGTTTATCCGGATTGTAGTCTTCCGGACCAATGCCGCACCCAAGCGCTGTAATTAAGGTTCCCACCTCTGCCGATGACAACATCTTATCGAATCTTGCCTTTTCGACATTTAAGATCTTTCCCTTAAGTGGCAAAATGGCCTGGAAGGCGCGATCCCGGCCTTGTTTGGCTGAGCCACCCGCAGAATCACCCTCCACCAGATAGAGTTCACATTTGCTGGGATCACGCTCCTGGCAATCGGCCAGCTTACCGGGTAGACCGGCGATATCCAGCACACCCTTACGGCGGGTCAAATCGCGCGCCTTACGTGCGGCCTCACGGGCTCGCGCGGCCTCCAACATCTTATTAGAGATGGTTTTAGCCTCTCCTGGATGCTCCTCTAGGAAGATATCAAGGTTTTCCACCAACAGGGCCTCAACTACCCCCTTAACCTCCGAGGACACTAACTTGTCTTTGGTCTGGGACGAGAACTTGGGATCCTGGACCTTAACCGATACAACTGCGGTCAGGCCCTCGCGAGCATCATCGCCTACCGTCTTTACCTTATTCTTTTTTGCCAACTCTTCGCGTTCGATGTACTGATTTAGGGTACGCGTCATGCCGGCACGGAACCCGGCAAGATGTGTACCACCATCGCGCTGGGGAATGTTATTGGTATAGCAAAAAATAGTCTCCTGGAAGGACTCGTTCCATTGCATGGCGACTTCTACCTGGATGCTCTGACGCTCGGCAACAAAATAGCAAACAGTAGGATGTACCGGTACCTTGTTACGATTCAAGTGGTTGACAAAGGCTTGAATGCCTCCTTTGTATTCGAAGATATCTTCGCGCCCACTATTCTCGTCATACAGTACGATGCGAACACCTGAATTAAGAAACGACAACTCCCGGAGACGCTTAGCCAATATGTCATAGTGGAATACAGTATCAGTAAAGATCTCGGTTGATGGCTTGAAGTGGACCTCCGTACCCGTCAGGTTGCTTGGACCCACTTCCTTGAGTGAGTACAAGGGTTCCCCAAGTGCGTAATCCTGAACATACTCCTTCCCATCCCGGCGGATGTTCAAGGTTAATCGCTCCGATAGGGCATTTACCACCGAAACACCAACCCCATGAAGACCTCCGGAGACCTTGTAGGAATTGGCGTCAAATTTGCCGCCTGCGTGGAGGATCGTCATTATGACCTCAGCAGCGGACCTCCCCTCCTCCGGGTGAATATCGACCGGGATACCCCGACCATCATCCACAACCGTGATTGACTGGTCTGAGTGAATTTTGACCTTAATGTTCGTGCAATGCCCGGCCAGGGCCTCATCAATTGAGTTATCGACCACCTCGAACACCATATGATGTAGGCCTGTCCCATCGTCCGTGTCACCAATATACATTCCCGGACGTTTACGTACTGCATCTAGCCCACGGAGAACTTTTATATTTGAAGAATCGTAGCTCATGGTGTAAGGGTACCTGGATGAGTTCTGCGTCGGATTTCTCGACCTAGATGTGTATTTTACCTGAAGCGCCAAGATCACTATCTAGGAAGTGAGGATTCATTTTTTTTCGCCACGCATCACACCTTGTTCCACGTGGAACAAGAATTAACCTGTCTAGCTAAAAAATGCCTGTAGGGTTCCTACCATCAACTCAGCACTAGGAATATGCCGGGATACCTTGGGAACTTCTGATATCGCATTATTCGCGGCTTTATCATGGCCGCTAAGCTTCCGCGGCTTGGCTGGGTTGGATGAGCCTATACCGCCAATACCCCATCGCTTCCTGATAATGGCCAGGCATGATAATAATTAGAACCGATTAAGTGGCACATTCACTCCAATTTGGAATACGCGGAGAAATGTCATGATGAGCAATTGCCCAAAAGGACATCCCATCCTCGGAAGAGCCAGGCGACCACCTGCAACGACGCTATATTCATGAGTTTCTGGGTATCATATTAAGCTAAGAAATCAAATCCGTGAAGAAGGGGAACTGGCTATCCAGTAAGCGCCGCATCCGGGCTTGGGTAGCATCGTAGATCCGATGGCGTTCCTTGGGGTCTGCTGTAAGGCGATCCCCTAAAGGCCATACCGTTGCCCGAACCGACTACCCGTTTGTAGACTCCGAACCGGGTATCGTTAAAGTTGCCTCCGATACAGGGCACATAATCCGGCCCCCCCCGGCTGTCTATTACCCATACTGGACACGGTGGGTCAGGGGCCGGCCGGTAACTGGGGATGAAAGAGAGGGATTTTCGGTGGTCGGGGCCGCGCCACACCACCGTAGGTCCCGGATGGCCATCGCCCTTGCGGCCGAGGAAGCCGCCGAACTTCACCACCCACCGCAGCGCCTCGCCCAGGCTGGGCGAGTTTGCTGGCGGGGTAGTTGGTGTAGTGATGGTAGCAGCCGAGGGCCTGCCACTCGGCCTCGGCGCAGAAGAAGGTGCACGTGATCTCGGGCACCTCCAGCCCCATTTTGACCAGGATCATCACCCGCCAGGCGACCACCAGGTCCAGGGCCAGGCAGGCCTGCAGGCTGAGGGCATCGGCCAGGCAACGGTCCTCGAGGCAACAGCCGCTTTTGAGAATGCGGTGAAAGACCTCAATCTGCCAGCGCGCGGCATACCACTGGAGTCGTTCGCAGGCGTCCTCCCGGGTCGCGGTCTGGACGGTGGCGAGCAGTAACCATTCGGTGGCCTCCTGGCCCAGCGGCGGCTGAGTTTCGACGACGTAGACGGCCCACAGGGCCTGGGCCGGGGTGCGCAAGCGCTGCGGCGATTGCAGGTCGATGGCGGCATTGCGCAGGGCCAACGCGGCAACCCCGCCCCGGCCGGCCGCCATGTGGCGGGATGGCCAGGCTCAGGGTCCCGGTCACCGGCTGGCTGGCGAGGTGGTCCCCCAGCGGGGTCAGTTCCTCACCCGCGGCGACCCGGCGCTGGGCCGCGGCGTTGGCGCGGATCAGCAGGTCCAGCCCCTGGGGCGCATGCGCGGCCTCCTGGAACAAGTCGTAAAGATCAGCCTCGCGGTCGGCGATACTGATGAGTTGGGTATTCGGGCAGTGCGGTTGAAGCGCGGCGGTCCGCCGATAACCGGTCAGCCAGGGCAGGCTTTCCTTCACCGCGATGGGCCGTTCCTGGCGCCGCTGGGCCTAAGACCCAGGGTGGCCGGGGTCTAGCGCCCACACCTGGATATCCACCATCCCCAGCGGCACCCCTTGGGGGGTGAAGGCCAGGGTATCGTGGAGTTTGAGCCCCTGTGCCCCTTTGGCACGGGTGTTGATTGGTCTCAGGCCCGTGGTGGCCGGAAGGGCGGCATAAGTGTGGCTGGTGGTGTCCTGCACCACCAGCACCCGCGGTTCAGCGGCGATACGCCCTAGGGTCGCCTCATAATAGGGCTTGAGTAAGGTCGGGAGGTCCACTTGGGAGTTATGGAAAAATCGATAGGCCGTTTTGGTCTGCCCGGCATCGTCCTGCAACGCCTACGGCAGGGGAACCGTGGGGTATTCGCCCACGGCCTGGGGCAAGCGAAGCAGGCGGGTGCGCAGGCGGCCATCGGGAAAGTCGACCTGACCGAATTCCTGTTCGACCCAGGAGTCGGCGCGGACCCCGTGGACGAGCGGCCGCGACTGCGGCCGGACGCAGAGTTGGGCCCGCTAGTCCGGGGCCAAAGGCAACACATAGAGGCCCTTGGCGCCGACCGCACGATCTGCCGGCCCCGGCCAGCAGTGGTCCCAAGACGCTGCCAGTTGGCGGCGCGGTAGACGGTACCGGCATAGCGGCTTTCGTCGACGAAGGTTTCCAGCAGCAGGGGCGTGACCCCATAGCGGGCCGGTCAGTCCGTCACCACCCCAGTCCTATCTTTAACATAACACCATTAGAAATCAACCCCAGGAGGTATTTAACCCTCTGATCCGTTTGTACGCGCCTCCCGAAAATCGCGTGTAGTGCCAAGTTATCCGATAGGTCCAGAGTGAAACGGGTGACGGGTGTTGTAAAGTACCGGGATATACCTCCGTCGGTCTCATACCAGTAACAGCGCCACCGGGGAACGCTACGCCAACCACCCCTGGTGCAGCCCGAGCGCATGAGCGGACGGGTGCGGCAGGTTACCTTTCTGAACCTGGGCCACCATTCCAACTGTCCCAGGAGGAGTGGCCAGCACTCTGTGCGCGGCGGGAGGAACTGCGGAGCGGAGCGGGTGCCTTCCTGGCCGGCTCTGGGCCCGTCGGCTGGGAAGCGCAGCGGCTATTCGCCCGGTCGTTGGAGCGCCAAGGCCTGGCCCCGCAGACCGGCGGCTCCGGGGGGAAGCGATGTACAGGGGATCGAATTCGACTGGCTGGCGCTGATCCACCGGCGTAACGTGGGCGTGAACTCGGTGGCGCTGGGGCCATGGCCCAGGTACAGTTCGTCGAACTGCTCCACGTCCTAGAGTTGAGTGGTCAGCAACATGCGCTAATTGTAGGCGCCATCATTGAACGCATGTGCCGCCCCGGGTTCGGAACGGGCGACTCACCGCTGGCTGAGTGAGCGCAGTGCGTTGTGGGAATTGGAGGAGGTCGACTTCAAGACCCTCACCCTGGCACCGTTCTACCAGGGGGCGGACCTGTTGATGCGCCACCGGGCGGTGATTGAGCAGACGGTCTTTACGCACGTCAGTGACCTGTACGGTTGGGCTGGGCTGTCACCCTTTATGATCTGACCAACACCTTCTTTGAGGGGGCGGAAGCGGGTAACCCGAAGGCCCGGCGCGGACACTCGAAGGAGAAGCGCAGCGACTGTCCGCTGGTGACGTTGGGGTTGGTGCATGACAGTGGTATTGTGCGCCGCTCCCAAACCTTCGATGGCGCGGTTAACCAGAGCACGACCCTGGACGAGATGCTGCGGGTATTGGGGCACCGCGCGGCCCCTTGGATGTTATGGACGCCGGGATCGCAAGGGCGGAGAACATCCTGTGGCTGCGCACCTAGGGTTACCGCTATCTGGTGGTCAGCCGCGAGCGCCAGCGCCAGTTCGATGCCACCGCAGCCACATCGCTGACGACGGCCAGTGGTGATGCGCTGGCCATCCAACGGGTGCGTGACGTCGACGGTGAGGAGTTGCGGCTGAACTGTTTCTTCGAATGCCGTGACGGTAAGGAGAAGGGGATCTCCTAGCGATTTACCCAGCGCTTCGAAACCACCTTGCAAGCGCTGCATGATGGCTTGGCGCGGCCACGGACCATCAAGTAAATTGACAAGCTTGGAGAGCGCATCGGGCGCCTGAAGGTCAAGAGTCACGGGGTAGGTCAACACTATGCCATTGAGATCTTTGCGGATGCCACGGGCAAACTCGCCACGGCAATCCGCTGGGAACCTCAGCCGGTCGCCGGGACCCTGCGACCCATCCCGGGGTATACTGCCTGTGTACAAATGAATTGACCTGGGACGCTGAGCGCCTGTGGCGGACTTGACCATGCTCACCGACTTGGAGGCCGTGTCCAGTCCCTCAAGTCCGAATTGGGCTTGCGCCCGATCTACCACCGCACCGAGGCGCGGGTCGACGGCCACCTGTTCATCTCGGTCCTGGCCTATCAATTCGTGCAACTGATTCGTCGACGACCGCGTGTGCAGGGGATCATCGAGCGCTGGTCGAGGCTACGCGACATCCTCGCCGTTCAGTGCCGGGTGACCGCCACCTTTCGCCGGGCAGATGGGTTCACGCTGCATGTGCACAAGGCGACCCACGCCAAGCCATCGCAGCTGGCGATCATCCAGGCGCTGTACAGTGATCCTAGTCCAGGAAGGAATCAAAAAATGATTGTCTGAACCGTACGGTTTCAAAAAATTCCACGGCTGTAATGCCACTGACTGATTTTTTCCGCTGTAAGCAAATGTGAGTCCCCTCCGAAAAGTCCTCCAGGCGATGGGGTCCGAGTGCCGTGGCTGGTAGAATGGCGCGTAGCCACCGAGCGCCCAACCGAGCACCTGCGCATATGTTCCGAGCCAGCCCAGACAGCAGCCAGATCGATCTCTTCAGCAACATTGAGCAGCTTCTGCGCGAGCGCGACCAGGAGAAGCTGAACGATCCGAACGCCTGGCACAACGTCTTCCTCGATCAGGTCGTCAAGGGCGTTTCCGAGGAGTGCTTTGCCGAACTGTTCGATGAAGCCACCGGTCGCCCGAACGCGCCGTTGCGCTTGCTGGTGGGGATACTGATCCTAAAGGAAGGTTTCGGTTGGAGTAACGAGGGGTTATTCGAAGCGGTCCACTTCAACCTGCTGGTACGACGTGCCCTGGGTCTGCTGAATCTCACCGACGAGGTTCCGGTCGAGTCGACCTACTACCTGTTCAAGCAGCGTTGGTATGCCCACCCGGTGGAGACGGGGGGCAACCTGCTCCAAGAGGTCTTTCAGGAACTCACGCGCGACCAAGCCAAGCGCCTTGGCGTTGTGGGTGAGAAGCTGCGCATGTACAGCATCCTGCTCGGTAGCAATCTGGCCGCATACACCCGACTGCAGCTGATCATTGTCTGCTTGCAGGAGTTGCGGAAGAGCCTGAGCGTTGAGCAGAAGGCCTGTCTGAGCGAAGCCGACAGAGCCCTGTTGGATCGGTTGAGCGCCAAGCGCCCCAGTCAGCACATCTATCGCCTTGAGGAGCCGACCAAGCAGGCCTGGCTGGAGGACTTTGGCCAGCTCCTGCTGCGCCTGCATCAGACTGACGACCTCAAGAGCAGCCCGCGCTACGCGCTCATTGAGCGGCTATTGCTCGAGCAGTACCTGATCGACGAGGCCTACGAAGAGGCCCGCGTCGTGTTCACAAGCCCACCCAGGAGATCAGCGCCGACTCGCTCCAATCGCCGCATGACGAAGACGCTGCCTATCGCAAGAAGCGCGACGAGACGGTGCGCAGCTACAGCGTCAACCTCACCGAGACCTGCCAGGAGGCGCTCAACCTCATCGTCGACGTCCAAGTCGAGCCAGCCACCGCTGCCAACAATGGCTATCTGAAGGACGCGGTGCAGAGCAGCGAGCAGGTGCTTGAGACCACGGCCCAAGAGATCTCGGCCGACGGCGCCTACTACAGTGAGAGCAACGGAGCCTACGCCCAAGAGCACGGAAAAGACATCCACTTCACGGGCTTTCCGGGCAAGCCAGGACGCTACGACTACGAGCGCACCTTAGATGGCGTCGTCGTCATCGATCGCGACAGCGGTGAGCGCCAACTGGCTGAGAAATACCAGCCCGGGCGCTATTGTTTTCGCGCCGATAGCAAGTGGCGCTACATCACCGACAAAGCCGTCGAGGTGGCGGCCTGCCCGCCGGCGCACCGAGGCGCTCCCCCGCGATCTGTTCAACCGCCGCTGTAACGTCGAGGCGAGCATCTTTCAGCTCTCCTACCACACCCGCAAGAAGAAGCTGAAGTACCGCAGCCGCTGTGCCGTTCAACTCTGGGCGGTGTGCCGAGCGGCGTGGATCAACATAAAACGCATGGTCATTTACCAGGAGAAATTTGCTGAGATACTCGTTTGAGCGGGGGGCCCTACAAGCACGCCTCAACCGCTCCGATTGCGCCTTTCCCTCCGACAAGTGCCTCAGAGCAGCCCATTTCGTGTCTTAATTGGGTGAAATCGCCTTCGCAGGCGCGGCGAGCATCCGTTCCCGATGTTCAGGCTTGCGACCGGGGAGCCTCCCAGGAGAAACGGCTTTTCGGAGGAGACTCAAATGTTCTTAAGGGTATCTATTCAGCTCACCTGGCCTGCCTCAATCCAGGCGCGGCATAGGCGGCTGTCCTTGGAAGATTAAGACCAAGGCTTGGTAGATATCGATGGATCGCATTTGCAAGGTCGAGAGGTAGGAACGGATGGTGGCAAAGGCTTGCACCCCTACCAACGCGCGGAAGCCTCCGGAGACCTTGTGCTTAAGCTTGGGCATGTGGATGTCACGCTCCGCGAGATTGTTGTCGTAGGGGACCTGGAGGTCGGTGATGAAGCGCAGCACCTCGTCGCGGTGGGTTTGAAGGCGGCTGATCAGATTATGAGCGGTGGTCTGTTTGACGCAGCGTCGTTGACCTCGCGGGCGGAAGGCACGCGGATGCTGGCGGATCGCTGCCGCCAGGATTTCGTCATAGCGGGTGAAAAAGTCCTCGACCAGGAGGCTGGGTAAGGCGGCGAAGCCCGCAAGCCCAGGCTAGTTTGATCGCCGCGTTGGCCTCACACAGCACGTCGATCAGTGCTTGCGGCCAGCGTCGTCGCGGGTAGGTTTCGGCCATGGCGATCAGTTCGCGCAGATGATGCGCATTGCAGTAAGCATGCGTGCAATCATAGCCAGCGTAGGCCGACCAATGATCATGGACGAGAATGCCGCGGAAGCGGGCGAGGAGTCCAATCGCCGCGAGGGCCTCGCGTCCGCGCTGGGCATGGACGGCAAAAAAGGTGAGCAAGGTCGCGCTCAGGACATGCAGCCAATGCAGTTTGCCGCCGATGCGTACCCCGGTCTCGTCGGCATGGGCAACCGTCTGCTTGACCAAGGCCTCACCAATCGCCGCCACCGTGGCGGTTAATCGCGCTGCCGCCTCCTGCACCAGGGTATAAATCGTCCCGGGAGACAGGGCAACGCCCGCTACGCTGGCGAGCAGGTCCGCCGTGCGCTGATAGGGCAGGTGATGAAACTGGGTGAGGAAGACGGCAAAAGCCGACACCCCAGGGCCATACTTCACTGGCGCGCACCGCGTCAGGGCAGGCGCTGCGATGGACGCAGCCACAGGGACAGGCCCGGCCTCGGTGCGGTATTCGGTGACCTCGCGGCGGATCACAAGTTCGGTGACCTGACGACGCTCGGGCAGGGGCGTCGCGGGCAGTTCACTCAAGTCCTGGCAGCACGCACAGACTCCCAAAAAGGGCAGGGTAACGTGATGATCCGGCTGAGCAACGAGTTCCAGCGTCGCACCCGGATGCTGCTTCCCCCCGGGCTTCTGGCCACGGTTTGTCCGCAGGGATTTGGGGACCGGTTTCTTGAAGGGGGATCCGAGAACGGTGGTTTGCTGGAGTTGTGGCTATCCTTGGCCAAGCGTGCTTCCAGTTCCTGAATGCGCTGTTACAGTTGCTCAAGCAGGACCGCTTGTTCGGCAACCAGGGTAAGTAACTCAGCGTTCTCCTGACGTAGACGGGTTGATTCGTCATCAGGTGACTGGGGTGAGGAGGTTGCGGTGGGCTGCTCAGGCATGAGGCAAATTTACTTGCTTAGCTGTTTGTTAAGCAAGTTGAACCTGAATAGTTACCTTAAATAAATAATAATCTGAGATGTTAAACTTGGCCTATTTTAGCATTCCCCAAAGGGTGAAGGCAACGAATCACTGAAACCAAGAATTCGCAGAGCCGTCCAGCCTCTCTACCCCATTGGGCGACTCAAGCAGGGCTAACAACCGGCTACGGCGCTATCGGTAGTGCCGTAGAGAGCAAGCCTCGTCGGAGTTGCCCGACGACCTCGGCGAGGTTAGGCCAGGGGGAGAAAGGGAGCGCTTGCGGAAGGTCTCGATGATGCTGGCCAGGTTGGCGGAGGCGCGGGACCCTTGGCCGTGTGCTTGCCGTGCCGATGCTCCGGGAAATCACCCAATGGCTCAACGCCCGTTCGGCCTCATTATTGGTCAGCGACAGCCAAGGGTAGTCGAGCACGACCAAGAAGGTATCTCCGTCGTTGAGCAACTCGCACGCACCCCATCGCGCGGATTTTCCCGAGGCTAGACTGGGGGGGGGGGGGGGGTGTGGTCCGTGCAGGCATGGAACAGAGTGGTCAGCAGAGGGCTTTGCTGATCGCGTAACGGTTGGCCAGGCGGGGCGTCACGCGCTTGGTAGACGGCCTGCATGATGGTCTCGACGGCATCTGGGTTGTGTTCCGAAAGCCAGGGCGCGTTGGTCGTAGTCGCGATAACCCAAATAGCCGTCGCTCATATCAGCCACGGGGCGCAGGTTTGGCCCAGCACGCGGTTATGCATGCACCGCGAGGGTATACGCTTGCCGACAGTTAGTAGTGTCGCGCTGGTGCCGGTGAACATCCAGAGCAATAGATGGCGTCCGGGCTCTTTCCAACGGGTCTCGCCAGCATGCAGCAGGTCGCTCGAGCGCACCGCCCCCTGCAGCTGCCTTGAACTTACCAGGTACACAGCACGACCGGCCTCGTGAATGCAGCGGTTGATGGTTGCCTCGCCCAGTGCAAGGCCCAACCAGCCATGCAGAAATACTTGGATGCACGCCCGCGATAGGCGCATGGGCCAAGCCTGGGCGCCATTGAGCGCCACCACGGTCGGTCCGGCCAGGTGCACGCGCTGATTTCGACCGTCCAACCCGCACCGCCAACGGCGCGCGAGGGCCGGGCCGCCGCTGGCGGGTGCCATGACCACAGGGGCAGCGGGCCTCAGGATAGGTGTACTTGGTCTGAGGCAGCACCCAACACTCAGTGCCATCGGGCGGTACCACGTAGAACTCAAAGCGGGCCGTGTAAGGGCGGTATTCGATTTCCTCGCCCCACGGTGCACCGCAATCTCCGCAGGACTTTGGCCGGTATCTCTCTTGTCATCCACCGGTAACTGCTGTGAGGGGCTGATCCCAAGTGCGCCTTTGCGTCTTCCTGGCCGATTTGGCTTGGTCTTCCTCGTCGCCTTCGCCTCGTCCTGCACCGGAATGTTGCCAGGCTCCACATCCGCGGAAACGTCCGGTTCTTCGTCGCGCCGATCCTGAGACGCCGCCTCGTCCGCAGCCATTTCCGATGCGAACTCATCGTCGATGCCATTTTGTCCTTCTCCTAGGGCGGGCGGGTGCTGGCGGGCGCGAACTGCTCGATGGGTTCTGATTCAGCCGGGTACGCGTTTCGTCAAGTCCGCCAGTAATTTCTAGGAAAACGACCACAACTGCTCTGGCGATAATCCGTTGAGGTAGTCTTCGTCGATCTGCCGTAGGTCGTGAATACTGAGATGCATGTATGCCTTCCCGTCGCGGCCCGTTCTCGGAGGGTCCATCGCAGGACGAATCGCGCCACACCAATCTAGGTTTGTCCGGTAGACATGAGTAATTCCCCTGTCTACTTGGCGGGGGCTGAACGGATTCGAATACGCAATAACTTAGCAAGGAGGGAACTATTCCTTGGTTCCACGTGGAACTCATTACATTCAAGAACAGGTTTCGGAGCGAGCGTACCTTCTGACATCCGGAACCCTGTTTCGGCGATCTAACCCGAGAAGGCAAGGCATTTCAGGATCAAGAATTCACAGGGTTCACAAAAGCATGGGCATCACAACATAGGTTTGGTCCTCGCGCCCGGCCCCCCGCATCAGAGCGCTGCTGTTTGACTCTGCAAACCGTATTTCCACACGGGGTTCATCAATAACACTTAATACATCAAGGAGATATCCAACATTAAATCCTATCGCCAACGGAGGGTCATTGTAATCGATTTCTATATTTTCCTCTGCCTCCTCTTGTTCAGGATTGTGGGCTTGAAGAGTCAACTCATTCGGGCCAAAACTAAGGCGAATACCTTTAAATTTTTCATTCGACAAAATAGAAGTACGAAGCAAAGATTGTCGTAAGGTATCGCGACCGATCACAGCAACTTTGTCCGCCATCAAAGGGATGACACGCTCGTAATCGGGATAACGTCCATCTACAAGTTTGGACGTCAGCAAAGTCTCGCCAATAACTGCCCGCAGAGTACGCGAGGATAAATCAAGTCGAACTGGAACGCCGCCCGACTCAAGAAGCCGACTGAGTTCATAAACCGATTTACGTGGAATGATGACCTGAATGGGTACCTCAATGGGCAGATCAACCAATTGCTCCAACATCGCCAAACGATGGCCATCAGTAGCTACGGAGGTGATGCCACGATCTTCGACTCTTAAAAAAAGGCCATTAAGATAGTACCTGACATCCTGATTAGCCATAGCAAAAGCGGTCTTATCAAACAATTCCTTAAGCATGGCTTGCTCGATTTCAATACTCTGATCACCATTAGAGGTTTCCATGAGAGGATAATCCTCCGCAGGCAGTGTACTTAGGTTAAATCGGCTCTTACCAGCCACGACAGTGGCACGCTGATTCTGAGTTTTGAAACTAATCTCGGCATCCTCAGGTACAGCCCTGCAGATATCGATAAACTTCCTGGCGGGAACCGTGATATCACCCGATTCAATCACACTGGCAGCGAGACGAGTACGTATCTCAACCTCACGATCCGTTCCAGTAAAGGTGACAATGCCATCGTCGGCATGGACATGTATGTTGCCAAGTATAGGCAAAGTTTGGCGCTTTTCGACCACCCCACAAACCTTTGTCAGTACCTGTATCAATCGCTCGCGCTGGGTGCAAATATGCATGATGTTTGTATTTCTCTGTACTTAAGCTGAGAATGTTGTATTAGGCACTGCATCACAGAATAATTAATGACGATGATGGAATCAGGAAGAAAGAATCCGCAACAGGTTCTTATAATCCTCTTCCATAGCGGAATCCTCTTCACGAAGGCTTTTGACCCTATTGGTGGCATGTAGGACCGTAGTATGATCACGACCACCGAATGCGATCCCTATCTCAGGTAGACTATGTTTAGTTAACTCCCTAGCTAAAGCCATGGCCACCTGGCGCGGCCGAGTAATCCCCCGTGTACGTTTTGCAGACAATAAATCAGCAACACGAATCTTGTAATACTCGGCCACCGTCTTCTGGATATTTGCGATACTCACCTGTCGATCTTGAGCAGCCAGCATGTCACGCAGTGCATCCTTGGCAAAAGGAAGGTTGATGGGGACACCAGTAAACTGGGAATTGGCAACCAAACGTCGCAAGGCGCCTTCAAGCTCCCGAACATTAGATCGAATGGCCTTACCAACAAAGAATGCAACATCCTCTGGGAGCTCAACCCCAAAGAGTCGCGCTTTGCTATAAAGGATTGCAATCCGGGTCTCGGTGTCCGGCGGATCAATTTGAACCGTCAGCCCCCAACCAAATCGGGATCGTAACCGGTCATCCAAACCAGGGACCTCTTTGGGAAAGCAATCACTGGTCAGCACAATCTGTTGCCGAGAATCAAACAAGGCATTAAAGGTATGGAAAAACTCCTCTTGTGTACGCTCCTTGCCAGCAAAGAATTGAACATCATCAATAAGTAAAGCATTGACATAGCGATAACGTTTCTTAAAGTCATCGATCCGGTTATGCTGTAGGGCCTTCACCATTTCTCCCACAAACCGATCTGAATGCAGATAAATAACACGAGCATTCGGGTTGGAATTTAGAACCTCGTTACCAACCGCATGCATCAAATGCGTTTTACCGAGGCCTACCCCACCATATATAAACAATGGGTTATAAGCTGTCCCCGGATTCCGCCCGATCTGGATAGCAACCGCGCGAGCAATCTGGTTAGACTTACCCTCGACAAAGGTATCAAAGGTGAACTCGGGATTTAGGTTGGAATCCGTGCGGTTATGGGACCCACTAGTATCAACGGGCGCAACAACTCCGTTTTGATTCGAAGTACCCAATCCTGTCTCACCCGCCCCGGAACTCCGCAGGGAGCCAATCTCGAAGGTCAAATCCTGAACCTCGTCATGGCTTAGGCGCTGACAAACTTCAAGTATCCGTTCTTGATATGATTTTTGAACCCAGTCCTTGACAAAACGATTAGGGGCAAATAGCCGGACACGACGACCCTCCTCGATGGCCTGGAGGGGAAGTATCCAGGTGTTAAACTCCGCGGGGGCGAGCTCACCCTTGAGAAGCCCGACGCATTTTTCCCAAATTGGCACGAAATTTCCTCCTCCTCGGTATCATTTGATGGCCGTCCTATACAACACAACGGAATGGTGAGAGTCTAACGACCTTCCGCGATCTTATCCACAGGGTCATAGCTGGGTATGACTCCTCTGATAGCAGATTTCGTTTGACCCTCTTGCACCAGAAACTTATACTTACCGATCTTTTTCGCGGGGCAGGATTAATTTCCCCCGAACATCCCAACACCGGCGGGCCCGGCCAGGTTGGTTCCAGAGGAGAACCCAGTTATGAAAAGAACCTTTCAACCTAGCCGCATTAAGCGCGCACGTACCCACGGATTCCGTGCACGAATGGCCACCCGTAACGGGCGAAAGGTGCTCCAATCCCGTCGCGCAAAGGGCCGGGCCCGGCTAATTCCCTAATAATTAGGGCCTAAATGCGAAAGCCGCGCTATCAAGGGTGAGGCGAGGCTCAACAAGTTTCCCCCGCCAGGCTCGCCTGGTGAAGCCGTCTGACTTTCGTTTAGTTTTTTCAGGCTCCAGCCGGTTTGGCGACGATCTCTTCACGGTCCTTGCCATGAAAACCGACGGTCATGTGGCCCGCCTAGGTCTAGCAATTGCGAAAAAATGCGCCAAAAGGGCGGTGGAACGAAATCGGCTTAAGCGAGTAGTCCGTGAATGCTTCCGGAATCATCGCGAAGAGCTGTGCCAAATTGACCTAGTCGTCATGTGCCGCCCAAGAGCCATTAAGGCCACCAACGCGGAACTCACGACTTCACTGATCAAGCACTGGAGAAACGTGAACAGGGATCGGCAATGCGCAAGCTGATGATTGGCTTGATCCGGGCATATCAGTACTTCATCAGCCCATGGTTGGGGAATCACTGCCGATTCCACCCCAGTTGCTCCCATTACGCAGTGGAATGTATCGAGGTCCACGGTCCCTTAGTCGGGTCTTGGATGGCATTGCGTCGCCTGGGCTGTTGCCACCCCTGGCATGAAGGCGGCTACGACCCGGTACCACTCAAAATCCGACGCGATTCGCCCCAGGGCGAGCCATCAACCCGCAAACCCTCCGACCGCACCCTTGATGTGACTGGCCATGGATAATCTTCGACTCGTTCTCCTCTTCACCCTCGCCGCCATTTTGCTACTGCTATACCAGGCCTGGGTGCAGGACTATGGTCCCATTGGGGGACAACCCCAGGCGGCTCGCCAAGAGACAAACACTCAAGCCTCAATGGAGAAAGGGGCCGTCAGTGGCGTCGTTCCGCCTACCCCCGATATACCAAAGGTGAATGTACCCGCCAGTACCACCCTTCCCACGATGGCCGGTAGCACCACCGCGACCGAGAAGGGGGGGGCAGCCACCGGTACCATCCGCGTCGAAACCGACCTCATCTCCTTAGAAATCGACCGTCGAGGCGGTGCCATTGTCAGCGCCCGGCTACTCGATTATCCCCAGAGTCCGAGGGATACAGAAACCAAATTCCGCCTACTCAAGCCAGAACCACCCAACTATTTCGTTATTGAGTCCGGTTTACGCGGTCCCGAAACCGGGCCACTGGCGGCAGACAGTCGCTCCCTGACCTTCCAGTCAGCCCAGGAATCCTTCTCCCTAAAACCGGGGCAAGATGAACTGGAAGTAGTGCTTTTCTGGAGTGACCCCGCCGGAGTCGAAATCCACAGACGTTATCGATTTACCCGAGGCAGTTACGTCATAGACTTAACCCAGGAGATCGTCAACCAAACCAATGCCCCCTTGGCGGCACGCGCCTACACGCAGATACTGCGCACCGAACTTAACGATCCTGACGCCACTCGCTTCGTCTATACCTACACGGGCGGCGTTTACTACACCCCCGAGGCCAAATATAAAAAGGTCACCTTCGATAATATGCGTGCCGAGCACCTCTCTTTGGAGGCGACGGGGGGGTGGGTCGCCCTCATTCAGCACTACTTCATCGCTGCCGCCCTCCCTTCGGCCGGGGAACCCCAGACCTTCTTCACCAGCGCTCGAGAGGATGGCAAATACCTCATTGGCACCTATACGAACCCGGCCACCATCGAACCAGGAACCACTCACCAATTTAACGAACGCATCTTCATGGGTCCTAAACTTCAGGATACCTTGGCATCGGTCGCGCCCGGCCTAGATCTGGCGGTTGATTACGGCCACCTGACGATTATTGCCCAGCCTATTTTCTGGCTGCTCAGCAAGATCCACGCCGTGGTTGGCAACTGGGGTTGGTCCATCATTTTCCTTACAATCCTCATCAAGCTGGCCTTCTACAAACTATCCGAGACTAGCTACAAATCTATGGCCAATATGCGCAAGGTCACTCCGCGTATCCAGGCCCTTAAAGACCGCTATGGCGATGATAAGGAACGCCTCAATCAAGCCATGATGGAGATGTACAAAAAGGAAAAAATCAATCCCCTCGGCGGATGTCTGCCCATTGTGGTTCAGATCCCCGTCTTCATCTCGCTGTACTGGGTGCTACTTGAGAGCGTGGAGATGCGTCAGGCGCCCTTCATGCTTTGGATCAATAACCTTTCCGCGCCGGACCCCTATTTTGTGCTACCCCTCATCATGGGCGTGTCCATGTACGCCCAGCAGAAGCTTAACCCCGCGCCACCGGATCCTATTCAAGCCAAAGTCATGATGAGCCTGCCCTTTGTCTTTACCATCTTCTTCGCCTTCTTCCCCTCGGGACTGGTGCTCTATTGGGTGGTCAATAACCTGCTATCCATCGCCCAGCAATGGTACATCACTAACAAAATCGAAAAAGCCGCCGCCAGGCATTGAGCATTTTGGTTTAGAGAACCCGACCCGTGGCGGCTGACACCATCGCCGCTATCGCCACCCCGCCCGGATTTGGTGGCATCGGCGTTGTTAGGGTATCAGGAACCAAAGTACGCTTGATAACTGAGGCAATCCTTGGGCGCGTCCTCGAACCACGTCTCGCCACTCTGGCATGGTTCCGGGATGAGGAAGGCGAAGCACTGGATCAAGGCCTGGCCCTCTTCTTTCCCGCTCCCCACTCCTTCACCGGAGAGGACGTCCTCGAAATCCAGGGGCATGGGGGACCCCTCGTCCAGGATCTGTTGCTTCGGCGCGTTTTGTCACTAGGGGCGCGATTGGCCCGGCCTGGCGAGTTTAGTGAACGCGCCTTTCTCAACGGCAAGTTGGATCTCACTCAAGCAGAAGCCGTTGCCGATCTAATTGCCAGCAGCACCGAGGATGCCGCCCGCTTGGCTGGACGCAACCTGAGTGGTGAGTTCTCACGCCGCATCCATAGCCTGGTTGAAAATCTGATCGACCTGCGCACCTTTGTTGAGGCCGCCCTCGATTTCCCGGAAGAGGAGGTCGACTTCATCGCCAATTCCGGCATCGCTGCTAATCTGGATGAACTGATGGCAGAACTCGATGCACTGCTAAGGGGTGCCCGTCAGGGCTGCCTTATCCGGGAGGGTATCCAGATCGTGATCGCCGGCCCGCCCAATGTTGGTAAATCAAGCCTGCTTAATGCCCTATCAGGCACCGACTCCGCAATTGTCACGGCGGTTCCAGGCACCACCCGCGACCTCCTCCATCGAGAAATCCAAATCGACGGCCTGCCCCTACATATCATCGATACCGCCGGCCTACGCCATTCCGATGACCTGGTGGAAATAGAGGGCATCCGCCGGGCCCAAGACCAGATTGAAAAGGCCGACGTTGTTTTATGGCTGTCCGATGACAGTAGCAACACGGACACTTCGGAATTCGAATTCAATAAAAGGTCTGATCATATTCCCGTTATCCTGGTGCGGAATAAGATTGACCTGAGCGGTCGCCAACCGGGTCTCACCAAAACGTCTCACGGCACCGAGATCGCCATCTCCGCACGGGAGGGGACCGGTCTGGACAGCCTGCGCACCCACCTCAAGCAAGTTGCCGGTTACCAAGAAAAGGCAGAGGGTATCTTTCTTGCGCGCCGCCGTCATCTAGATGCCTTGGCCAACGCCCGGGAAGCACTAACAAGGGCGCATAACGACCTAAAAACGAGCAACACCTCTGAACTCGCCGCCGAGGAAATGCGACTTGCCCAGAAGGCGTTAAGTGAAATAACTGGCGAATTTACCTCGGATGATTTACTAGGCAGAATATTTTCTAGCTTTTGCCTGGGCAAGTGAGCAGCGAACCCAGCAAACCATATTTATAAAATCCTTGTCATACCATGCAATCGGCATATCTAAAATCCCACATTGCACTCCAGTCCCTGGTCGATATTCATGACCAGCCATTCACCATCCTTGACAGTTCCTACCGCGTCATCGCCATCAACCGCGCCTACGAGAGAGCCTATGAGATTACGCGAGATCGGGCGATCGGAAAATCTTGCTGCAGCTTGGGTCCATCGGGTAGTTGCCCCTGCCCCTGCGGCGGGCGTAACGAGGGCTCCCCCTACGAACGGGTCTTCAAAGGCGAGATTATCCAAGACCTAACCCATCGCTATCGCGACCAGCAGGGTCGAGAACACCTGGTACGCATCCTGGCCTATCCTATCCGAACTGCAAGCAACGAGATCTTCGTCGGCGAGTTAATCCAGCAGGACCTAGTGCAAGGCGAGTCCCATCCTCAAACCGAGGCCGAACCCGTCGCCATGGTCGGGACTTCTCCCGAATTTCAAGGATTCTTGGAACGCCTCCGCCGTGCTGCCCAGACCCAGGTCCCAATCCTGATCCAAGGGCTAACCGGGACCGGCAAGGAACTTGCGGCCGCCTATATACACCAACACTCCCAACGCAACACCGGCCCCTACCAGACACTCGACTGCACGACTCTGACTATCGGCCTGTTCGAGAACGTGGTCTTCGGCCAAGAACCAGGCCTCTTCACCGGGAGCTCGGGCGGGATCCAGGGCCTACTTGAACTGGCGGACGGCGGCACCCTCTTTATCGACGAGATCGGCGAAATGCCCCCGCCACTCCAGACCAAGTTCCTGCGGGTAATGGAGAGCGGAGAGTTTCATCGGGTCGGTGGTACCCGCACCCTCCGCGTCGATGTACGGGTGGTCTGTGCCACCAAGCGGGAACTGCGCGAGACCCCTTCGTTTCGCCAGGATCTGTATTATCGAATTGCCGCGATCACCTTCACCCTGCCAACACTGACGGAGCGACGCAAGGACATTCCGGACCTGGTCACGGAACTTTTGAAACGTATAGGTCACAGCACCAAGCGCACCTATAGCCTGACGCCAGAGGCCCTGGCCATCCTCGCCGATTACAAATTTCCTGGCAATGTTCGGGAGTTGCGCAACATCCTGTGGTCGGCGACATCCAATGCGAAAAAGGCACGAATCGGGGCCGACCAGATCCGAGCCGCCCTACCTCCGACCCCGGAAGCTAAGGAGGATAATGTCCTGCCTATTCGCCCCGACCAGGGCAGCGCGGCAACCGACCGTCACGACCTGACCCAGCCCTCACCCTGGGGGGCCTGGGAGGCAGAGCACCTGAAAACCGTGCTCCGGCTCCACCAAGGTAACCGGCGAGCAGCCGCCCAAGATCTGGGGATCAGTGAACGTACCCTCTACCGCAAAATCCGACTGTACGGGTTGGATTGAGCTCGGGTGCCTCAGCCTCCGCGATCAACCGAACCCAGGGGATTCTCCCAACGCGGGATCTTCCAAATCCAGGGACCTGGGGCAATCAGCGGCTGTTTACCGGATGTAATGGCAACATCAGTAGTCAGCATCAAGAGTTACCCCCCGCACTTGAAGAATAGGTCCCAGCAAATTAAGCAGGACTTGAGACCCCCATTCGCAATAAGGATGGAGAGGCCAGTTCCACCGAACCCCGAACGCGGCTGCAACCCTGTCGCCTCCCATTACCGTCATTGATGGTAATGTCTCCTCCAAGCTGGCGTCATGCCGTGGTTGAAATTTCACGGGTTCGCTCCACTTCACCTGAAGAATATTCCATATTCACCCAGGATAACCCAACGTGAAGACAGCACTATTTGCCCTCGGGCTAGCAGCGATGAGCAGTGGTGTTACCGCCGAATCCGCCTCAGAGACACCGATTACCAGCACAACCTGCCCACCTCTTCTGGATATCAGCATCCGCCGACTTGCAGGAGAGGAACAGGTGAGCCTCTGCGAGGCCTACCTTGGCAAGGTAATCCTGGTGGTCAACACCGCCAGCAAATGCGGTTTCACCTCTCAATACGCGGATCTCGAGGCCCTCTATCGCCAATACCAGGACCGCGGACTGGTGGTGCTTGGCTTCCCTTCCAACGACTTCATGCAGCAGGAACCCGGTAGCGAGGAGGAGATCCAGACATTCTGCCGCCTGACCTACTCGGTGGAATTCCCCATGTTCGAGAAGGTCAGCGTCACCAAGGATAAGGCCACTCCGCTCTTCGAGCGGCTCGCCACCGCGGGCGCCCCCTACCCCAAATGGAACTTCTACAAATATCTGATCGACCGGGAGGGAAATTATGTGGATTACTTCACCAGCATCACCTCGCCCGATAGCGACAAGGTAGTGAGAGCCATTGAAAAGCTGCTTTGACACCGGATCCAAGTGCTGAGCCGTTCAACAGGCGTGGCAAATCAGCGCCGGGCCTTGTGCAAACTTTGAAGCGTAACCTGCAGTTCCCGCCTCAATAGATCCAAATCGCTCTTACCCGCGAGTTCACGACCATAGCGTAGGCTAGCATAACACCGGGTGAATGACAGGAAACGGGCAGCCAATTGAGGATCCCACCGGGCCAGCCGCTGACCATAATCACAAGGCCCCTCCATGGGCTTGCGGGAGAGGCCCGCACGGGCCAGGCGAGCGCAAAATTTGCGATAGAGCCGCTCCACGGGGTCAGGTGGCGCGCCAGCCGGCTGGCGCAGTAGGGCAACCAAGAGCAGGCCCATTACCAGGCTGGCGGCCAAGATCATGAGGACGGCAAGGCCATATTCGCGCATGCCGCCGAGGCCAATGCTGTCGAGCAGGGCTTGTTGGCGGGAACGGTCCAGGCCCAGTACCCATCGGTACCAGTTTTCATCCAGGGCATCGCCGAAGAGCCGCAAACCATGGACCACCCGCCCCCAGGTGTCCACACCCCCGATACGCAGACGCAAGGGGCGGCCGCTGGCCAGGCCGGTCAGCTCGGGACTCGGCTCAATGCGCTCAGGTGCCACAGCGGCGGTGGGATCGACCCGGGTCCAACCCTGGCCTTCCAGCCAGACCTCGACCCAAGCATGGGCGTCGGACTGGCGCACGATGAGGTGGGCACCCAAGGGGTTGCGTTCACCCCCCAAATAGCCCATGACAATACGGGCAGGAATGCCTGCGATCCGCATCAGGAGGGCGAAGCTGCTGGCATAGTGCTCACAAAAGCCCTTGCGGGTCTCGAATAGAAATTCATCGGCGGGGTTATCCCCAAGCCGGGGGGGGCTGAGGCTGTAGTAAAAGGCCTCTTGTCTGTAATGGCGGAGCCCTGCCTGGACCACCGCCGCAGGCTCCGGGGACACCGTGCGCCAGTCCGCTACGAGCGCTCGCATCCGCGCCGTAACATTGGCAGGTAGCGCAAGCCCAGCATCCCGCTGCGCCTCGGCTAAATCGCCGGTGTCCTGGGCAGGCGCCGAGGTCACCCGATAAACTCGGGTCTCCTTGATGGGCTCGTCGGCCAGCAACTGAAAGTCGTGGGTGAGGTGGGCATCCTTTTCCGGAGTAACCATCGGCAAGTCGAGCGCAAAGAGCCAGCGCTGGCGGCTGGGCTCTAGCGTCACCTCGTAACTCACCGGGTCCCCGGTCCGCCCCGGCTCCGCCGCCAATCCGGAAAACTGGTCGGACCGGGCGGCCTGCCAACGCCGGCCATCGGTATTCCATGCCACGGGTCCACGCCAGTAGAGTTCCTCGGCCCGGGGCATGGGACCCTCGAAGCGGACCCGAAAGGCAAGGGAGCCGTCAAAAACCAAGTCGCTTACCGAGCCAGGTTCGAGCCAGTCATTGATGCCCGTGCGAGCCTGGTCCTCAGCGGAGAGGAATGACCAGAGGGGGGCGTCCAGGCGTGGGAAGAGGATGAAGAGCACCAAGGTCAGCGGCAGGGCCTGCAGGGTAAGCCGCAGAGCCAAGCCAATCATTTGGTTTGGGGGCCGTGCCAGGCTCCGGGAGCTGTCCGCCAACACCGCCATGTCCAGGAGCAGCAGGGCACCGAGGTAGAGGGCAACCCAGGGTGACTGATCGAACAGGAAGTGGATCACAAGCCAGAATGCAAAAAGCATGGCCAGTAACCGCACATCTCTCGGACTGCGTATCTCCAACAGTTTAAGAGCGAGCAGGAGGGTCAGTAGGGCGGACCCGCCTTCCTGGCCAAGGAGAGTGCCGTAGTTACGGTAAACGAGGATGACGCCCACCAGGGCGAGGGACAGAAGAATCCAGCGACCGGGTTCAAACCGTGGGAGCCGCACAGCGAGGGCCCGGTAGCCTAAAAGCAGATAAAAATAGCCGAGGACCCCAGGGGCCAGGTGGGGGATCAGGTTCAGGCCCGCGATGGCATAGATGCCAGACACCGCCGCGATCTGACCAGAACGCGGCCGATCGAAAGATGACCGGGGGCGAGGGATAAAACCCCACATCAGACCTGTCCCTTGGCCTCCACGCGAAAGGAGCCCCACCCAAGTTTGCGGTCGTGGCGGGGATGCGACCGAGTCCGGCTCGGGTTCGGACCCAAATCTTCCGACGCCAACTGTCCTTGGCCAAAGCGCGCCAAGGCGCCCAGGCAGAGATGCATCTGGGTCTCGCCCCGCCCCAGGGCGATCTCGCGACCTGGCAGGCGCAGACCAAAGTCCTGGTCCGCCTGGGTAGCGTCCAGCACTTGGCGGCACAGCCAGCTCAGGCGGGTCTCAATATCCGCAGGGGGCAGGCGCTCCCAAGCGAGCCAAAGCCAATCCGAGCGATCACGGCCAAACTGCTTCGCGAGCAACCCTCGGCCACGGCTGTAGGCCTTCCAATCCAGTTGGCGAGGCGAGTCACCCGGGCGATAACCGCGCAGGCCAACGAAGTCATCCGCCCCCGGGTCCTTGTCACCTCGGGCTCCCTCACGGCCGGTGGAGCTAGGAAGGGGTGCCGGGGCCTGATCAGCAGGACGAGGGTAGACCATCACCTCCGCCGCTATATCCAGATAACACCAGGAACGGAATAATCCCAGGGGATAGCGGGTCTCCAGGGTCAGCCGGCCAAGGGGGCAAATACCGCGCCGCAGGGTCGGCAATGCCAGACGCGCACTGGCCGTTGCCCCCGGGTCCAGATCGGTGAATCTCGTCACATGGCCCGCGGTGAACAGGCGCAGATCCGTGCGCCGGCGCAGAGACTTGGCAGTAATCAGGATTTCGAAGATCGCCGGATCGCCGGAGAAGACTCGTGCCCCCCCCCGCGCTGTTACGTCCAATCCCAAAAGGTTGAACCAGGTGTGGTGCATCGACACCAGGACAATGGCAGTGGTCAGGAAGGTAAAGAGCAGGCCCAGATTATTCTGGTAATTGAGCGAGCCCACCAGCATGAGTAGCAGAATGGCGCCGAAAACCAGGCCGGCCCCCGTCGGCAGGATGTAGATAGACCGGGGCAAGACCCGGGCCTGACCGCCCGCGGTTAGAGGGCAGACACGGACAAAGGCGGCCAGGTAGTCAAGCGCCCTCCCTCCCAACCTCACCGCACCGGCACCTGTTCCAGTATGAGGGCAGCGACCTCGTAACCGCCACCGGGGCCACCCTCGCCCCCAGCCTCTAGGCGATGGCCGATGCAAGGCCCTAGCACGGCTTGCACATCCTCGGGATAGACGGCGTCCCGCCCCGACAGCAGGGCCCAGGCCCGGGCCGCGCGCAACAGGGCCAACCCGGCTCGGGGCGACAGGCCCTGAAGCAAGTTCGGCGCGCGCCGGGTGAAGGCAATAATGTCGTAACAGTAGTCGATGATCGGCCGGGAGACGTGAATATGTTTGGTGGCTAGCTGAAGGGCACGAATCTCCACCCGGCCCAGGACCGGTTGCAGCCGGGCCAGCATCTCCCGCCTGTCTTCACCCGCCAGCAGGGCCTTTTCGGCGGCCTCCGCCGGATAACCGATGCACAGACGCATCAGGAAGCGATCGAGCTGCGACTCCGGCAGGGGAAAGGTACCGATTTGGTAGGTCGGATTCTGGGTGGCAATGACAAAAAAGGGCTCGGGAAGAGGATGGGTCTCGCCTTCCACCGTCACTTGTCGTTCCTCCATGGCCTCCAGTAGGGCACTTTGTGCCTTGGGGGTGGCGCGGTTAATTTCATCCGCAAGGACCAGTTCGGCGAAGAGGGGGCCAGGGTGGAAACGAAACCGTTCCGCCGTCCGCTCGAAGATGGAGGCCCCGATGATGTCAGCCGGTAGCAGATCGCTGGTGAATTGGATGCGGGCAAATTCCAGGCCCAGTAGTCGCGCCAACAAATGGGCCAGGGTGGTCTTGCCGACACCGGGTAGGTCCTCGATCAAGAGATGGCCACGCGCCAGCAGGCAGGCGATGGCCAGGCGCAGTTCCCGCTCCTTGCCAAGAATGATCTCAGTGCCAACCCGCAGCGCATCTTCCATTTGCCCCGCCAAGCCGCTGTCCATGCGCCTAGTCACCCGACTGGCCAGGCTTGCCCGGAGTTGCAAACAGGCCATCCATCCGGGTACCTGCGATGTGTGGCAGGCACTGAACTCCCTGGGAATCCAGGCCTGGCGGGGAAAACTCTGCGCCATTTTTCGCGGTTGGCATGGCAGGGGCCTCCAATTGGGATAGCAAACTGAGTAGGAAATGGCGAGATCGAGCCCACGCCCGGGGTTACTATAGCGTTTTAGGTGGCTAAGCGTCCCGCGGCCCACCAATGGCCATTCAAAAGCCGAGCACCTAACTCGCAACGCTTGAGTCCCCACTCCAACTAGATACCACCGCGCGCGTTACGACACATCATGATTAAGGCAAAAGTTCTTTATGTTTGCTGAGGCAGTTTACGGCGTTATCGTGGTCGGTGGCGGCCACGCGGGGACCGAGGCGGCCTTGGCGGCGGCCCGTATGGGCGTGCCGACCCTACTGTTGACCCACAACATCGAGACCATCGGCCAGATGAGCTGCAATCCCGCCATTGGGGGTATCGGCAAGGGACATCTGGTCAAGGAGATTGATGCCCTCGGTGGCCTCATGGCCCGGGCAACAGATCGGGCTGGCATCCAGTTCCGCATCCTCAACGCCCGGAAGGGACCGGCAGTGCGGGCAACTCGAGCCCAGGCAGACCGAATACTCTATAAAGCGGCGGTGCGTTCGGCGGTGGAAAATGCCCCACACCTGGATATCTTCCAGCAAGCGGTGGATGATCTGCTGGTAGAGGAGGGCAAAGTTGCCGGGGTCATCACCAAGATCGGCCTGGTCTTCCGCGCCCCCTGCGTGGTGTTGACAGTGGGGACCTTCCTCGCCGGGCGCATCCATGTGGGCCTGGCCAGCCACGAGGGCGGACGCGCTGGCGATCCGCCAGCCAATGCCCTGGCGCGCTGCCTGCGGGCACTTCCCTTCCAGGTGGCGCGGCTTAAGACTGGGACCCCGCCGCGCCTCGACGGCCGTACCATCGATTACTCCCTGCTGGAGCAGCAGCCCGGCGATGAGCCCGTACCCGTATTCTCCTACTTTGGCCGCATAGAGGACCACCCACCCCAGGTTTGCTGTCACATCGCCCACACCAATAACCGCACCCACGACATCATCCGCGCCGGGCTCTCGCGCTCTCCCCTCTACTCGGGGCTCATCGAGGGGATAGGTCCGCGCTATTGCCCCTCGATCGAGGACAAGATAGTCCGCTTCGCCGACAAGGCCAGCCATCAGATTTTCATGGAGCCGGAGGGTCTGACGACACGGGAGGTCTATCCAAACGGCATTTCTACCAGCCTACCCTATGACGTCCAGGAGGCCCTGGTCCGGAGTCTCCGGGGGTGCGAGCAGGCCCGCATAACCCGCCCAGGCTATGCCATCGAGTACGACTTTTTTGACCCCCGGGATCTTGACCCCTCCCTGGAATCGCGCCACCTGCCCCAACTCTTCCTGGCGGGCCAGATCAACGGCACTACCGGCTACGAAGAGGCAGCCGCCCAGGGCCTGCTGGCCGGGGCTAACGCCGCCCTGCGGTTTCAGGGCCGCCCACCCTGGTGGCCACGCCGGGATGAGGCCTATCTCGGTGTCCTGGTAGATGATCTCACCACCCGCGGCACCGCCGAACCCTACCGTATGTTTACCAGCCGCGCCGAATATCGGCTGCTATTGCGCGAGGACAATGCTGACCTGCGCCTGACGGAAACGGGACGCCACCTGGGCCTGGTGGGTGAGGGGCAATGGCGCCGGTTCGAGGAAAAGCGTGAGGCCATCGCGCAGGAGCAACAGCGACTGCGGGAGACCTGGCTCAGGCCCGCCGCCATCGAACCGGAGCAGGCCAGGGTGGTCCTGGGGGACGAACTGCGCCGCGAGACTCGTGCCCTGGACCTACTGGCCCGGCCCAAGGTTGGATACCACGAGCTGATGACCCTGCCCGGTCTGGGCCCTGGCGTGACGGACCCCCAGGTCGCCGACCAGCTCGATATCCAGGCCAAGTATGCCGGCTATATCGATCGCCAGCAGCAAGAGATCGAGCGCCACCGCGCTCAGGAAGAGACGGCCTTACCCCCGGACTTTCCCTTCGACCAGGTACGCGGCCTCTCATCCGAGGTCCGCGAAAAGCTGCTCAGGGTCCGCCCTTCCACGCTGGGACAGGCAGGGCGCATCCCCGGGTTGACCCCAGCGGCCATCTCCCTGCTGCTCATCCATCTCCGGCGGCGCTCGGCATGAGTCTCCCCCACGCACCTGAGCGGGTGATCCTTCTGTGGCGGACGTCATGACCGGAGCCATAACGACCCCCCGTGCCCGGCTCGACGTGGGGCTGGCGGCCCTCGGTCTTGACCCGAGCGCTGACCAGCGGCGCCGGCTCATTCAGTTTATCGACCTGCTGGTGCGATGGAACCGCACCTACAACCTGACCGCCGTACAGGATCCGCTGGAAATGGTTTCCCGCCACCTGCTCGACAGTCTGGCCGTATACCCCTACCTGCTGGGCTCATCTGTGCTCGACCTGGGGACGGGAGCCGGGTTACCAGGCCTGCCCCTCGCCATCCTGGATCCGGATCGAAGATTCGTCCTCCTCGACAGCAACGGCAAGAAGGTCCGCTTTGTCCGTCAGGCCAAGATGGACCTGGAGCTGACGAATGTCGAGCCGATTCAGGCGCGGATGGAGTCATATCGGCCAGGGGAAAAATTCGCTACTATCATTACCCGCGGTGTCGCAGACTTGAACGGCTGGCGGTTGGCGGTCATGCCGCTGCTCACCAGTCCTGGCCGCCTGCTCTTGATGAAGGGTCGCCGGCCAGACGCCGTGCTTGCCACCCTGATGGCCACCGGCCCCGTCGTCCACCGGTTGGAGGTTCCTTTCCTCCACGCCGAACGTCACCTTATCGAGATCCGCCAGGACTAAAACCCCTCTATGGCCAGAACCATCGCTATCGCCAACCAAAAGGGCGGCGTCGGCAAAACCACCACCGCCGTCAACCTAGCCGCGTCCCTGGCCTCTATGAGGCGCAGAATCCTGCTCCTGGACCTGGACCCGCAAGGTAACGCCACCATGGGCTGCGGCGTCAATAAGCGTGATCTGACCCATTCCGCCTGCGACCTCATGCTGGGTGACTTGGAATTCAGGGATTGCATCATCCGGGTTGACGAGCCGGCGCCCGGCTTCGACCTCATCCCCGCCAATGGCGACCTGACCGCCGCCGAGGTTGGACTCATGCAATCCGCCCAACGAGAGCGACGCCTCCATCAGGTCCTGGCGGAGCTGGGCGAGACCTACGAATTTGTCATCATCGACTGCCCCCCGTCCCTCAACATGCTGACAGTTAATGCCCTGGTGGCGGCCCAGGGGGTCTTGATCCCAATCCAATGCGAGTATTACGCCTTGGAGGGCCTGTCGGCCCTCCTCGATACCATCGCCCAGATTCGCGCGACCCGCAACAGCGGGCTGGCCATCGAAGGCATCTTGCGTACCATGCATGACCCCCGTAACAATCTGGCTAACCAGGTCTCGACCCAACTCGTGACCCACTTTTACGAGGAGGTCTATCGCACCATCATCCCCCGCAACGTGCGTCTGGCCGAGGCCCCGAGTCATGGTCAACCGGCCCTCCTCTATGACAAGGCCTCGCGGGGTTCGATCGCCTATCTCGCACTAGCCAGCGAGGTGATCCGTCGCCACCAGAAACGCCAGGCTGACGCAGCCTGATGGAAATGACGGCACCCCTTAATCAACCCCCAAACGAGGATTGACCCGGCATGAACGTTAGGAAAAAGGGGCTTGGCCGCGGTCTGGATGCCCTGCTCGGCGGTCTTAACGACCGGGAGGCCGGCGCCAGCGACCTCGCTGACCCAGCCGATACCAGCAGCGATGCCGCTGACTCCAGCGGCACCCTGACCAGTCTTCCCCTGCACCTGATCGAGCGGGGTAGGTTCCAGCCCCGGCGGGACTTCGACCCCGAAGGCCTGCGGGAGTTAGCCGAGTCCATCACCGCCCAAGGCGTGATCCAGCCCATCGTCGTGCGCACCCTGGAGGGCGGGCGTTACGAGATCCTTGCCGGAGAGCGCCGCTGGCGGGCCTCCCAACAAGCGGGCCTCAGCGAGATCCCCGTGGTGATTCGCGAGGCCGACGATCAGTCGGCCATGGCCATCGCTCTCATCGAAAACATCCAACGCGCCGACCTCAACCCTCTGGAAGAGGCCTCGGCACTGCAACGGCTATTGGGCGAGTTCGGACTGACTCATGCCCAGATCGCCGAGGCAATAGGCCGGTCACGCGCCAGCGTCACCAACCTGCTCCGCCTTCTGGAACTGAACGACGACGTCAAGCGCGCTTTGGAACGAGGCCAATTAGAGATGGGGCATGCCCGCGCCCTTCTCGGCATCAAGGGACCGCGGCAGAGCGCCGCCGCCAGTCAGGTCACCAGCCGCGGCCTCTCGGTCAGAGAGACGGAACGTCTGGTGCGCCAGATACAACAGGAGGAAGAGGGCCGATCTACTCCCGCCACTCGCCCGGTGGCCATCGACCCTGACGTGCTCAGGCTCCAGGACGATCTTGCTGACCGGCTCGGCGCCCCAGTCCAGATCCAGCCGGGCAACCGGGGTGGCGGCCGCCTGGTCATCGCCTACCACAGCCTGGATGAGTTGGATGGCATCTTGGCCCACATCAAATAAATCATGTTTAGGGCTTGCGGGGTGATCGATTCCGTTTCAACATCCCAACTTGCTGGTGGACGGGCAAACTCGGGCATTGATCCAGGCATAGACGGCACTTATAATGCCCGGGCTTTAAGGTCTGGGGGTCGTTGCCTACTGGTACCTGGGGTCACGGCATGAACTTGGTTAGCAGCAGCCACATCCAAGTCCCCCTGCGCATGCTGATAATCCAGTTGGTGCTAACCCTGTGCCTCGCCGTATCGGGTCTGGCCATTTCCTATGCTGCCGCCCTGTCCATACTGGTTGGCGGCGGGACCTGCATCCTGGCAACGGCCTTGTTCGCGGCCACCGTGTTTGGGCCCTATCGGGTTGGCCGGCCTGCAGCCCTGTTAGGGAAGATCCTGGGGGCTGAGATTGGTAAGCTGATCCTGGTGGTCGGGATCTTTGTCTTTGCCTTTGCGAAGGTGGATGGGCTGGTCGTACCAGCCATGCTAGCCGCCTATTTCGCCGCGCAGGTTCTGTCGGCGATGATCGCGCCCTCCTGGGGCGCCGGTTCGAAACCTTGAAGAGAGACTGTCGATGGCTTCCGAAGCTCTAACTGCGCAAGGCTATATCCACCACCATCTGACGAATCTCACCTTAGGGGTGACCCCCAAGGGTTGTCTGACCATCGCCAGCAACGCCGAGGAGGCGAAAGCGATGGGATTCTGGGCCATTAACCTGGATACCGTCTTTTTCTCCATCCTGCTTGGCGTTCTGTTCTTGTGGTTCTTCAAGAAGGTGGCAGACAACGTCACCTCGGGCGTACCGGGGCCCATGCAGAATTTCGCGGAGTGGCTTATTGACTTCGTGGAGGAAAACGTGCGCGGCTCCTTCAGCGGCACCAATTCCCTCATCGCCCCCTTGGCCCTGACCATCTTTGTCTGGGTCTTGCTGATGAACCTCATGGATCTCCTACCCGTAGACTTGGTCCCCTGGCTAGCCGGCCACATTGGCATTCATTTTCTCAAGGCCGTACCGACCACAGACCCGAACGCCACCTTCGGTATGTCCATCATGGTCTTTATCCTCATCATCTATTACAGCATAAAGATCAAAGGTATTGGCGGTTTCATCGGCGAATTGGCTCTCCAGCCCTTCGGCAAGTGGGGCATCCCGGCCAACCTGGTACTGGAAGGTATCACACTCTTCTCCAAGCCAATTTCACTTGCTCTGCGACTCTTTGGAAATCTCTACGCGGGCGAGATGATTTTCATCCTGATCGCGCTCATGTATGGACACAACCTGGTCTTAACCATCAGTGGCGGCGCCCTGCAACTCGCCTGGGCCATCTTCCATATCATCATTATCCTGCTGCAGGCCTACATCTTCATGGTGCTGACCATCGTCTATCTGGACATGGCCCATCAAGAAAACCACTAACTCCCAACCCTTTTCAACCCAGACCCACCCAACCTCTAGAGGGAAAATCATGGAACTCTCGCAAGCCCTGGTTTACATCGCCGCAGGTCTTATGCTCAGCCTAGGCGCCATCGGCGCTGCCATCGGTATCGGCATCCTCGGCGGCCGCTTCCTGGAGGGCTCCGCCCGTCAACCCGAGCTGATTCCGGTGCTGCGTACCCAGTTCTTCATTGTCATGGGTTTGACGGACGCCCTGCCGGTCATCTCGGTCGCCATGGGTCTCTATTTGATGTTTGCCGTCTAAAGGGGATCCGGCCCCGCCGGTCCTACTTTTCTCGGCCATCACGAGGCAAAGGCATGAATATCAATTTGACCCTGTTCCTCCAGATGATCTCCTTCGCGGTGTTTGTCTGGTTTTGCATGAAATTCGTCTGGCCGCCCATCGTGGCTGCCTTGGCAGAGCGCAAGATCAAGATTACCGAAGGCCTGGCAGCCGCGGAACGCGGCCACCAGGAGCAGAACCTCGGTCAGCAGCGTGCCAAGGAACTCATGATCGAGGCCAAGAAGCAGGCCGCCGACATCGTCGCTCAAGCGCAGAAACGCGCAGCCGAGATCATCGAGGAAGCTAAGAATGGCGCACGCGGGGAGGGTGAACGCCTCATCACCGCGGCCAAGGCGGAGATTGACCAGGAGACCAACCGGGCACGCGAGGCGTTGCGCGGCAAAGTCGCGGAGTTGGCGATAGCCGCCGCCGCCAAGATACTGGACAAGGAAATCGACGCCAGTGCTCACAAGGCCCTGGTGGAATCCTTCGCAAGGCAAATCTAGGGACGCGATCATGGCCGGAGACATCACAACCCTAGCGCGCCCCTATGCGGAGGCCGCCTTCGCCCGCGCCCAGGAGTCCGGAGAGATCCCGGCCTGGTCAAACGCCCTCAACCTGCTCGGGGCTCTGGCAGGCAATCCGGCTATGGCGGAACAAATCGCCAATCCGGAAATACCGCGAGACTTGCCTCGGGACATGCTGCTCGACCTGGGCGGCGAGACCTTGCCCACTGAAGCGCGGAACCTGGTCAAACTCCTAGCGGAAAACAAGCGCCTTTTGGTGCTACCCGAGATCGCGAAGGTCTTCGAGGAACTGGAGACGCGTAACAAAGGGGTCCGCCAGGTCCACATACGCAGTGCCTATGCGCTTGACGCCCAGCTACAGAAGCTGCTGGCAAAGATGCTCAAGGCCAAATTAAACGCGGAAGTGGAACTGACCGTCGAGAAGGACACCTCCCTCATCGGGGGGGTCGAGATCCGCGCCGATGATCTTGTCATTGACGGTTCTGTGCGCGGCAAACTCCAAAGGCTGGCCAGCGAATTGCAAATTTAACGGAAAAACGACATGCAACTGAATCCATCCGAAATCAGCGATCTCATCAAGCAGAAGATCGAGCAATTCGACCTTAAGACCGAGGCCCATACGGAAGGGACAATAGTCAGCCTCTCGGATGGCGTCGTGCGCATCCACGGCCTTTCCGACGCCCAGTATTATGAGATGCTGGAGTTCCCCGGCAAGGTCTATGGCCTGGCCCTAAACCTGGAGCGTGACTCCGTAGGTGCCGTGGTTCTCGGTGACTACGCGGGTCTGACCGAGGGCGATTGGGTACGCTGTACCGGCCGCGTCCTGGAGGTCCCAATCGGTCCCCAACTGCTAGGGCGCGTGGTCGATTCCCTGGGTAACCCCATCGACGGCAAGGGCCCCATCGGGGCCACTCTGACCTCCCCACTTGAGAAGGTGGCGCCGGGTGTCATCGCCCGCAAATCCGTTGATCAACCAGTGCAAACCGGCATCAAGGCCATCGACTCCATGGTCCCCATCGGTCGGGGCCAGCGCGAACTCATCATTGGCGACCGCCAGACCGGCAAGACGGCAGTGGCGGTAGACGCCATCATCAATCAAAAGAACACGGGAGTTAAGTGCATCTATGTGGCCATCGGCCAAAAGAACTCTTCCGTGGCGGGCGTCGTGCGCAAGCTGGAGGAATTCGGGGCCATGGAGCACACCATCGTGGTCCACGCCGGCGCCGCCGACTCCGCCGCCATGCAATTCATTGCCCCCTATGCCGGTTGTAGCATGGGCGAATACTTCCGTGACCGTGGCGAGGACGCGCTGATTGTCTTTGACGATCTCACCAAGCAGGCCTGGGCCTATCGCCAGGTCTCCCTGCTGCTACGCCGCCCCCCAGGGCGCGAGGCCTATCCGGGGGACGTCTTCTACCTACACTCGCGCCTGCTCGAACGTGCCTCCCGCATCAACGCAGATGAGGTGGCCAAACTTTCCAATGGCGCTGTAACTGGAAAAACCGGATCCCTGACGGCACTGCCCATCATTGAGACACAGGCCGGTGACGTCTCCGCCTTCGTGCCGACCAACGTCATCTCCATCACGGACGGGCAAATTTTCCTGGAAACCGACCTTTTCAACGCCGGTATCCGGCCTGCCATCAATGCGGGCCTCTCGGTGTCCCGAGTTGGCGGCGCCGCCCAGACCAAGATCATTAAAAAGCTGGGTGGAGGTATCCGCCTGGCCCTGGCCCAGTACCGTGAGTTGGCGGCCTTTTCCCAGTTCTCATCAGACCTGGACGAGTCCACCCGCAAGCAATTAGAGCGTGGCGCCCGGGTTACCGAACTCATGAAGCAGACCCAGTACTCACCCCTCGGCGTGGGACAGATGGCCGTATCGCTCTTTGCCGCCAACATGGGCTATCTGGATGACGTCGATGTGAACAAGGTCGTTGACTTCGAACAGGCTCTCCAGACCTACATGAAGACCTCCCAAGGCGCCCTGCTAGAAAAGATCGATGTCAAGGGCGACTATAACGACGATATCGAGCAGGGCCTCCACGCGGCGATCAAGGACTTCAAGGCCAATAACACATGGTAGTAGGCCATGGGCGACCCGCCTCCTCCCCACCGCCCTCTCGGCGGACCCGGGTGGGTGGCGCCCTTACGCAACAACCTTTAGTCGGTTTCTTGCCCTGTTTGCATATCAAGGCAAGCAGGGCGGTAGATCGGACGATGGGAGCTTAGAGATATGGCCGGCGCCAAAGAAATACGCACCAAGATCGCCAGCATCAAAAGCACGCAAAAGATCACCAAGGCCATGCAAATGGTCGCGGGAGCCAAAATGCGCAAGGCACAGGAGCGGATGACCGCCTCCCGCCCCTATGCGCTAAAAATGCTACAAGTCATCGCTCACCTGAGCCACGCCTCACCAGAATACCGACACAGCTACATGTCCGCGAACCGGGAGCACAAGCGTGTCGGCTACATCATCATCTCCTCGGATCGTGGCTTGTGCGGTGGCCTCAACACCAATCTTTTTCGAAAATTAGCCATCGAAATCCGGGACCAGCGCAAGGCGGGAGTTGAAGCCTCCTTCGCCGTGATTGGCGGTAAGGCCCTGGCCTTCTTCCGCCGGTTTGGCGGCAAGGTCATGGCTCAAGTAACCCATGTGGGTGACAAGCCCCATGTCGAGGACTTGATTGGCGCCGTACGCGTACTCCTGGATGCCTACGAGGCGGGCGAGATCGACGCTATCTATGTGGCTTACAACGAATTCGTCAACACCATGACGCAAAAGCCAATGATCGCCCAACTGGTGCCGATCCACGCCGAGAAAATCGAAAGAATCCAATCCCACTGGGATTATATCTACGAACCCGATCCAAAGAGCGTGCTCGATGCCTTACTGACGCGCTATATCGAGTCGCTGGTCTATCAGGCGGTAGTAGAAAACGGGGCCTGTGAGCAATCCGCCCGCATGGTAGCCATGCGCGCGGCCACCGAAAATGCCGGCAGCCTCATCAACGAACTCCAGTTGGTATATAACAAGGCCCGTCAGGCGGCAATTACCCAGGAAATCGCGGAAATCGTGAGCGGCGCGGCGGCGGTTTAGTCCTGTGCCCCAAGGGCATCCCACGATGCCCACCCGAATCGACATGCATCCAACCGCCGATAGGCGAGAACGAGGAAACAGATATGAGTTCCGGTAACGTGGTGGAAATCATCGGCGCCGTGGTTGACGTGCAGTTCCCACGGGGCGAGATGCCCAAGGTCTTTGACGCCCTCATGGTCGATAGCGTCGGCCTCACCCTTGAGGTCCAGCAGCAACTGGGAGACGGCGTCGTACGTGCAATCGCCATGGGTACGACCGACGGTCTCCAGCGCGGTCTCAGCGTCAGCAATACCCATCAGGCCATCCAGGTCCCCGTCGGCAAGGCGACCTTGGGCCGGATCATGGACGTCCTGGGTCGCCCCATAGATGATAAGGGTCCCGTAGCTACCGAGGAGCGGTGGGGAATCCATCGCCAAGCTCCCGCTTTCGAGGATCAAGCCTCCACGACCGAGATCCTGGAGACCGGCATTAAAGTTATTGATCTCATCATGCCTATTTCCAAGGGCGGCAAGATCGGACTCTTCGGCGGCGCCGGGGTGGGTAAGACGGTTACCCTCATGGAACTGATCCGTAATATTGCCGTTGAGCACTCTGGCTTCTCCGTCTTTGCCGGCGTGGGCGAGCGCACCCGCGAGGGTAATGACTTCTATCATGAGATGACCGACGGCGGCGTACTCGACAAAGTCGCCCTCGTCTATGGGCAGATGAACGAACCGCCAGGTAACCGCCTGCGTGTTGCCCTGACTGGGCTGACCATGGCGGAGTATTTCCGCGAGGAGGGACGCGACGTCCTTATGTTCATTGACAACATCTACCGTTACACCCTGGCCGGCACGGAGGTGTCCGCTCTCCTGGGTCGCATGCCCTCGGCGGTAGGCTACCAGCCCACCCTGGCATCCGAAATGGGCACCCTCCAGGAACGCATCACCTCCACCCGCACAGGGTCCATCACCTCATTCCAGGCGGTGTACGTTCCCGCGGACGATCTCACCGACCCCTCGCCCGCAACCACCTTCGCCCACCTGGACGCCACCCTGGTGCTCTCCCGTCAGATCGCCGAGTTGGGTATCTACCCGGCCGTGGATCCCCTGGACTCCACCAGCCGCATCCTGGATCCTCATGTCGTCGGCGTCGAACACTACACGGTGGCGCGCCAGGTCCAGGGCACACTCCAGCGCTATAAGGAACTCAAGGACATCATCGCCATCCTCGGTATGGACGAACTTGCCGAGGAAGATAAAATGACGGTATCGCGAGCTCGTAAGATCCAGCGCTTCCTGTCCCAGCCTTTCTTCGTCGCCGAGGTATTTACCGGCTCCCCAGGCAAATACGTCTCCCTCAAGGATACGATCGCGGGCTTTAAGGCCATTGCCAATGGTGAGTACGACCATCTGCCGGAGCAGGCCTTCTATATGGTTGGCGGCATCGAGGAAGCCGCGGCCAAGGGTGGAAACGCCTAAACAACGAGGGAATGACCATGGCCATGACAGTGCATGTGGATATCGTGAGTGCCGAGCGGGCAATTCATTCCGGTCTGGCGACCATGGTGTTCGCCCCCGGCGAGATGGGCGAACTCGGGATAGCGCCCCGCCATACAGCCCTCATAACCCGGCTCAGGCCGGGCGAGGTTCGTGTTCAGAAAATGGATGGCGAGGTGGAGCATTTTTTTGTCTCTGGCGGCATGCTGGAGGTTCAGCCCCATGTCGTGACCGTTTTGGCCGATACAGCGATCCGGGCACGAGATCTGGATGAGGCAGCGGCGGCTGAGGCTAAGCGCCGCGCCGAGGATGCCCTGGCGGGGAAGACGGCCGAATTCCAATATGCCAAGGCTCAGGCTGAACTGGCGGAGGCCGTGGCGCAGTTACGCGCCATTGAGAGATTACGCAAGACCAAGGTCAGCTAAGAATACCTCCTCGTTACCCCTAACCACAGCCCCCGCCCAACGGGGGTTGCGTATTTTAGGGTATTCTGTTGACTTATTCGAAACCCCATTATCAGGTTAAGCCGCATGTCAGCCGAACGTATCCAAAACGGTAAATACGTCAGCCTTACCTACAGCATTTACGACAATTTAGGCTCGATCCTGGAGCACAGCGACCTGCCCGTCGGCTTCATCCTGGGCGGGTCCCGGGAACTCATCGGGGGCATGGATGCAGCCATTAGGGGAAAAATGGCGGGAGAGGAGATCGAATTCGATTTGGCGCCTGAGGCGGGATTTGGCAGCCACGACCCCGCTCTGACCTTCACCGATGACCTCGACAATGTGCCCCCCCAGTTCCGTCAACTCGGGGCCGAGGTACAGATGCAAAACGAAGCCGGCGAGATCAAGGTTTTCTATGTCTCCCACATCGAGAACGGACGACTGACCCTGGACGGCAATCACCCCATGGCCGGCAAGCGCTTACGGGTCCACGTCCGCATCCATGAGGTGCGCGAGGCGACCCGCGAGGATATAGCGGGTGATGACCAGTCCTGCGCCATTCCCGGATCACTTCACTGATGGGAGTGAAACCCTAATGAAGCTAGGCATCGCTATCCTCGCCGCCGGGCAAGGCACCCGTATGAAATCCAATATGCCCAAGGTGCTGCATACCCTCGCAGGACGACCCTTGTTGCGCCATGTCTTGGATACAGCACAGGAACTCGACGCCGCGCGCCTCTGTGTCGTGCAGGGTCATGGCGGTGAGCAAGTACGCCAAGCCCTGGCGGGAATGGATTGTGAATGGGTATCACAAATAGAACGGTTAGGAACAGGTCATGCCCTGATCCAGGCGATGCCCAGACTGGCCGACATGGATCGGGTACTGGTGCTCTACGGCGACATTCCGCTCATTCGCGCGGAAACACTCCGAAAACTCCTCGCCACCGCTGCGAATGCGCCACTGGCCATCCTGACAGCCACACTCGCCAATCCATCCGGTTACGGTCGCATGGTCCGTGGGCATGACGGACAGGTAGAGGGCATCGTCGAGGAAAAGGATGCCAGTAAGGCCGAGCTGGACATTGACGAAATCAACACCGGCTTTCTGGTGGCTGATCGAGCCAGCCTGGACAATTGGCTTTCAAGACTCGATAACAACAATGCCCAGGGTGAGTACTACCTGACAGACATTGTCGCCCTCGCAGCGGCGGAGGGTCGGTCCATTGCCACCTGCCAGGCGGAAAGTGAGGAGGAGATCCTGGGCATCAATGACCGCATTCAACTTGCGGACCTGGAGCGACGTTATCAGCACCGCATCGCTAAGGATCTCATGCGCTCAGGCGTAACCCTCCTCGATCCCACCCGCTTCGATGTGCGGGGTAAGCTCAAGGTTGGGCTTGATGTCACCATCGACATCAACTGCCTGTTCGAGGGTGAGGTAGAACTGGGCGACGGCGTCAGCATTGGCCCCAACTGCCAGCTCAAAAATTGCGCCATTGGTGCCAATAGCCGTGTCTTGGCCAATTCGGTCATCGAGGATGCGAGAACAGGGAAAGATACCCAAATTGGGCCCTTTGCCCGTCTGCGACCCCAGGCCGACATCGCGGACGGAGCCCATATCGGTAACTTTGTGGAGATCAAAAAGGCCCTGATCGGTCCAGGGACCAAGGTCAGCCATCTCACCTACATCGGCGATGCCCACATCGGGGGTAACGTCAACATCGGCGCGGGGACCATTACCTGCAATTACGACGGGGTCAATAAGCATCTAACCCAGATCGGCGATGGCGCCTTCATCGGGTCAAATACGGCCTTGGTGGCCCCGGTAACGGTGGGTGCAGGCGCCACCATAGGTGCTGGCTCGGTCATCGGGCGGAATGCCCCGGCCGCGAAACTCACCCTGACGCGGTCTCCCCAAAGAACCATTGATCATTGGATACGGCCGGTTAAGAACCTCAAATAGTCTAAGGCGGAGGGGGAAAATCCATGTGCGGCATAGTTGGCGGGATTGCGCAACGAGACGTAGCGGCAATTCTCCTGGAGGGTCTGCGCCGACTCGAATACCGGGGTTACGATTCCGCTGGCATGGCGGTCCTGGTTGCCCCTGGCCAACTGGGTCGGATACGCGCCCTCGGCAAGGTCCAACGCCTCGCCGATGCCATGGACAGGCACCCTTTACCTGGAAAACTCGGCATTGCCCACACCCGATGGGCTACCCATGGCGAGCCCGCGGAACGAAATGCCCACCCTCATGTCTGCCGTGACCGTTGCGCCCTGGTCCACAACGGCATCATCGAGAACCATGGCCTCCTGCACCAGGCCCAGGAGGCCAATGGCCACATCTTCACCTCAGAAACTGACACCGAGGTCCTGGTCCACGCCATCTACGACCAACTGACCAGGGGCCTGACCCTCCTGGAGGCGGTGCGCGCCACGGTGGCAACTTTAGATGGGGCCTATGCCTTGGGCGTCATCGACACCCAAGACCCTGACCACCTGGTCGCCGCCCGCCAGGGCAGCCCCTTGGTCATTGGCCTGGGCTTTGGCGAAAACTTCATTGCCTCGGACGTCTTCGCCCTGTTGCCCGTCACCCAACGCTTCCTTTTTCTAGAGGAAGGCGACCTGGCCGAGATTCGCCGGGACCAGGTGCGGGTTTTCGACCGGGACGGCCGGCCGGTGACGCGACCTGTGCGGGAATCGACCCTTTCCGCCCATGCCGTCAACCGTGGCGAGTATCGGCACTACATGCTGAAGGAGATCTTCGAGCAACCACAAGCCCTGGCGGATACCCTGGAAGGCCGGCTGTCGGGTGACCATGTCCTCCCTGAGGCCTTTGGACAGAACGCCCCCGACATCCTGAAGACCATCCGCGCGGTCCAAATCGTGGCCTGCGGTACCAGCTATCATGCCGGCCTGGTAGCACGGCACTGGATCGAGTCCACAACTCCCATCTCCTGCCAGGTCGAGGTGGCAAGCGAATACCGCTATCGCCGCCATGTGGCGCCGGACCATGCCCTCTTCGTCGCCATCTCCCAGTCCGGGGAGACCGCCGATACCCTGGCCGCCCTGCGTCTGGCCAAGCACCTGGGCTATGCCGCGACCCTGACGATCTGCAACGTCCCGGAAAGCTCCCTGGTGCGCGAATCAGATCTGACCCTGCTCACCCACGCCGGTCCCGAGATCGGTGTCGCCTCCACCAAGGCCTTCACGACCCAACTAACCGCTCTGCTCCTCATGACAGCCGCCATCGGCCGTTATGCTGGCCTCATCGACACCGACGAGGCCGAACTGACCGCATCCTTGCGCGCTCTGCCTCGCCGGGCCCGCGACTTCCTGGCCCTCGACGCCCGCGTGGCCAGCATCGCCGAGCAATTTGCCGACAAACATCATGCCCTCTTCCTGGGTCGTGGCGACCAGTACCCCATCGCCCTGGAGGGCGCCCTCAAGCTTAAGGAAATCTCCTATATCCACGCCGAGGCCTACCCCGCCGGTGAACTCAAGCATGGACCCCTGGCCCTGATCGATGACTCCATGCCCGTCATCGCCGTTGCCCCCAACAACGGCCTGCTGGAAAAGCTCCGTTCCAACCTAGAGGAGGTCCGCGCCCGGGGTGGTCAACTCTATGTCTTCGCCGACGAGCGGCTGACCATGGCGTCTCAACCCGGCGTTACCATTATTCCGGTACCCCATGTAGACGGCCTGATCGCCCCTATCCTCTTTACGATTCCTCTCCAACTCCTAGCCTATCACGTTGCCGTCCTTAAGGGTACGGACGTGGATCAACCGCGCAATCTGGCCAAATCCGTGACGGTCGAGTAACCCGGCAATCCCGCTGGCCGACCCTCAGCAGAACCTGCGAACAACCAGATCTGGCCATGACGATTCGTGCGAAATTCGCCACCGGTTTGGCCTTCATCCTGGTCATCAACCTGGCGGCGGGGCTCTACGCCTTCTCGCTCTACCAACAGGCCACCAGCCAGGCCGCCGAAGTCCGGGAGGCCAGTTCCGAGATTGTGGCAACCGCCCTCTCCACCCAGGTGCGTTTCAAAAAGCAGGTACAGGAATGGAAAAACATCCTGCTGCGTGGTCAGGAACCTGAGCTCTTCAATAAATACCTGGCCCAGTTCGAGCATGAGGAGGAAAGCACCCGGGACTCCATGAGGGACCTCATCAAACTGCTTGGAGAAAACCAGGAGGCTCGCGAAACCGCTGGCCAGTTTCTGGAAGCCCACAACCGACTTGGGGAGGAATACCGCGCAGCTCTCGGACAGCACCGATTCAGTGACCTGAATACCGCCCGGTTGGTGGATCAGCAAGTGCGCGGCATCGACCGACGACCCACGGACCTGCTCGACGAGGTGGTCAACGCAGCCCTGGCCCATAAGGACCTGACCCTGAACGAAATCGCTGTCAGTACCGAACGGGTGGAGCACCGTATCTTTTTCATCATGGTTAGCATCATGACCGGCGCTGTGATGCTTCTGATCCTGCTGGTTGATCGTACCATTGGCCAGCCCATCGCCACCGCCACCGCCATCGCCCGACGGGTCAGTGCGGGTGATTTCTCGACACCCATTCACGTCACCGGGGAGGACGAGAATGCCCAAATGCTATCAGCCCTCAAGACCATGCAGGAGAATCTGGCCGAGTCACGAGAAAGCCTGCGCCAAAGCGAGGCCCACGCCCACATGCTGCTAGAATCCACCGGGGAGGGCATCTTCGGGGTGGATACCCAAGGGCGCTGCATCTTCTGTAACCCAGCCGCGGCTCAATTCCTGGGCCATAAAACCACGGCGGCCCTGGAAGGGAGAAAGATGCATGACATCATGCATCACCACCACCCCGATGGCACCCCCTATCCCGCCGCTGACTGCCAGGCCTCCAACATCTTCCGGGATGGGAGCCCCGTACATGTGGATGACGAGGTCTTCTGGCGGGCGGACGGTAGCTCCTTCCCCGTGGAATATCACGCCAATCCCATTCTGCGCGACGGCGCCTTAGTGGGGGCCGTGGTCAACTTCTCGGACGTCTCAGAGCGCCGGCAGGCGGAGGTAGCACTCCGCAATGCCCACGACGCCCTAGCCAAGGAGCGCTCCCTACTCACGGAGCGGGTTCGGGAACGGACCGCAGAATTGGATCGGGCCAACGCCGAACTTGGCCGCACCGCCCGCGCCAAGGACGAGTTCCTGGCTGCGATGAGCCATGAATTACGCACCCCCCTCACCAGCATCCTCGGCCTATCCGAAACCATGGGGGATGGCCTCCTGGGCACCCTCAGTCCCCAGCAAGCCAAGGCCGCCTTCTCCATCCACGAGAACGGCGCCCACCTGCTGGAACTGATCAATGACATTCTGGACATGTCCCGGGTCGCCTCCGGCCGCATGACCCTCCGCCGGGATCAGGTCCCGGTCAACCAACTTTGGGATGCCTGCTTGCGCCTCATCCGCCCCCCCGCCACGGCCAAGGGGCTGCACCTGGAGACCCACCTCGACCCGGCGGTACAGCTGGTACATGGTGACAGCCGCCGCCTTAAGCAGATGCTCATCAACCTGCTAGGTAACGCCGTCAAATTTACCCCCGAGGGGGGCACCATCGGCCTGAACGTCCTGGGGGAGGCCGACCAGCGACAGGTACGTATTCGCGTCTGGGACACCGGCATCGGCATCCCAGCCGACCAACTCGAACGCCTCTTCAAGCCCTTCGTTCAGGTCGATAACCGGCTGTCACGTCAACATGGCGGCACCGGCCTCGGGCTGGCCCTGGCCTATGGCATGGCCCAACTCCATGGCGGGACCATCGAGGTGGGAAGCGAGGTTGGCAAGGGCAGCCACTTTGATCTCATCTTGCCCTGGAACCCGCAGGCTCAGAAGGCCGTCGAGGTGCCGGAGGAGGGCAGGGTCAGCGAAGAGGCCAGCCCCCCCGCTCAGTCACTATTACCGGCACGGGTGCTGCTTGCAGAGGACAATGCCGACAATCTGGAAATGATCTCCCACTATCTGCAACTCCGCGGCTTTGAGGTCCATGCCGCTCGCAATGGTTTGGAGGCTGTCGTCGTGGCAAGGGCGTGCCTGCCCGACATCATTGTCATGGACGTGCAGATGCCGGAGCTCGATGGCCTGGAGGCTACCCGTCAACTGCGCGCCGACCCGAAACTGCGCCGGACCCCCATCATCGCCCTCACCGCCTTGGCCATGCCGGGCGATCGGGAACGCTGCCTCGACGCCGGCATGGATGATTATCTCAGCAAGCCCCTGGGCCTCAGCGAACTACACAAGAGCCTGACGAGCTGGATCAAGCGCACGCGCGGCTCATGAGAGCCGAATGGGACCGGCCGAGAGGCTGAAGTCAGGGGGTCTGGCCCGATTCGCAAGGCAAGGCCATCAGTTCCTGGAAATCGCCAAGGCCAGCGAGTTGTTCCAGAACATCCACCTTTAGGAGACGTACACGCCTACCCTGAACGGCGATGAGACCGCGTTCGCAGAGGTCCTTTTCAATGCGGGAGAAAGTCTCCGGCTTGATGGAAAGACGCGAGGCAATGACGCCCTTCAGCGCATCCAGTTCAATAACCTGGCCCTTGATCGGGCGCCGGGCGACCAGATAGCTGGCGAAGCGGCTCGTGGCCGAATGCAGGGTGAGGTTATCGATCTCCCGCACCAGGCCCCGCAACCGCTGGCTTAAGGCGCCAAGCACAACCATGCAGGTATCGACAGACTCCCGCATCATCCGGCTGAAATCCCTGGCATCCATGCCAATCAACTGGGTCGGACCCAGCGCCGCCGCGCAGACCGGGTAGCGCGGAGCGTTCAGGAACATGAGTGCCTCGGCAAAGGTCTCCCCCGTCCCCGTAATTTCTATGACCTTCTCGGCACCGTCTGGTGACAGTCGAAATAGCCGCACCTGGCCCGAGATGACCAGATAAAATCGGTCAAAGGGATCACCCTGGCTGAAAAGCATCTGGCCGTCTTCCAACCGCAAGCGCGCGGCACGGCGCGCCACCCGTTCCAATTGTTCAGGGGACAAGTGGGAGAGCAGCAAGGCCCCGCGCAATTCCTCGATCATCATCCTCACCTTTATCCATCCCCAAGGATTCAGCCGCTGAACCGACTGAAATTGAAAAGTTTGCTCACCGAAGTTTAATCCGGGAAGACATCCATGTCGCGATTTCTCAAGCTCCATTGGCTAGCCATTCTAATGGGCGGGGTTGGTCTCCTGCTGTCATTGGGCGCCTTCTGGGCCATGCACATCGAACTCTTGGCGCGGCACCAACTGGAATTCGAGTGGCTGGCACACAACCGCAACCGGGTTCTGAAGAAAGGCATTGAGGAGAGATTGGACGCCGTGCGGTCCCTTCATGACCTCTTCCGGGTCTCGAAAGAGGTCGATGAACGGGCCTTCGAACTGTTCGCTCGCGGGCTCTTTGAGCGCTATCGGGGCATCCACGCCCTGGCCTGGGTACCCTTGATGCCGATCCGCGCAGGGCTTTCACAAGAGCCAGTAGTCAACATGGACAAATCAGATCAAATGCTTCCGGGGCCTGGGGGCGCTGATCCCGGTGATGCCCGCTTGAGGGAGTGGCCCCATGGCCGCTTTCCGGTCCAATATCTGGAGTCGGAGCGCGAAAGCGGCCTCATGCTGGGTCAGGATCTGGGGGTTAAGCCAATTTTGCGGACCCTTATGGCGCGGGCCCTTGCCAGTGGCGACATGGTGGTGAGCGGTCGCATCCCACTGATCCAGGCAGATAACCCGCAATACGGCTTCATGGCCTTCATGCCCGTATTTGGCCCAATGGCCACCCCGGCAGGAGAGCAGGAGCGGCAGGCAGCCCTCCAGGGCTTCGTGGTGGGTGTTTTTCGTATCGCGGACATCGCTGACACCGCCATGGGTCTCCTGGAGCCCCGAGGGGTCGAATTTCTGGTGCTCGACCAATCGGCCATGACCGGAGAGGAACTACTCGACTTCTACGCCAGTCGGCTCAATCGCGACCCCACTCCTGCCAGCACTCAATGGCGCGGTTGGGACCTCGATCCCGCCCCACGCGTCACCGAGACCTTTCAGGTGGCCGACCGGCTCTGGTCCATTACCTGTTCCCCGACTCGCAAGTTCACAACCGAGGGCTTCGTGGAGGGGCCTTGGATCGTCCTGGGGAGTGGTCTAACCCTGACATTGGTCATGGTCCTCTTCATCCTGCACTTCCGTGCCGCGCTGCGCCTAAGGTTACGCATCGAGGAGGAGTTGAGGGCATCGGAGCAGAAGTTGCGAATTCTGTTCCATCAGTCGCCAGATATCATTATGACGGTGGATCGTGACGGGAAGCTGCTCATTCTCAACCGGCCCCTACCGACCATCCCGGCGGATAGGAAGGAACGGCGAGCAGACGCCTTTCTCCCAATTCGATCGCGGGAGCACTTCAGCCAAGCCCTCTCCCGCGTTCTGGCCCTGGGAGAGCCCGACGGCTTTGGTTACGCGAGAGATGACTCGACCTGGTGGGATCTGCGCCTGGTGCCCCTGCGCGAGGGCGCAAAGGTGACGGCAGCCATGGTAATCCTGACCGATGTTACGGAAAAGCGGGTACTGGAGGCCCATGCCATCCGCAATGCCCGCCTGGCCTCGCTCGGTGTTCTGGCCGCCAGCGTGGCCCATGAAATCAACAATCCCAACAATGCCATCCTGTTCAACGCCGCCATCCTGGCGCGCAGTTGGAAAGATATCCACAAGGTCCTGGACCGGCATCGCCGGGAATATGGTGACTTCAGCCTGGGTGGGATGCCAGTGGCCAAGGCCCTGGAAGGGGTACCCCGACTCCTGGAAGGCATCACCAAGGGCGCCCAGCGCATCGAAAAGATCGTTGGCAACCTCAAGCACATGGCCCGCCCGGACGCGGGGGATCTGGATCATGACGTGGACCTGAGCGAAATCCTGCCTATCGCTATCTCTCTCCTGCAAAGCCAGATCCACAAATACACGGCTCACTGCCACCTCATCTTGCCCGAGTCCCTGCCCAAGGTGCGCGGTAATGGTCAGCAACTGGAACAGGTCTTTATCAACCTGATCCTCAATGCCCTCCAAGCCCTCCCTCATCGCGACGCCAAGGTGCGGGTCAGGGCATCGCTGGAACCCGAAGGCGAGTTCGTACGGGTAACGATCGAAGACGAAGGCCAGGGCATGACCGAGGAGGTCCGGCAACGGGTGACGGAACCCTTCTTCACCACCCGAGTGGCGACGGGTGGTACCGGGCTGGGGCTTTCCATTTGCGCCCGCATCATTCAGCATCACTCAGGCCGGATGGAGATCGCCTCGCAGCCAGGCATTGGCACCCAGGTCAGCGTCTGGCTCCCGGTCGCAACGGCTTGAAATCAATATCCAGGTGAGGTGAAGCATGGAGACTCGACAAAAATGGCCGGTCGTCCTAGTGGACGACGAGGAAGACATCCTCTTCGGGGCCGAATACCTCCTTAATACCCACGGCATCACCGCCGTACTCGCCCTCAGCGACGGTCGCGACCTCTTGCCTCTCCTGGAGCGGCAGACGGCGGGGGTCATCGTTTTGGATCTCATGATGCCCCAAGTCTCGGGACTGGAGTTACTGCCGCGGTTGACGCGCGAATATCCTGAGATCCCCGTGGTCGTCATGACCGCCTCCCAGGAGGTGGAAACGGCCGTGTCCTGTATGAAGGAAGGGGCCTTCGATTACCTGGTCAAGCCCGTTGAGGAAAGCCGCTTCGTCTCCAGCGTGCGCCGAGCCCTGGAGATTCGCCTGTTGCGCCAGGAGATCGGCTCACTGAGAACCAGCCTCATGGGGGAGGGGATAGGCCACCCGGAGGTCTTCGCCCCCATCATCAGCCGCAATCACCAGATGCAGCGGCTCTTTCGTTACGTCGAGGCTATCGCCGATTCCGGGGAACCCGTCCTCATTACCGGAGAGACCGGCACCGGCAAGGAACTCATCGCCCAGGCCATCCATCACATCAGTGGCCGCAACGGCGAGATGGTCTGCCTGAACGCCGCCGGTCTGGATGACAACCTCTTCTCCGACACCCTCTTTGGTCATGTGCGGGGCGCCTTCACGGGTGCCGATCGGGAACGAGAGGGCCTGATCGCCAAAGCGGTAGGCGGCACCCTCTTTTTGGACGAAATTGGCGATCTGAAGCCCGCTTCCCAGGTCAAACTGTTACGCCTGCTGCAAGCCCAAAGCTATTACCCCATCGGCTCGGACGTCCCGCGCACCGCCGATGCCCGCATCCTCGCCGCTACTAACCAGCCCCTGCACCGACGCATGGATCGTGGCAAATTCCGACAAGACCTCTTCTTTCGCCTCTCCAGTCACCCCATCGAGCTGCCCCCTCTGCGCGAACGTCTGGATGACCTGCCGCTTCTGCTCCAGCACTTCATTGACGAGGCGGCTCAATCCCTGGGCCGCCCATCGCCACGCATCCCCGGCGAGTTGCTCACCCTCCTGTCCCTCTACGATTTTCCGGGCAACATCCGCGAATTGCGGGCCCTGGTCTTCAATGCCATGGCCCAGCACCGGGGCGGAGCCGTCCTGGCCCTGGACAGCTTCCAACAAGTGATCAAACGCGATCGCTCCAGCACCGAGACGCCCCTGGCTCATCCCGACGATGGCCTGACACTGGCCATACCAGGCCGGTTCCCCACACTCAAGGAGACCGACATCTTCCTCGTGGAAGAGGCCATGCGCCGCGCCAATCACAATCAGGGCATCGCCGCCATGCTGCTCGGTATTAGCCGCCAGTCCCTCAATCGCCGTCTACAGGTGATGCACCGCGAATAGCGAGTCCCCCTCCCACCTTCCCCGGGGGTGCAGCAAATGCTGCAGGCAGACATGCTGGCCACCTGACGTAACCTATTTGTAATTATTTGTCTTTTCTTCCTCAGGCCACCAAGGGTCCCCATCGTGACTAGCACAGAAGGTGTGGGAAGCCAACAGAAACCCCTTGCTTAGTTACCGATTTATCGAAGAATATGCCCAACCTGAAAATTGGGCACGCAATTTGCCTATCCCTACTCTTGCGCCGCCCCCTACTTTTCCCGCCTGGGGAAACCGGACCTGGCGTCGCGTGATCAGAACCTATGACGGGAGACTCGCGGATGATCGCAACCGCCTTTACCAAAAACTTTAAGACAGACATGGGGGACTTCTGGGGTGGCCTCGCGGCCATGCTGGTGGTGCTTCCATCCTCAATCGCCTTCGGCGTCACCATCTATGCCGCCATCGGGCCGAGCTACGCATCCCTAGGCGCCATGGCTGGCATCATCGGTGCCACCGTACTGGGCCTCGTCGCCCCGACGCTAGGCGGCACCGATCGTCTCATCACCACACCCTGCGCCCCAGCGGCCGCCGTACTCTCTGCCTTCGCCATCACGATGAACCAACAGGGCGTGCCGGCTGACGCCATCATCCTGCTGCTCATCCTCCTGGGCGTCATCACCGGTCTCGGCCAGATGATGCTCGGCTTCGTGGGTATCGGCCGCCTGATCAAGTTCATTCCTTACCCAGTGGTCAGCGGCTATATGTCCGGCGTGGGACTCATCATCCTTGGCAGCCAGATCCCCAAATTACTCGGCGCGCCGGGCAGTCACTGGTGGGAAATACTGGCAGCACCCGCCCTCTGGGACTGGCGGGCCGTTGCCGTCGGTGGCGCCACCATCTTCTTTACCTTTGTCGGTCCCAAACTGACGAAGCTGATACCCGGCACCATCATCGGTATCCTGGCGGGTCTGGTGACTTACTTCAGTCTGGCGGCCATGGTGGACCCAAGCCTATGGCAAACCGAGGGCAACCCTCTGGTGGTAGGCCCCATGAACGCCCAGCAGGATGGCATCATCGCCGCCGTCTCCGGACACTGGCGGGACATTGGCGATCTCCGCCTGGGTCAGGTGGCCAGTTTGTTTGGAATGGCCGCGACCCTGGCCGTGCTGCTCTCCATCGATACCCTGAAGACCTGCGTCGTGGTTGATCAACTGACGCGCAGCCGCCACGACTCCAACCGCGAACTGGTCGCGCAGGGCGTCGCCAACATCTGCTCCTCGTCCGTCGGCGGCGTCCCTGGGGCGGGTGCCATGGGTCCCACCCTGGTCAACCTCAACAGCGGTGGCCGCACCCGGGTTTCGGGCATCCTGGAAGGTGTCTTCGCCCTGGTGGCCGCCCTAGCCCTCGGCTCCTTCCTGGCCTGGATCCCCGTGGCTGCCCTGGCGGGGGTCCTGATCGTCGTCGGCATTCGCATGATTGACCGCGAACCCCTGCACTTCATCCAATCCCGAGCGACGGTCTTCGACTTTGTGGTGGTCCTGGCCGTCGTCATGGTCGCCCTCACCGTCGGCCTGATCGCGGCCTCCGGGACGGGCGTCGGCTTGGCCATCCTCCTGTTCGTGCGCGAGCAGATCGGCGGTGCCGTTGTCCGCCGCAAGGTTTACGTCAACCAGGTGTCGTCCACCTTCAAGCGGGTGGAATCGGAAATGGACATCATCGAGAAAAAGGGTGACCAGGCCGTCATCTTCGAGCTCCAGGGCAGCCTCTTTTTTGGCACCTCTCAGCAACTCTATTCCCAACTCGAACCCGAGTTCGGCAAGCGCCACTACATGATCCTGGACCTCAGGCGGGTCCAGTCGATGGACGTCACCGCGGCCCACCTCCTGGTCATCGTGCGCGAGGGCCTGGCGGAGAAGGGTGCCCTGCTGATTCTCTCCGGCATCCCCGAAATGCTGGCTAATGGCCGCAACCTGCGGGAATTTCTTGAACAAACCGGCGTCATCGTCCCGGACGAGGCGACGATGCGCGTCTTTCCGACCTTGGATAATGCCATCGAGTGGGTCGAGGACCGCCTCCTGGGCGAAAGGGATGCCCCCCTGGAGGTTTTGGAAGAGGAAGAGCCGCCCCTCCAGTTACAAGAGATGGAGATATTTGGCAATAGAAAGGATGAAACCCTGCAGGACCTGGAGGCGCGCCTGGAGGAGCGCGCCTACAAGGCCGGGGATATCATTTTCGGCACGGGTTCCGAGGGCGACGGCATTTACTGGATCCGGCGGGGCGCGGTGCGCCTCTTCGCCCCGGTCGGCGCCGGCCATACCCGCCACATCGCCACCTACGGGCGTGGCGACTTCTTTGGGGGCCTGTCTTTTCTTGATGACCGTCCGCGCACCAACGAGGCCGTGGCGCTGACCGACACCATCCTCTATGCCCTGTCGCGCAAGAACTTCGACATCCTGGCCGAGGAGCATAAACGCTTAGGTTTCAACATGCTTCAGGGCCTAGCCCGTACCCTGGCCCTCCGTCTGCGCCAGGCCGAGAATGAGCTGACCATGCTGCAGGAATACTGAGTCAAGCTCCCAAAACCGGGGCTGGGCAACCCGATATCCAGGGTTGCTCAATATTTAAGAAGGGCTAACGATTAAGGGGTGCAGCGCAAGCTGCACCCCTTTTTTCGTTGCAGCTTTCGTAATGCTATGTCGTCTTGTTGTTTTATAGTAATCTTTCGGCGCAGGGCGCAGAATTTGCTGCACCCTGCGCCGGGATGCGCGGGGGCGGGGCTGAGGGAAACCGTTATGCCAGGGCGGGCCGTCGTCCTGGAGGCGATAGGGCTTCAGACGCCGTATGAGCTTCAGTACTACCGCCACTTGCCACCGCTCTGCCCCCAGTTCCGCCTTAGCTTCCGCGGGAGCGATTCGAGTCTGGCGGGCGCCCAAGGGCATCCCCTAACTCCCATGGGAGGAGCCTTGCCGGCGGGACGGACACCATCCGAACCACGGCGGGTTCCGCTCCCCCTCCGCCACCGCCACCGGCCGGCTTTGCGCCACCGCCGAACTTCTCTAGCCCACCGCTATACAGGTAATAGCCATGAACCAGAATAAACTCGCCCTATTTGGCAAGACCAAGGCCATGGAGGCCATGATCGACAACTTCCTCGACAAGGTATCCGAGGGCGGGATGCGCTTCGAGCAGGGCATCGCCAGCTATGTGGATGGCGCGACCGCGGAACGCCTGACCGACCAGGCGGCCCAGCTGCGGGCGACGGAGGGCGAGGGCCACCGGCTGCGGCTCGTCATCGAGACCGATCTTTATACCGAAATGCTGATCCCCGATTTTCGCGCCGACGTCCTGAGCCTTCTGGAGGATCTCAATTACCTCCTCGGGCTGGTCGAGGATATCTTCCTGGCCATTACCGTTGAGCAGCCGGCCATCGAAGACGCCTTTAAGGCGGACTTCAAGGTCCTGGCTAGCGCAGCGGTCAAGACCATGGAATCGGCGATCCTGGGTGCCCGGGCCTTCTTTCGCAACATCGCCGCGGTCCGCGATCACCTGGGCAAGGTGTCCTTCCACGAAGAGGAATGCGACCAGTGCGCCACCCGCCTCAAGCGCGACATCTTTGGCTCCGACCTGGGGCTCGACCGCAAGATGCACCTGCGTTACTTCGTGGACAAGATCGACAACCTGGCGGACGAGGCCGAGGACGTGGGCGACTGGCTCGCCATCTATTCCATCAAACGCGCCCTTTAGGGGGATTCTGGCTGCCGCCGAATACCGGCATTTGGTGGCCATCATAGATGCTAGCGAGGGACACCGATGGATATCGCCATCTTGATCTTTCTTTCCAGTGGCCTCTTCTTAGGCTGGTCGCTGGGCGCGAACGACGCCGCCAATGTCTTTGGCACGGCGGTCGGCAGCCGTATGATTCGATTTACCACGGCAGCCGTCATCTGTAGCGCATTTGTAATTCTGGGTGCCGTTTTCAGCGGCGCGGGCGCCGCCCATGGCCTGGGTGAACTGGGCACCCTGAATGCCCTCCCCGGGGCCTTTATGGCCGCCTTCTCGGCGGCCCTCACCGTGTACGGCATGACCGTAGCACGGCTTCCGGTCTCAACCACCCATGCCATCGTGGGCGCCATCATCGGCTGGAACTGGTTCAGTGGCTCGCTCACCGACCTTTCCACCCTCTGGACGATCATGGCTACCTGGGTGGCCAGCCCCCTATTAGCGGCCGTCTTCAGCGCCCTGCTCTATAAAGGGATGGTATGGTTGCTAAACAGGGCTAAATTGCACCTGCTGCGCTTGGACAGCATAACCCGCATTGGCCTGATCGTGGCGGGAGCCTTTGGTTCCTACACCTTGGGTGCTAACAACATCGGCAACGTCATGGGCGTCTTCGTCGGCTCCTCGCCCTTTACCGATTTCACCGTTGGCGGCATCACCTTCACCTCCGTGGAACAGCTCTTCCTGGTCGGCGCCATCGCCATCTCCGTGGGGGTCGCCACCTATTCCAAGGGCGTCATGATGACCGTAGGGGATGACATCCTGCCCCTGTCCCCCGTGGCGGCCTGGGTCGTGGTTATTGCCCAGTCCATCGTGCTCTTCCTCTTCTCCTCCATCGCCCTGGAGCACTTTCTTGCCAGTCAGGGTCTGCCGACCATCCCCCTGATCCCGGTCTCCAGTTCTCAGGCCGTGGTGGGCGCGGTCGTTGGCATTGGTCTCCTCCATGGTGGCAAGGGCATCCGCTGGCGGCCCATTGGCAATATCGTCTCCGGTTGGGTGACGACCCCCATCATCTCCTCCCTCATTTGCTTCGTCATGCTCTTCTTCCTGCAGAACGTCTTCAACCAGACGGTCTATCACGAGGTGCACTATAAGTTGAGCGAGCCGGTACTGGTTCACCTGAAACAGGAGGGCTTGTCGGTAGCCGAATTGGCGCCGCTGAAGGACCGGGATCTGGTTGGCGGCTTGCGTTTCCAGGATCGGCTCCGCGAGGTCGCCCAACTCCCCCGTGAGGAGGAACAAAAGGTCATTGCCGCCGCCGAGATCCACAACATTCGTATCGATGCCGACAAGTTCCCGAAGCTGGACCGGGCCTATCTATCCACAGGGCAGGTCAAGGCCCTGGAGCAATTGCAGGGCAAAACGTTCCAGCACCGCTGGCAGCTTTACGATGCCCTGTCGAGCCTGACCCCGGACTGGAAAAAGCTGGAGAACAACAAGGTCAACAAGCCCTTCAACAAAAACCTGTCCCAGCAACTGGGTTACATCTACGGCTACTTCGAGTTGCCGGAGGAAACCCCGCCCAGGCGATAAGCTCTAGCCAGCCTGGACGAGGAACGAGGGTCCCGGGGGCGCGTGCGGCCGCCGGGACCCTTGCCACATGAGAGTTGCCTGATTCACACCCGACCAAGATCCGGTGCATGCCAGGCTTTCAACCTCCCACTCCGCGTGCAAGTAAATAGGACGGTCCAGGGCTGGCCCCGACCCCCGCGCCTCCTTGGCCGACCGGGCCGGCACGGGAGGCGATGGGCCAAGGTTCAGGCAATCTGAACAATGATGTCGTGCAAAAGACCGCCGGCCTGTTCCACACGGTCCGCCGTGTTAGACAAGTGACGGTAGATCTCGCGCCGCTTCAAGACCGTCATGATGTGGATGAAGGCATCGGCTTGCGCGTCTGGCGCCCCTTGTCTCAGGGCGGCAATGTGGTCATCGGCCCGGAACAGTTCCGCCAGGGCGGCACGGTACAGCTTCTCGGTATTGCGCTCGGCCTTACGCGCGGCGGCGGCGTTCGTCTCCGCGTCCAGGGGTTTGACGGAAAGCTTGGCATAGCCGGATTTAAGGGCGTGAGTGCCATACCGGAGTTGGCGGGCTATTTCCACCATATGCGCATCGGGCTGGGTCTCCAGGGCCTCCATCTCGCTAATCGTGGACTTGGCGTAGTTCAGGATCTCGTCAATGGACATGATGGCGCGGTAGATGTCCTCGCGGTCCATCGGCGTCGCGAAGGTGTGGTTCAGGATCTCCATCTGCCGCGCCTTTAGTTCATCACCCTCTTTTTCCATGGCGCGTATTTGATGGCCCTTAGCAACATCGCCTGTTTCCATAAACGACAAAAATATGTCCATGGCCCGGACCACCAGATCGCAATGCTCCACCATCATGCCGAAAAAATCCGGCATAACCGGGAAGATACGGGCCTTCAGCCTGGTAACAATGGAATTATTGTGACCATTCATGGGGTTAGTCCTCTATATGATCGGTATGCGATGCAGACGGTTCGATTGCCGGCCCGGCGGATCACCGGCCAGGGACCAGAAGATCGAGTACTGGGAAGGTCATGACCGACAGGATGCGCGTGCCGGGGGTGGTGATGGTGAGGAGCCAGAGGGTGACGATCTCGCGAGCCTCGGCCCAAGGCACCGCCTTGAGCCGCTCGGCGGACCCCTTCTCATCAGGGCAGAGCTGACGACTGGGATGATGAAGGCCGGGGCACCGATGACCGATGCCGTCATGATAACCAGCGCCGGGGGCATTTGGCCATCAAGGCACGGCATTCGTTGGGGCCAGGAGTTGCCCCGCGCAGCCGCTACCCAAGGATAATCAGATCACTAGCGCTTAGGTCCCCGTCGGTGAAATAATCCTGACAGCAGTGGATCGAACGATGAACCCAGGCTTGATGACAACCATCACCCGGACCCCCAACCCGCCTCTTCTCGACGAGCAGCGGCGAGAAGACCTCAAACAGGCCGCATCCAAGTTGAAGGGCCCGGAACGGCGAGCATTTCAGGCATCCATGACCCTGAAATACTGCCGGGGGAGCCCTGGACAGGCGGAAAAGGTCTTCGGTTGGGGTCGCCAGGCGGTCGCGCTCGGGCTCAACGAGTTACGCACGAACATCGTCTGTTATAGCGCCCGCGCGGCCTTTTCGGGCAACAAATTGTGGGAAGAAAAACACCCGGAGGCGGCTGAAGCCCTCTGGGCTCTGGCTCGGTCCTACGCTCAACAAGACCCGGCCGCGCGCGGGACCCGGGCCAAATTCCAACGGATCACCGCCGTGGAGGCGATCGATGCGCTGCGTGAACGCGGATTCGCCGCGACCACCCTGCCTTCGATCACCACCATGACGGCTATTCTGAATCGCATGGGCTTGCGGCAGGCCCGGGTTGGGGCGGAGACCCTTGCCCAGGCGGCCAAGGTCCAACACACCCCCCGGCCATCCTGGCATTCGGATGCCGCTTCCCCCGCCTGACCACCCTTCGGCTCGTCATCGAAGGGGCTATTCTCATCTCGCTTGATAAGGGGCGGCGCGATCCAGGGTGATCGCGCCGGCGATTTTGGGGTTGACGCCAGTCTTTGCCAGTGGGATCAGAACCGGCCGATCAACGCCAGCCCCAGCATGGCCGCAGGGTCCTGATCCTCCTCGTAGAGGCGGTCACCCGCTTCATTCTCCACCCGCAGTTGACCATTCAGTGCCACCCCGGCATAGAGGCGCAACCTGATGGTATCGGTCAGGTTGCGGCCGACATGGACATAGACCGGGATGTATTGATTTTCGCCGACGCCATCGGGAAAGGGGCCATCCTTCGCCAGACGCTGGCGGTAGGATCGATAAGTGGCCCCCAGACCCGCCTCCCAATCGCCATCCAGCCGGTAAGCCAGTTCCAGACCCGCCGGGCCCGCCGGACCGGCGGCGAAGGGATTGGTGAGACGCAGGCGATCCGTAATGTTCCAGTTCACGATCAGGAAGGGGAACACCTTGGTTTCCTCGATGCGCGCGAAGGCCGCGACGCCCAGGCCAAGGGTGAGATCCGGCCCTAACTTGCGCGCCAGAGAGGCCGTGGCGCCATATTCCAGGGCCTTGGAAAAATCGGCGTCGGACTCGCCGGAATACATGAGGGTAGGCGTCAGACCCAAGAGCCAGCCATCCTCGGTGGCATAGCTGTAGGGCAGGGATACGCCCAGGCGATAGAGATTGGTCCAAGGTGTCAGGCCGCCAAAGCCCTGGGGTTCGTCAAAGCGCCAATCCTCGTAGTCGAAGGACAGGCGCATCCCGAGGGACGACCCACCTCCCAGCTTCCAGGACCCGCCGAGGCTGGTGAACACCCCCGCAAAGCCGGCCTTGCCACCGGTTTCGAGGCCGCTATCGAAGTGATACAGCGGGGCAACGGAATAGCTGAAATTGTCCGCCGCCGGTGGCTCGGCGGTGGCAAGGGCTCCCGCCAGCATCAAGCCGAGAAGGGCAGCACCACGAGCGAAGGCAAAGGGTGGGATCATGGGTCGGTCTCGGCGGAGTTCAGGTCGCGGGGGCCGGATGATCCGTAACCTTACCTGCGGGAAACCGATCGTCGGGCGTCGCTATGGCGGATGCCTGGCGCCGGGCCATGGCCTTGTCGAGGATATTCTTGAGCGCGATCAGGAAGCCGAGGGTGATGAAGGCTCCCGGGGGGAGGATGGCGAGGAGTGCGCCATGAAAGCCTTCGCCCAGGGAAAACGACAGAACTCGTGCACCCTCGCCAAAGAGGATGTCCGCCTGATAGAAGAGGGTGCCCTGGGCGAGAAATTCACGAATGGCGCCCAGTAGCGTCAAGACCAGGGTATAGCCCAGGCCCATGGCAAAACCATCGACCAGGGCCGGTACCACGGGGTTGCGGGAGGCAAAGGCCTCGGCGCGGCCGACAATGATGCAGTTGGTGACGATGAGGGGGATAAAGATCCCCAGCATGAGGTAGAGCTCGTAAAAATAGGCTTGCATCACCAGCTCGACGGCGGTGACAAAGGAGGCGATCACCAGCACGAAGACCGGCAGCCGGATCTCCGCGCGCATCAGGTCGCGGATCAGGGAGATGACCAGGTTGGAGAGCACCAGCACGGTGGTGGTGGCCAACCCCATGCCCAGGCCGTTGGTAGCCGAGGTGGTCGTGGCCAGCATGGGGCAAAGGCCCAGGAGGGCCACCAGGGCCTGGTTCTGACGCCAGAAGCCATCGCCGATGAGAGCGGGATAGGAGGGGCTGGCCATCAGGAGGCCTCCTTGGAGCCGGGGGCCGGGGCTATCTCGGCCGGTTTAGCGAAGAGGGCATCCCCCTCCCGGGCCACGTACTTGAGGGTATTCTTGACCGTCTTGACAATGGACCTGGGGGTGATGGTGGCGCCCGTGAACTGGTCGAAATCGCCGCCGTCGCGCTTCACCAGCCAGCGGTCCTCCGCCGGTTGGCTCAGGCCCTTGCCGTCGAACTGTACCTTGATCCAGTCACTTTTACGTTCCTCGATCCTGTCCCCCAACCCCGGCGTCTCGTGGTGAGAGAGAACCCGGACACCGCCCAGGGTGCCGTCGGTCTTGACCGCCACCAGGAGCCGAATGGGGCCGGCATAGCCGTCGGGGACCGTGGGATTGAGGATGACCGCCACCGGCTGACCGCCCTGACGCACCCGATAAACATCCGTGGCGGAGCCCCCGAGCAGGTCCGGGGCGCTAACCTGGATACGATCGGCCAGGGGGTCATTATCCATGAGGGGCGTCTCGGTGCCCGGGTTCGTCGGCAGGATGGCGCTGAATTTGGCCAGCATGGCCTCGCGCAGATTGGTGGTAATACGCTCTTCGGTCAGGGAATTGGTGACGACCACCAGGCCGACGCCAGCAATCGCAAAGGCGCCGAGAATGGCCCCCGCGCTGAGGATGGGCTTGGTATTCATGTCTTTTCCCTCCGGCCATGGCCGAAGACGCGGGGCTGAGTGTAGTAGTCGATCATGGGGGCGGCGATGTTCATGAGCAAGACCGCGAAGGCTACGGCATCCGGATAGCCGCCCCAGTGGCGAATAGCCAGGATGATGAGACCAATGGCAGCGCCATAAAGGAGCTGGCCCCGGGGTGTAGTGCAGGCGGTTACCGGATCGGTGGCGATAAAGAAGGCCCCCAAGATAGTGCCCCCCGCGAAGATATGGAAGGCTGGAAAGGGAAAGGCCTCAGGATCCACGAGCCAGAACATCCCCGCAGGGATGAGCAGGCCCGCTAACACGGCCACCGGGATGCGCCAGGTAATCACACCACGCCAGATCATGTAGAGCCCGCCAATCAGGAACCAGTTGCCGATCCATTCCCAGCCACGCCCACCAAAATCTCCCCAGAGGGGACTGGCGAGGATCTCGGTCATGGTGGCGTTTTGGTCGAGTTTGGAAAACATCTGATCCAGGGGCGTGGCCGCACTTATGGCATCCCAGACCACACCCGGGGGCAAGGCCCCGGTCAGTATTAGCCGGGCCGAATCCACGAAGGAGAGGGTGACCAGATGCTGCGCATCCAGAATGTCCGGGATGTTGGGGGCGAGCCAGGTCGTCATCGCCAGGGGATAGGAAACGAGCAGGAAGACATAGCCCGCCATGGCGGGGTTAAAAGGGTTGTAGCCCAGACCCCCATACAACTGCTTGACAATGATAATGGCGAAGGCTATGCCGATCAGAGTCATCCACCAAGGCAGGATGGGGGGCACGGCGACGGCGAAGAGCAGGGCCGTAACCAGAGCGCTGAGGTCGCCGATGGCTGGCAGGACAGGCCGCCCCCGCAGCCACATGACCAGGGACTCGCAACCAAGGGCGAAGACGCTCGCCAGGGCTATGTTGATCAGGACACCCCAGCCAAAGTACCAAACCATGGCCAGGGTACCTGGGATCAGCGCCAGGATGACCTGGAGCATGACCTGGTCGGTACGGTTGAGGCGACCGGTGAAGGGCGATGAGACGATAGCGGACGGCATCATGTGTTATTCCAGCGGCCGCGCCGCGTCTTCCGCCGCCTGCAGCTCGCGACGGCGGGCCTCGGCGGCCTCCACCTGACGCTGCTGGGCCGGCGCCAGGTTGTCGGTGTTTTTGGGCGCCAGACCTTGACGGGCAAGTGCCGCCTTCTTTTCCGCGGCACGCTTAAGGGCGGCGGCGATGGCGGCCTTTTTCGGATCCTCGGCGACGGAATCCGCTGGACTGGCCCGGGCACTGGTGGGATTGGATGTCGGGGAAGGCGCCGGCCTGTCCGCCAGGCCCTCCTTCTTCTTACGCAGATTGGCCTTACGCTCCTGTTCCAAGCGCTCTAGGCGCGCCTCCTTGGCATCATGGCGCTGGCGGGCGCGCTCGGCCTGGCGTTTCTCCTGGTCCCGCGCCAGGCATTCGGTTTTGGCAAAGCGATAATATTGAACCAGAGGGATATGGGAGGGACAGACGACGGCGCAACAACCGCACTCGATGCAATCGAAGAGGTTGTAGTCGCGGACCTTGTCCAGGTCCCGGGCCCGGGCGTACCAATACAACTGCTGAGGGAGCAGGCTGGCGGGGCAGGCCTGGGCGCAGCTACCACAGCGGATGCAGGCGAGGGCCGGCCCTGGGTCGGGGGCCTCCTCGGGGCTCAGGGCCAGGAGGCAGTTGACGGCCTTGGTGACGGGCATGTCCAGATCGTCACAGGCGAAGCCCATCATGGGGCCGCCGATGAGCAGTTGCCGCATCCCGGCTCCCAGGCCACCGGCCAGGCCGATGATGTCCCGAAAGGGCATGCCGATGGGCACCTCCAGGTTGCGCGGTTGGCCCATGCTGCGCCCGGTCAGGGTGACGATGCGGGAGATCAAGGGTTTGCCGTCAAAGGCGGCCTCGGCGATGGCGGCGACAGTGGCGACGTTTTGGCAGACGATGCCGATCTGGGCCGGAATCCCGCCGCTAGGCACCTCCTGGCCGGTGAGAATCCGAATGAGTTGCTTTTCCCCCCCCGAGGGATAGAGAGTGGGGATGGCGATAATTTCGATGCCGGCCGCGTCGCCTTCTGATCCCAGGGATTGGCGCAGGGCCGTGATAGCCTCGGGTTTGTTGTCCTCGACCGCGATGAGACACGCCTCAATGCCCAGCAGGTCCCGCAGCAGGCGGGCGCCCTGGAGAATGCGTTCGGGCCTGTCCCTCATCAGGCGATCGTCGCAACTGATGTAGGGCTCGCACTCGGCCCCATTCACGATCAGAGTCCGCATGTGAATACCAGGCGCCGGGGCCAGCTTGACGCTGCTGGGAAAGGCAGCGCCCCCCAAGCCGACAATGCCCGCCCAACGGATGCGCTCGCGCAGGGCCGTCGGGTCTGGTCTTGACGCGAGTGGTGGCGGCAGCTCGGCCCAGGCATCCTCGCCATCGGTCTCGATCAGAATGCAGGGGGCATTCAGACCCGAGACATGGGGAACCGGGTGTTCCTGGATGGCAATAACGGTCCCCGAACTGGAGGCATGGACCGTCGCACTCAGAGAACCCTGCGCCTCGCCAAGCAATTGACCCTTGCGGACCCGGTCACCAACCGCCACCAGGGGCTTGGCCGGGGCGCCAATATGCTGACGCAACGGGATAATCAGCCGCCTGGGCAAAGGCGCACTCGCCAAAGGAATACGATTCGACAACTCCTTCTCGTCGGGCAGGTGCAAGCCCCCGGGGAAGGTCCAGAGCTGGCGCTGGTGAGCGCTAAGCCGATATCGCTGCGTGGCTGAGTCCAAAATAGGAGGCCTCTCTTGGTTCAGGCGGCGGCCCGTTCGGGCGGGCGCTCTGGATAAGGCCACCTCCAGGTACTGGTTTCGGCCGGGATGGAGACCATGTGGATGCACTCCACAGGGCAAGGCTTGAGGCAGAGTTCGCAGCCGGTGCACTCGCTGGCAATGATGACATGCAACTGCTTGGCGGCACCCATGATGGCATCGACCGGGCAGGCCTGAATGCAGAGGGTGCAGCCAATACACTCCTGTTCATCGATCACGGCGAGGGCCTTGGGCTTTTCAGGGCCAGCTCCGGATACCGGCTCCGGATCGCGACCCAGGAGATCTGCCAGGGCGATGACCGTTGTTGTGCCTCCCGGTACGCACTTGTTTATCGCCTCCTCGCCCTTGGCGATGGCCTCAGCATAGGGCTTACAACCGGGATAGCCGCACTGACCACACTGAGTCTGGGGCAGCAAGGCATCGATCCGCTCGGCGAGGGGGTCACCCTCGACCTTAAAGCGAATGGCTGAATAACCCAGCAGCAGCCCAAAGAGGACAGCGAGGAAGGCGATGGCAAGGATAGCGGTCAGCATGACTTTGCCGAGTCGGCACCTGTTAGGACTGACTCACGGGGAGCTTAGGCGGACACAAGTCCGGCAAAGCCCATGAAGGCAAGAGACATGATGCCCGCCGTCACCAGGGCGATAGCACTGCCCTGAAAGGGCTCCGGTACATCGGCCACGGCGATGCGCTCGCGCAGAGCGGCGAAGAGGACCAAGACCATGGAAAAGCCCAAGGCGGCACCTAAACCGTAAATAGCCGACGCCATCAGTCCAAATCCGGCCTGGCGGTTGAGCAAGGTTACCGCCAGAACAGCGCAGTTGACGGTAATGAGAGGCAGGAAGATGCCCAGAACCTGGTAAAGTACCGGACTGGTTTTACGCATCACGGTCTCGGTGAACTGGACCACCGAGGCGATAACCAGGATAAAGGCGATAGTCCGAAGGTATTCAATGCCCAAGGGCGCCAGCAGGTACTCGTTCACTAACCAGGTGCAGACAGCGGACAGGGTCAAGACGAAGGTCGTCGCCATGCCCATACCAAGGGCGGTCTCCAGCTTTTTGGATACCCCCATGAAGGGACAGAGGCCGAGAAACTTGACCAACACAAAATTGTTGACCAGCACGGTGCCAACCAAAATCAATGCGTATTCAGTCATGGCGTTCTGGGATATTTCATCCAACCTGATGGGATTGACTGGGGCCGCCTAAGACGGAGCGCCCAAAGGACGGAAACGTGTGGGAGACCTAAAGCAGGCCCCTGAACGCCGAGACGGATGCCTAGCCTGGTTGACATGATACAAGATGACGCTGGGACTGGATGTTGATTATTGTCAGCGGCCGCGACTTTATTACAAAGGCTTGACGTGGGCAGCGGCATACTGGAATCTCTTGTCCCACTTTAAGTGGTGCCCTGTTTGGCGCGCTTCAACCCGTCTGCCATTTTGGGGTCTTCCCCAAAATTCCGGTTGACGACTCCCCACGACAAGGAATCGGGCCCCGTGCAATCCGGTATCTCAGTTCTCCTCGCCAGCCCCCGCCTTAAGGCCCTGCGTGGCCGGCGCCTGGCCCTGCTTGGGCATCCAGCATCCGTGACGGCCGCGGGCCAGCCGAGTCTGGATGCCCTGATGGCAACGCCTGGACTCGCTATAACCGCCGCCTTCGGCCCCCAGCATGGCATGCGCGGTGACAAGCAGGACAACATGGTCGAGACCCAGGATTATCGTGACCCGGTCCATGGCACCCCGGTCTTCAGCCTCTACGGCGAGGTACGCCGGCCGACCCCTGACATGCTGGAGACCTTCGACATCCTGCTGGTGGATCTTCAGGACATCGGCACCCGCATTTATACCTACGTCACCACCCTAGCCTATCTGTTGGAGGCCTGCGCCCAGACTGGCAAGGCAGTCTGGGTGCTGGACAGACCGAACCCGGCTGGTCGGCCCATCGAGGGAACCATTCTGGAACCGGGCTGGGAGAGCTTTGTCGGCGCCGCCCCACTCATCATGCGCCATGGCCTCACCTTCGGCGAACTGGCGCGCTGGCTGGTGGCCCGACTGGGCCTGGATGTCGAACTGGAAATCGTGACCATGGCCGACTACCACATCGACGCAGGGCCGGGTTACGGCTGGCCCCTGCACCAGATGCCTTGGATCAATCCCAGCCCCAATGCCTCCAGCCTCAATATGGCGCGCTGCTTCCCAGGCACGGTACTTTTCGAGGGCACTAGCCTGTCCGAGGGTCGAGGGACCACCAACGCCCTGGAACTGGTAGGCGCGCCGGACATCGACAGCCGCCGGCTGTTGGCACGCATGGCGACCCTGCGCCCGGACTGGCTGGAAGGAGCCCTGGTGCGCCCCTGTTACTTCGAGCCCACCTTTCACAAACACGCGGGTCGGCTTTGTTCGGGCATCCAGATCCACACCGACCTGACGAGCTATGATCACGTCCGGTTCCGGCCTTACCGGTTAGCGGCGCTCTTCCTGAAGGCCTTGCGCCTGACCTACCCGGATTACCCGATCTGGCGTGACTTCCCCTACGAATACGAGACCGAACGCCTGGCCATCGATCTCCTTGCAGGCGGCACCACACTGCGCGATTGGGTTGAGGATCCCCAAGCAGTCCCCGCTGACCTGGAGAGCCGGCTGATTGCCGACGAGGCGGCCTGGCGCGAGGAACGCGCCCCTTACCTCCTTTACGACTGACCACCCACGAGGCACATGCCATGAAAGAGCCCAAGATCGCCGCCACTCAACCCGCCGCCGTCGAACTCATCGCCGGCCAGACCATCTATTGGTGCAGCTGCGGCCTCTCCGCCAACCAGCCCTATTGCGACGGATCACATACAGAGGGCTTCAACCCCATGCCCTTTACGCCCCAGGAAAGCGGTACCTACTATCTGTGCCAATGCAAGCGTTCCGCCACCCCGCCCTTATGCGATGGCGCCCACGCATCATTAGCCGCCAGTTCTAAGGGGTAGGAGTGCCTGTGGTGGCCCTTTGGGTGTGAGTATCCGGTTACTGGAAGATAGCGAACTGATCCGAGGAACGGCACGGGAGCAGGATAGCCCCCCCCTCTACCAGTAATTCTCCACGTGAATCGTTCCAGGTTCCCGACCCCGCCCGGCCTTGAAACCCTTGGCCAGGAGGATACTGTTCACGGAGGACACCATGTCCGGGTTGCCGCACAAAAAGACATCGGCCTGCATCGGATCGAGCGGGATACCGGCTTCCTGCTCCACCACGCCCTGCTCCAGCAGAGCCTGTATCCTGCCGGAATAACCGCGAAAATGCGGATCCTGATCTGGCCGCGTGATGCTCGGGATATAAGTAAAGTTGGGACGTAACCGCACCAGACTTTCGAGTTCACCTCGGTAGCCAAGGTCCCAGCCGAAGCGCGCACCGTGTAGGACGACAAAACGCCGTTGCGTGTCATGCAACAGCAGGGTCCTGAGCATAGAGATGTAAGGTGCCAGCCCGGTCCCGGTAGCGATAAGAATGACCGCCTTGCCTGGCGGGACCCGGTCAAGGGTGAAGACCCCGGTGGCCTTGGGTCCGAGAAAGAGGCGGCCGCCCTCTCTTAAGGCAAAGAGCCGGGGGGTCAGATCACCGCTGGTAACCAGGGTGATAATGAACTCCGCATACCGGCGCTCCCGGCTCGATGACGCAATGCTGTAGGCGCGGCGAATGATCTTATCCCTTGGGGGAATGACCTCTTCCGCGGCGGCCTCCGTCACCCGTGGTTCGCCGCCGAGCAGCCCCAGCACCGCGAACTGTCCGGGCTTGAAATCAAACAAGGCGGCATCGGGCTGGACGCGGAGGATCAACAGTTGCGGATTGATTTCCTCCCGCCCGACAACCCCGGCGTTGTAGACGTTATTGGCGCTATCGCTCTTGGTCATGGAGACCCTTCATCGGAGGGAGAGGGTCACACGCCACGCGGGGGTAATCAGCAAAACCGGTGAAGCACTGATCAGTGCCATTGCCGCTGTAGAAACCCCGGGTGACGATCGGTCTAGAGCCCCGCCGGTGGATCCTGGACGCGGGAGCGATGGTTAATGCCAATCTCGGCCAGCCAGGGCAGTAACTCCCTATTTTCACGATCAATACGTTCTGTGATCATATTGAAAATTTCCTGGCTGTCGTTAATGAAGTCTTGAGGGAAGATGAAGTGAAAATTACTCAGCCACTTGAGGTAGTAGTCAGCGAAGGTCTGCCGTAGTGGATTTTCGCCGTTGATGAAACCCCAAGCGAGGGACTGCACTTTGGGGTCATCATGAATGAGAAGATAGGGATAAACATAGCGGTCCGCCTCCCCAAGGTGCGCATTAATCTTGAAGCCCAGATCGCAGAGAACCTGATAAGCGCTCATGGCGTTCTGGCTCATTTCGAACATATCGGTGGCCATCAAGGACTGTAAATCCTCGATCATTTTCAGCAATTCTTCCTGGCTTTTGCGGAAATGCGCTATGTCATACATGAGTCTTCCTCACCAATCTCGTAGTAATTATCGATGCTGGGGTGGCGTTCCCTGACTCAATCCTTCCAGGCAAGCCCCAGAGTGATATAACTACCACCCCTCATGGTAACATTCCATTTTTAACTGAAAATGTCAACAGGCATGGGTAATAATTAGAATATTCTTAAATATGACTTGTCTTGATTCGCCCCCCAAAATCGGGCTAAGACGATAAATCTTCACACCCTAGACCCAAATCTCCAACGGCCAGGCCCTACCCAAAGGGGTTTGACATCAGTGGTAATGGACACATCCCTCCCCGACGAACCGGCGTCGCGCAATAAACAAACTTGCGACAATTCGATTATAACCTTGCCGAATTTGAAGCTGAGCGCAAAAAGTGAGGAAAGTGAAAAGCACCTCCAGGAATCATTTTTCAAAAATTTGCCTGGCTAGGGGATAAGTTCTGCAACAATAAGTTCCGCGGTTCGCTCCAGCATATCCTGAGTACTGCCGCCCTTCCCGGTCAAAAAATCATCCGTGGTTTCGGCGCCGCGTGAAATCGTTTCAACGGCAAATGAAAATGGTTTTATTGTTTTCCCTTTGATTCTTACATCCGCGTGCAATGTCGCGCTGCCCGCCAGACTCCCAAGCCAAACCCGGCTTTCGCGCGGTACGTCATTCAGGGATTGAATAACTACGGTGACCTCTATATCACCCCCGGACTTGACGACTGATTTCTTTTTATAGCGAAATTCGACCTCCAGGGCGAAGATGAGCTGTTTTTTGGCCTCCTCGGTCTCCGGGACTTCCGATTTAACGGCGATAACCACTGTTTTGAAATCCACGGGCTTATGATCCCAGCCGTCGGCCTGAGGACCCGTATATTGTACTTCCCGCGTCGTGCCACAGCCGCCCAGGAGGCAAAGCGACAGAAAAAGGCCAAGGGTCAATAACGCAAGCAACTTCATCGGTTGACCTCCCTTCAGGAATTTTGCCATTAAATGTGATCCGGTGGCCGCTACACTCTGTTATCCAGAAAGAAAATCCCGCCGAATGCCCTCTGGTTTGCAATCAGCCGGGTATTGGCATCGACCCACGAAGTTGCAGCGGCGGTATGGGACAGTCCAAAACAGCCCCGATGGCCCGCAGCACCTCCAACTCCGCCGGCGCGACCTTCTCATCCGCCAGAATGGCGGCCGCGCAGGCTTGCAACAATTGATGCTTGGCCTGGGGCTTGAGCGCCGCCAATCGCTCCAAGGCCTGATCGAGGGCGCGGTGGTCCACAGACGCCTTTTCCTCCAAGGGTAGGGATACGGCAAGACCGATGGCCTGGCGGGCGGCGGTTGAGGCCAGCCGGACGGCATCGCCATTGTCCTGAATCCGGGCCAGTAGCGACAGGATCAGGGCGCAATCTCCGGGGAGGTCGGCGCATTCGGCTCGCCCCGCCCCGCCTTGCTGGCTATTGCCGTAGCCCTGCGCCATTCCGGAGAGCAGTATGCGGGACAGGCACCACTCGAATAGCCTGACCCGCCCGTCGGCGGCAATCAAAGCCTCCAGTGCCGCCCTAAAGCCCTGGGCTTGCGGCGCGGAGAGCTGGCGCAGGGCCGGCAGGGACAGGTCCATCAGAGGCAAGCGATGCTCGCGCCGGGTCGCGAGAACGGCGGGAAAGAGACGCTCGGTCTCGGCACTCAGGCCCACTTCGGCACTCGTTTCCAGATGGGCGATCTGGCGCTGGTGGATACCGGCATCGCGATCCAAAAGCAACGCGAAGATCAAGGCTTGGGCGCCATAGGGTTCGCGGGCAGCCCATCGCAAGGCGGGATGCAACTCACCGATCAGGGTTTGGGCGTAATGCAAATGGGTCTCGTCGGGCCGACCTATCTGATCGATGGCCGCCTGGGTAGCCTGGGCAAGACCAGTCCCCGCACCGGCCGCCAGACTGGCCCCCGTGGGACTCGCGAGACCCGAGGCCGGGGACGTGGCCTGCGCCTTCCCACTCCCTGGCGGCTCATTAGCCCCCAGGGCCTCCACGAAGCGCCCGTTCCAAAGCGGGTCGAGGCGACGGATGCGCGTTTCCAGAGGCGGATGGGTGGCGGCCAGTCGTCCCAGAAAGGAGCTAACCCCCTGGGTAAAATAGGCATGGCTCATCTCCGGGGCGCGGGGATGGACAAGCAGGCCCTGGATACCTGCCGCCCCGATACGTTTCAATGCCCCAGCAATGCCTTGGGGATTACGGGTGAACTGGACAGCAGCGGCATCCGCCAAAAACTCGCGCTGCCTACTCACCGCAGCCTTGATGAGATTCGCGAAGAGGGTGCCAAAAGAGCCTGTGGCCACGAGCCCCGCCCCCACCAGGATGAAGGCAAAGCTGTCACGCCCCCGTCGGCCCGCGCCATGCCCACCGGCCTGGACCAGCCCCCGCCCGATCAGACCAATGAGCAGAATTCCGTGTAGAAATCCCGCCAGACGGATATTCAACCGCATGTCGCCGTTAAGGATATGGCTGAACTCGTGGGCTATGACCCCTTGTAGTTGATCCCGGGTTAAGCCCTCCACCGCCCCCTGAGTCACCCCAATAACGGCATTGGTGGGGGTGAGACCCGCCGCAAAGGCGTTGATCCCCGCCTCCTCCTCAAGCACATAGAGACTGGGTACCACGGTCCCCGAGGCGATCGCCATCTCCTCGACCAGATTCAGTACCCGGCGTGCTTCGGGATCATCCGTATCCGGGGCGATCAGGCGACCGCCCAAGGCCTCCGCCACCGCGGCGCCCCCCCGGGACAGAACCACGATTTTATAGAGACTGCCGGCGACGATAACGACCGTGACCAGGGCCGCAAAGCCGAAGAAGGTGCGCCAATCGAAATGCGTTAAGGAACCTGTCGGATGAGCCGGGGATATCGTCCAGAACAGGCTCAGGATAAACATCAGTAGGAGACTGGTGAGGGCCACCAAGCTGGTGGCCCCCAGGGCGAACAGCAGTACCAGCCAGACCGCGCGCCGCCGGGCTTTGTCCTGGGCGCCAAAGAAATCCATGACCCGTGACGATTAAAAGCGGACCTGAGGCGCTTGCTGGATAGCGGCGCTGTCGGCGAATTCCAGCCAGCGCGCTTCCTGGCCGTGACCGAACAGGCCAGCCAGCAGGTGTTGGGGGAAGGACTGACGATAGGTGTTGTAGGCCATCACCTCATCGTTAAAGGACTGCCGGGCGAAGGCCACCTTGTTTTCCGTGCTCGCCAGCTCCTCGTGCAATTGCCGCATGTTGGCATCGGCCTTGAGGTTCGGATAGGCCTCCACGACAAGATTCAACCGCCCAAGGGCCCCCGTCAGCGCTCCCTCCGCCTGGCCAAGCCCGGTAATGGCCTCCGCGTTTGCAGGGTTAGCCGCCGCCCGCGCCAGTCCCGTCACCGCCCCCTGGCGTGCCGCGACCACCGCCTCCAGGGTCTCACGCTCATGCTCCAGATAGCGTTTGGCGATCTCTACCAGATTGGGAATCAAATCATGACGTCGCTTGAGCTGCACCTCGATCTGGGCAAAGGCGTTACGAAAGCGATTTCGCAACGCCACCAGCCGATTATAGATAGCAACGATGTAGAACAGGCCCAGCAAGGCGAGCGCAAGAATGACGGCCGTCGAGATGTCCATGGGTTCCTCCAGCGGATGTATAGCCTGAATTATGACCCGCACGGCGCGGAAGCCAACTTTTTTCTGGGTTTAACGGATCAGGCCCTGGTTGGGTAATGGCTGAGACTCAGCAAGGCAAGCCCGCGATTGGGATGATGTCGGCGGCTCGGTCGGCCTTGACGGCCATCCGACGCACCCTTAGCCTTTGCCCAGACCCACCCCTAAGAGCCTGCCAATGACCCAAGAGCTGGTGATACGCAACATGACCCGTCCCGAGGTGGACGAACTCGTCAACTGGGCCGCCCGCGAGGGTTGGAATCCCGGCCGGCATGATGCCGAGCTGTTTTGGGCCACCGACCCCGATGCCTTCATCGCGGCGGACCTCGGCGGTGCCTTGATTGGGGGTGGCGCTATCACCTCTTACCAGGGTGCATTCGGCTTCATGGGTTTCTTCATCATCCGGCCCGAGTTTCGCGGGCAGGGTCTAGGCAATAGCCTCTGGCACGCCCGCCGCGAACGCCTGCTCGCCCGGCTTCACCCGGGGGCGACTATTGGCATGGACGGCGTCTTCGCCATGCAGAACTACTATGCCAAGGGCGGCTTCGTCTTCTCTCATCGGGACATCCGGTTTCGCGCCGAGATACCGAACCATTTCCCAACCCCGCCGCTTGGCGACGCCGAGATGGTCCCCTTAGCCAACCTGCCTTTTGATCAGATCCTGGCTTACGACCGCACCTGCTTCCCCGCCCCCCGCCCCACCTTCCTGGCCGGGTGGATCAATCAAGCCGATGCCCTCGCCCTCGGCTGCCTCCGCGCTGGGCAACTGAGCGGCTATGGCGTGATCCGCCGCTGTGGCGAAGGCTGCAAGATCGGCCCCTTGTTCGCCGACGATGCGTTGGCCGCTCAGGCCCTCTATACGCACCTGGCCGGGTTTGCCGCCGGCGGACCCCTCTTCCTCGACACCCCGGAAAATAATCCCGCCGCCCTGGATCTGGTGCGCCAACAGCACATGGTCGAGGTCTTCGGCTGCGCCCGCATGTATCTGGGCCCATTTCCCGAACTCACTCATTCGCGCATCTTCGGCGTCACGACCTTCGAACTGGGCTGATGTCCGGGCGCAACCTCGTCGGCTATGGCGGTCATCCACCCCAGCCACGCTGGCCGGGCCAGGCCCGCGTCGCGGTGCAATTCGTGCTCAATATCGAGGAAGGCGCGGAGTCGTCCCTTATCAACGGCGACTCCCGATCCGAGGCCTATCTCCATGAGTTGCCCGGCCGTCCCGCGCGCATGGGGGAGCGCGACCTCAGCGTCGAGGGAATGTATGAATACGGCGCCCGCGCCGGGGTCTGGCGCATCCTGGACCTGTTCAGCGCGCGCGGCCTGCCCCTGACCGCCTTTGCCGTCGGCCAGGCCCTGGAGCTCAACCCTGAGATCGCCCACGCCCTGCGCACGGCCGGGCATGAGGTCGCCGGGCATGGCTACCGCTGGCTGGACTATCGCAACATCCCTGAAGACGAAGAGCGGCGGCACATCCGCCTGACCATTGAAATCATTGATCGGCTCTGCGGCCAACGCCCGGTGGGTTGGTACACGGGGCGCGTCAGTCACCATAGCCGCCGACTCCTGCGCGAGGAGGGCGGCCTCCTCTACAGCTCGGACGCCTATAACGACGATCTGCCCTATTGGCTCCCCGGATCGCCCGCCCACCTGGTGATCCCCTACACCCTGGTCAACAACGACGCCCGCTACCTGCTACCGAACGGTTTTGCCTGTGGGGACGACTTCTTCCGTCTGCTCAAGGACGCCTTCGACCTCCTCTGGCAAGAGGGCGCATCCCACCCCAAGATGATGAGCGTTGGGCTCCACGGCCGCATCAGCGGTCATCCGGCTCGCGCCATGGCGCTGGCGCGCTTTCTCGATTACGTCCAAGGCCATGAGCGGGTGTGGATCTGCCGGCGGGAAGAGATTGCCCGACACTGGCTGGCCGAGCATCCCGCCGAGGGCAACGCCTACTGCGGATGTCGGCGTCATGGCTAGCCTCCCCAACCCTGACGCATGAGGTTGTCGAAATCCCGCCGGGATAGCACCCCGGCGCAGTCCCGCCAGGCGTTGTCCGTGGACTCGATGCTGTCGTTGTAGCGCAAATCAAAGCCGGTGGCCTGCCGGCGCTCCTCGATGTAGCGGTCCATCCGCTCGCCCAGGTTCTCGATATTGTCGATCCAGTCGTCGTGGATGGTATCGGGCAGGCCACCGAAGAGATCGTAGCGGTTGTGCATTCGCTCCGACAGGCGGGCATAGACGATCTCGTCCACCGTGCCCTGATGGACCAGATTCAGCATGTCCACCACCGGGCGCGCCTGGCCGAAGCGCTTGATGCGTCCAATCCGCTGCTCCAGCCGCGTCGGGTTCCAGGGCAGGTCAACGTTAATCAGGGTCCCCAGGGTCTGGAGATTCAGACCCTCACAAGCGGCATCGGTGGCGACCATGATGCGGATATCATGGTCGGCAACCATACGCTTGAGTTCCTCGCGGGCGATACCAACTACCTGACCTTCGCGGTAGAGTCGGCTTCTGTCAGCTCCGGCATAAAGGCCGATGATCTCGCCCGGGTGCTCGGCGGCCAGGGCGTCCGCCACCCAGCGCGCCGTATCGTAATACTGGCTGAAGATGATGCAACCGAGCGCCAACCAGCCCTCCTCGTCGAGGTAATAGCGCATGGCCCGCAGCTTAGGGTCGTCGTCCATCCCCTCCAGAGTCAGGATCAGGGTCTCCAGGGCGGCCCGTTCCTCGTCGTCCTGGACGGCCACTTCCTCCTCGGCCTCCTCGGTCTCTGCTGTCTCAGTCCTGCCGGCCAGCAGGCGAGTCGCGGTATTGATGCCCGCGATGACGCTGGAGCAGACCCGCTGCTGCATCAGGTTCTTCATGAAGCCACCCACCTTACCCCGCCGGGTGAGCACTTCACCAAAATTCAGGGCCTCCCCATAGGCCCGATCAAAATCGGGCGTGGTGCGCAGCGCCAAGTCCTGGAAGAGGGCATTGAAGCGGTGCGGGTCCTGGATCAAGCCCGCATCGGGGTGGACGTTGACGGCAATCTTGTCCAGCAGGCCGCGCGTTTCCAGTGTCACCCGCTTACGCAAGACGACATGGCGCACAAGAGGGTTCTCGCGCTGGAAAAAGCTGGCCCCGTCAATGACCCGCTCCAGTTCGATCTCCAGATCGTCCCGCAAGTCGCCCGGCAACTCGTTCAACGACCCGGCCAGATGCTCCCGCGGGCTCAGTCCCAACTCTTCGCGCAGGTTGCGGAACAGCCGCCGGGCATTGGGCTCGTTGGTCGAGTCCGTGGTCGGCAGGGGTGAGCGCAGCAGAAGCCAACCAAAGTCCGGATTTTCCACCCGCTGGAGGCCGCTCAGAATGGGCAACACGCGCGCCGGGTTGTGCCAGGGCGCCAGGGCATTGCCGAGGACAAAACCGTTGCTGCCCCGCTGCAGCACCCCCATTAGATCCCACAGATCCTCGGCCCGGGTTTGGATGGGCGTGGCAGTGCCCAGCAGCAAATGATCAGCCCGATCCGCCAGATTCAGCATAAAGGTCAGCAGTCCGTTCGGGGCCCCGGCGTCCGCACCCAGTCCCTGGCGAGTGCGCGCCTTGTGGGCCTCGTCGAGGATCACCAGACCGTAACCGATGCCCATCAGGATCTGCTTCTCCTGGGAGGGCTGGACCATGAGGCCAGTGGAGATGATGCCAATGCGCAGGGGGCAACGGGCGATGTGTTCGGGGCCCGCCGGCGAGATCGTCCGCTCCTCGGGGTCGAGCCAGACCTTGTGCGCCGAGTGCCAGCGGGCACAGGGGATGCCGAGCTTATCGATCATCTCCGTCTGCCACTGCTCGCAGAGGGTGGCCGGGGCGAAGATCACGATGGGCTTGCGACGGCGATGCCCCTTCTCCATCAACAAGCAAAGAGTCAGGGCGGCGCAACCCAGGGAGAGGGTCTTGCCCAGGCCCACCTCATCCGCCAGCAAGAGTCGCACCTGACCCTGGTCCTGGAAATGGCGCAGGCACTCGCCCACGAAGCCCTGTTGCCAGGGTTGGAGAGACAGTCCCTCACGGTAAAGTGGCGATTCGATGAGGGCCGCCGGGGCCACCATCTCATCGGTCTGGATATCGGACAGGCCAACCTCAAAGCGCCGGCCGCGCCGCCGGACCTCGCGGCACACCGCCTCCGGCAGGGGCCTGGCGGCCTGCCAGAGGTACTCGAACTCGGCCTCGATCCAGGCCACGCCCTCGGGCGAGTCATCCTCCCAGAGGATCTCGTAATGGCGCTGCCAGCCCTGGCGGGTCTCGTTCATCGAGCCGATGAAACCGACCTTGCGCCCGTCGGCCCGCTGGATAACGCCAGCCTTGCCATGGACGAAGCCGCAGATACTGTCCGGTGCTACCCGGATCACCTGGCCGCGCCGGACCAGAAAGGCGTCCAGCCGCTGGTAGCGTTCGCGATTACGCAGAGATTCAGCCTCGATGGAGCGCTCGTTCCAGCGCCCCAGCATCCGCGCCTCCCGCAGTTGGGCAACCTTCAGGTCTTCCGGCGCCAGGTCCACGTTGCAGACGATGCGCACCTCCTGGACGGATTCCAGCCATTCGTGGGCGATCTCGAAGAGGGAACTGGTGAAGTAGCCAGCGATACGGTGATAGGAACGGGCGCCCTGGAGTTGCTCGGCCAGGAAGCTCTGGTCGAGCCGGTGGGTGCGGGAAGAGAGGCGGCGGATCGTCATCCTTCTCTCGGGGATATCAGTAAGATCGGAGGCTCACGGAGACGCTGCAAGCGGCTTCCGCTGCAATGACATCAACAGCATCAAGGTCAACCACTCGTCCAGGATCTGTACGCCGCAGGAAAAAACCTCGACGCGGTATCCCTCGGAAAGCGATGTCAAGGCATCAAAGCTCAAGATTGCCAGGGGCTTGGGGCACGCATCAGCCGCTCGAAGCCTTCTCCGTCCGGAGGCTGAGCCAGAACGGCCAGGAAGTGTTGGTAGGTCTGCCGATCCTCCCGCACCAGGGTCTGGTCGAGCAGGTTGCGGGCGCACTCGGATGGATACGGATCGGCGAAACTCGCGAGACTGTCATGCTGCATCGGCGATCACCCGCTCCATCTGCAGCGGATAAAGCCCGCTCTTTTCGGCATCCAGTATCGTAATCTCACCGATGCCATCTTCGGTGTAACCAATATGGATATTCCAGTTCAGAGACTCATCACGCACCACCTTGTTCTTCGAGAACTCGATGAAGAGTGTGTCATCCTGTTCGTAGTAAACGATTTTCATGACGAACCCCTTAGCTTCCAGTTGATCATCACGGTTTTGATGACAATGGCTTGTTGGTTGACGATCGCAGCGCAGACCAGATTATCAGTGCGAGCGGCGAAGTGGTGAAAGATCCACCCATGCGGATACTCATTTATCTCGAAAACACCTTTTTCAATCAGCGTCTTAATTTCGTTCAGCGTGATATTCCGCTTCGCCATTGATTCGATTGCATGATTGGTCAACCAAACCTTCTTATCGAATCGCTGGCTATGGAAGACATCAGTCATTGGAGTCTCTGGTGCTTTATCCGGCTGGCGATGGCCTCGGCGGCGCGGCGGATCTCCGGGCCACGGGCCTTGGCGGCGATGAAAGCCGCCAGGTCGATCAGCAGCGGCCGGCGATGCAGATAATCCGGCACGGCATCTCTCAGATTGGCCATCACCACCTCGGGTTCCCTGTCGGCGAGGAACTCCTGAAGGGCGACGATCAAGGCCCCAAGCGGGGTCGGGCCGATCTCGGTGCGGTCGGTAAAATCGCGGGGCTTGAACTCGGTGACGGACTTCAGCTGCGCCGCATTGGGCTTGATGTTCCCCATCACCGCCGCGTAGTCCTGCACCCGGAAGGCCTTGGCGAAGTTCTGGTAGTTGTCCAGCTTCGAGGCCCCGGTGGTCTCCATATCCAGCATACGCAGATAAAAACGCTGGATGCCGCCGATGGCCGCCCAGGTCTCGCGGTCCAGCCCGTCCGGGACTAACAGGCTGTTGGCGGTCTCGGCGGCCTGCTCGACGATCTCATCGACAACCGTGGTCTCACCCTTGCGCCGTGGGCGCAGGGCAAAGGCGGTCACGTCCTCGCCACCGAGGCTGGTGTAGCCGGTCAAGACCTTGAGGGCCGCCGCATAGCCAGCCATTTGCAGGTCCGAGTCGTTGAAGACCGGCGCGCCCATCCTGGCCTCGGTCTCGGTGTTCAGGTGCAACATCTGCTTGATCTGGGCGTCCACCTCCCGCTTGACCTCCGGGAGGATGCGCTGCTTGAAGCCGGGGCGATCTCCGGCCGGTCGCTTGCGTAGCATCAGGATGACGGTGCCCTGCACATAGCCGCCCTTCTTGAGTTCCGAGGTCGTCTCGGTGGCGATGTACCAGGCCCCGACCACCTGCAACCCGGAGGCCCAAAAGATACTGACCATGTCGGACCAGACGCCGATGTCCTGGTGGGTGAACATGACGCACTGCATGCCGTTGTCCGGCATGTGCTTCGTCATGGCCCGATACCCTTCAACCATACCGCGGCGGAAGTCGTCACCCGAGCCCTTGATGGCGAGGTCGCGGCGGGAGTCCCAGGTCCATTGATCGAAGGGCGAGGGCGGGCTCTTACGCAGCCAGGCGATGAAGTACTCGGTGATCTCGTGGTACATCACCGCATCAGCGTAGGGTGGGTCCGTGACGAAGATATCGCAATTCACCCCCAGGGCTTCGGCTGGGAGCGGTTGAGTGGTGCCGTGTCCAGGGACGTTGCCCCAAGGCAGCTTGAAAGCCGTGTCGGGGAAGTAGGCATACGAACGTACGCCCCAGTTTGATAGCGTGTTCAACGCCTGGTTGATGAACACGCGGTCCAGGCACATCTCCCGGCCTGAGTTTGGGCTCCGCGAATTAATGCCTACCAGCTTAGATAGATAATTTAGTAGGTTGGCAAAACACATTGCGCCCCATGATTCCTTGCGCATGTGGTTCCATAGCGCGGACAAGAGAAGAAGTTGCCTTGGCGAAAAGAGCTGGTGCCAGTGCGTCCACCCCCGCGTGCGGATAGGCTCGTTTGTCTTGTCACCTGGCTCAATCTCCATATCTGGCACCAGACCCTGTTCCTGCCAGCGGTTGAGATTTTTAGCGACGACCGTATCCACCCTGCGCTCACGCTCCAAATCCCCCTCGGCGACTGCGGCGAAAAAGGTTTCCTGTCGGGACTTGTGCAGTGATTCCTTTGTGATCCACTGAATGCAGTACAGCCGTTCCTGAAAGATGTCATCCGGGCGCGGCTTGAACTCTTGCATTTCCCAGGGACGCAGCTTGTTTCCAGTGTTGCCGTTGGCATCGCGGTAGTCGCCACGCAGGGTCTTTATTGGGGTGCGGAAGGTCTTGCCTTCAAGCTCGTAAACCAGGTTTCCGTCCCGAACCGTGCCCAGCTCAGCGGACTTCATCTCGGCAATGGAGACGCCGGTCAGGATCTGGATGCCGAAGCGCTTGTTAACGGGGTCCGGAACCAGATTTGCAACGACACTGCTGGTCTTCGATATCACCCAACTCGGTGCCATTGGCACCATCCAGCCGGTCTCGGGGCAGCGGGTCTCCAGGCAATAGAGGTACGCCTTGGCACGATTGCCCTGGCTGTCGTGCTCGATGCCGAGCGAGGTAATCTCTTGATCCACCAACTCGGCGACCTCGCACTGCGCCCGCTCGATGTCGGCGCGCTTCTCGGGCGAGGCACCTATGATGTTCAACGCCCCCCAGGTCAGCATGCAGGCGATGGGGTTAAGGTCCGAGGCGTAGACGTCGCAGCCGAGCCGCGCGGCCTCGAAGGGGATGGAGCCTCCACCGCAAAAGGTGTCCCCCACCCGGGGCCGGTGGCCGTAGCGCAGGATGCCGAGCTGCTCGACCAACTCCTGATGGGAATGGGCCTCGATGCCGTGATGCCCGAGATGGGCGTTCACGGCGGGCCAGATGGGGGCGTACAGAGCCGTTTGATCCATCTCCTCCGGTCGCTTGCAGAGACCCGCGCGTTCCTCGTAGGTGGGATAGGTCGCCAGCGTCCGGGCCAGGATCTCCAGCTTGTCCGGCTCGTCGATATCCCGCCGCCAGCGGAAGCTCAGACCTGGATAATCGTCAATATCCAACGGGAATTGCGCCCCCTCGATCTCCTCGGCGTCCTCCTTATCGCCCTTAAAAGAGGCCGCAAAGTAGCGCCAGGGGTCCGCCAGCTCGAGGCGCCGGGCGATCTCCGCCGGACTGATCTTCGGCTCCCGCCGCGCCAGCCCGCCCTCGTCGAAGGCCATGAGCTTCTCGAAGATCTCCAGGTCCTTTTCGGCATCGTCGGTCTGCGGCAGCAGGCTACCCAGCACGATGGCCCGCACCAGGATCAGCGGCTTGCGACCCTTCCAGTAGGAGCCGAGTGCCGTCAGTGTCTGTCCCGCCCCGGCCTTACGCTCTCGCTGCGCCTCGAAAGATATCTTCTGCGCGGGAAACACCGCCTCGATCAATGCAGCTGCGTCCTTCAGGGCAAATGGCACTGGCCTGGCAGATTGGTTGGTCATGCGCTCGACCCAGACAGCATGGAGGCAATGGCCTCCTCCGGAGGAGTGAGGTTCTGGATGATGGCCCGCTGCACCGCCTGAGGGTCGATATCGCCCAAATGGTTGTGCGCCAGGATGTTGCGAAAGCCGCTGATCTGTTTCCAGGGAATCGCCGGGTATCGTTGGTTCAGGTCAGCGGGCAGATGCTGGGTCGCCTCGCCAAGGGTTTGCCGGTTGCGCAGGGTCGCGTCATACAGCACCTCATCCGTTATGAGATCGCCCCGCTCCTCTATGCGGCGGATCTTGGCGATAACATCCAGGATATGCCGGACATAAGGCTGCCACTGCATAGTCATAAATCGATGGCCTCCGCCAGCACATAAGGTCGCAAATGCCGGTTGAGTTCGTGTTCGGGAATCAGGTCCACGTGACGGCCAGTGATCTCCTCCAAGCGCTCTGCCAGGGGCAGACGCTGCGTGAAAAGGTCGTACCCGGGTGGGAGATCTACGAGAAAGTCAATGTCACTGTCGGGCTTCTCCTCACCGTGGACCACCGAGCCAAAGACCCGAATGCGCCGGACACCGAACTGTCGTCCTGCGGCGGCAATGGCGGCACGCTTGGCTCTTAAGGTTGATAGCAGCATGGCTGGAATCTCCTGGTCGCTAGGTCGCCCAGAATCTCAGGGCCAGTCGGATCAACTCGCGAACTCAAAACCAACTCCCGCACCAGCGTAGGGTAAGGGTGGATGTCCGCCACTGATTTTCAGTCCTCGAACAAAGGTAACGTCACTTGACCGTCCACCGCCGGTTTAGGAACCAGGATGCGCGGCTTGAGCATCTCGTTTTGGGCCTTGTCACCTAGGGCATAGCGCAGGGCGACCCGCCAACCCTCCTCCGCGTCCTGGATCCCGCCGGTGGCGAGGGCCGTCATACCGAACAGCCACCAGCGCTCTTCCGGGCGCAGCGCCAGCCAATTGCGCAAGGCGATGCCGATCTTGTCCGGGTCCAGGTGCTCGATAGCCCAGGCCAGGACGCACAACTCCTTGCCCAGCAGCCGGTCGATGGGGGTTTCGCCTACCCGCCAGGTCCCAGGGGCCAGGTTGTGCTCCGCCAGCCGGGCGTTGAAGGCCCGCTGCACCTCAGCGCGGATGGCGGTCCAGCGGGGGCGGTCGAGGAGCACGCGGTCGAGGACCTGTGCCCGGCCGCTGTCAGTCGCCATGCCCAGATGCTCCCGGATCAGGACGGGCGTGGTGTTGCCGCGGGGAATGGCCACCACGAAGTGATGCGGGTCCGAGGTGGCCGGAACCCCAAAGCCCAGGGTCGGATGGGCGTAGGCCGCCTGCTTGCCACCGGCCTGGGCCTCTGTCGCGGTGCCTTTAGGGGAGCTGGCGCTCATGCCTCACCCTGGATGACATCCCCGGGGGTCAGGGCGATCCCGACCACCTCGGCGAATTCCTTGAGGGCGTAGCCGTCCCCAAAAGTGACACCGCCGCGGATCAGTACCTGGACCTCGGCCTGGGGATCGCCCAGGGCCTGGCGGATACCGGCGATGGCCGTCTCGATGGCGGCGACCGTCAGGGCACGGTCGTTGAAGCGGATCTGCGCCGCTGTCTCGCCCGTGCCGATGAGGATCTGGACGCCGCGCAGCAGGGTGTCTTTGCGGTCCTTGAAGCGTTGGATGAGGGCGAAGGCGCGATCCGTGGTATCCAGGGTGACCTTGGCTTTGACCAGGCGGGCCGGTTGGTGGTCGTCGATGATGACCCGGTCATCGCCATCGGCGGGGATCTGGAAGCGGGTGCTCTTCTCGACCTCCCCGGCCTTGGCGACGACGAGGAGGGTACCGCCCTTGGCAGGCACCTTGAAGGGTTCTGTATAAGCAGATCCCTCTTTGGGGTTGGTGCCGTCGAGGGTATAGCGCATCTCGGCAGGGGGCGTGCAGCGCAGCTCGACCTTGCGGATATCGGCGACCTTGCGGATTTCATGGCGAACAGTCAGCTCGGCGGTCCAGCGGGTGGGCTCGCCCACCTGATACTTGCCGGCACTATCCAGGGCGATGAAGTAGAGGGTGGCGGCAGTGGTGCGGTAGTCCTCCAGGTCCTCCACTCGCTCGTCCCGATCCGACACATTGGGGGTGGTGGCAACGTAGACGCGGGGGCTGTCGCCGGCATGGCGTGGCGTCAGGGAGAGGCTGGACTCGCCGGTATCGCGGTGGCTGGTGAGCAGGGTCACGTTGACCGAGGACTTCTCGGGCGGGAAGGGGCCCTTTTCGAGGTGGCCCTCGGGGGTCTGGCGCCAGCGCCCCTGCTTGAGGGCCTCGTCACGGAGCAGATCCAGGCCGCGCGCGCCCGGCATCCAGGGCCAGGTGGGGTCGGTCCTGGCGCGCATGACCAGGTCGCGCCAGGGTACGCGGCGGTCCTTGGCGGGCCAGAGGAAGGTCTCGGCCATGGCCCAGTAGGCCGGCAGCTCATCCATCATGTCCAGGGCCAGCTTGTTATCGCAGCGACCGCTGGCCAGCAGGCGTTCGATCTGGGCCTCGGCGGCATGGTCGCCCTGGCCGAAACTGAGGCCGTTGTCGAGGGTGGCCATGACCAGCTCGCCATCGCCGCCGGGGAAAAAGAGCCGGTTGTAGGCACCGGAGACGGCCTTGGTGAAGCGCTCGGCCAATTCCTCGTACTTGTCGCGCGCCTCCTCGAACAAGGTATCGCCGGCCTTGAGGTTGGCGTGGATCTTCTCGATGGCATAGAGCTCGCGTAGCCGGGTCTCAACCTCATTGGCCAGGTGGCTGTCATGGCCGGAGAGGATGAGGACGTTGTTCTTTTCCTGCTGAAACTCAAAGAAGTTGCGGATCGCCTCCGGGGGGGTGCGCCCATCGGGCTGCACGACCAGCAGGATCCGGCCACCGGTGAGCCGCACCTCGTCGAGGCGCGGCATGATCTGCACCTCCTGATAGGCGGCGCGGGACTTGCTCTGGGTCTGGAAGAGGCCGGTCAGGCGGTTGATGAGGGCCTGTTCCAGTTTGGGCGGCGGAATCTGCTTGGCATCACGCTCGATGCGGCGGCCCAGGTTCTCGGTCTCCTTGAAGTAGAAGGCCTCGCCCTCGCGATGCAGGTACCAGGCGCGGTCACGCAGCCGGTCCAGGCCGGCCAGGAACTCATCGGCCTTGCGGTTGGGGGCGGCCAGAAATTCGATGATTTCAGCCTGGGTGAGGCCGGTGTGGGCGCCCACGGCACGGGAGAGCGAGGCTGAGAGGACCAGCTTGGCGACTTGGGCGGCGGCATCGCTGCCGAGATCCGCGTCGATCTCTTCAGCGCGGGCATTGCCCTGATCGGCGATGTCGTTAACCACCGCCGGGAGCAGTGCCGGGTTGACGCGCTGGATTTCGTCGCGCACCTCGGGGTCGTTGAGGTCCAGATGCTGGGTGCCGATGAGGAAGACATCGTTGGCATCGCGGTTCCAGACACTGCGCAGCAGGCGGGCGGTGAACTGCATCAGGCCCCGGGTCTGGCGAAAGCCCTCGTTTTCCTTGAAGAGGGCTACCAGGTTCTTGAAGGAGGGATGGAAGGGATAGGTCTCCCGGACCTCCTCGGCCACCTCTTCCATCGCCCGCGCGGTGATGTAACCGCCATCCTCGGCCGCCTTGACTTGCTCGGCAAAGGCCTCGGCGACGGCCTCGATCAGGCGCCCATCGGGGAGATGAGTGAAGAGGCGTTTCTTGAGGATGGCATGGATTTCGTTACCGGCGAGTTGGACCGGGGTGATGATCTGCGCCTGGCGGCGCGTCTCCTGCTGGAGGTTGGACATGATCCGCGCCAAATCGCGGGTCTGGGACTCGTAGCTGCCGGAGAGGTTGGCGATGACCACGCAGCAGCGGGGGCGCTTGATGGCGGCGCTGAGCAGGTTGCCGAGGCTAAAGGTCACCAGGTCGGCAAGGGAACCCCGGCCCACGGCGCGGGTGTCAGCGTTGAGTAGGTAAGGCGGCAGTTCGTCCAGGAGGATGAGGGTCGGCTCATCGCCGAGGATCTCCAGCCACTTCTTCTCGTCCACCCCGCGCGGGCCCTCGATCCAATAGGGGCGGATGAGGTCGGCCTGGCCCAACTGGGTGGCGATCTCGCCCCAGATGAAGTGCTCGGGATCGTTGCGGCCGTTGATGGCGGCGATGCGCGCCGGGCCGAAGTCCAGGCGGTCCGCCAGCTCGGCAGGCAGTACCTCGGTCCTCAGGGTGGGGTTCTTGGCCAGCAGCCCGATGGCGTTCATTAGGTGGGTCTTGCCACCGCCCATGGCCTGGGCCAGTTCGAAGGCGGCCTGGTCGGACTGCCCCGCCAGGCGCAGCAAGCCCTCGCGGAACAGGGTCGCCATGCCTTGGGTGATGTGGTTGCGGGCAAAAAACTCCCGGCCATCGCCCTGGCTGGTGATGAGGTCCGAGAGATTCTCGATGGCTTCCGTCATCCGATAGTCGTGGACCATCGGGTGGATTTTGCAGCTATCACGAACGGTTCCGAGCACGCCTACCCCCTGGTTCATCCCTGTCTGGCAAGCAGCGCGCAAGGCTGATCAGGCAGGAAGCCTTCCCGTGTGGTTGTTGTTGTGTTCTGGTTGATTGACGCCACCAGGCCCCTTGATGGCATCACCTTCCCCGGCCGGATGGTACACCAATAAGGCTCTCCCGGAACGGTGCTGGACGGCAGCGGCAAGGCGATGGCGCCCAGAGGCACAACACAGCCGTCTGCGATAGCCTAAAATCCCAGCATCCCATTCCCGACGGACCCGCGAAGAACCCCTCTTCATGCGGATCGGAATCTCCCTTCTCGCCCTGCTGGCCACCGCCCTGATCGCCGCCTGCAGCCGGGAACCCCGACTGACGGTCGTTGCCCCTGGCGAGTGGGCATGCCCTTCTTTAAGACTCGACCCACAGATTGATTATGTGCTACGTTTCGTGGGCACATGATACGAGGTACCCGATGGAAACACTCGACACCTTCTCGGTTCGGGATCTGCGTACCCGTTCGGGCGATCTGCTGAGGGACGCCGAGCTCGGACAACTCTCACTTATCACGAAACATGGCCGACCCGCGATCCTCGCCGTGCCATTCGACCGACGATTGCTCGACCAAGGCGTGCATCGCGCCTTGGCATTGACCCTGTTCGAGAACCGCCAAATCACCCTCGCCCAGGCCGCCAAGGTTGCGGGGCTCTCGCTGGATGGGTTCCTCGATCTGCTGGGTTCGCTCGGCTTGGCTGCCGTGGATTATCCGGCCGAGGAGTTGGCGGATGAGTTGGCCGCCGCCTTGTGATAGCGGCTTGATGCGCAGATCGCCATGAACAGGATCGTCGTCGCGGACGCCGGGCCACTGATCGCCCTAGCCCGGATCGAGCGGCTGTCACTGCTGTTTGCGCTCTACGGGTCCGTAGTGGTACCCGAGACGGTGCTCGCCGAGCTGTGCGTGGAGTCCAATCGGCCCTGAGCGCGGGTCTTATCGGCCGCGCTCGCCGCGGGTCTCATCGAGCCGCGGGCGCTTCCCCGGGGCTGCGAGGCGGACATGGCCAGTCTCGGTCTCTTGCTCGACGCCGGGGAGTCAGCGGCCATTCTCTTGGCACGGGAAACGCAATGTCGCTTCTTGCTGATCGATGAGCGCCGCGGACGACAGATTGCCCGACGTCGCGGCATCCCTGTCGTCGGACTGGCCGGCGTGCTGCTGGCCGCCAAGCAGCAGGGTCTGCTGGAGTCTGTTGGGTCGGTGTTAGCGGCGGTGTCGCGACAGGGCTATCGGCTCGCGGATGCGCTGGTCGAAGAGGTCTTGCGCCTGGCCGGGGAGACGGGTCGAAAGGGTGAATGACTCGCTTTGAGTGGTCATCTACCGCGGAACCCCGCGATAAAGCCGATCCATCCAGTCCCGAAACCACGGGGGACGCGCGAGCAGAATGTACGCGAGCAGCACCGCCGCAAGCGGGATTAGGAAGGCTGCGGTGTCCACGAGGACGATCAGCAGGGCCAGAACCAGACGGTGGGAAAGACGCATGACGATCTCGGGGTTGTTGGCAAGGTTCGCGACGCGGGCGGTATGTCGCGGGTCACCTTGCATCGGTTCGAAAAGGCCAGCCCGCGGTCAGGATAGGTGCCTATCTGAACGCCCTGGTGGCCTTGTGTCTGGATTTTGGCATCCTCACGCCGGAGGATCAACTGGCCGACGCCGTCGGTAACAACGCGAAACCAGACTGAATTCCGGTTCGCGTTCGACTGAGGGATTATCCCCAAAACCCAAGCGCCTGGCTTGGCAAATTCATGGGGCACAACCTGGCCGTCAGCGATCGCCTAAAATCCCCGCATCCCATTCCCCGCGAACCTTTGGAGCGCGCTCTTCTTGCGGATCGGAATCATCATCCTCGCTCTGCTGGCCACCGCCCTGATCGTCGGCTGTAGTCGGGAACCCAAACTGACCCCCGTTCCACCCGGCGAGACCGTGCTCGCCTTTGGTGACAGTGTCACCTTCGGGACAGGAGCCGCCCCGGGAGAGGATTGGCCGACAGGCTTAGCTCTAAAGACCGGCTGGAATCTGATCAATGCCGGAGTCCCCGGGGACACGGCGGAGGCCGGCAAAAGCCGTATCGCGGACCTGCTGGATCAACACCAACCCGCCCTGGTCATCATCGAAATGGGCGGGAATGACTTCCTGCGGCACCGGCCGCAACGGGCCGTGAAGGAGGATGTGCGTCACCTGCTGCGAACTGTCAGACAGAGTGGGGCACAAGCCGTTCTGGTGGCCGTGCCGGAATTGTCACTACTCACCCTCGTCATCGGCAAAGGAGACGCGCCCCTCTATCAGGAATTGGCGGAGGAAGAGGCGGTACCCGTTATCGGCCAGGTGTTTTCCGAGATCCTGAGCCGGCCAGAGCTCCGGGCGGACCAAATTCACCCCAATGCCGAGGGCTACCGACAGATGGCCTCCGGGATTTACGATTACCTGAAGAAAGCGGGAGCTATCTGACGGACAGGCACTGGGTTTGGCCGCCCTGCGCCAGGGACTTTACCTGGATCGCTCAAGTCTGGCGGTCCCCGGGATCTCAGCGATAGGCCACCAGGACCGCCCCTAGGGTGATCAGGGCAATGCCCAACCAATTGCTGGCGGAGAGCCGCTCCCCCAGGAAAATGACCCCAAAAGTGGCCACCAATACCACCGAGAGCTTATCGATGGGTGCCACCTGGGCGGCTTGACCGAGTTTAAGTGCCCGAAAATAGCAGATCCAGGAGCCGCCGGTTGCCAGGCCCGAGAGCACCAGAAACAGGTAGCTACGACCACTGATCGCGCTGGGTGATTGAAATTGACCGCTGACCAACAGGATGAAGACCAGGGTGATCAGGATGACGATCGTGCGGATAAAGGTGGCAAAATCGGAGTTGACGTGCTCAATTCCGATCTTGGCGAAGATCGCGGTCAAGGCCGCGAATACCGCCGATAATATCGCCCAAAATTTCCAAGACGAGAGTAGGGTCAACATGCGATGAGCGCTCCAAAGTCTTACCCGTTATCAATGCCAGCATGGCACCAGACCATCCGATTGGCCAGGAGCCATTGCACCTGACCCGCACGACCAGCAAGGCCCCCGGGTCAGCTCATCCAATAGCGCCTTGTCTCTTGTAAACGCCTTATGTCCTCTGACGGGAGATCTGATGCAGGACTCACCCTCGAATCAAGAAGCCGCTACGCCACCCATTCAACACCTTTCCCTGGGCTTGCTCAGGCATCTGAAGATCAGATGTATTTCCGAGATTGGCTGGTTCGACACGCCGGCCATGCTTGATGATATCGCTGCGGCCGGCGGGATGAGCACCAATCAATATCGGCTACCCTGGCCACCCTTTGGCGAACAGCACCCTGCCAATGCTGCCGGGTTCTCGGCCTTGATCGAGGCAGAAACGCTGGACGGCACAGGATATCGGATCCTGTTCGATACCGGCTGGAACCCTGCTTGGATGGAGCGACGTTACGCTGAAGAGGGTGTCGACCAGCTCTTGGCGGAGGGTGGCATTGATTGCCTCGTTATCAGTCACGAACATTTCGATCATTTCTGGGGGATCGGCGTCACCCTGAGACATTGCCCGTCGCTGCCGATCTATATCCCAGTGGGGTTTAATCCCGAAGGAATGGACCTGATCAAACAGTATGGTCACACGGGACCGGTCATCAGGGTGCCGCCCCAGCAGCCGCTAAACCTTTTTCCCTGCTGTGCCCTGGTACAGTTTCCAATGGAGACCCTGTTGCAGGTCCAAGGCGAAAACGTGCTGTACTTCGAGGTTCAGGACCGGGGTCTGGTGATGGTGACGGGTTGCGGGCATAGTGGGGTTCTCAATCTGCTCGATTTCGCCCGCCTGACCTTTGCCGGGGGAGAGCGCCTCCACGCCGTCTACGGGGGGCTGCACATTGCGCCCTTTGATGATTGGAACGAGGACAAGGACCACCTCATCGCCGCCCTGGCGAATTATGGCATCCAGCACTTCGGCTGCAACCATTGCACCGGGGCCCTGGCCGTGGAAAAGATGCTGGCCGCTGGTTTGCCGGTGGTCAGAGGCAGCGCGCGCCTGGGTTCGAAAAACGATCTGTTCCTCGGCAATGGCGATTGCCTCGCCGTGTCGGCGGACCCAGCCCAGCAGGATGAGGTCATGAGCTAACGGACTCGTCGAATCAGCCGGTGCCCAGCGCGCCAGTGGGTGCCATCGCCTCCTCTGCCGCCTGCTTACCGAGTCGCCGTCGAAATTGCCGAATGACCCTTCTGTTATACTGAAAAATGTTTAATTCTCAAGGTAGTTAGCCTAGGAGGTACCCGGATGTCCGCACTCTTCCAACCCTTCAAACTCAAGGACGTGACGCTACGTAATCGCATCGCCATTCCGCCCATGTGTCAATACGTGGCCGTCGAGGGTCTGATCAACGAGTGGCACCGGGTGCATTTGGCCGGTCTCGCCCGCGGCGGTGCCGGCCTGGTCATCGTCGAGGCCACGGCGGTGGCGCCGGAAGGGCGCATTACCCCCGGCTGTACCGGCATCTGGAAGGAGGAACTCGCGCAAGCCTTCGCCCCTGCGATCGCCGCCATCAAGGCCGCCGGGGCCGTGCCTGGCATTCAGATCGGTCACGCCGGCCGCAAGGCCAGCGCCAACCGCCCCTGGGAGGGTGACGACCACATCGCGGCGGATGATCCGCGCGGCTGGCCGACCCTCGCCCCCTCAGCCATCCCCTTCGGCGCCAATCTGCCCAAGGTCCCGCTGGCGATGACCCTCGATGATATTGCCCGGGTGCGCCAGGACTTCGTGGGCGCCGCGCAACGGGCCCGGGACGTTGGCTTTGAATGGTTGGAATTGCACTTCGCTCATGGCTATCTGGGTCAGAGCTTTTTCTCGCCGCACTCCAACCAGCGGGACGATGCCTATGGCGGTAGCCTGGAGAACCGCAGCCGCTTTTTGGTGGAGACCCTGGCCGCGGTGCGCCAGGTGTGGCCCGAACATCTGCCCCTTACGGCGCGCTTCGGGGTCATCGAATTTGACGGCCGCGACGAGGAAACCCTGGCCGAATCCATCGAACTCGCCCGCAATTTCAAACGGGAGGGCCTGGACCTGCTCAGCGTCAGCATTGGCTTCTCCACCCCGAGCGCCACCATTCCCTGGGCACCCGCTTTCCTGGCGCCGATTGCCGAGCGGGTGCGTCGGGAAGCGCAATTGCCGGTCGCGTCGGCCTGGGGTATCGATACACCGGAACTGGCGGAGCAGACGGTGCACCAGGGCCAACTGGATCTGGTAATGGTCGGTCGCGCCCATCTGGCCAATCCGCACTGGCCCTATCAGGCCGCCCTGAAGCTGGGGATCGAGCGCCCCTCCTGGGTACTGCCCCCGTCCTACGCCTTTTGGTTGGAACGGTACGCAGCCAACTGAAACTACCCCTAACACCCGATATGGCGACAGGTGCGGGGATTGAATCGGGGCACGACCCCCTGGAGGTATGCCCTTGCTGGAAGCCCTGACCCTAATCCTGGCTTGCCAACTCATCGGCGAGGTCACGGTGCTGGTTTCCGGTCTACCCGTTCCGGGGCCCGTCCTGGGTATGTTGCTGCTGCTCGCCTGGCTGTTTCTGCGCGGCAGCGTCCCCGACGGGGTGGAGCGGACCGCGGATACCTTGCTGGGCCATTTATCCCTGCTGTTCGTGCCGGCCGGGGTCGGGGTTCTGCTTCACTGGGAACGGGTCCGGGACCAGTGGCTGGCCATCGCCGCCGCCCTCTTCTTCGGAACTCTGATAACGCTGGCGGTGACTGGCCTGACCATGGCGGCTATGCAGCGAGTGCTGGCCTGGCGTCGGGACACCAATCATGAGTGATACTCCCTTGACCCAGATCTGGGTATACCTGGCCGCCTCGCCGCTGTTATGGCTGACGGCAACCCTGGTCTGCTATTTGACCGCTCTCAAAATCTACCGGCTGGGCAAGTCCCATCCCCTGCTCAACCCGGTGGTGATCGCCGTGGGCCTCTTGATCGGGCTCCTGGTGCTGACCCGCACCTCCTACGAGACTTACTTTAACGGGGCCCAGTTCATCCACTTTCTGCTCGGGCCGGCCACAGTCTCACTCGCCATTCCCCTCTATCGGCAACGGGAACGGCTCAAGGTGCTTGCCCCGCTGATATTGGTCGCCCTGCCCGTGGGGGTGCTCACGGCCGCGTTGAGCGCCGTTTGGCTCGGGTCCCTCTTTGGGGCGGATCCCGCCACCCTCATCTCCCTGGCCCCCAAGTCGGTGACGACACCGGTGGCCATGGGCATCAGCGAGAAACTCGGCGGTATCCCCTCCCTGACCGCCGTCCTGGTGATCGGTACCGGTATCATTGGCGCCATCTTCGGTACCGGACTGCTCAGGCTCCTCGGCTGCCGGGACGATGCGGTCCAGGGCTTTGCCATGGGCCTGGCCGGCCATGGCATTGGCACCGCCCGTTCCTTTCAGGTCAATGCAACCATGGGGGCCTTTGCCGGCTTGGCCATGGCCCTATCCGCCTTCACGACGGCCTTGATGCTGCCGCCCTTGTTACGCTGGATCGGGCTGGTGAGCCAGCTTCCAGTCTAACTGACCATACCCTGAAGAGCGTGATGCTGGCCAGGAATTGTCTTGTAACCCATGCCGGTATCCGGACCTGAGGAACAGGGGCAACCCCATGCCATCTCGGGTAGCAGACCCCTTGAGGCGCCTACCACCCAGCATTTGGGTGCTGGGCTTCGTCAGCCTCTTGATGGATATCTCGTCGGAGATGATCCACAGCCTTTTGCCCTTGTTCATGGTCGGCATCCTCGGCGCAAACGCCTTTACGGTTGGACTCACTGAAGGGATGGCCGAGTCGACCGCGCTGATTACCAGAGTCTTTTCGGGTGTCCTGAGCGACTACCTCGGTAAGCGCAAGGGGCTCGCCATATTGGGCTATGCCTTGGGTGCCTTCACCAAGCCACTGTTTGCGATGGCGTCAACCACCGGGGTAGTGCTCGCGGCTCGATTCCTGGATCGAGTGGGTAAGGGCATCCGAGGTGCCCCGCGTGATGCCTTGGTGGCCGATATTGCGCCGGCGGGCATGCGCGGTACCGCCTTTGGATTGAGACAGTCTTTGGACACGGTGGGCGCTTTCCTGGGACCCCTGATGGCCGCCGGCCTGATGCTGCTTTGGGCCAACGATTTCCGGGCGGTGTTCTGGATCGCGATGATTCCCGGGTTGCTGGCCGTCATCTTGCTGATGGTCGGGGTGCGTGAGCCTCAACAGCATCAGGGTGAGCGGAAGTTCAATCCGATTCGCCAGGACAACCTCAACCGCTTGAGTGCCGCGTACTGGTGGGTGGTTGGCGTGGGTGCCGTCTTCAACTTGGCGCGTTTCAGCGAGGCCTTCCTAGTGCTACGCGCCCAGCAAGTAGGCATCCCGGTCGCCTTGGTGCCTCTGGTGATGGTCGCGATGAACCTGGTTTTTGCGGTCTCGGCCTATCCCTTCGGCAAATTATCTGACCGCATCAGCCACAAGACTCTGCTGGGGTGGGGTCTGGTGTCACTGATAGCGGCTGATCTTGTCTTGGCCAGCCACGACCATTGGCTCAGCCTGTTGGGGGGCGTGGCGCTATGGGGAATCCACCTGGGCATGACGCAGGGATTGCTGGCGACGATGGTCGCCAACACAGCGACCGCTGATCTGCGCGGCACAGCCTTCGGCCTCTTCAACCTCATTAGCGGCTTGGCGATGTTGATCGCCAGCGCGGGCGCAGGATGGCTATGGGATCATTTTGGCGCGGCGTCCACCTTTTCCGCGGGTGCTGTCTTCAGCACCATCACGCTGATGGGAGTCGTCGGGCTGATCAAGCGGCACCCTTGAATCCGGTCTGTCGATCGACAAGCTCGGGAGTGGGAACTGAGCTGTTGTTGTGCGACGGGTTTATCGATATGAATGATGAGTTCATCGACGGTTGGATGCGGAGAGGGTACCTTGATACCTGCACTTGAACCTGGCAGGGAATATGAGCCTGGTAATGGCTCGATAGCTAGACCCGGTGCCTGCAGTAGACCCTTGCTGGGAGACTATCCCAATATCGATCGGCGCGTTTAATTGGCTCAGGTCACGTTCCCCCACAGGACGCCAACCCCGGCCGTGACCGCCATAGCGAGCGCTCCCCAGAAGGTGACACGCAGGGCGCCTATCAACATCCCGGCGCCACCCACCCGTGCCGCCAAAGCACCGAGGACGGCGAGAAATAGCAGAGAGGTACCGGCTAGCAGAGGCATTAGGTAGGGTCTGGGGGCCAGAGCGGCAACCAGAAGGGGTTGGGCGGCGCCGACGGCAAAGCTCATGGCGGAGGCCAGTGCGGCCTGGATGGGTCGAGCGCTGAAGGCCTCGGAGATACCGAGTTCGTCCCGGGCGTGCGCACCCAGTGCGTCATGGGCCATGAGTTGCGTGGCTACCTCTGTTGCCAGAGCCGGATCAAGCCCACGCCCGACATAGATGGCTGTGAGTTCCCGGTGCTCACCGCTAGAGTTTGCGGCAAGTTCCGAACGCTCCTGTTCCAGTGCGGCGGCTTCACTGTCCGCTTGGGAGTGAACAGAAACATATTCCCCAGCAGCCATCGACATGGCGCCAGCCACCAGACCGGCGATGCCAATGGCTAAGATACTGGTTTGGGGGACATCAGAAGCGGCAACTCCAACCAACAAGCTGCCAGTGGAGACAATCCCGTCATTCGCCCCCAATACCGCGGCGCGCAGCCAGGCGATACGGTCCGTACGGTGTTGCTCTTGATGTATCGGTCGCATGGTAGGGGCCCCTTTAAGTAGATAGCCAAACATCCCAGACAATCTGATTACCCCAATGGCTCAGCGAAAAGCGCCAAAGGGGTTAAACTTAGCGACAGGCCTATCGGTGAGATGAGCATCATGGCATTTTCGTGTTCTGCCTTCGACACTCTGAGCTCGGCGAATTCCCCCTAACCCAGCCACCCTAATATAGGCCAAGATCATGTCCCTCTATGGGGTGTTGGCGGTGATATCGCAGAGGGTTCAACGCCTGATTTACGGGCCAACGCAATGGCCTCAGGGAAGAAATCTGGAGGATATTGTTCGATATTGGGTGGATTCTAGGGGTAATACTTGTCTAGGGGTCGCTGCGAACTCAAGACCAAATTAACCTCGCATATTTTCCACTTTACTGAATTTTTATGCATCGCGAACTATCTGAGAAATTTTTGATGAATATTCGCAATCTCACAGAACCTGGCTACCCTCTTTTCCCAACAATCCCATGGCCGGGCCCTTATTTGTTGGCCAGATCCCTTTTCCTGGTCTTAGCTGGCAGCCTTGCCATGACTCAGGTCCAGGCGGGTCAGATCCAGGCGCAGAGTGAGACCAGCCTGGGAGCTGCGGAGATGCCTGATTCTTTTCCACTCCCAGCCCACCCACCCCGACCCGCCCTTCCTTCTTGGGCGCCGGTGCATATCGAACTCGGAGTCCTGGAATCTACCGAAATCAAGACCATGGCCGGACTTGATTAGGCAGCTCCCGGCCCCCTTAAAATCGGCTTCCAACGCGCCATTCCGGAACTACAGGATCCAGACGGATTCTGGGCCAGCCAGGCATGGGACTGGACGGCTGATGGGGGACTTGCCTTTGGCTTTTGTATCACCTCTCCCGGAGCCCAGGCCCTGCGCTTGGGCCTTCATGTCTTCGCCATACCTGATATTGCCAAAATGAGGGTCTACGCCCCCGGCAAGGACCAGGCCCAGGAAATCACTGGGGCTCAGATTAAGGTCAGCCTGCAAAGAAACCAGGATGCCGGTGAGATGGGGGAGGATGCCCGAACCTTCTGGTCCCCAGTGATTGAGGGAGAGACCGCGATCATTGAGTTTGAGTTACCAGCCTCCGCCAATCCGGATGACCTTGAGATAGCCTTGCCCCAGCTATCTCATCTCTTTCAGTCCCCCCTTGGGGTTTTGGGCTCAGAGAAAAATGCCGCAGCTCCTTGCGAATTGGACGTCATGTGTTCTCCCGCCTGGGACGCGCAAAGTAAAGCGACGGCGCGCATGATATTTACCAAGGAGGGTGCGACCTACGTCTGCACCGGGACCCTACTCAACGATGCGGACCCTGAGACCTACATTCCCTATTTTTATACAGCCTACCACTGTATTTCGACCCAAACAGCGGCATCCAGCCTGCAGACGTTTTGGTTTTGGCGTGCGACGGCCTGTAACAGTGGCACTCAGGGCAATTCCCAGAGCCTTTTAGGCGGGGCAGATCTTCTCTATACCTCCGCGACCACGGATACCAGTTTCATGAGGCTATCGGCAGCGCCTCCAAGTGGAGCCGTCTTTGCCGGCTGGTCTGCGTCTCTGCCCGCTCCTCTCACCGCCCTGACAGGTATTCATCACCCGGGTGGGGATCTGCAGAAAATCAGCTTCGGATCTCAGGATACCTATTGGCACTGTTGGGATGCCGGGCTGGGTGCTTTTTCTTGTAACTCGGCAACTGCCGACGGCGCGGACCATTTTTCCGTAATCTGGCAAAGTGGTATCACCGAGCCCGGCAGCAGTGGTTCCGGCATCTTTATCAACGCGGGCCAGCAGTTTGTTGGCAGCCTCCTTGGGGGATCTAGCAGTTGCGCTAACCCGTTAGGCCGTGACTTCTACGGACGCTTCGATATTCCCTACCAGATAGGAATCTACAAATGGCTCAATTCTCCTTTTCACGATGTCTCCCCCAATAGCTGGGCGGCTAAATATATCAATGCCATTTACAGGGCGGGAATAACCGGTGGCTGTGGTGATGGTAACTACTGCCCGGCAGGGCTCGTCACCCGTGAAGAGATGGCCGCTTTCCTGGTCCGGGCGGCCGACAACGAGCCCCCGCAAAACTATTGTGGCGGGACACCACCCTTCAACGATGTCTCCCCAGGCGCCTGGTCCTGCGGCTATATCAAGCGCCTCGCTGAGCTCAAGATCACGGGCGGCTGTGGCAACGGTAACTATTGCCCTACGGGGCTTGTCTCCCGCGAACAGATGGCAGCCTTTATCGTCCGGGCATTAAAGAAGGAGCCAGTTCAGAACTACTGCGCTGGGATAGCTCCTTTCGATGACGTTTCCCCCGGCTCTTGGGCCTGCGGCTACATCAAGCGTCTGGCTGAACTGGAAATTACGGGCGGTTGTGCCAATGACAACTATTGCCCAGCAGGACTTGTCACCCGCGAGCAGATGGCGGCCTTTCTTGGGCGGGCCTTTCTCGACATGGAATGATTCTCCCTTGATGCCAAGAAATCCGATTGGCATCGATAGCAGTCCTCGATGAGTTTCCCTGTGATAGCCATGCCAGTCAGTATCTTGAATGGCAGCGATCTCCGTCCGAGCGGCACTTCAACTCATAAGGCAAAAAAAACCGCCCGGCCCGGGTAGAAACCCTTGGCCGGACGGATTGGGCAGGGGGCGAGCCTTCCTAAAGATGGAAGGCTAACGCCGCCAGGCTACTTGGCCGCCAGTTCATCCAGGGCCTTGGCAGGAATGATCTGGCCATTGAGGGCGGCATCTTTGGCGCTGCGGCCGAAGGCAACCGCCATCAGGTTCGAGTAATAGACCACGGGCATCTTGAACTGGGTGCCATAGGTGGCGTTGATGTCATCCTGATAGATCTCAACGTTCATCTGACACACGGGGCAGGGGGTAACGATGAGGTCGGCGCCATGGTCGTAGGCAGACTCGATAATGCCCTTGACCATTTCCTGGGACTTGGCGGGTTCGGAGAAGGCCAGGGCGCCGCCACAACACTGCACCTTCTTCTCATAGCCGGGGAGGGCGTCGCCGCCCAAGGCCTCCACCAGCTTATCGAGATACTGGGGGTTTTCGTAGGACTCACCGGCGATGCCAAAGGGCCGGTTCGTCTGGCAGCCTACGTAGCCCGCAATCTTGATGCCCTCCAGGGGCTTCTTGACCTTGGCAGCGATCGCTTCGAGACCGATATCCTCTATGAGAACTTCCGCCATGTGCTTGATGGGGGTCTGGTTCTTGAGCTTGAGACCGGCCTCCGCCAGCGCGGTGTTGCACTCAGCCAGCAGGGATTGGTCCTCATGTAGGCGCTCTGCGGCCTCGCGGGTGGAAAGCCAGCAGGCGGCACAGGTGGCGACGATGTCCTGACCGGCGTTGTGCTGCTCGGAAAGGGCAATGTTGCGCGCTGACAAAGTTAGGCGGGGCAGTTCGCCGCCACCGCCATAGCCGATGGATGCCGCACAACAATTCCAGTCCGGGATTTCATTGAGCTGGATCTCAAGCTCCTGGCACATGGCCTGGACCGAGACCAGATAGTTGGAGGAGGAGGCACCCTTCTGTGAAGAGCAACCGGGATAGAAGGAATATTCTCGCTTAGCCATGGGTGTCTTCTCCTCAAGCGCCGTGCTTGGCGATACGGGCGTCTTCCAATTCCTGGGCCTTCTGGATGACCTTCTGGAAGCCGCTCAGATCCTTGACGGCATGACCGCCGAGGATTTCCATGGGGTTCATACGGCCGGTTTTTACCATATTCAGGCCCAGTTTCTGCTTCTTCAGGGCGATCTTGATGCCCTCGCCAAAGCCGTTCATGAAGTAAAGGGCAAGGCCAAGTTTGAGCTCATTGACGCGGCCCTTCTTCATGAGATTGTTCCAGAAGAGCTGGGCAAACTTGGCCGTAGGCTGATTCGCCGCCACCAGGCCGAGGCGCTTGGCGTAACTGGCCAGGCCATGCATGATGTGGGTGATGGGCAATTCACGGGGGCAGCGCACGATGCAGTTATAGCAGGAGGTGCACATCCACATGGAGTCCGAAGACAGAACCTCGTCACGCTTGCCTGCGCGGATCATCATGAAAATTTCCTGCGGGGGGTGGGCCCAGAACTTGCCCAGGGGGCAGGAGCCAGAGCACACGCCGCATTGCATGCACATCTTGACCCACTCGCCTTCCTCGACATTCGCCTCCACCTCCTTGAGGAAGTTGGTGCGATACCTTTCGATCATCGCGGTGTTCAGATCGCTCATTGTCGGTATTCCTCTCGTGGGGCGCGCGGTCGCCGCGCGCCCCAGGCTCGTCAGAACTTGAAGGGGCTCATGCCGATCTTTTCGACCGTCGCGGCCATGTCATTGATCAACTGAGGCACGCGCTGAACGTCGGTGATGGCAACCTCGTAAACCACGACCCGCTCAGTCTCAAGCCTGAGCTGCTGGAGGGTATCGCCGACCTTGCTCAGGCGTTCGGCGGCCATTTTCGAACCCCGCACAAAGTGGCACTGGTAGTCGTCATCGCGACGGCAGCCCATGAGGATTATGCCGTCATAGCCGGAGTTAAGGGCATCCGTGACCCAGTTCAGGTTCACCGAACCGAGACAACGTACCGGGATGACGCGCGCAAAGGGGCTGATCGCGGCCCCACCGGCCTGAGCGGCCATATCCAAGGCCGGATAGGCATCATTCTCGCAGGCCAGGACCAAGAGGCGCGGCTTCTCGGAGAATTCGTCCGGCACGTCCACGGCCTTAATTTGCTGGCCAACAGTCTCGATGGAGTAGTTCTCAAAAGAGATGACGCGTACGGGACAGGCACCCATGCAGGTGCCGCAACGGCGACAGCGGGCCTCGTTAAACTGCGGGTATCTCTGCTCGTCCTCGTTGATGGCGCCAAAGGGGCATTCCACGGTACAGCGCTTGCACTGGGTGCAGCCTTCTTTGCGGAAGCTCGGGAAAGAGAGATCGCCCACCCGCGGAAGGGCACCGGCACCCAGGGCGGCGTTCTCGGCAGCTTGAATGGCCTTGAGGGTAGCGCCAGCGGCATCATCAATAGCCTGCTTCATATCCATGGGCCGGCGCACAGGACCGGCGGCGTAGATGCCGGTGCGTCGAGTCTCGTAGGGGAAACAGATAAAGTGGGAATCGACGAAGCCATTCTTGAGCTGCGGCAGGTCGGTACCCTGACGATAGTCGAGGTTGAGGATGGAGGGTGGCGCGACCGCCAGGGCCCGGCGAGCGGCCTCCTTTTCTTCCTCAGTAGGGGCCTCGTCCACGGCCAACTGGGCGTAGGGGTCCGGCCCTGTGTTAGGTACCTGGCCAGTGGCAAGCACAACCAGGTCACATTCCATGGCCGTGTCCTCGTTCAGGATCAAATCCTTGAACTTGACCGTCAATTTGCCCCCTTCGACCACCACCTCGCTGGCCTTGCCCTTGGAGAAGGTGACCCGTGCCTGCTGGCCAGCGCGGTAAAAGTCCTCGCCGGCGGCGCCGGGGGTGCGTAGGTCATCGAACAGGACGGTAGCGTCGCAATCCGGGTTTTGGGCCTTGAAGTACATGGCCTGCTTGATGGACTCAGTGCAGCAGAACCCCGAGCAGTAGGGCAGATGCCCTTCCTTATCGGAACGCTGGCCAGCGCACTGAATGAAGGCTACCGCCTTGACTTCCTTACCGTCGGAGGGGCGCTTCAGAGGCCCGCCATTGGCGGCCTTGGCCAGCTTCTCCATCTCGAAGCCAGTGACCACATCCGGGCTCTTACCGTAGGCGAATTCCGGCAACTGCTTGGCATCGTAGGGCTTATAGTCGGTGGCCTGGACAATGGCACCGATGTTCTCGGTGACGGTGCCACCGGATTCGGTACTGATATCGGCGGAAAAGCGACCGGGGGCGCCGGAGGTCTTAGTGACCTTGGCATGAAGATGGACTCTGATGCGGGGGTTAGCCTCGACCTCGGCGATCATGGCCGCGACCCCGGGTTCCTCCGGCTGGGGGAGGGCGGCGGTGCGGGCATTCGAGACGCCTTGGGGGGCGGCACGGAAAGGCACGCGCTTATACAGGTCCTTATAGACGCCACCCAACACACCTTCGTCACACACCAGGTGGACGCTATAGCCGGCCTTGGCGGCCTCTAGGGCTGAGGTCATGGCGGTAACGCCATTGCCCACCACCAACAGGCTGCGGTTCAGGCTTTGCTCGCCGGAGCCGGTGGGAACGGTCATGAAGCGGACCTCGGCGCAGGCCATGCGCACATAGTCATCCGCCATCTCCTGGGTGGTCTCCTGATGCTCGTCACCCTCCGGGCGCAGCCAGATGACACCCTCGCGCAGATTGGCGCGGGACATAGCGACGTCGGAGAAGTTGAAGGCCTCCATCTTGGCGCGACGGGAACAGGCGGCGATCATGACGTGGGTCGCATTGCCGGCGGCAACGTCGTCACGGATGAGCTGGACGCCCTCGGCGGAGCAGAGCATAGGGTGCGACTTGCAGGAGGCCATCTTGCCCTCACGGGTAGCCACCATAGTCAATTGCTTGGCGTCGAGGCGCTCGCCGATGCCGCAGCCGGTGCACAAGTAACCGGCAAATTTCTTATCTACTGCCATCTGATTAACCCTCCACTCCGGCGGCGCCATTGACGACCTGGATGGCGCGAAGCGCCGCGCCGGTGGCATGCTGAACGGCGCGGTTCACATCAAGTGCATCCGAGGCGCAACCCGCTGCGAAGACGCCGCCATTACCGGGATCAGCCTCAATGAAGCCCTCGCGATTGAGGAAGATATCGACCGGGAAGCTGTCCTTGTCCACGGAGGGCTCCATGCCCACGGCCAAGACCACCAAATCATGGGTATCGGCAAAGCGCTTGTAACCTTCCGTGTCCACGCCATGGACCACCGGGTTACCCTCCTTATCTGCCACGACGGAGGCGGGCTTGGACTTGATGAACTTGATCTGCTCGATGCCCCGCACCTTGGCGTAAAAATCCTCGAAGCGGTCTATGGCGCGCATATCAATGTAATAGACACTCACGTCGGCCTCCGCGCCCCAGGCGTCAGACACGTAGGTGCATTGCTTGAGACTCGCCATGCAGCAAATGCGCGAGCAGTGCAGCAAATGGTTGCGATCGCGGGAACCCGCGCACTGAATGAAGGCGATCTTTTTCGCCTCCTTGCCATCCGATGGGCGCACCAGTTTGCCACCGGTCGGGCCCGCAGGATCGGCCAGACGCTCGAATTCGACGGAAGTGATGACGTTGGGGAAGCGGTCATAGCCGTAGGGCTGAATCTTGGCGGCATCATAGGGCTGCCAGCCGGTGGCCCAGATGACGGCTCCACAGGGGAAGTCGAGGGTCTCCTCTTGCATCTCCAAATCGACGGCGTCGTACTTGCATGCCGCCTTGGCCTTAGTGGCCTCCTCGGTGCCAATGAGGCGGGGGTCGATGACATACTGGGTCGGCATGGCCATCCGATAAGGCAGATAAGCGCCCTTGCGCTTGCCAAGACCGTAGTTATATTCGTCGTCAAACTCTGCCGATACCGCCTTTTCGCAGTCGCCGCAGGCGGTGCAGTTACCGTTGACGTAGCGCGGGGACAGCTTGACGGTAGCCGTATAGTTGCCCTTGTCGCCCTTGATACCCGTAACCTCAGCCATGGTGAGCACGCGGAGGTTGGGATTCGTCCTGGCGCGGCGCTGATTGATTTCCAGACCGCAGGTAGGGAAGCAAAGCTTCGGGAAATATTTGTAGAGTTGGGAGACACGGCCGCCCAGATAAGGACGCTTTTCAACGAGTACGACCTGCTTGCCGGTTTCGGCGGCCTCGAGGGCGGCTGTCATGCCGCTGATGCCACCACCGACCACCAGAATGGTCTCATTGGTTGCGACGACTTCCGTCATGGACTTTCCTCCGACTAGCGGAATAAATGTAGCGAACAACGGAGTGGGGAGCGGGCGTCGCGCCTCCGTAGTTGCCGTTTATTGCGGACCCCTTGAAAATCCCCATCCAGGCAATATTTCCAAGTCTCAAGACAGGACACAGGTCTTGCCTTGATGCATTTTCAACCCGGCAGGCACTCATTGGATTTAACCAAACTTCCATGAGGCCTCAACAAATCGCCCTTGCCGGGTGAAGCCTTCCAATGGCGCAGAATACTGTCTCCAAGGCCTACCCGCTACTACTCTTCGGGGATATTCCTCGCCTTGGGGGGTGGCACGCTCGACCCTCCCGAGGATTCCAAAGGCTTGGATCAAGAGATGCGGATCCCTTTGGCGAGGGCAGACAGGAACTTTCCACGCCAACCCTTACATCCGCGTGGGCCAAGCCAGCAGAGTCCCCAAGCCCAGGGGCCGAGCCCCTGGGCAGGCGCATCAACCCTGGCGCAGGCGGGCGTAGATTTCGTCTTTAAGTTCCGCGCGGCGGAACTTCATGGCCTCGATTTCCATGTCGGCGATGGGCAGACCCCGTTCCTCAAGCTCGCGGATCTCATCGTCGAGGCGATCATGGCGCTGCACCAGTTCGGTAAAATCGGCGTCGATGGCGCATAGCGCCTCGAGCTTCTGGTGGTATTCAGGGAATTCGTGATCGATGTCGTGGTGCTCGGAAAGCATGTCGCCTCTCTTTTGTGTTTCAGGGCGGCGGACCCGGTGGGCCCTGCCCGCGCCATCGGGGTCTAAACCAGGCCCGCCACACAGGTCGGCGGGCAATCAGTACGCTGGGGCTGAGGGATCAACCCTTCTTGCGTTCGTGTACCTCCTTGATGACCGCCTCGGCCACCGGCTTGGGGCAGGCCGTGTAATGAGAGAATTCCATGGAGAATTGGCCGCGTCCCGAGGTCATGGTACGCAGATCACCAATATAGCCAAACATCTCGCTAAGGGGGGCGTCGGCCTTGACGCGCACGCCATTGGGTCCCGACTCCTGGGCCCGGATCATGCCGCGCCGGCGATTGAGATCCCCAATGACGTCACCCACATGATCTTCGGGTGTAAAGACATCGACCTTCATGATGGGCTCCATGAGCTGGGGACCCGCCTTAGGAACCGACTGACGGTAGCCGGCCTTGGCGGCAATCTCATAGGCAATGGCTGAGGAGTCCACGGCATGGTAGCTGCCGTCGATCAGGCTGACCTTGACGTCGAGCAGCGGGAAGCCCGCCAGCACACCCTCCTTCATGCTGTCCCGGAAACCCTTGTCCACGGCAGGCCAGAACTCGCGGGGCACAGTGCCACCTGTGACCACGGACTCGAACTGATAACCACTCCCGGCCTCGCCAGGCTCGATCGCGTATTCGATACGGGCAAATTGACCCGAGCCGCCGGTTTGCTTCTTATGAGTATAAGCATCCTCCACGCGGCGAGTGATGGTCTCGCGGTAGGCGACCTGGGGCTTGCCCACTTCGACCTCAATACCATGAGTGCGCTTGAGAATATCAACCTTGATATCCAGATGCAGCTCTCCCATGCCCTTGATAATGGTCTCGCCGCTTTCGGCATCGGTCTCGACGCGGAAGGAGGGGTCTTCCTGAATCATTTTATTCAGGGCAACGCCCAGCTTCTCAGAGCCGCCCTTGTCACGGGGGGCGATGGCGATAGAGATGACCGGGTCGGGGAAGACCATGGGCTCCAGGGTGGCCGGGTGCTTGGGGTCGCAGAGGGTGTGGCCGGTCTGGGTGCCCTTCATGCCGAGGAGGGCGACGATGTCACCGGCCTGGGCTGAATCGAGTTCCTCGCGAGAATCGGCGTGCATCTCGACGATACGGCCGATACGCTCGGTCTTACCGGTAAAGGTGTTAAGCACCGAGTCGCCCTTTTTGATGCGCCCGGAATAGATGCGCGCGAAGGTCAGGGCACCGAAGCGGTCATCCATGATCTTAAATGCCAAGGCGCGCAGGGGCCGGTCGGGATCGACGATAGCCTTGAGGCCTGTCTCGTTGCCCTCCAGATCCACCTCCGGCTGAGGCTCGACATCCATGGGGTTAGGCAGGTAATCGACCACGGCGTCCAGAACCAACTGCATCCCCTTGTTTTTGAAGGCAGAACCGCAATAGGTTGGGAAGAAGTCAAGATTGATGGCGCCCTTGCGGACGCAGGCCTTGACCGTCTCCAAGCTGGGCTCCTCGCCATCCAGGTACTTGCCAAGGGCCTCGTCGTCTTGCTCCAAGGCCGTCTCGATGAGCTTCTCGCGCCACTCCTCGACCTTGGCGACCATATCCTCAGGGACATCTTGCAGGCTGTAGTTCTCCGGCATACCGGTCTCGTCCCAAACCCAGGCCTGGCGCGTGAGCAGATCGACAACCCCGACGAAGCCACCCTCGACGCCAATAGGCAGGACCATGACCAGAGGATTGGCCCCCAGGATATTCTTGACCTGATCGACGACGCGATAGAAATCGGCGCCGATGCGATCGAGTTTATTAACGAAAATCAGCCGGGCGACGCGGGAGTCGTTGGCATAGCGCCAGTTAGTCTCGGACTGGGGCTCAACGCCGCCAGAGCCGCAGAAGACACCGATACCGCCATCAAGCACCTTGAGCGAGCGATACACCTCGATGGTGAAATCCACGTGGCCGGGGGTGTCGATGACATTCAGCCGACAACCCTTCCACTGGCAGGAGGTGGCAGCGGACTGGATGGTGATACCGCGCTCTGCCTCCTGCTCCATGAAGTCCATGGTGGACTCGCCGTCATGCACCTCACCCAGGCGGTGGATCTTGCCCGTCAGCTTGAGAATCCGCTCGGTCGTCGTCGTCTTACCCGCATCCACGTGGGCAAAAATACCGATGTTTCGGTAATGTGAAAGGTCTGTCATTGCTGCTTCCTGAGTTCTACCAAGCCGGACCTGGTGGGATAAGGGACGAAACCGCGCCAAAGATCGGGGGACGGCCGAAGTGGGGCCGCCTGGCCCCGCCTCCGTGAAACCCTCAATTATAGACAAGTATTGTTGCTGCTTACAAGAATTCCTGGGGGAATCCCTTGGAAACCGCGGTCGGGGACGGGGGGACGGGGGGACTGGCGGACAGGCCGGGCCTGAAAGAGGGGTTACCAGAATGGATGACTTCATTAGCCCCCATCCGCTTGCGCATCCCCACCACCCGTCAGGGGGACGAAGGCAACGCCCAGCACCTTAGTCAGGGACAGGGCGCCGTCCGGGTCCTTTTCCAGCAACAGGAGTTCCTGGTGGGCATAGGCTTGCCCAACCGGGATGATCAGGCGGGCGCCGGGGCGGATCTGACCGACCAGGGCGGGTGGAATCGCGCGCGCGGCGGCGGTCACCAGGATGCCATCGAAGGGGGCCTGCTCAGGCCAACCCCGATGGCCATCGCCCTGGCGGACACTGACATTTTCGTAGCCTAGCCGCGCCAGCCGCTCGGCGGCGGCCGTGGCCAGATGTGGAATGATTTCCAGGGAATAGACCTGTCGCACCAGCCGCGACAACACCGCCGCCTGATAGCCGGAGCCCGTACCGATCTCCAGCACCTGGTCACCCGGACCACAGGCCAGGAGATCCGTCATCAGGGCGACGATATAGGGTTGGGATATCGTCTGGCCCCAACCGATAGGCAAAGGGCCATTGGCATAGGCCTGGTCACGCTCGCCTTCGGGAACAAACAGGTGGCGTGGCACCTCGGCCATGGCCGCCATGACGCGCGGGTCAAAGGCATCCCGTCCGATCAGGGTACGGGTGTAATGGACCTCGGCCTCGATATCTCTCAGCATCCGGGCCGTGTCGGGCCGCATGGGTTGCACCTCTCGCCAATGGTCGCCAGATCCGCCCGGTTCGGGATGGAATGGACCCGCCCGGACGACCCTCTTGTGTTCACTGAGTCTAGGGCAGCCCAGGCTTGACGCAAGGTCCAATGCCAACCGGACTGATCTATTTGTTGTCAACGGGTCCGGTGCCAATCTGAAGGAGGCCCGACGGCACTGGTGCCGATCAGTTCTGTGCCTCCAGTACAAACTCGGTATCAGCACCCTGCCAATCCGCCGGAGGGGGGAATTTCTTGAGCAGGCTATCGGGCACCTCGCCGCGCCCAGCCTGGTAGAGGGCACCCGACTCCAGCATGATAAGCACCATGAGCACAATGAGCACGGGGGCGATGGCGACCCGCTGCAGGGCCACGAACATCAGTTCCTGCATCCCGTGGGTCTTCTGGGTAGTGGATAGTAGCCACCCCATGCCGATCAGGCCAGCCCCCACGGCATAGGCAAGGAGGAGGATCTGGAAACGAATCCTGGCCAACCGCCAGTGGGCGGCTGCGAACCAGGGCCCTTGGGCGGCCAGCTTGCCCGCCTGCACGAAGGTGAGGGCCCCTATCCCCAGGGAGACACCCAGGGGAATCAGGACACCGACCAGCTTATAGTCGGCCAAGGGTGACCCCTTCCGCAGAAAACTACCCGCCAGGAGGGCAACCAACATCAGCAGGTTGACCAAAAGCAGATTGAGCATGGCCAGCTCGTGGGCTGACTTGGCCTGGCTGCGAATGGCACTATCGACAGGGAAGAACATGGCACTGGATCCGGTTGAATGGGGGACATCGGGTTTCTAGCGGAAACCGCGCCATTTGTCATTGCGCATCGGCAAAGAGATGGACCCGCTCCAGACGAATCGAGTAATTGGGCGGCAACAGGCCAGCAGCACCACTTCACAAGACAGAGCCCCCAACTCAAACGCGGGTGGGCCCGACAGGGCTAATGCCGGCACATCCGTGCTTGGCCCTGGGGGGGCTAATCGGTAGGATGACGCCCCATATAGCCAAACCTATTCCTTTCCTGCTTCCGGAGACAGTGCCCATGACAGATCCCATCCTCATCGGCAAGAGCCTGGGTCCGGTCTACCTGTTACCCGCCATGGCCAACCGGCACGGCTTGGTCGCCGGTGCCACGGGAACCGGCAAAACCGTGACCCTGCATCGACTGGCGGAGTCCTTCAGCCGCATCGGAGTACCCGTCTTTATGGCGGACGTCAAGGGCGACCTGGCGGGCATCGGCCAGCCCGGCGGCGGCAACGCCAAGGTCCAGGCACGGGTGGCGGAACTCGGACTCGGGGCGGCGGACTTCTCGACCGAGGCCTGCCCGGTAACCCTCTGGGACATCCTCGGTGACCAGGGGCATCCGGTGCGCATCACCCTGTCAGATATGGGGCCCCTGCTGTTGGCGCGCCTCCTAGGCCTCAACGAGACCCAGGAGGGGGTGCTCAACCTCCTGTTCCGGTTAGCGGACGACAAGGGCTGGCTCCTGCTGGACGTCAAGGATCTTCGCGCCCTTCTCACCTACCTGGCCGACGACCCTGGGGCCGTCGGCAGTGACTACGGGCACGTCTCCAAGGCCAGTGTCGGGGCCATCCAGCGCAAACTACTGACCCTGGATGAGCAGGGGGCCGGCCAACTCTTTGGCGAGCCGGCCCTGAATATCGCCGACCTGATGCAGACCGACGAGCACGGCCGAGGCTACATCAATCTGCTGGCGGCGGACAAACTCATTCAGACCCCAGACCTCTACTCCACCTTCCTGCTCTGGCTGCTGTCCGAATTGTTCGAGCAATTGCCCGAGGTGGGTGATGTGGACAAGCCACGCCTGGTGTTCTTCTTCGATGAGGCCCACCTGCTCTTTGATAGCGCCCCCAAGGTACTGCTGGACAAGATCGAGCAGGTAGTACGCCTGATCCGCTCCAAGGGCGTAGGTGTCTATTTCGTGACCCAGAGCCCGGCGGACGTCCCGGACGATGTCCTCGGTCAGTTGGGTAACCGGGTCCAGCATGCACTGCGCGCCTTCACGCCCCGCGACCAGAAGGCGGTGCGGGTGGCCGCCCAGACCTTCCGGCCCAACCCGGCCTTCGATACCGAGGCCATCATCACCAACCTGGGGGTCGGCGAGGCCCTGGTCTCGACCCTGGACGAGACCGGCACCCCGACCATCGTCGAGCGTGTCATGGTGGCGCCCCCCGGCAGCCGCATCGGTCCCATCAGCGCTCAAGAGCGCCGCGCCCTGATGGCGGATTCCCTGGTCAAGGGGGTCTACGACGAGGCCGTGGACCGGGAATCCGCCTACGAGATCCTGCAGAGGAATGTCCAGGAGGCCGCCCGACCAGACTGGGTCGCTCCAGAGCCCGCCCGGCAAACCCGCTCCAGCCGGCCATCCCCCCTGGAGGCTATCGCCACCAGCACCTTGCGCTCCTTTGGCAGCCAATTGGGCCGCTCCCTGGTGCGGGGTTTGCTAGGATCGCTTCTCGGCGGAAGGCGATGACCCAAGACCCGGAGGCGCCCGGACCCTCCGACCCCGCTCGGCAACCACTCGGCAAGCCTGGCACAACAGGGGCTGAGCCAGGCACCGAAGCCGAGCCAAGCCGAGGCCCCGAAGAGCCCCGCATCGACCTGCGGATCGGCGACACTCACCTGACACTCCTGGGCACCGCCCATGTCTCCCGCGCCAGCGCTGATAAGGTACGGGAACTCCTGGAACAGGGAGACTACGACGCCGTAGCGGTGGAACTCTGCCCCAGCCGGTATCAGGCTCTCCTGGACCCGGACGCCCTGGCGCGCCTGGACCTATTCGCCGTGATCCGTCAGGGGCGCGTCGCCATGGTGATCGCCAGTTTGGCCCTCGCCGCCTACCAGCAGCGCCTGGCGGATCAGTTCGGCATCGAGCCTGGCGCCGAGCAACGCATGGCCATTGCCCAGGCCCGGGAACGCCATCTGCCCGTCCTGCTGGTAGATCGCGAGATTGGCGTGACCCTGAAGCGCGTCGCCGCCAACCTCGGCTGGTGGCAACGGCTCGAACTCTTCTCAGGCCTCATCCTCACCTTGGTGTCACACGACGAGGTCCCCGAGGCGGAGATCGAGCGCCTGAAAGAGGGTGATGTGCTGGAGACCACCTTCGCCGAGTTCGCGCGCAACCGGCAAGACCTCTTCCTCACCCTGATCGACGAACGGGATCGCTACATGGCCGCCCGCCTGCGGGAGGAGATCGAGCGAGGGGACCCTGGCCGAGTGCTGGCGGTACTGGGGGCCGGCCACCTCAAGGGTGTTGCCCGGTATCTGGGGACGCTAGAGCCCAACACCGAACCACGCCCTGACCCACGTCGCGAAATCGAGGAACTGGAACTGGTACCCGGGCCCAGCCCCTGGCCCCAGCTCATTTCTTGGTCCATTCTGGCGATCATACTGGCCGGTTTTGCCTTCGGTTTTGCCCAGAGCCCCCAGGAGGGCTGGTTGATCGTCTGGGACTGGGTCCTCATCACCGGCGGTCTTTCCGCCCTGGGCACCCTCATCGCTGGCGGGCACCCACTGACCGTACTGACTGCCTTCGTCGCGGCGCCCCTGACGACCCTCAACCCTGCCATCGGCGCCGGCATGGTGACGGGCCCGGTGGAACTCTATTTGCGCAAACCCAACATCGGCGACTTCGGCCGGCTGCGCCAGGACGCGGCCCAGTTCCGGGGTTGGTGGCGCAATGGGGTGCTACGCGTCCTGCTGGTCTTTCTTCTGAGCAACCTAGGCGCTGCCCTCGGCACCTATATCGCAGGTTTCCGTATTTACGACCGTTTATTCTCCTGACCCACCCGGTTCCCATGTCCTCACGGGTGATTAAGCCTTCGCAACAACAGGGCGGGGTGGCCCGTGAAGGACAGAGTCTGACATGACCCAATCACCACACCACAGCTAAATCCGGCCAGGTCCAATCCCGCCAAAAAAGGGTAAACTGCGCCCTTCGCCTTACCGCCTCCCTCAGGATCTAGCCCCCGTGAGCGATTACAAGAACACCCTCAACCTCCCCAACACCGGTTTTCCCATGAAGGCGAACCTCTCCCAGCGGGAACCGGAACTGCTCGCGCACTGGGAGGCCATGGACCTCTACGGCCAGATCCGCGCCGCCCGCGCCGGGGCCAGGCAATTCATCCTCCACGACGGCCCGCCCTACGCCAACGGTGACATCCACATTGGCCACGCCGTCAACAAGGTCCTGAAGGATATCATCGTAAAGTCCCGCACCCTGGACGGTATGGACGCCCCCTACGTGCCCGGCTGGGACTGCCATGGCCTGCCTATCGAACTCCAGGTGGAAAAGAAGGAGGGCAAGCCCGGCGCCAAGATCAGCGCCGCCCAGTTCCGCCAGGCCTGTCGCGCCTATGCCGCGCGCCAGGTGGATGGCCAGCGCCGCGACTTCAAACGCCTGGGGGTCTTGGGCGATTGGGAGAGACCCTACCTGACCATGGACTTCGTTTTCGAGGCCAATATCATCCGCGCCCTGGGTGTGATCCTGGCCAACGGCCATGTCCAGAAGGGCTTTAAACCGGTGCACTGGTGCATAGACTGCGGTTCCGCCCTCGCGGAGGCTGAGGTGGAATACGCCGATAAGGAGTCCATCTCCATCGACATCCGCTTCCCGGTCCTGGATGAGGAGGCCCTCTTCACCCGCTGTCACTCGGTCCCCAACGGACGAGGGGACGGCCCCCTATCCGTGGTTATCTGGACCACCACCCCCTGGACCCTGCCGGCCAACCAGGCGGTGGCCTTTAACCCCGAGCTGGAATACGTCCTTATCCAGACCGAGGGCGACCATGGCCGCGAGCGCCTGATCCTGGCGGAGGGCCTGATGCGGGACAACCTGGACCGCTGGGGCATCGACCGCTACCGGGTCATCGCCTATGGCCGGGGCGATGCCTTTGAGGGGCTGCAACTCCAGCACCCCTTCTACGACCGCGAGGTGCCTGTCATCCTCGGCGAGCATGTCACCCTGGACGCCGGCACCGGCACCGTCCACACCGCCCCCGGTCACGGCCTGGAGGACTATCTCGTGGGTAACCGCTACGGCCTGCGCGTGGACAACCCCGTGGGTGGCGACGGTCGTTTCCTGCCCGACACCCCCCTCTTCGCCGGAGAGCATGTCTTCAGCGCCAACGAGAAGGTTGTGGACACCCTCAAGGCGCGGGGCGCCCTGGTCCAGGCCGCGCGCTTCACCCACAGCTATCCGCATTGCTGGCGCCATAAGACCCCCATCATCTTCCGCGCTACCCCCCAGTGGTTCATCGGCATGGAGAAGAAGGGCTTGCGGGAGGCCGCCTTGCGTGAGATCGAGGGGGTCGCCTGGACCCCGGACTGGGGCCAGTCGCGTATCGAGGCCATGATGCAAAACCGTCCGGACTGGTGCATCTCCCGCCAGCGTACCTGGGGAGTGCCCATCCCTCTGCTGGTGGACAAGGAGACGGGTGCCTTGCACCCTCGCACCCCGGAGTTGATCGAGGAGGTAGCGCAGCGGGTCGAGGGCAAAGGCGTCGAGGCCTGGTTCGAACTGGATGCCGCGGATTTGGTCGGCTCATCTGATGCGGCTATCTATGAAAAGGTCCACGACACCCTGGATGTCTGGTTCGATTCCGGCGTCACCCACGCCTGTTGCCTGGAGAAGCGCGAAGGCCTGCGTTCCCCGGCGGACCTCTATCTGGAGGGCTCGGACCAGCACCGTGGCTGGTTCCAGTCGTCCTTGCTGACCTCGGTGGCCATGTACGACCGCGCGCCCTATCTCGGCGTCCTCACCCACGGTTTCACCGTCGATGCCAAGGGCGAAAAGATGTCCAAGTCCAAGGGTAACGTGGTGCGCCCCCAAGACGTCATTAAGACCCTAGGCGCTGACATCATCCGCCTCTGGGTGGCGGCCACCGACTACCGCGGCGAGATGAGCGTTTCAGACGAGATCCTCAAGCGCACCGCCGACGCCTACCGGCGCATCCGCAATACCGCCCGCTTCCTGCTTGCCAACCTCAATGGCTTCGACCCGGCGGTCAACCGGGTGTCGGCGGCGGACATGTTGGAACTAGACCGCTGGGTTGTGGATCGCGCCCACCAACTCCAGGAGGAGATCATCGCCGCCTACCGGGACTACCAGTTCCACCTCATCTACCAGAAGATTCACAACTTCTGCGTGGTGGACCTCGGTGGCTTCTACCTGGATGTCATCAAGGATCGCCAATACACCACCCTGACCGACGGCCGGCCCCGTCGCTCTTGCCAAACCGCCATGTATCACATCGCCGAGGCCATGACGCGCTGGCTGGCGCCCATCCTCAGCTTTACCGCCGACGAAATCTGGCTCTATCTGCCGGGGGAACGGGAGGGGTCGGTGTTTCTGGCCGAGTGGTACGCGGGGCTCTTTGCCCTGGACGCCGGTGATAACTTTGATCGTGCCTTTTGGCAGCAGGTGCTGGCAGTGCGGATGGCGGTCTCCAAACCCCTGGAGGCGGCGCGCCAGGCGAGCATCATTGGCTCCTCCCTGGACGCCGAGATCGACCTCTACGCCACCCCCGAGCTGGTCGCAACCCTGGGACGCCTGGGCGATGAATTACGCTTTGCCCTCATCACCTCCGCCGCCCGGGTTCTGCCTCTGGAAAACCGGCCCGAGGCGGCCCAGGCCACGGAGCTGGAGGGTCTCGCCATTCAGGTGCGCAAATCCGCCCATGCCAAATGCGTGCGCTGTTGGCATCTGCGGGCGGATGTGGGCCAGGATCCCGCCCACCCAGAACTCTGCGGCCGCTGCGTCACGAATGTCAGCGGGGCGGGGGAGGAGCGGCACTTTGCTTAACGGGCTGCCATTCTGTGGGAGGCTGGCCAGATGAAGCTCATGGCCAACCCCGCCATGGCCCGCTGGCTCTGGCTATCCCTGCTGGTAGTGGTTCTGGACCAGGGTACCAAGTGGCTGGCCGAGGCCCTGTTGGTGCCTTTTCGCCCCATCGCCATCGCCCCCCTGCTCAACCTCACCCTCATGTATAACGAGGGCGCCGCCTTCAGCTTCCTCTCCAATGCCGGCGGTTGGCAGCGCTGGTTCTTCGCCACCTTCGCCTTGGTCATGACCAGCGCCCTCGTCATCTGGCTGACGCGCCTGGCTAAGAGCGAGCGCGTCACCGCCGCCGCCCTGGCCCTGGTCATTGGCGGCGCCATCGGCAATCTGATCGACCGCATCCTCACCGGCCGCGTTGTCGATTTCATCGACTTCTACGTCGGCTCCTGGCATTGGCCGGCCTTCAACATCGCTGACAGCGCCATCACCCTCGGCATTGTCCTGCTGTTGTTCAACAGTTTCCGCGAGGAGTTGCGCAAAAAACCCACGGCTGAATGAAGCAATATCAGGACTCAACCTGACCCATCAGTCCTGGCCACCCCTGATATTAGTTAAGGACCTTAGGCATCCTGCATTAGGGGCCAAAGCCACATCCCCAGGGACATGAGCAAGGGTGTGACGAGGGTGAGAGCGACGTTGATACCCATGGGCCCCAACAGGGCGGGAAGCAGGCCACCCTCCTGACCCAGAATGCGGCGGACGGCGAGATAGACCACCAGCGCGGCAGGCATGCCAAATAGGCCGAGCAGGGCCCCGGGTGGCAACAAACCCGCGGCGACGCCCAGTGCTAGGCTGACGAAGGCTAGCAGGGCCAGCAGGCCATAAACCTGTAGGGCGCCGGCAAGGCCTAGGGCAATAGGCAAGGTGTCGCGGCCCACGGAGCGGTCCGGCTCCAGATCAGGGAACTGGTTAAGCAGTAACAAATTATTGACGAGAAAGAAAGGAATCAGAGAAGCGACAGCGGCGCTGGCGGACCAGGCACCCGTGATAGCGTAATAGGTCCCCAGAACCATGAGGGGACCGAAACCTAAACCTGGGGCGATGAGGCACAGCCAATGGTTGTAGTTGATGCGGCTGGTATAAAAGTAAATCAGCCCGAGGCCCAGGATCCCAATCGGCAACAGACCCCAACCTATGCGCACCAGGAGAATCAAGCCGCACAGGGCGGTGAATCCCAAGCTGGCTAATCCCAGGGCCTGAACCTGATAGGCCAGGTGGGGATGGGCGACCAGGGTACCCGTTCCGCCGCTAAAGGGGGTGCGCGAGGTACGCAGATCCAGGCCGGAGCAGAAGTCCTCGAATTCATTGAGGGCATTGACACTGACATGGGCAAAGGCGGCGCCAATCAGGGCAATGACCACCGACAGCCCATCCACGGGAATCTGACCCTGGACCGCCACCCCCACCCCGAGCAGGACGCAAACCGGGGCAAGCAGCAGGAAATTAGGTCGGGCCGATCTCAGAGCGGTAAAGGTGGCGGGCGTAATCATGGCAAGATCCTCACCTACCACCACCCAATAACCGAAGAACCGCAGGTCGGAAAGGCCTCCGAACCCACCCGAGGGGCGGATTCGGAGGGGGGATATCAGTCAATATTGCCTTTCTGGTGCTGGTCGTAGAGGTAACCACCCAGGGCACCAACACCCGCGCCGATCAGGGCGCCCGCGCCGGCCTGGGCGCTCAAAGAACCGATGAGGGCACCACCCGCCGCGCCCATGAGGGCACCGCTGCCGGCCCGCTCACCGGTTGTAGTACCACAGCCGGTCAGGGTCAGAACCCCAAGGGCAAGGACGGAAACAGTCATAATCTTTTTCATAAAGTTCTCCAGAGTCGAGCGATTGATCGGTGCAATCGCCCCAGGCATTGGTAGAGCGGCCGCCTTATTTCTTGCAGGGGTACTTGGCCGCCAAGGCACGCACCAGACTTACGACCGGCTGCTCCGCCATGAGTTTTTTGTCACCGGCCTTCTGCTGGGCCCAGGCTAGAAAGGCGGTCCGCCCTTCATCGGTCGTGGCCGTCTTGGGTGGGCAGATGAGGGGCTTGAGCTGCTTGCGGTTGGTCACTTCATCGTGGTATTGGACCGTGGCCTCGATGAAGGCCTTACAGGCGAGGGTCGCCGTGAGGTACTCAGGGGCCGTCTCCGGGACCGAGCAGACCTGAACCAGGTTCTCGGTGGAATCGAAGCGGAAATCCGCGTCCTGGACCGCCAGGGCGGACGAGGAAATGAGTCCCGTCAGGGCGGCGACGGCGAAGGAACTGCCCAGGAGCCTGGTTTTAGCACTCATAATAAATTCTCTCGTGGGGTGGGTGGAGCCGGCGAGCCCATCCGCTCACCGGGTAAGGAGGTAGGGATAATGAGGCGGGGATTATCAGCCCCATACCCATCCGGCGTCTAGCCTGCCAGTATGCGGGCTTGCTCAGATTCCTGGCATCAGAAGCAACTCGGCAGACCTGCCGCCAGATCAGGGTAGCGCGGGATCAGACCCAGTTCCTCCCGGAGCCGGCGGTTGCTTAGTCGCCGGGATTCAGCCAGATAGGACAACATGCCGGCGGAAAGCACGGCCGCGGCCTCGCTCAGGGTCAGCAGGGGCGGTCGCGGCAACCCGGCGGCGTCGGCAACGCGCAGAAAATAGTCGGTCATGGTAGAGGGATGACCATCGCACAGGTTGTAAACGCGGCCCGACTCACCGCGCGCCATGGCTGCGACGCAGGCCGCCACCAGGTCGTCGGCGTGAATGCGATTCGACCAGGGTGAATCCTCCTCCCGCGCCAGTGGCAGCCCCTGACGGATGCGCTCCAGGGGCAGACGGCCGGGTCCATAAATACCCGCCACCCGCAGAATCACCAAGTCGGCGCCCGATTCCAGGCTCCAGGCCCGTAGGGTCTCCTCCGCATCCCAACGCCGCACCGAGCGGTCGGCCACTGGCGCCGCTGGCCGGGTCTCGTCCACCCAGTCCCCGCCGCAATCGCCATAGACGCCGGTGGTACTCATATAGACGAGGCGGCGAGGATGGCCGGCGTCACGGAAGGATGCCACCAGATGACGGGTAAGCCGATCCTCGACCCCGTCGGACGGCGGCGGGGCCAGGTGAAAGAGTTCCTCCCCTGCCCAGTCCAGGCCATCCAGCGCATCGGTAGACAGATCCCGGGCCAGGGCTCGGAGGCCCAAGCCGGCCAAGGCCAAGCGGCTGGCCTCACTCCGAATCACGGCGGTGACGGGGTAGCCCAGATCCAGATAGGTTCGCGCCAACCTCTGGCCGATATAGCCGCATCCCAGTATCCACATGGCATTATTACTCTTCTCGCCCGTCCGGCCGCCCCGGATTCTGACCGGGAGTTTATTGCAATTCCGGCCCACTGGGCGCATCTTTTTCACCCAATCGGGCACCGGTCATGCCACCGCCCCGCCTTCAGCCCCCACTCCGACGAGGCCCAGCGCGCTATGACCTTCGACATCCAGACGCAACCCGCCGGCCACCATTTCCAGGCCAAGGCTAGCGAGACCCTGCTGGAGGCGGCCCTGCGCCAGGGTATTATCCTGCCCTACGGTTGCCGCGGCGGCCAATGCGGCTCTTGCCTTGCCACCCTGATTTCGGGACGGGTGGCCTACCCGAGCGGCAATATCCAGGCCTTGGAAGGCCGCGAGCCCAACGCCTGCCTGGTCTGTCAGGCCGTGCCCGAGAGCGACCTAGTTCTGGGTGTCACGGAGGTCCAGGGCGCCGCTGAGATCGAGATCCGCACCCTGCCCTGCCGGGTGGTGGACAAGGAGGCCCTGAACCACGACGTGGTGCGCCTGTACCTCAAGCTGCCGGAAAACCAGCGCCTACCCTTCCTCGCTGGCCAGTACCTGGACTTCTTGCTGGAGGGCGGCAAGCGGCGCGCCTTCTCCATCGCCAATGCCCCCCATGACGATGCCCTCATCGAATTACACGTGCGCCACGTCCCCGGCGGCCAATTCACCAGCTTCATCTTCGACGCCCTGGCGGAGAAGGCCATACTGCGCATCCAGGCCCCCCTGGGCACCTTCACCCTGCGCGAAGACTCGGATCGTCCCATCATTCTGGTAGCTGGTGGCACAGGCTTCGCCCCTATCAAGGGCATCATCGAACATGCCTTCCATCTCGGCATCACCAGGCCCATGCAACTCTACTGGGGTGTGCGCAGGCAGACGGATCTCTACCTGCCGGACTTGCCCAGCCAATGGGCTCGGGATCACGCCCATTTCAGCTACACTCCTGCTCTTTCTGAACCTGACCCGGACTGGACTGGCCGCACGGGTTTCGTCCACGCGGCCGTATTGGCCGACCACCCGGATATGAGCGGCTTCGATGTCTATTTGGCAGGCCCGCCCATCATGGTCGAGAGCGGGAGCAAGGCCTTTGCCACCGCCGGACTCAGCCGGGACCACATGTTTTCCGACGCCTTCGAATATGCCAAGCCCACCTGAGGACCAGGGTTCCGGGGGCCCCGAGGCAAGGCCCCAGGCCATCCTTTCCCAGCCCGACGCGAAATCTCCCGCGCCAAGCGTATAATCGTTATCCTTAACAAGGCGCTCCGGGCGCGCGCACCTTCATTACCCCCATCCCAACTGGAATACCCGTGGCCACGACCCTGACCTTCGAACATCCTCTTAACGAACGCACCCGCACCCAAATGCGGCTCGAACACCTGTTCGAAAAGCTGGCCTTCCTCCAGCCCCAGGACAACCCCTGGGCCTCGCGGGCCCTAGTCGAGACCCTGCTGGATATTGCCACCATCAGTTCCCGCGCTGACATCAAAACCGAGCTCATCAAGGAGCTTGACCGTCAGGCCGCCACCCTGGATCGCGTCCGCGACAAACCGGGGGTTAACCGTAAGGCCCTGGAAAGTTCCCTTGGCGAAATCAACGCTGCCACCGAGGGCCTGCGCAACCTGGAGCGCCCCATCGGCCAGCGTATTCGTGAGAACGAATTTCTCAAGGGCGTCGCCCAGCGCGGCAGCCTCCCCGGTGGCACCTGCGGCTTCGACCTGCCCCAGTACTATCACTGGCTGGCCCGGCCCGTGCGCGAGCGTGACCGTCAGATCGCCCTGTGGACCGAGGACCTAGCGCCGGTCATAGTCGCCATCCGCCTCCTGCTCGACTTCATTCGCCGCAGCGGTACCCCGCGCCGGGTCCTAGCCCACGAAGGGCTTTATCAAGAATCCCTGGAATCGCCTGCCCCGGCCCAGTTGATCCGCATCTCCGTGGAGACCGACCCTTCCCTCTTCCCCGAGATCAGCGGACACAAGAACCGCTTCGCTATCCGCTTCCTGCGTGATGGCATCGAGGCCGCCCCGGAACCGATCCGCGACGACCTGGAATTCAGCCTCACCTGCTGCGTTCTCTGAGGCCCCAAGCGGGAGGCGTCATGACCGACACGCGGGTACCCTGTCCCCATTGCGGCGCATCCGTCCCCTGGACGACCGCCTCCCCCTGGCGGCCCTTCTGCAGTGAGCGCTGCCGCCTCATTGATCTGGGCGAATGGTTCGACGAGGGTCACCGCATCCACCCCTCGGCGGAAACGGACCCGGACGGCTTACAAAATGGGTTCCCGGAGCCCTGGGCAGGGGATGCGGACGAAAGCCCCTTCCCGCGCTCACATTGACCCAAGCTCCCATGTCACCGCAACCCCTTGGGCACCTCGGTCGATAGCCAATTCCAGATCCCCCAGACTCAAACCGCCCAGGGCATAGACCGGTAGCCTGGCGTCCTCCACCAAGGCCGCGAACCGCTCCCAGTCGAAATGAGGCACCCCGCGCTGATGGGACTTCGGCATGAGGGCCGAGAGCAGGGCATAGTCCAGCCCCAAGTCCCCCGCCCGCGCCAGATCCGCCGCCCCCTGACAGGAAGCCCCCACCAGGCCCCAATCGCGGGGTCGCGCCCTGAGATTGGCCAGATGCTGACGGGTCAGATGCAGACCATCGCCGGCCAGCCCCTGCGCCCGCGCCGGATCACGGTTCAGCAGCAACCGCACCCCCTGGCTCCGGCAGAGATCCCAGGCAGCGCTCGCCAGATCAGCGTAGTCAGCGTCCGCCAGGCCAGAGGCACGCATTTGTACCAGCCGCATCCCACCCACCAGCACCCGCTCCAGCCCCACCAAGAACACCCTCGGCTCCACCGGATCGTCACTGGTAATGAAGTAGAGAGGGGGCAGCCGCAGGGCAGAGATTATGGGCCCATCGGCGGCGGGGAAGCACCCGGGGTCCAGGTCCTCGGGATGCCGCCAGGCCAGAGGCTGGCCTTCCCGACCCACCGGCTCGCCCGCGAAGCCCGTCACCCGATGCACATCCAGCAAGACCCGCCGGTCGCCATAATCGTGATGGACGCGGATCAGGGGCCGCGAGGCCAAAACCCGAATCCCCAGCTCCTCCTCCAGTTCCCGCGCTAACCCCCGCAGCGGCATCTCCCCCGGCTCCAGCTTGCCACCCGGAAATTCCCAGAGCCCGCCCTGATGCACCCCCAGGGGCCGCCGGGCGATCAGCACCCGCCCTTGGGCATCCTGGAGAGCAGCGGCAACGACATGGATTGGAGTCATGACGGCATGGCCGCAGGGCCTCTTGCTCGGTTAGGCTTCTTGTGTCTGGAATGATGATGGCCTTGCAGTCACCCGCCGCACAGGGTGAAAATCCCAACCTTCCATTATTTTATTGTAAGGGACATCCGGATGATCGCCCATCACGCCTTAGTCCTCAATCTCCACCAGCCGGCAGGCAACCTTCAGGCCATGCTTGACGAGGGCAACTGGGAGGCGCGGGAAATTCTTTACGCCCTGGACCGCATACCGCGCAGCCTCTGGGGTTACGAGGACCTGGCACGAGTCCACTTGTCCCTGTCCGGCACCCTGCTGGAGACCCTGTCGGACCCGGCCTTCCAGGAACGGGTCTATGGCACCGTCGATTGCGGCGCCCTGCTCTGGCAGTTCCAGAACCAGGATCTGTTCGAGATCCTGGGCACCGGGTACTACCACCCGGTTTTGCCCCTGACCCCGGAGTCCGACCGGCCCCTGCACCTGAAGCGCTGGTTGGATATAGCCCGGCATCTCTTTTGGCGGCCCGCCTTCCAGGGCTTTTGGCCGCCCGAGATGGGGTTTTCGATGGAACTTATCCCCTTGCTCCGGGCCCATGGCTATCGTTATGTCCTGGTGGATAGCGAGCACGTCAAGCCGATCACCCCGATGCAGTGGCATGAGCTGCGTTACCGGCCCCATATCGCCCGCTACCAGGGTGCCGAGATTCTGGTCATCGTCCGCGACCGGGACCTGTCCAACGCCCAGGAGTCCGGCATGGAACTGGACTGGTTTCTCAAGGAGGTGGAGGAGCGCACCCGGTGGTGCGACTTCCCGCCCCTGGTGACGACCTGCACCGACGGCGAGAACGGCGGCTGGTTCCGCAACACCACCCCCGGCGCCAACTTCTGGAGCGCCTTCTATCTGCCGCTCCTCGACCGCGCGCGCGCCGGTCGGTCGCCCGTGGCACCCACCTTTATCTCCAATTACCTGAACGCCTATGGCCCTATGGGCGAGGTCTCAGTCGAGACCGGGGCCTGGAATACGGGCTGGCAGGACGGCCGCGACTTCATCCAGTGGACCGGCTCCAGCAGCCAGAAGACCGCCCTCAAGGCCTTGAACCTACAAAATCAGGCCCTGAATCTGGCCCGCGCCAGGATCCAGGATCTGGGGCTGGAGCAGGACGAGGCCTTGGCGCGCGACCTGGAGGAGGCCACCTGGCGCCTGCTGCGCGCCGAGACGAGTTGCAATTTCTACTGGGGCGAGGCCTGGGTGGACCGGTCGGAGGCCGATCTCGTGGTCTCCCGCCAGGCCCTGGAGCGGGTCGAGGGGCGCTTGCCCGAGATGCCCTCCAGCCTGGCTCCCGCCGAGACTGCCTCCTCACCGGACCCCGAAGCCCTGGCTCGGGCCTCAGTCGCCCCCGAAACCACCACCCCATCCGACCCTACACCCTCATCCTCAACCCCAACGGAAGGTTCCCAACCGTGAATCCGCTTCCAGAATATATCGAAGGCGTCCCCAATGTCTCTGGCCGCGAGGCCGATGTGTCCCAAACCCTGGCCGCCGGCGCCGCTAAGACCCTGTTTCGTAACCGGGGGGGCATCGACTTTGGCCAGGTCCGCGCCGCCTCCGCCATCGCCCTGCACATGCACCAGCCCCTGATCCCGGCTGGGGGCGGCGACCTGCGTACCGCTGCCTTAATCGGCAATCTCCAGCACATGATGGAGAACCAGGGCTTCGGCGATAACCACAATGCCCCCGAGTTCGCTTGGTGCTACAAGCGCATGGGCGAGTTCATCCCGCAGCTCATAAGCGAGGGCAAGTCGCCCCGGGTCATGCTGGAATACTCCGGCACCCTCCTCCACGGCCTGCGCCAGATGGGCCGCGACGACGTTCTCGATGCCCTTAAGGGCGTTACCTGCAATCCGAACTACAACTGGGCGGTAGAGTGGCTCGGCATGCCCTGGGGCCACGCCGTCGCCCCCTCCACCCCGGTGCAGGACTTCCGCCTTCATGTGCGCGCCTGGCAGCACCACTTCGCCGCCATCTTCGGCTGGGAGGCCTTAGAGCGGGTGCGCGGCTTCTCCCCCAGCGAGATGGCCCTGCCTAACCATCCGGATCTAGCCTACGAATTCGTCAAGACCCTGAGGGACAGCGGCTATCAGTGGGTCCTGGTCCAGGAGCATACCGTCGAGCAGCCCCATAATCACCGCCACCCTGAGCGCCCCCATCTACCCCATCGCCTGGTCTGCACCAATTCCAAGGGGGAGACAGCCGATATCGTCGCTATTGTCAAAACCCAGGGCTCGGACACCAAACTGGTTGCCCAGATGCAGCCCTGGTACGAGGCCCAGAGCCTCAACCCTCTGGAACTGGCCGGGCGCTCGGTGCCGCCCCTCGTCACCCAGATCGCCGACGGCGAGAACGGCGGCGTCATGATGAATGAGTTTCCCTCCAAGTACCTGGAGGTAGTCCGCGCCGCCAGCGGCTCGCCCGTGCCGCTGCTAAACGCCAGCGAGTATCTGGAACACCTCTTCGCCCTAGGCATCCGCACCGCCGACCTGCCGGTGGTCCAGCCGCTTTTCCACGGCAAGATCTGGGAGCGGATGCAACCTGGTGACGGCCCCCAGCGCCTGGCCAGCGTCATCGAGGAACTCAAGCGCTCTGACCATCGCTTCCACATGGAGGGCGGTAGCTGGACCAGCGACCTCTCTTGGGTGCGCGGCTATGAAAACGTCCTCGGCCCCATGGAAGAGGTCAGCGCCCTCTTCAATGAAAAGGTCCTCAGGCCCGGCATACCCAGCGATCAACAGCGCTATCGCAACGCCCTCTTTCACCTCATGTCCTCCCAAACCAGTTGCTTCCGCTACTGGGGCCAAGGCCTCTGGACCGACTATGGCCGGGAGATCTGCCGGCGGGCGGAGGAAATACTGCGTAATGACTTTGGCTGATGGCAGACCAGTAGCCAAGCCGGCCCTGGCCAAGGTTGAGGGTGGTGCGGCAAAAGGATGAGTCGTGCGAGCAGAGCGAGCCGCGACTCATCCTTCTGGTGAGGCAGCACTTCCCCCCTGTTGAACTTCTATAGCAAGACGCTCCAGATTTTGTTCGTTAGCCTGTGCCACAAACCTAGCGATTCGCGCGTATTGCTCAGTAGTATCGAATAGTTGGCTCCACTTGACCTCTGTAACACCTTCTATCTTCTTCAGTTCTATGGTCAAGATAAAGTGATGGCCATTGAGATGTTCAATCTCAAATACTTCATCAGTAATAATACGTATGAAACGACTTTCATTCGGGAAGCTCTTCCCATCTGGGCCGTGCATCGTCAGCAGCCACCTTCCGCCCGTCCTGAAATCGAACTGGTGGATCGTGTTTGTGAATCCAGCCGGACCCCACCACTTTGCGATTCGAATAGGATTGCTCATAGCCGCGAAGACTTCCGAAGGAGTGGCAGTGAGAATTCTGGATCTTGAGTCGGAGCGGGTCGCGATTGGTTCCATTCTGAGGCTTTCATGGGATAGTGTGGGCTTCGGTGGCGCTTAACGTCGCAAGTAACCGGCCAGTAAAAAGCGTCAGAGTTTTACGGGTCCGTGTTGATTTGCCTTGTTATGCGATTATCTTTAGTGCATTTTTCATATACGAATTGAGGGTCAAGGTCTATACCAGCACTCCACTCAACGGTATCAAACGAAACTCTTACTTGTGTAAATTCAGTTAAATCGCGGATCCTTCTGAATACTCCAAAATCTAGATATGGCTCCATGTTCAATACGCCACACTCATCATTATCAAACTCAATATATATTTGATAATTTTCTCTTGGCTCTACTTTGGTTACTGAAGGATACATAGCTTTGTTCTTACTGCAGAGGTTGAATTCTGAATGGCTCTTCGCCGTTCATTATAAGATTCCAATCAGCCATCAAGTCTTCGTGATGTAACTCTGCCCAGGCCAAGACCAATTTCGTTTGTTTCTTTGGTAGATTCCCTTCTATGACTTCAGAAGTCCGTATATCTACCGTCGCTTTGAACTCGCCATAATAAACATGAAAATGTGGCGGCGGATGTTCGTTCGGCGCAAAATACATCCGAATGATGATCCCATAGAACATTGATATTGTCGGCATCGCTTGCTATTTCTTGCTATCTGTCCGATGGGTATGCGGTGTCTATTTTTGCCTCGCATAATGCCAAGCTCAGCCGAGCCGGTTAAGCGAGAGCGAAACCGACTTCGGCTGAAGCACCGTGTTAGGCGATTAATGTGGAAAGCCAAGTCTTCGTCTAATCTAATCTTTGTCTGGCCAAGTGCCACAGCTGTCACCGATGAACCGAGTCCCGCAAATGCTACAAACATAGAAATATTCGTCATCCCGGTTTCCATGAAATCCAACACTCTTGGAAAAACCGGATCTTCGAAGATCAGTATGCCTTTTGTTTGTCTTTCCTGTAAGCAGTTCTGTACATCGTGGGCAAGGATTGTCGCTCATTATATAGATCCAAATATCCTGCAGAAAAAAGACGTTGAGGTGGCGCAGTTACGGTTGAAGCCAAGATGCGCCTGTTTGCAGAAAATATTCCGGCTAAATGGATCCGGCATCACTCGCAGCGCCAAGTGGAAATTACATCTGGCCCATATTGCTGAGATGCCCCGAGATAAGTTGCGACTTTCCCCATTGACTCGCAATGTTCGTCCGCATATCTAAACGCAATTTTTTTACCCCATGTGCTATGTTCAACTGTAATGCCGCCTGCGTTCTTACTGGTGATATCTGCGCGCTGAATAAAGTTTGGGTTGTCATTATATGATGCCTTTCCACAGCCAGCAGGAAGAACAACAGCCACCGTCGTTATTGATAACCGTGAAAATTTTTTCATAATCATTTCTTTCCTCGCTTTTTCAAACATGTGCTTCAAATAGAGCTACTCTAGATGCGAAGCCTAACGTTCTGAATACCGCGACCCAAACCGCGCCGCCACTGAGCCAAAAATCTTGCACCAAACTACGCGCGCGGTTTGGGGTCGCAGGTGATTCAAGTGTTGGGCAATTTCTTCATGGCCAGCCAAAAAATCGAGCCTGGCCCCTTTGCCCCCTTGTGAACCGCCTAGTACGGACCCGCATGCAAGGTGGTGTGGGGAGAGCGGGTCAATAACCCGCCCTTAACCGACTAGGCGATATTTAACGAGGTCTGTCCCGGTATTTTCCCTCTTTTTTTACTGTCACGACTATTCCGGTACAGTTAGTTCTTCGATTTCGCCAAGCTCATACAAAAATCCACTATACAAACTGCTAAGGGGTGATTTTTTAGACATTTTGTATTTTTTGAAAATTTCTTTGTGTTGCTCTATTTCATCAGTTCCTACAATATGTCCGGAAGTATATCCAGTTGCTTCGGAATATCTAATCAAGAGGCCTATTTCCTGGCCGTTCTGTGTCGCCGTCCCAACGTACACTCTCTCATAGAACCTCGGATCGATTTGTTCGCGGTCGAATTTGTACATGCTTAATCGATAATCTCTGAGATTATTTTCGTTAGCTATCGCTCCGACTCTTCTACCAGCTAACTCATCTATCGTTGGCATACCCATGAGTTTCGCTGCCACAGTATTCAAGATGCCCATAGTAGTCTTCACTTACCTAATTTCAGATGGACGTGGAAAATTGTCATCGCCGGGATTATCGAAACGCAAAGCCTTCTTCGCTCCAATTTATAAACTTAGGCCGTTGATGATAGCGAGCACACTTGCCCCGCGCGGGCGCCTCGTATTTATTCGATCTGCTACCCCATCAGGCCTTTTTGGAAGCAGGTTTGTGGCAATTATTTTTCGCCGCTTCATTCTTGAACCAAACGTTCTGAATATCGTGACCCAAACCGCGCCGCCACTGAGCCAAAAATCTTGCACCAAGCTGCGCTCGCGGTTTGGGATCGCAGGTGATTCAAGTGTTAGGCAATTTCTTCATAGCCGGCAAAAAAAATGAGCATGGCCCCTTTTCCCTTTGCATTTCTCATGTACAAAGAAAACGTTTTCGATCACGACAGTATTGGCTTAGTAGGGAACCTGACTTACGGTCGCAGGGTCGATGCCAAATCGGGCTTGGATCGCTTTGAAGAGAACATTAACGCAGGTAGAGTCCTTAATGAATCCGTTCTTTTGCGCCTGTTTCGCAACCCTGATGTATTTGGTCACTTCCGCCTTAGACTTTGGGTGATCCAAGTAAATCCGACCGACCCAGTCACTCAGGTACCAGACTGCCATTTCGTGTTCGTTTGACGACTGTGGAACGCGATTCAAGACTTCGAGCACTTCATTTTCCGGCATTATCAACGAGTAGTTGCGCTGTAGAATTGTGATCACCTTGTGCGCCATCACCGCAATTTTCGGTCCTTTGAACATGTTCTCAAACATTTCAGGCTCCTTAGTGTCTTGAACGGCGGCAGTAGGCCAACAGTGTATTGGACAGATTTCATAATTATGGTACTAGACAGATTCTGTCTAGCATCTACAATTACGAGCCGGGGTCACCGCCGAGCATAACCCCGGCCCAACCCCACTGTCGCAGACCACTCAAGTCCAAGCATAGACCATGACCGATGTCCCATCAACGCGTGGGGAAAAGATACGATCCTTTTGGGATCGTTATAGCAATAAACTCCACGAAACAGGCATCAAACCTCCCTACGATCGGTGGATGGCCATGCGCGCTGAGCACTATATCGCAGCCCATCCGGGGCGTCGCCTGACCGAACATACCCGCGGTGACGTGGATGCTTATCTGGTGGCACTGGGCCGGAACACGGGTCTCAAGGCCCGGAGTTCCGTCAGGCCGTCGATGCTAAACAGAAATTGTTCGAGCTGGTGGGGGTAAACTGGCTTGGCGACATGGATTGGGCCCACTGGCGTGACTCTGCGAAGGGCTTGGAGGCGACTCACCCGACTGTGGCGCGGGATTACCTGCCCTTTCCTAGCACCAGCGGTGGTGACACCGCGCCAAAAGCCGCGGGAGATGAGGCCCCTGGCGCAATGACCACCCTTGAGGCGGTGCGGGCCGCGCATGGCGCGCTCCTGGACCAGGTGACCAAGACCCTGAGGCTGCGGGGCTTGGCGATCCGTACCGAACAAACCTACCTCCATTGGATCATGCGCTTCTTTGGCTATTTGGGGACCCGGGATCCGCTCAACCAGGGGCCGGAAGCTGTGACCTCCTTCCTGGAAGAATTGGCGCTGGTGCGGAAGGTCTCGGTCAGTACCCAGAACCTTGCCCTAAATGCGCTGGTATTTCTCTATCGCGAGGTGCTTGGTCGACAGGAACTCAACCTGGGAGAATTCACCCGGGCTAAGTGTAGATAATGAAGGGAGTAGGGACCCATACGCTGAGGCACAGCTTCGCGACGCACTTGCTGATGGCGGGTTATGACATCCGCACGGTGCAGGAGCTCCTGGGTCATGCGGACGTTTCTACGACTATGATCTACACCCACGTCCTGAATCGCGGGGGGAAAGGGGTGCTGAGCCCACTGGACGCGCTGGGTTGAAGGCGTACGCCTGACCATTACCGCCATACCAATATGCCATGCCTGGGGACATTTCCCCGGTGTCAGCCCCGGGGCTGGCGATGGCGGCGAAGAACGAATAGCATCATTCCTCATCACAGCTACCGACAAGACGCTCTCATACGCCATGCCCAGACTGACATTCTTGCAATGGATCCTTTTCGCGGTCTTCATAGCCTTCTATGGCTTTGCCGTCTTCGCCCTGACCCGCGATTACTACCAGCGTCATCCACCCCGCACCCTGGCCACAGCCACCCCGGCGGGCCCGACCAGTGACCAGGCACCCACACCAGGGGCGCCCCTCACCTTCATTCAACGAGAGGTGCTGGCAACGGGCATGCCCGCCGCCGCCCCAACGGGCTCCGACCCTGAGCAACTCAAAAATGACGGCGATCAGCTCTTCGGCCAACAACGCTACGCCGAGGCGATCCCCTACTATCGCCGCGCCCTCGAACTGGCACCCAACGACGCGGAAGCCACCAACGACCTGGGGCTAGCCCTCTTTTACACCGGCCAGTCCAGCGAGGCCATCAAGATCCTGCGCACCGGCGCCGAGCAGTCACCGACCTTCCAACGCATCTGGCTCACCCTCGGCTTCGTCGGCGCCAAGACCGGAGACCAGACCGGCGCGCGCCTGGCTTTGGAAAAGGCGCGGGATCTGGGGCCCGGCAACGACATCGGCCAAGAGGCGCAACGTCAGCTCGACCGCCTGGGTGGTAAGTGATCGGATAAAATCTACCCCTGGGTGAACTCGGGTTGCCTTTGCCACCCATCTACCTGGCGATCCTCACCCGAGAGTCATCCTGGGGCAGTCAACCGGGCATTGGGCAAAGCGCTTTCTGGTCCGGGGTTGCTAAAGTTGAGGGCGGGATCAGCCCTTAACGGCCAGTGCCACCGTGTAGTGGGCGCCCTGTTTGAGCTTGTCATAGTTTCCGAAGACCTCGGTCAGATTGCGCTTCATAAACTCGCGCAGACCGTTGATGGTGACTATGTAGAGGCGGCCACCAGGATTGAGCTGCTGGCGGGCGTCATGCAGATAGAGGCTCAGGGCCTCCTTGCCAACCTTGGCGGGGATATTGCTCGCAATGAGGTCGAAACGCAGGGTGGGGTCGATCTGGCGGAAGCCATCGCTCAACTGGGCGCGGGCGTTCGGCAGGCGATTGAAGGCGACATTGCGATTGCTGAACTCGACGGCGACAAAATCCTTGTCCACCATAAGAGTCCGCCCTCCGGGGGCGAGCGCCGCCAGCGCCAGGCCTATGGGGCCGTAGCCACAGCCGAGATCCAGGCAATTGTCCTCCGGTCCTACCTCGACATGCTGAAGCAGCAACCGGGTCCCCTCGTCGATTTCGCGCGGCGAGAAGAGGCCCCAGGTGGAGCGAAACACAAAGGGGCGGCCTACCAGTTGGGTCTCAAAGACGATATCTTCCCGAAATTTATCGAGTTGTTGTTTGGTCAGCATGACTTCACCTTGGTTGCGTATGGTTCTTATGGGATGATGCGTGGGCTTGCCGCCCCGAAGACTCCCGGCGCCTGATCCCCTCCGGGTGATTCCAGGAGACAGGATCTTGAGGATGGGGCATTCTCCCAGAAATCTCAGTGCCCTGGCATAGTTGCAGCAATTTTTCCCCATGACCGATCTGTCCGGCCGTCTCCAGATTCACCTGCTTCGCCGCCCAGAGGGGTTGGCGGTCACCATCAGTTCCTCGCGCCCCATCGGGGCCAGCCGGGTCTTCATCGGCAAGGATCCGGCAGATACGGCCGCGACTCTCCCCAGCCTGTTCAGTATCTGCGCCACCGCCCAGGCCGCCGCCTGCGTCTCGGCCTGCGAGTTGGCCCTAGGCCAGACTCCCAGCGCCATCCTCATGTGGGCGCGCCGCCTGCTGGTGGATGTGGAGACGGTACGGGAGCACCTCTGGCGCCTGCTCCTGGACTGGCCGGGCTTTCTCGGCGAGGGGCCGCGAGGGCCGGCCATGGCCCGGGTCATGGTTGCCTGTAGTCAACTGCGCTCGGCCTTGGCGGCGGGCGGTGATCCGCTGATGCTGGGTAACCCCTGCCCTCACCCGGACCTGAAGGCCGCCGCGGAAGCTCTGGCCGCGCTGACGGATGTCGCTACGGAGCAGGCGCTGAGCCAAGCCCCCTGTGACTGGCTCGCCGCGACCCCAACCGCCTCGGCGTTGCAACACTGGGCCGCGACCACTGACACCCACGCCGCACGGCTGTTGCGTCTGGTCGCAAGCCAGGGCTGGGGTGCCGTGGGTCATTCAACCGTGCCGGCACTGCCGCACCTGTCCATCGCCACCCTGGAAGCCCACCTGAGCGGACCGGAGGCGAAGGACTTCATCGCCACGCCCCTCTGGGCCGGCGCCCCGGCGGAATCCTCCCCCCTCACTCGCCAGCTTGGCCAGGCCCTGGTGGCCGACCTGACACGGCAGCAGGGTAATGGCCTACTGACGCGCCTGACGGTTCAATTGGTCGAACTGGCCACGCTTCTGGCCAGGCTGCCGGCACGACTGGCTGCCTTGGATGCTGACGGGGAGGGTCCGCGGGGGCAGGCAGAAAGGGAGGGCAAGGCGCCAGGTAACGGGGCTAGCAACGAGACAGGTGGGGGAGGAGGGCAGACACGCAGCGGGGCGTCTGTGCGACTGAACCCGTCCCTACCCCTGGCGGCCAGCTTGCCGGAGGGGGTGGGCCTGGCCCAGGTTCAGGCGGCCCGGGGCCTGTTGGTGCATCGGGTCGCCATCCAGGCGGGCCGGGTGGCGGACTACAGCATCCTGGCCCCCACCGAGTGGAACTTCCACCCCCAGGGCGCGGCGGCGTTGGGCTTGGCAACCTTACCGGCGGACCTGGACGACAGGACCTTGCTCCGGCTCGCCGGGCTCTTCGTGACTGCCTTGGACCCCTGCGTCGCGTATGATGTGCGCATTGACTGAATCGATTTTCCGAGTTTTACCCATGTGCCTGGCCGTCCCCGCCCGCGTCGTCGCCCTTGATCCCGCCACCGACATGGCTACTGTCGCCCTGGGTGCCGTCACCAAGGAGATCTCCCTGGCCCTGGTGGAGAACACCGAGGTGGGTGACTATGTCCTGGTCCACGTCGGTTATGCCCTGGGCCGCATCAGCCCCGAGGAGGCCGAACGCACCCTGGCCCTGATCGCCGCGGCGGGGGGCCTGGAACCAGCATGAAGTATATCGATGAGTTCCGCGATCGGGACCTGGCCCAAGGCCTCGCCACCACCATCGCTCAGGAGGCTGCCCGGGACCGGATCTACCGCCTCATGGAGTTTTGCGGCGGCCACACCCATGCCATCTTCCGCTACGGCGTCCAGGACCTGATGCCGGCCAACGTCCGCTTCGTCCACGGCCCCGGCTGCCCCGTCTGCGTCCTGCCCACCGCCCGGATCGACCAGGCCATCGCCATGACCGAGCGCCATGGCCTGACCCTCTGCACCTATGCCGACCTGATGCGGGTCCCGGCCTCCAACCGCTACAGCCTGCTCAAGGCCAAGGCGGGGGGCGCCGACATCCGTATGGTCTATTCGACCCAGGACGCCCTGGCCATTGCCCGCGCCAACCCTGGGCGCCAGATCGTCTTTTTTGCCATCGGCTTCGAGACCACTACCCCGCCCACCGCCGTGGCCCTCAAGCAGGCACAAGCGGAGGGACTCGCAAACTTTAGCCTCTTCTGCAACCACGTCCTGACACCGCCGGCCATGCGGGCCATCCTCGCCAGCGCGGCCCCCGAGGGCATCGCCATCGACGGCGTCCTGGGACCCTCGCATGTCAGCACCGTCATCGGTTCCGAACCCTACGCCTTCGTTGCCCGCGACTTTGCCACCCCCCTGGTCATCGCCGGTTTCGAACCCCTGGACGTGATGCAGGCAAGCCTGATGCTGATCCGCCAGATCAACGAGGGCCGCGCCGAGGTCGAGAACCAATACAGCCGCGCCGTGTCCGCGGAGGGCAACCTTAAGGCTCAGGCCTTGATGGCCGAGGTTCTGACCCGGCGTGATACCTTCGAATGGCGTGGCCTGGGCTTCCTGCCTGACAGCGCCCAGCGACTCAATGACGCCTTCGCCACTTTCGACGCCGAGGAGCGCTTCCGGGTGGCCGTTACGCCCAGTTGCGAGGTCAAGGGCTGCGAATGCCCCGCCGTCCTGCGCGGCGTCAAGGAACCCGTCGACTGCCGCCTCTTCGGCACCGTCTGTACCCCCGACAACCCCATGGGGTCCTGCATGGTCTCCTCCGAGGGCGCCTGCGCCGCCTATTGGAGCTATGGGCGCTTCCGGGATGCGGCCTGAGGCCTTTCCAGGATTGACGGCTCAGCCGGAACAGCGGCCCCGCCTGCCAATTCCTTCACCCACCCGCCAAGACCTTTACGCCTATGACCGCTAAGCCACGCCAATTCGCTCAGGGCCTCGATCTCCAGCGCGGGGCGGTGGACATGACCCACGGCAGCGGCGGGCGGGCCATGGCCCAGCTCATCACCGAACTCTTTCAGCGCCATCTGGACAACGAGCTGCTGCGCCAGGGCAATGACCAGGCCCTCTTCCAGCCGCCCCCCGGGCGCCTGGTGATGAGTACCGACGGGCATGTGATCTCCCCCCTCTTTTTCCCTGGCGGCGACATCGGTTGCCTGGCGGTGCATGGCACCATCAACGATGTGGCCATGGCCGGCGCCCGGCCCCTCTACCTGGCGGCGGGCTTCATCCTTGAGGAAGGCTTCCCTCTCGCCGACCTGGCGCGGATCGTGGCGAGCATGGCGCGAGCTGCCAAGGAAGCCGGGGTGCCGGTGGTGACAGGCGACACCAAGGTAGTTGAGCGGGGCAAGGCGGACCGCCTCTTCATCACCACCACCGGCCTGGGCGTGGTGCCGGAGGGGATCACCATCTCCGGGGACCAGGCCCGACCGGGAGACGCCATCCTCCTGAGCGGCACCCTGGGCGACCACGGTGTAGCGGTCATGTCCAAACGCGAGAACCTGGGGTTCGGCACCGAGATCCTCTCCGACACCGCCGCCCTCCATGACCTGGTAGCCACCATGATCGCGGCCGTACCGGACATCCACTGCCTGCGCGACCCCACCCGGGGCGGCTTAGCCACCACCCTCAACGAGTTCGCACTTCAGTCCGGGGTCGGCATGCGAATCCGCGAGAGCCAGATCCCGGTGCGCGAGGCGGTGGCCGCCGCCTGCGAACTCCTGGGCCTGGATCCGCTCTATGTCGCCAACGAGGGCAAGCTCATCGCCATCTGTCCGGCGGAGCGCGCTGAGACCCTGCTGGCGGCCATGCGCGGCCATCCCCTGGGCCGGGACGCGGCCATCGTCGGCGAGGTGGTGGCGGACCCCCACCAGTTCGTGCGCATGGAGACCGCCTTCGGCGGCGAGCGCGTCGTCGATTGGCTCACCGGCGAACCTCTGCCGCGGATCTGCTGAAACGCACCCTCCCCCGTGCATCACATATATCCTGTATTTCACAAAATAATAGGCTACGTTTGCATTAGCTGTTGGTGGGCGATAGACGTCTGATATGCCATGGGTTGCCGCGAAACGGTCGTGGGCGCCCGGCTTGCCGGCGCTACAACGCCGACGTCAGTTGAGCGCGGGCAAGCCACGCGCCTACGGGCAAAGCCAACACGTAACGCAGACTTAGCCAAATAATATCCCTATAGCCCGCCGCTAGAAGCGCTTTGGTTCGCAGTTCCCCCCTCTCCAGGGGTCCGGCAAAATGGGTTCGTTTCGTAATTTGCCTTTTTTTGGGGTCCCGAAGGCTGAATGACGCATGATCTATCCGTCCCTTGGCCCTGCAACGCGGGTCCAGCCCCACGGGCTGTCGGGAAACCTAGCGCCGTCAGCAGGCTGACCAAGGGTGGCCAAGTCAGGGTGCCTGCCACGACCTCCAGCCCCGGCGCGCCGGTTTTTTGAAACAGTCTTGATGTTTTTTTATAGTGCGCTATATTTCCGCTCAGGGCCAGTAGCGCGGGGCGGCGGTCGCCCCGTCCTGGCGCCCTTTCCGGGGGATCAAGATGGACCAGCGCGTCATAGCATCGGCACCACTACTCACCGCCACCGCCTTGCGCGGGCGCCTGGAGGGTCTGGTAGGGGAGATCCACATTGCCCAGACCTTCCGCAACGCCGAGTCTGTCAACATCGAGGCCGTCTTTACCTTTCCCGTACCCCCGGAGGCGGTGTTACTGGGGGTGGAAGTGACCCTCGACGGACGGGTGCTGCGCGGCCAGGTGCTGCCAGCGCAGCAGGCCGAAGAGGATTACGAGGAGGCCATCATCAGCGGTGACGGCGCCATCCTGCTGCAAAGCGCTGGACCCGGCCTTTACACCATCAACGTCGGCAACCTGCTGCCGGGCCAGATGGCGGAACTCGACTACCGTTACGTCCTGCTCGGCGTCTGGGATGACGAGCTGTGGCGGCTGTTGCTGCCCACCACCCTCGCGCCGCGGTATGGTGATCCCCACCAGGCCGGGCTGGCGCCCCATCAGGTGCCCCACGTCGCCCTGTTCACCGAGCACCGCTTTACCCTGGACCTGGTCCTGGGCAGCAGCCTGCGCCAGGCCCAGGTCGACTCCCCCTCCCACCCCCTCCTGGTCATCCCGGAGGAGGGGGGCCAGCGCGTGCGCCTGGCCCAGGGTTCCGCGCCCCTGGACCGGGACCTGGTCCTGCTCATCCGCGCCGACGGATCAGCCCGTGCCGGCCAGGCCCTGATCGCCCGGGACGAACAGCCGGCAGCGGACGGACCCGCGCCGGAAGCCGTCGTCCTCATCAGCGTCCAGCCCCAATTCCCGGTAACGGCCCCCGCCAGCGGGCACGACTATGTCCTGGTCGCCGACGCCTCCGGTTCCATGGCCGGTGACAGCATCGCCCAGACCCGTGAAGCCCTGACGGCCATCCTCGACCGCTTGCTGCCGGCGGACCGTTTCAATCTCATCGTCTTCGGCAATGAGCCCGAGGCCTTGTTTCCGGATCTGGTACCCGCGGCTGCCCCCCACCTGGCCAGCGCCCGCCACGCTATCCGCCACCTCCAGGCCGACCGGGGTGGGACTGAGATCAGTGATGCCATGATGATGGCCCATCGCCAACGCCAGGATCGGGCCCTCGATATTCTGCTCATCACGGATGGCGAGGCCTGGGATACCCGGGAGATGATCCGCTACGCCCGCCGGGCTCGGGACCGGATCTTCACCATCGGTGTCGGCGCCGCGGTGGCCGCAGACCTGGTGCAAGGCCTGGCCCGCAACACCGGCGGGGCTTGTACCCTGGTCCACCCCAACGAGGCCATAAGCGACAAGATCGTGCGGCAGTTTGAGCGCATTCGCGGCCTCCAGGGGACCGTCCAGGTCACCTGGCCCAGTGAACCCACCTGGCAAGTACGCGCCCAGCGGGGCCCCGTCTTTGCCGGCGACACCCGCCATTGGCTAGCGGGGTTCAGCACCCCACCGACGGGACCGGTCATCCTGACCTTCACCCTCGCTGACGGCAGCACCCAATCCCAGACCCTGTCCCTCCTACCCTGGCCAGCGGTGGCCCCAGCGGATACCCTGCCGCGCCTGGCCGCTGCCCGTCGCCTCCCTGATCTGGACCAGGCGACCGCCACCGCGTTGGCCGTCCGCTACCAACTGGTGTCCCCCCATACCCATTTTGTGCTGCGCGACCCCCGGGACGCCACCCAGCAGGCCGACAGCCTGCCCCAGGTGCGGCAAGTCCCCCACCAGCTCGCCGCCGGCTGGGGGGGGCTGGGGTCGGTGGCCGCATCCCCGCCGATGATGGACAAAAAGGCCTTGGTCTGTGAGAGCAGTTTCCTGGATATGCCTATGTTTCTGCGCCGCGGGGGTGCGGCCAAGGTGACCACGCCCCGCCCTCTGGGCGGGAAGTCAGTCTCATTATCCCGGCCCAAGCCATCCCGGATTCAATACGGCTTCGATTTGCCCGCCAGGCCCAAGGCACAGCCCCCGGCCCCGGGTTGCTTCGAGGCCTGGCTGGATGCCCAGGCGGAGCGTCTGGCCGATCCCCAGGAGCCTTTCCCGTCCCTGTCAGATGTGCTCAGCAGCGGTCTCCCGGTCAACCTGGTGGAGGCGGTGCAGGCCCTCATTGCCCAAGGCCAAGAGGAAGGCCAGGTGATCGTCGCCGTTCTTTGGGTTGTCATCATGCTGGCGTCTGTTGGGCGCTCCTATCCGCCCGCGACCCTCCCTCGGCTGTATTTTGGGATGGTCAACGGCCTGCCGGGGGAGCATGTCAACCGCTTGCTCGCTCTCGCCAAAACCGGTCTTCCTGCCACGCCATGAAAACTGAAACCACCCTATCCGAGCCGGAGCACGTCCTGGAATCTCCAGCGGAGCCGACCTTCGGCATTGACGAACTCTGTGCCCTGACGGGCGTGGTGCGCCGCACGGTGCGCTTCTACACCCAGAAGGGCCTCCTCGACCCACCCGAGGGGGCCAAGCGCGGGGCCCATTACACCCGCCGCCACCTGGAGCAGTTGCTGCTGATCCGCAAATGGCAGCAGGCAGGGGTATCCCTGGAACGGATTGGCCACTTGCTGCGCGGGGAGGTCGGCGCCCTGCCCCCGCCCACCGAGCCGGGGACGGTGGAGGTCTGGAGCCGCGTGACCCTGAGGCCCGGCCTGGAGGTGCATCTGGAGCCGGGCCGGCTGGGGCTCGACCCGGAACAGGTGCGGTTGCTGCTGGCGCGGATCGTTCGGGCTGTTACTGAGCCCGAAGACCCACCTGAGCCTTGACTTCACCACCTGAAATTTGGATGTCCTTTCAAATCGACCCCGAGAAAACCGCCATGTCCCCCCTTTCCCTCTCTTCCATCCCCCTGGCTGTGCTATTTTGCCTGGCCAGTAGCGTCGCCGCGGCCATCTGCTGAAGGCTGCGGGGTCAGCAAAATGGTGACCCCATGCGTTTGGGGCCAAGTCCCCTAATTTAGCATTTCAGGTCTTGTCCCTTAGCATCGGTATTGCGAGGACCTCCTTAGGGCTAGAGCCTGCACCGTATTCCGACCCTCTTGGGGGTGTTATTGACCTGGTTCAATGAATCCACCTTGGTGCTGCGAGCAATAAGCTGCATCAGCGGGCTGAAATGTTCCAAGACCCTGGGCAGTAGTGCGTCACGGTAGACTCAAGTTTTCACGAGCGTTATCGGCTGGCGGGCGCCCACGCTAACAACGGCCTTTCCCCGGATGGAGAGCGACAAAATCAATCGAATGGGGTTGCGTCATCCTATGGTGCCCGAACAATTATCCTCAACAACCATAGTTGCACGGCAACGCGAGAAACGCCTCAATGCCTACAGGGCAGACCCGAGCCTGATTCGCAGTGCCTTCAACGGCGAGGAGGCCCAACGTCGCGAATATCTGCAACGCCCAATCCTGGAATTGCTGCAAAACGTTGAGGATGCCCTGTCCGAGTCCGATGCCGGGCGCTCCGGGGGCGTGCTGTTCGACCTCTCGGATCAACGTCTGATCGTCGCAAACCACGGAGCACCCTTCAGTGACGCAGGGTTTCAAGCGCTTTGCAATCTGAACGATAGCGGGAAGCCTGAGGAACACCGCCAGGATTGCAAGCGACGCATGATCGGCAGCAAAGGCACCGGCTTTAAAGCGGTATTGAACTGGGCTGATCGCATCGAACTCTTCTCTGGCGGCATTGCGGCGCTGTTCGATAGACCTGAGGCTGCACGCCTGATCCGTAATCGCCTCGGGGACCAAGGTTGCGTTGACCTGGATAGCAAAGGCCATTGGCCTGACGACAAGATGCCCCTCCTACAGGTGCCGTTGGATGCCGAGCGGGACGCCAGGATTGGTGAACTGGAGGATGAGGACTGGCAGACCATCTTTCGCCTGCGTATCCGCGCGGAACAGGCGGCGGAAGTGGCCAAGGCCCTGCATCACATCGACCCGAGTCGGTTTCTGTTTCTGGATCGACTGGACCAGGTTCAGGTCGCCGTTGACGGCCAATCCGCCCAATGGTCTCTGTGTCGGACAGGGAGGCAAGCCCCTGTACCTGGCACGCGCTGTTATCGTTTGCAGATCAGGCAGAACGACGCTCCGGTTGCCGAGTATCAGGTCGTCAAGCGCGCGTTGCCGCAACTGCGCCCCGCCAAGGAAGCCGAGATCGGCGAGGCGGAGATCGGCTTTGCCTGGCAGGTGGATGGCATATATGACGAGGCGGACGGGGCCAGCGACCGTGTCTCCAACTTCTTCGCGACCGACTGCCGTTCACCCCTGCAGGCCATTGCGGTGCATGGCACCTTTCTGCTCAAGGCCGACCGCAGTCGCCTGGCCGAGGATGACCTCCCTTACCAGCGTGGCCTCATCAAGGCCCTCTGCGCCCTGCTGGGGGAGGTCGTGATCCCGGCCCTTGTCCAACAGGATGGTTCAGGCGCCCTCAACTACCTGATCCCTACCAATCCACCGGAGAGCGGGGTGCATCGCGAGATACACGACAGCCTCATTGCTGCCCTCAGAAGCGCCAGGTTTGTCCCGACCATCGGTGGCTCAGTCGGGGCGCCCTCTGAACTCAGGACTTGGTCGCATGGGCTGGGAGAACTTCTACTGAAGCGCAAAGCTCCGGTTGAACGCCAAGACCTACCCCATCCCCATTGGTGTGACGACCAGGCGCGAGGGATTCTCAGGAAACTCGGTGCGACAGACTTAAGTCCCTCCGCCTATGCCAGTGCCTTGAGCGGTTTCCAGCCGGACAATGTGGACGACGCGTGTCAGGCTCATGCGCTGCTTGCTGCCGCGTATCGTGACATCGACTGGCGTAGATTCAAGGACACCTATACCCGAAGGCAAGAGCAGGAATCCTTTCAAGAAATTACAAAGTCCCTCAAAATCTGGCAGGGACAGGATGGGCGTTGGCGGTCAATAGCCAACGAAACGCCGCTCTTTCAGGGAAGCCAACAAGCGTTGGAGCTGCCCAAGATCATCCGGTGCGACTGCCTGGCGACCACATTCCAGAAGGCCCTGAAAGCCAAAGAAGTCGATGGGAATCGGAAGATATGGGACTTTGAACTGATCAGCGCGTTCAGAAATCCTGGGAGTGATCAGCAGCCCCTGCTTCACGAACTCAAACCTGATGCGCTGATCAAGTACGCTCTGCTGCCTGCTGTACAGTCGGATGCGGCGTGGTGGCGCCAAAACGGTCGGGATGTGTTGCAAGCCCTTCAGGCAATCGGGTGTCAGGCTGACGAAGGTAGTGATGTCTTAAATGACGAGCTGCGGGTGACACTGTCGCAGCGGATTCGTGTTCCGACCCAAGGGGGGGACTGGCAACCCGCTGGGCAGGTTTATGCCGGCGCCGCTTGGGACAACCCTTGGGCGGAGGCGTTCGTGAAAAAAACCCCCGGTACTCGGTTCATCCTCGCGCGTCCGGAGGAACTGCCTGGGGGTATGCATTTGGCGCCGATTTTGGGATATATCGGTGTGTCCTGGCAGCCGAAGTGGATAAAGCATAGCAAGCAAGATTACGACAAGGATCGGTATGGCTGGCTGAATGAGTTCACTATGTTGCCGGCTGACAGTCTTGCCGATCTCGACTGGCCCCGTTATTGGGCGGATGTTGGCCGCAGCTATCTCGAAAAGGATCATTGCGACAAGGGCAAACCCAAAGTGGCGAACTGGGCGGTTTTGTCGGCTTGGGGTATCGAGGGTATCGCGGACTATGTCAGTGCGTTCAGAGATGTCGCCGAGAGGGTACAGGCACTGTCCGGGCTTTGGATGATCGTGCAGCGCCCGGGGCGTGACATCAAGATCGCGGGTCGTGGCCCACAAGGGAAGAGGGTATTCGATTCTACGCTTGGCGATATACAAAGTTTCCTCGCCTGGCAGATTCAGCATGCGCGCGTGTTTCGTATTGAGGATTCCCCGCTTTTTCCTAGATGTCAAGTCCCGGCTGATTGTATGGTCGCTTGTGAAAGAGTTCAGGGTGGTCGCGGTACCAAGTTTTGAGGCATTCG
>JBGAUE010000069.1:0-8285 GCA_044228795.1 Chromatiaceae bacterium | reverse complement strand
GTTTCTTATCCATTCTTCAGACCTTTCAAGGCTAGGGACAATTGAAGCTCGAAGGCGGCGCTCGGGACCGCCTCCACGGGCAGGAACCAATGCTCTTCCCCGGCGAAGGGCAGGCATTTGACCGCATCCTTCTCGGTCATGATGACCGGCCCCAGGGGCCAGGTGGCGACATCGGCGGGGGTGAAACCATGGTGATCCGGGTAGGGGCGCTCATCCAGATGCAATCCTGCCTGGCGGAGTAGGACAAAAAAGCGCTCCGGGTTGCCAATCCCCGCCACCGCCGTCACCCACCGGCCCTTGAAACTGGCCAGGGGCAGGGTCCGGGCTGGTTGGCGCATACTCACCAGATCCCCCATCCGCAACACCACAGGTTCGGCACCGGGGCAAGACCCACCGGTGCAGACCTTGAGTCCGATGTCCCGACCCCGGGAGATCGGCTCGCGCAAGGGTCCAGCCGGCAGGCAGAAACCGTTGCCAAAGCCGCGGGCGCCGTCAATGACCAGGATCTCCAGATCGCGCTGGAGCCGATAATGCTGCAGGCCATCATCGCCCACAATAATATCGCAGCCGGCCCGATCCAACAGCAGCCGCCCCGCCGCCACCCGATCTGGATCCGCCACCACCGGTACACCGGATTTCCGGGCCAGGAGCACTGCCTCGTCGCCTAACTCCCGGGGATCGCCATCCACCGTCACCCAGCGCGGCCAATCCCGAGCCGAACCGCCATAGCCGCGCAGGATGATGCCGGGTTTCCAGCCCTGCCGACGCAGATAGTCGCTCAGCCAAAGCACCAGAGGCGTCTTGCCGGTACCCCCAAGGGTGAGATTGCCCACCAGAATCACGGGCACGGGTAGCCTCAGGCTCTCTAGCCAACCCCGCAGAAAGGCCCGGCGCCGCACCCAAACCGCCAGCCGGTAGAGACCAGACAGGGGCACCAGAGGCCAGGCCAGCCAATGGCGGCCATACCAGATATCTGCCATCTTCATGGGCCCAAATCGGGCGGGATATCGTTGAACTGCATCCGGTGCAAGCGGGCGTAATGCCCGTCTAGGGCGAGCAGGTCTGCATGACTCCCCGTCTCCACCACCTGGCCCTGATCCAGAACCAGGATGCGATCCGCCCGCTCGATCGTGGAAAGCCGGTGGGCAATAACCAAGGTGGTGCGATTACTCATCAGCCGTTCCAAGGCCGCCTGAATATGGCGCTCAGCCTCGCTGTCCAGAGCCGAGGTCGCCTCATCCAGGATCAAAATGGGGGCATCCTTGAGCATGGCGCGGGCGATGGCCAGGCGCTGGCGCTGTCCGCCTGAGAGCAGGATGCCGCGATCGCCGATCAGAGTATCGAAGCCCTCCGGCAAGTCGCGGATGAAATCCAGGGCATGGGCCGCCTCCGCCACCGCCTCCAGGGTAGCCTCATCTACCGTGCCTGGGTGACCATAGGCGATGTTGTTGCGAATGCTGTCGTTAAAAAGCACTACCTCTTGGGTCACCAGGGAAATCTGGGCCCTCAGGCTGGCCAGAGTCAAGTCGCGGGTGGGAATACCATCGATGAGGATCTCGCCCTCTAGCGGGTCGTAGAAGCGCGGCAGCAGGCTGGCGAGGGTCGATTTACCGCTCCCCGAACGACCGACCAAGGCCAGGGTCTCCCCGGGCTCGATCATCAGATTTAGATCGCGAAGTACGGGACCCTTATCGGCATCATAGACATGAGTTAAGCCGCGAATCTCCACCCGCCCCTGCGCGCGTGCCAGGGTCCTGACGCCCATATCGACCTCGGCGGGGGAATCGATCAATTCGAAGAGGCTATCGGCGGCGATGATACCGCGTTGCAACTGGTTATTGATCCCTGTCAGGCTCTTGATCGGCTGGAGCAGGAGGCCCATGGCGAGGATGAAGGACATAAAGGTGCCGACCGAGATGTCCTCACGCAGCCCCTGCATGGTCGAAAGGTAGATGATGACCGCGATAGCGATGGCTGACACCATTTGCACCAGGGGGACGCTGATGGCATTCGTGGCTACCATCTTCATCTGCAGAGAACGGGTCTTTTCGTTGACGAAGCTGAAACGCTCCGCCGCCCGGGCCTGGCCCCCAAAGGCTTTGACGACCCGATGGCCATCGATGGCCTCCTGGGCTACATGCGTCAATTCCCCGACCCGATCCTGGATGCGTTTGCTGTGACGGCGAAAGTGCTGACTGGCATAACGAATGGATATACCCATGGCCGGACCCACCAGCAGAAAGATAGCCGAGAGCATCACATTGATATAAAGCATGTAGGCCACCAGGCCGATGACGGTCAGGCCATCGCGGATGATGGTGGTAATGGCGGACGTCGCGGCATCGGCCACGTTCTCGACGTTGTAGGTGAGCTTGGCCAGGATCTGGCCCGTGCTCTGACTATCGAAATAGCCGGCGGGCGAGTGCAGCAGGTGCTCGAACATCTCCTGACGCAAGTCGGCCACCACCCGCCGCCCCACCCACTGCAGACAGTAGGTATTGATAAAGCCGGCGACCCCCCGCACAATAAAAATAACCAGCAAAGTCAGAGGGATGGCTTTAACAACATCCGGGTCCCTGTCGATGAAGGTGCCATCCAGAAGGGGCTTCATCATGGATGCGAAGAGGGGCTCGGTGGCGGCATAGAACACCATGCCCACGGTGGAAATGACGAACATGCGCCAATAAGGCTTGGCGTAGCCAATCAGGCGCACATAGATACGGCGGGCCGTGCCGGGGGCAAGTACATCGGGCCGGCTCATGGCGAGTCTTGCGTATGGGTAGCAGCAAAGGAAAAACGCGTCAGCCCAAGCTGGCTGGCCACATCGAGGGCGGTCATCACCGCTTGGTGGGGCGTCTGGGCATCGGCCATGAGCACTAGGGGCAGTTCTCCCGGCAACCTATCACCTGAAATTTGCCGGGCCTGGTCAATTGCCTCCCCTAGGGCCTTGCGCAAGGTCTCCGGATGCGTGTCCACGACCTGGCGGTCGTTGATATAAAAGGAGCCACTGGCGTCGATAACCAGGGTCAGGGCTTGCTTAGCCACCGTCGCCCCACTCTGGGCCTCGGGCAGTTGGATCTTGATGCCGACTTCGTCCTTGAAGGTCGTGGTCACCATGAAAAAGATCAGGAGCAGGAAAACAACATCGATCAGGGGCGCCAGATTGATGTCCGGTGGCTCGGGACGCTGGGGACGCAAATTCACGCCACCGCCCCTGGCAAGGCCTCGCGTTCCCCCTTGATGACCTCCACCAGATTGAGGGCCTCCTCCTCCATAGCCAGGGCGAATTGATTGACGCGACCGTTGAAATAGCGATGGAACATGAGGCTGGGGATGGCCACCGTCAGACCCGCCGCCGTCGTCAGCAGGGCCTCAGAGATGCCACCAGCGAGGACTCCGGGATTGCCGACGCCCGCATCAATGATGACGGTGAAGATATCGATCATGCCGAAGACGGTGCCCAGCAGACCCAGCAGGGGTGACACCGAGGCAATGGTGCCCAGGGTGTTCAAGTAACGCTCCAGGTCAGCCACCACCTGACGGCCCACGTCATTGATGGCCTCCTTCATGATCTCCCGGGAGTGATTACGGTTGACCAGACCGGCGCTCAGGAGCCGTCCCAGGGGGGAACTCTGAGCCAAGGCCTGAAGGCGCTCCGGAGTCAGGGCCTGGTCCCGTTGCCACTGCCAGACCTGTTCCATCAGTCTCGGCGGCATAACCCGGCGACGGCGCAGACTCCAGAGGCGCTCCAGGATGATGGCCATGGCAGCCACGGAACAGGCCAGGATGGGCCACATCAACCAGCCACCGGCCCTCATCATCTCCAACACGGGTCAATCACCTCTTGGGGACGCATTGCAATGGGTGGCATGATACCCCAAGCGGGGCGCCAGAACCTGGCTACCTCTCGCCCTGGGGTCGCCAGGACCAGAGACGCGGATGGGCCTCGCGATAGAGCTCGGGACCCTCCAGACCCGTAGGGGTCAGGACGAAACCGATGGCTCCGGCCTCCGCCGTGTTCAGCTCCCGGGCGCCAGTGGCGGCCACCCGCTCGCGCACCCGGGCGGCAGGAAAGCCAAAGCGATTGGCAAAACCGCTGGCATAAAGCACCCAGCTCGGTGCCACGGCCGCCAGGAATTCGGAGCTGCTGGAGTTATGACTGCCGTGATGGCCCGCCACCAGGAGGGTCGCGGTCAGATTGGCGTGACGCGCCAGTTGCCTTTCCGGAGCCTGACCGAGGTCGCCGACCAAGAGCAAACTAGCCCCCTGGGTGGCCACGCGCAGCACACAGGAGCTATCGTTACCAGCCAGCCCGGCTTGGGGTGGATAGAGCACCGCAAAGTCCACCCCATCCCAGGTCCAGCCCTGGCCGGCAAGACAGGTCTCCGCCTGGGGCTCCGCCAGTAGTTCTGGCTCTCCCGCCAGAATGCGATCAATCGGCAACTTGGCGGCCAGACCCGTAAAGCCACCGGCATGGTCCTGATCCCCATGACTGAGGACCAGGGCATTGATCCGGGTCAGACCTTGCTCCCGCAGGTAGGGAACCACAACCGCCTCACCTGTGTTGAAACCACCCAGGAAGGCCGGACCCGTATCGAAGACCAGAACATGATGGGCAGTGCGGATCACGGCGGAAAGCCCCTGCCCCACATCGAGTAATCGCAACCAGGCCTCCCCAGTGGCGGGCGCGGGGGGTGCCAGCAGCCCAAGTGGCAGCAGCAAGGGTAATCCCAGCCAACGCCCGGGTAAACCGCGGGGTGCGATTAGCAGAAGGGCACCGCCAAAGGCCGCCACCCAGGCCCAGTCCGGCCGCGCCGAGATGCCCACCGCGGCCCAGGGCCAGGCCGAGATCGCTGCCAGGCTATCCATCAGCCAAGCCAAAAGGGAGGCTGTCCAGATCAGAGGCGTACTTATCCCCGTGATCAGAACCAGCAAAGCCGCTATCAACACCAACGGCAGGAGCAGGCCAAAGAGAGGGATCCCCACCAGATTGACCAGCGGGGAGACGACCGAAGCACGACTGAAGAGCAGCAGCAAGAGCGGCAGAAACCCCAGAGTCACCACCCATTGCGCCTGGCCCCAGCGCCGCCATAGGCCTTCCAGGGCCAACCGATTGCCGAGTCCATAGACGAGGGCTGCCACCCCGCCAAAGGACAGCCAGAGCCCAAAACTGAGAGCCTCCGTCGGGTCCAACAGCAAGACAGCGGCCAGGGCGAAGGTCAGGCCCGTCCAGAGCCGGGGGGTACGCGACCACAACAGCGCCACCAGCACTACCCCCAGCATGATCATTGACCGCTGAGTGGAGACCGCAAAGCCCGCCAGGGCGCTGTAGATCAGGGCTGCCACCAGCCCCCCCAAGGCCCCCGCGCGGGGCGCCGCCAGTCGGGAAACCAGCCAGGGCGAGCGTGACCAGGACCAGCGCGTCAGAAAGAACAGGCCGGCCGCCACCAGACCCACATGCAACCCGGAAATAGCCACCATGTGATTGACGCCGGTGCGCGTCAGTACCTCCCATTGTGCTGGTGTCAAGGCCGTGTCCTCCCCCAGCACCAGGGCCAGCACCAGCCCCGCTGCCGGTGAGCCCTCCAACACCCGGCTCAATCGCTCGCCCAGGCCCTGACGCCAACGGTCGATCCAATAGGGACCGGCATCGGGATCATTCAGGCCCAGATCACCGCCCTCGCGCACATAACCCGTGGCAATGATGCCCTGCTGGAAAAGCCAGCGTTCGTAATCAAAGCCGCCCGGATTAGCGAAGCCGTGAGGGGGCTTGAGCCTTACCATCAGGACGCGGCCCTCCCCCACTCGCAAGGGGGGAGCCCCTCGCCAGGTCAGGCGAACCAGGCCTGCGAACCCCAATTCCCGCTCACCCTGCCAGGCACGCCCGATACGAAACTGGAAGCTCGTCCCCCCCGCCTTAGACTCTGGTAGCGAGGCCACCCGACCCTCCAGGCGCAAATCCGCACGGGTCAGATCCGGGGGGAAGGGGTGACACAGGAGGTCGCAAGTCCGGAACTGGGCCCAAAGGAGCCCTAACAGCAACCAGAACAGGGGGCGGACGGCCGCCCAATGCCAGGCCAAAGCGGCCATTGCCACTGCCAACAGCCCCAAGTGCCAGACCGGTGGCGGCTCGACATGGGTGAAGAAGAGGCAGACACCCAGGGCGAAGCCCAAAGCGGCGGAGACGGGACTCGCCCACCCCCGCGGCGTCGTGGCAGAGGGTGTCCAGCACCCGGCATGGCGTTCGGGGTTGGTCATCAAGTATCCAAAGGATTGTGGTGACCCTATAGTGACATAACCCCAAGGTCCCCACGACCGATCTGAGGGCATCTCCGGCTCCCGTCTGTCATGTCTCCACCAGCCGTTCCGCCCAGCATCTCACCCAGTTGGACCGAAACCATCCTGACCGCCGTAACTTACTAGGGTAACAGCAACATTCTGTCATCAGTTTAACATTTTGTTTCAAAACAAAAAATGTTTAAATATGTCGCAATATGTCGTTATTGGTCGGAATTAATGCCTAGTCATACCCTGGCACATTCTGCATACTCTACCTGCCACCAACATTACTGCTAGCTGAAGGGTGCACCGCCCCCTAACCTTGATCCGCCTGTCTCCAATCTGGGTCCGAATTGTGCCATGAGCCCTTATTGTTTTCTCCTCCACAACGAAAGCTTTCGTGATCTTCAGAACTATCGTACCGGGCTAGCCATGCAGGGCCTCGCCCATGCGGGCGGCCGCCTGCGGGCGGACTTACATGACCAGGATGTCGGCAGCATGAGCGACGAGGCCTTTCTGGAGCATTTGGTCAACACGAAGTCACCGCGGATCCGCGCCGAAAGCGCCATTCATGGGGATGGGCGCGACTGGAATCTGACCGAATTGACCCTCCTCGGCGACCTGGGCATCGCCTTGCCCGTACGCATCTTTGATGACGGCCGCCATTGGGTTCCCCGGGTTCATGAGCAACCCCTGATGGGCAACCTGCTCTTCATTCCCGGCGCCCTGCTCTGTAATAAACAAGGCGGCATAGCGGGGGATTGGGCGACGTTAACCCGGGATGGGCGGATCCATGCGGCGGGATATCGCGCCCTCTATGAAAGACGCCTGCTGCCGCTATTCCTCCACATCAATGAGGAGGCCCGGATAGGAGGTCACCAGGCCCTGATCACCCTGCCGGCCCTGGGCTGTGACCAGTTCGCCGGGCCTTTCCGGGGCACCCTGGGCCATTACCTCAAGGATGCCCTCCTAGCCATGCTGGGGCGACACGCCGGGCGCCTAACCCAAATCCGGGCCATTCATTACGACCCCTTTGACGAGTGCGCGAACGAGCGGCATGACTTTAATGGCCTCTCCCTGCGCGTGCGACCCCTGTGCATGGGCAACCCTGAGACGCCGCAATTGTGTCGACCCCAGGCCTACGCCGAGGATGGGGAGGATTTCAACGCCTGCCAGCTCTACAGCCTGGTCGCCTGGGACCCAGTCTCCTGGCCAGGCAACGACTTTTGGGGCGGAGGGCGCGCTACGGATAATGGGGGCAAGGCCGCCGCCACCGATGCCATGCGGGTCCTGACCGGTAGCGAGGGTCAATATGATCCACGGCTCAATAGTTACCAACCGCCACCCCCCTACCGGACCTGGGAACAACTGGTTCACAACCAAGGACTACGGCTTCGGGTAGCGGGTAATCTGCGTGTACTGAGTTGACTGCGCTCGAGCCCGCTCACGCGCCAAACCGCCTTTGGGAAGCCAAATGATGACCGATTGGACCTTCCTGTTCACCTTCTTACTCAGCGTCAGCAGCACCGACCTGTTGATCAAGCCGGCACTGGCCGGGAGATTCTGGCCCTGCTACTCATACCCACGTCTTCACGCCGACGGCAGGCGGGTGACCACAGGGCAGTTCAATCTGATGGATAATGCCCCCAAGCATTCGTCGCCGGGTGTGGCCATCAGCATCAAGGCGCTCAGGAACCGGGATGAACCCGGTATCCAGGGAAACGATGCCAGGTTCGGTAGGTACCCCGCTGACTTGTTTCGCATTTTTCAGAAATCCAGGTACCTCGCACTCCGGAGCGGGGTTTCAGGCATGGGCCTTGGCCTGCCTCTGACACGCAGGATCGCCACCCTACCTGAAGAGCGGATCAACGTCTTCAGCCTTACCGGCCAAGACAGTACCTTCACCCTCTGGCCACCCCTATTCCCATGGTAACCATCCCCCGGCAGAGCCGGGGGCTTTCATTCGTGAGCCGCTCGAAGCGGCTGGGCGGGGCCGCTAACGCGGC
>JBGAUE010000068.1:0-8792 GCA_044228795.1 Chromatiaceae bacterium | reverse complement strand
CCAGGAAGGGGTTGGCGATGCCGGGCATGGCATGCTGGGTGGCGGAGAGGAACTCGTCGCCGCTGTTGACTAACCCGTCGGGGCCAATATAGAGGTCTTCAACGTTGGGGACTGGCAGGCCCAGGTCGATGTTGTTGGCCGGGTTGTTGGGGTCATAGAAGGCGGCCAGGATGCCCGGCGGATAGAAGGGGTCGTAGGCGCTGGAGGCGACCGACCAGAAGTTGGTCTTGTAAACGTCGGCGCTGCCGGTGAGGCCGGTGAAGGGGTAGCCAGTGGCCGCGTCGATGGGCTGGCTGAGGATGGGGTCATTGGCGTTGGAGGCGGCGGTGTAGGACACCGCGGCCTGGGTGGGCCCGAGGATGGTGGGCTTGGCCCCCTTCTGGATGACCTGGGCGAGCAGGACCTGGAAGGGCGGCAGGATGCTGGAGACGCGGGTGTCGAGATCGCCGCAGTGCATGCCGAGGTCGTTGATGGCGACGACCTGATAGCCGGTGGTGCCGGTGCCAGGGGTCGGGCTCAGGGAGTTGGCGTTCTTGGGCTTGGGGCCCTCGGTGACGGCGCCGACCGCATAGGGGTCAACGCCCGCATCCAGCGCATTGGTGCTGGCGGAGTTGATGGAGACGTTGGGAGCCAAAGGCGCCACGGTCAGGCTCAGCGCCGCGGTGGTACCGACATTGCCGGCCGCGTCGTAGGCCTTGGCGGTCCAGTTATGGCTGGTGCCGGCGTCAGCGGCGGCGATGGACCAGTTGTAGCTGTAGGGGCTGCTGGTATCGGTCCCCTTGAGCGCGGCCCCATCGTAGAACTCGACTTTAGTGACACCGACGTTATCGGTGGCGGTGGCATTGAGGGGCACGATGCCCGGGGCGTGGTAGGGCCCGGAGGTCGGGGTGGCGATGGACACGACCGGCTTGGTGGTATCACCCGCCGGGGTGGTGGCCGTAACGATGGCCGAGTAGCCGCCAAGATTGCCTGCCGCGTCGGCAGCCCGCACCCGGTAGCGATAGGCGGTGCCCGCGGTCAGGCCGGTGTTACTGAAGCTGGTGGTGGTCGGGGTGGCAATTTGAGCGAAGTTGGTACAGGTCGCGCCGGTGCAGCGCTCCACCCGGTAGCCGGTCACGCCGACGTTGTCGGTAGCCGCGGTCCAGGCGAGGTTGATCTGGGTGCCGCTAACCACGGTGGTGCCAAGCCCGCTGGTGGTCGACGGAGCCTGGGTGTCCCGGACCGTAACGGTCGAGGTGCAGGTCGCGCTGGTGCGGCCACGGGTGAGCGTCAAACTGGTGGTGGAGGCCCCGGCATTGGCGTAGCTGACGCTGCGGGTGGCGCTGGTGCTGCTGGCCGGGTTGCCGCCCGGGAAGGTCCAGGCGTAGGTCGGCGTCCTCGAGAAACCGCTGTAGGTGGCGGACCAGGAGACGCTCCCGGCCATGTTGATGGTCGGGTTATTGGGGGCGATGGTGCAGGAGGCGGCCGAGCCCAAGGCTGGCCACGCCAGCGCCAGGCTTATCGACAATACCATCCCCAAGGGGGCGGCGGTACTGCGAGCCAGGCCGGATATGGGTAGTCCGAGATCCCAGCGACGACCAATAAGTGGTGGTGGCTGTGGCGATCCCCGATCGGGGCTGAGCAAGTGGCGCTCCTGGCGCCGTAATTGGGGCGTGGTCATCTGCCTCTCCTAGGGTGGGCTGTGAATCGTTATCCATGTCGGGGTTTAACCCCGAGGGCGCGCGCACGTTACTACGGAGAAGCTTAAAAAAACCTTAAGAACCTTAAATATTATAACTGACTGATATTAGGAATGAATATCGGAAGACAAGGGAAAGCTCACCTCAACCACCAAACCAACTCCCTCCGCCCCCTCGCGCAGTTCGATCCCTAGGCCATAACAGGCGCAAATGCGCCGCACAATGGCCAGCCCCAGACCCGCCCCCCCCTGTGACTGACCCGGCTGGCGATAGAAGCGATCGAAGACCCGCTCGCGATGAGCGGGGGGGATACCAGGGCCGGAATCAGAGACCCTCAGCAGGAGTTGCCCCCGTTCTGGCACTAATGCCACCTGCACCCAGCCCCCCGGGGGGGTGTACTTGACCCCATTCTCGACGAGATTGCTGACCAGGGTGCCCAGCACCTCGCCGGGTACCGGGACCAAGCTATAGAGTCCGTCGGACATGGAGGTGGTCAGGGTGATCGAACGGTTATGAGCGGCGGCTTGCTGGTGAGCCACGGCCCGAGTCACCGCCCCCGCCAGAGATGAGATCCCTGGCTCCGCCTCCTGGACATCACCCTGGAGACGGGAAAGGGTCAGGAGTTGGGTGATCAAGCGGGTCGCCTGATCCACACCCAGGATCAGGGTGTCGAGGGCTTGGCGACGTTCAGCGGGGTCGCTGCTGCGCTTGGCGATTTGGGCGTGAGTGCGGATGATCGCGAAGGGGGTACGCAGTTCATGGGAGGCATCGGCGGCAAAGCGTCGCTCCATGGCCAACGCCTCGTCGAGCTGGGCCATGAGGCCATTGAGGGCCTCGGTCAGGGGACGAATCTCCACGGGGACACCCTGCCCGTCGATCGGGCCCAACCGATCCACGGAGCGGCGGGAAATGCTGATGGCAAGACGTTTAAGGGGTCCGAGACCATCGCTCACCGCCAGCCAGATGAGCACCATACTCAGCGGTAGGGACCAGAGGATGGGCTGGAGGGTATTGATAGTTAGAAAACCCACCAACTCCCTACGAATCGAGGAATCCTGGGCCACTATCAAGAGTTCATCTGGTTGGGTGCCTGGCAACCCAAAAACTCGCCAGGAGGCCCCCGCCGGCTTTTGGTCAGAAAACCCCACCTTTCGTACCAGTGGCGCGGCGGGCGCCGCGCCAAAGCTGCCAACCAGTTGCTCCCCCTGCCAGCGCTGAAAGCTCAATTTCGCCTCGTAGGGGTGACCCACCGCCGACAGCGTCTGGGGGGCCAGAGTCATACCGGAGGCGGGCTCAGCCGAACTGAGATTTCGCAAAACATGTGCGGTTTGAGCCATCTGCGCATCCAGGAGTTCGTCAACCTCATGACCGGAGCGATCGAAGGCAATGAGGGCCACCGCCGTCCAGACCAGGATCCAGAGGCCAAACAAGGACAGCATCAGTCGCCGCCGGATGGAGCTCATGGCGCCGGCTCCGAGACCAATTGGTAGCCAAAGCCTCGCACCGTGATGACTCTGCGCTTACCAAGCTTGCGCCGCAGGTTGTGGATGTGAACCTCCAATGAATTACTCTCGACCTCCCCCTGCCAGCCCTGGGTGCTGGCCGCCAGTTGGGTCCGGAGCACCGGTCGGTCGGGGTGAGCGATCAGGATCTCAAGCAGGTCGAACTCCCGGGGTGACAAAGTCAGGGTCTGCCCACCTAAGGTCACAACCCGGGTCACGGCATCCAGGGTCAGGTCTCCCGCCTTGCACAGGGGCGCGGCTTGACCCCAACCACGCCTGGCGAGTGCCCGTAGCCGGGCACTCAATTCATCCAGATCGCAGGGCTTGATCATATAGTCATCGCCCCCCGCATTAAGCCCTTCGACCTTCTCCGCCACGGCATCGCGGGCGGTGAGTATCAAAACCGGCAGGGTGGAACCCTCACGCCGTAGCTCCCGTAGCAGCGACAGACCATCGCGATCGGGCAGCCCCAAGTCCAGGACCAGCAGGTCAAAGTGTTCGAGACGAAGGGCGTGCAGGGCGGGCTCGGCGGCCGTCAGCCAGTCCGCCACAAAGCCGTCTTGACCGAGCCCGGTCGCCAAGCCCGCCCCTAGCAGGGGATCATCCTCGACAATTAGTACGCGCATCTGCAAACTAACAAGCTATCAACCAGCGACTTTGCCGGAGTAAGACAGGTATAGGGGGTTAGTTGTCGCAGTAGAAACGCCGGTTACCCGACGCCCCCTGCACAGATCCCGGCGTGCGGTTTTCCCGCACCAGGCTCTTCAGTCATACTCACTCGCGCAGAAGAACAGGTCTTCACGCCAGCCCCCGATTCCGTGTGCCCGCCCCGGGTTGGTAAGGCTTGGGAAAGGCAAACATTGCCAGGACCCACTTAATCCCGTCCCAGGTCAGGCTTCGCCTCTGGCTCCGTCGATTCAACCACTTGTAGAGCAGTTTGACGACCTCCTTGTAGAATATCCACAGCGATTGCTGGTTACCGATGGCACGGAAATAGTTATAGTGCCCGAGAACCTTGCGGCTCAGCGTAGGTATCAACCTTGACAGCGGCGTGGGCCGATGGCTCTTCAGCCAGTCCTTAGCAACCTTGATGCTCGCCCGTAGTTTCTTTCTGGCTGTGCGCCGCCATACCCGTGGTACACCCTTGGTATCAGCTTCCCAATAAAACTCGAAGCCCAGAAAGGTGAACCGTCGCCTCCGGCTCGGGTGGAAGCGGCTGAAGTGGTGGATGCACGTCTTCTCCGGGGCTACCGCCAGGCTGAACTTGGCCAGTCGGTCCGGCAGTGCCTGGTAGAACCGCTCCGCTTCGTCCTTGTACTGGAAGGCGCAGACGAAATCATCGGCATAACGGATGAGGTACCCCTGTCCCTGACAGCGCGGCTTGACCACCCGGTCGAACCATAGGTCCAATGCAAAGTGCAGGTAGATGTTCGCCAAGATAGGCGAGATCACCCCACCTTGCGGGGTCCCGGTCTGGGGATGGATGACCGCGCCGTCGCGCTCCAGTATGCCCGCCTTCAGCCAGCTATCGATGAGGCCCAGAAACGGCTTGTCATCGACCCGTGCCTCCAGCATCCGCCGCAGCCAAGCGTGGTCGATGTTGTCGAAGAAGCCTTTGATATCGGCCTCGACGACATAACCATGGCTACCGAACTGGAGTTCAAAGGTCAGATCCTTGACCGCCTGCTGCGCCCCGGTCTTCGGCCGATAGCCATAGCTGCCAGGGAGGAAGTCCTCTGCGAAGATCGCTTCCAGCAACAACCGGGTCGCCCCTTGGAGCAACCGATCTTCCACGACCGGTATCCCCAGGGGCCGCTCTTTGCCGTTTCCTTTGGGAATGTATTTTCGCCGGATCAACCGGCTTCGGTACTCATCCCGTTTCAGGCGCTCTGCCAACCTGCTGATGTTCTGCCCCAGATTTGCTCCGTATTGGGCAATCGTCACCTTGTCCACGCCAGGCGCACCCTGCTTGTTCAGCCGGCGCCAAGCCTCGAACAGCAGCGACTCGTTCAGTTGGCCGTAGAGGTTTTGGAATCGGTGGGACCGCGCAGTTCCCGCCTTGGTGGATAGTGCCTGCAAGAAGGTTGGCTCGACGTGCTCCGGCCCGACATGGTCCGGCGCAAGTGGCCTTTGCAGACTACGTTTGACTGTCACCCCCTTCCCCGTGTTAACGGCTCTACCGTCTCGGAGTACTATGGGATGATCCGACGCCCCTGCAGCCGGCAGATGCCGTTCCCTATGTCGGGGTTCGACAGTCCTACCTGTCTCGGGCGCGCCAGGCAGCGGTAGGCTCCAGCCTAGTTCTGTCGGCGGGTTTCCCCTTCGTGCCTCAATAGCCATATGCCTGTTGTCTACTGTGTGGAACCGAGACAGGAGCCGCAAGGGTCTCCCGCGTTCCTGTCGCATCTGTTGTCACATGCCATAGCTTGAGAACTCCGCCAGCTCTCCCCAGGCTCACCCATACGCCCAGTTCGTTTAGGTTTCGCGCACGTTACCACGCTGACCCATCCGGAACGGCCTTTCGAAGCGATACCAACTTTAAGGGGCGGCGACCCCATCCGGCCTATAACATACCCTGTGTACGCTTCACCTCTCTTGTTCGCAGGTGACCGCCGTTCCCTACCGCAACCACCGCTCCATCAGAGGCGCAACACTCGGTAATGGTGGGTGGTTAACCCTTACCATGCCGGGACTTTCACCCGACCAGATGCGCCACGCTTTGCGCGGCGCGCTAACGAAGTATGGTGCCTGTCACGGTACAATGGCTACTTACCGGTCCATCCCTGTCCGCACTGGCCAGTACAAACAAGGAGGGGGTATGCAACAACCTTTAACCATACAAGCAGTATTGACATTCGGTTGCAAGATTGTGGGTGCCGATTGATGAATCTCAATCATAAAGAGGCATGATGCGCCTCCAGAGGTTTTAGCGCAATGCCTTGGGCGCCATGCCTTGGGCGCCACACCTGGCGCAAAAAAGTCGGCAGGCTGAGTGACTCATCCCGGCAGCCGCAACCGTTCAACGACCTGACCCGCCATGAGGTGTCGTTGCAGGATTTCCTCCAGGTCCTCGCAATCGATATAGCTATACCAGATCGCCTCCGGATAGATGACGATCACAGGACCCTCGCCGCAACGCGCCAGACAACCCGCGCTATTGATCCGGACGCCTCCTTCACCGGCGATACCCAGTTCCTTGGTCCGCCCTTTGAGATAATGACGCAGATCCTCGGCGCCATATTGGGCGCAACACTGGCTGCCGTCCTCGCGACGATTGGCACACATAAAGACGTGATAACTGTAGTAGGACATGGTGGACCTGGCCTCCCCGGCTGAACCCTGAACGGGCGAACAGGTTACCATTAGCGGCATGCGAAGAAACCTATCACCCCCCTTTCGCCCCGTTCCGCATGGCCCGACCCGCCTACCAACCAGAAACGCCTAGCCTCATCCATTCACCCTCGCCACCAGAATCTGACTTGAACCAAGCCGACATCGCCGGGCACCTGGCCCAAACCGCCGACCTTTGTGTCCGCTGCGGCCTCTGCCTGCCTCATTGCCCCACCTATCGGGAGGCGCGCCTGGAGGCTGAATCCCCGCGCGGACGCATCGCCCTGATCCAGGGCTGGGCCGAGGGCAACCTGGACCTCTCACCACCCTTGCTTGATCACCTGGATAATTGCCTGGAGTGCCTGGCCTGCGAGCGAGCTTGCCCCACCTTGGTCCCCTTTGGAGACTTGATGGATGAGGCCCGAGCGGCTACATGGCTCGCAGCCCCCGCCTGGCGTCGCGCCCTGCGGGATGCCTGGCTCGCAGCACTGGCCAGCCGTATCGGTACCACCCTCGCCGTCGGGTTCGGGCGCCTCTATCGCGGCTCAGGACTGGCGCGCCTGGCAACCTGGAGTGGTATCCGCCGTTGGCCCAGCCTAGCCGCACTACATCGACTGGTTATCCAGTTCGAGCGGCTCCCCAGGATGGCCGCCACCCAACCGGCGCAGCCCGAGTCGGGGGACCGCATCGGGCTTTTTCTGGGCTGCATCGCCCGCTCCGCTCAGCCCGGCGCCATCGAGGCCAGTGTGCGGGTCTTGAGTGGGTTTGGCCTCGAGATCATGGTTCCTGACGACCAGACCTGTTGCGGCGCCCTGCACCGCCACAACGGCCGGCCCGAGGGGGCCGACCGGCGTCTGACTCGCAACGCCTTAGCCTTCACCGACTTGACAACCATCGGGCTCGCCAGCGCCTGCGTGGCGGAACTGCGCGTTCATCCGGGACTCAGCGCCACCCAGGACATTTGCCGATTTTTGGCGGATCGGGACTGGCCTGAGAGGGTGCGACTCGCTCCCTTGCCTCAACGGGTTGCGGTCCAAGTCCCCTGCTCCCAGCGCAACCGGTTGGGAAATGAAGATGCGGCCTTTGCGCTGCTGCGACGCATCCCCGCCATCACCCTTGTCCCACTGCCTGACAACTCCTTTTGTTGCGGGGCCGCTGGGACCTACCTCCTGCAATGCCCGGTCCTGTCCCGCGCCCTGCTGGCACCCAAGATCGCCAGCCTGGCCGCCTTAGGAACTCCTATCTTGGTAACAACCAACACCGGCTGCGCCCTCCACCTGGCCGCCGGCGTGCAGGAGGCGGGCTTGCGGGTCGAGGTGCTGCATCCGGTGGAGCTGATCGCCCGTCAGATGCACATCACCTGATTGGGAAAAACTGGCTGAGGGGGAGCAAAACGCCCGGGGATCTGCAGGCAATAAACCTGACATAGTCTGCGGAAAGCCTGTTAGATCCCAATAATGGGTGTTGATAATGGGTCGTGACGAGGCAATCCCTAGCGAAGCTCCGCCTCAGACCGAAGCGGCGTGGGTGGGTTAGGCGGCCCCGGTTGATTGACGGGAAGCTATGCTCCCGTTGGTAGCCGCGCGAAGCGGCGTGGTGGCTTGCAGCCGAGACGTCAACCGGGGCCTGTTGTCATGGTAGAACAAACGGTGCGCGAGTTGTTGGAAGGACATGTGGTGCTGGATGTCGAGGGGATCGACCGGGTGTATCTGAACCTGTATCAGCCCATGCTGCAAACCGGCGGCGGGGTGGCGACCTTCTTCAAGGTCCACTGCGGGGCCAAGGTGGCCTCGACCACGCTGATGGCACCGATGAGCCACGCCTTCGTCAAGGCGATCCATGCTTTCGCCAAACACGAGGGGGTCGAAATCGTCGCGTTCGCCAAGGGGCAGCGCAAGGACGAGGTGACCGGCGAGCGACTCAAGGACTTCTCTGCCACCGAAGGCGTGCTTTACATCGGCAAGGCACAAGAGCGCTTCGCCAGTTTCCGCGTAATCAAGAAGATTCAGCGTAGACACCGGCCAGCCCTATCCCTGGCTGAACCGCAGTTCGGTGATGTGCAACCACTACTATTTCTACCTGGTGGATGAGGACTTCGGCCCGCTGTTCATCAAGTTCTCCTCCTATTTCCCCTACACGGCCCGGGTCTGCCTCAACGGCCATGAGTACGCCAAGCGATAGCTGGCCAAGGAGGGGATCGCCTTCAGGGCGAGCACGTATAAAATTGGGCAAGGACAATCCATTGCGGCACGATAGGGAGAAACTATCTCAGGAGTTTCTC
>JBGAUE010000067.1:0-9569 GCA_044228795.1 Chromatiaceae bacterium | reverse complement strand
GGTGACCCTCCTGTTCTGATGCAAGCCCGCTCCCGCACTGAGCTTACAGCCGTTCTGTCGAAGTCAACTGAGGAAAAATAGGTTAACATTAAAATTTCGAAATTCCTTTGTACAGAGTACCGGATGAGGTTTCCGGCCTACCGCGATCCCTGATTTAAGGATGAGAAAGGATGTTTGGGGTCATCCGGATGCGGGTGAATAGCTTCTCGAAAGGGATCAGCCCCCTCCCCGATTGGCCATGAGGACAGCGGACGGACCCTATTCCCGATCCAACCCCAGGGCCAGATCGGCGGCGATATCGGCCAGGTCTTCCAGCCCGACGGCGATGCGGATGAGGCCATCGCTAATGCCGGCGCGGGCGCGTTCCTCGGCAGTCAAGCGGCCATGGGTGGTGGTGGCGGGGTGGGTGATGGTGGACTTGGTGTCACCCAGGTTGGCGGTGATGGAGAGGAAGCGGGTAGCGTCGATGACCCGCCAGGCGGCCTCCCGTCCGCCGCGCACCTCGAAGGCGACAATGCCGCCGCCGGTGCGCTGCTGGCGGCCGACCAGGTGGTGTTGGGGATGGGAGGCGAGGCCGGGATAGTGGACGCGCTCGACGGCGGAGTGGGTGGTCAGCCACTCGGCCAGGGCCTGGGCGGCACGGGCATGGGCGAGCATCCGCAACTCCAGGGTCTCCAGGCCCTTGAGGAAGACCCAGGCATTGAAGGGGCTCATGCTGGGCCCGGCGGTGCGGATGACCCCATAGACCTCTTCACCCACCCGACGGGCATCACCTACCACGGCCCCGCCAAGACAACGACCCTGACCATCCAGATACTTGGTGGCCGAGTGGATGACCAGGTCGGCGCCCAGGCTTAAAGGTCTCTGCAGGGCGGGAGTGCAAAAGCAGTTATCCACCGCCAACAGGCAGCCATGGGCATGGGCCAGATCCGCCAAGGCGCGGATGTCGGCCATCTCCGTCAGGGGATTAGAGGGGGTCTCCAAAAAGAACAGCCGGGTATTGGGCCGGATGGCGGCGGCCCAGGCATCCAGATCGGGCAGGTCCACATAGCTGGTCGCTACGCCGAAGCGGTCCAGGTACTTGTTGAACAGGACCGTCGTGCTGCCAAAGATGGCGCGGGATGAGAGGATATGGTCCCCGGCCTGGAGCAGCCCCAAGCAAGTGGCGAGGATGGCGGCCATGCCCGAGGCGGTCGCAACACAGCTCTCGCCGCCCTCCAGGGCCGCCAGGCGTTCCTCGAAGGCCCGCACCGTGGGATTGGTGAAACGCGAGTAGATGTTGCCCGGCACATCCCCGGCGAAGCGTGCCGCCGCCTCGGCGGCATTGGCGAAGACGAAGCTAGAGGTGGCGAAGATGGGCTCACTATGCTCCCCTTCCACCGTGCGGTGATGGCCAATGCGGATTGCCCGGGTGGCGAATCCGGCGCCCTCCAAGGGGTACGAATCAGGCATTGTTGTAGAGCTCTATGATGGATTCGCCGAGACCGTTCCGGCATTCCTGGGCGGCATCGTTGCGTGTAGCATCCAGTTGCCGGAGATAGACCTCGGTCACATCGCCCGTGACGTAGTCGCTATCAAAGACGGAGGTATCGAAGCGATCCACATCGCTCTTGCCCTTTTTCTGGACGGCGTCGATCAGATCCTCCAGGTCCTGGAAGATGAGGCGATCGGCGCCCAAGACCTGGCGAATCTCTTCCTCAGTACGGCCGTGAGCGACCAACTCGCTGGCGGAGGGCATGTCGATACCATAGACGTTGGGATAGCGCACCGGCGGCGAGGCAGAGGCGAAATAGACTCGGTGGGCGCCGGCCTCCCGCGCCATTTGGATGATCTGCCGGGAGGTAGTGCCCCGCACGATGGAATCGTCCACCAGCAAGACATTTTTGTTCCGGAATTCCAGATCGATGGCGTTGAGCTTCTGGCGCACCGATTTCTTGCGCACCTGCTGGCCGGGCATGATGAAGGTGCGGCCGATATAACGGTTCTTGATAAAACCTTCGGCGTAACTCACCTCCAGTGCCTGGGCGAGCTGCAACGCTGCCGTCCGGCTGGTGTCCGGGATGGGAATTACGACGTCGATGTCATGATCCCCCCACTCCCGCCGGATCTTGGCCGCCAGCCTCCGCCCCATGCGCGAACGGGCCTTGTGGACGGAGATATTGTCAATGAAGGAATCCGGGCGGGCGAAATAGACGAACTCGAAGATGCAGGGCGAGAGTATGGGCCGAGGGGCGCATTGGCGCTTATGCAAATGGCCCTTGACGTCGATGAAGACGGTCTCGCCCGGGGCAATGTCCGCGATCAGCTTGAAGCCGAGGGTATCCAGGGCCACGCTCTCCGAGGCGATCATGTACTCATCGCCCTGTGCGGTCTCCCGCTTGCCATAGACGACGGGGCGGATGCCATGCGGGTCGCGGAAGCCAAAGACGCCAAAGCCAGGAATCATGGCCACCGCCGCGTAACCGCCCTGGCAACGCTGATGGACGCGAGCGATGGCGCGGAAGACATCTTCCTCATCAATACGCAACTTACCCTCGATTTGCAACTCGTGGGCCAGGACGTTGAGGAGGATTTCCGAATCCGATTCGGTATTGATATGGCGCAAGTCCTCTGCGAAAAGATCATGCTTAAGGGCGTGGGCGTTGGTCAGATTGCCGTTATGGGCCAGGACGATCCCATAGGGTGAATTGACATAGAAGGGCTGGGCCTCGGCCGAACAGGAGGCCCCGGCAGTGGGATAGCGGACATGGCCCAAACCCATGGTGCCCCGCAACTGGATCATATGGCGGGTTTGGAAGACATCCCGCGCCAGGCCCATGTCCTTGCGCAAATGGAGCCTTTCGGCCTCGCAGGTGACGATCCCGGCGGCATCCTGGCCCCGATGCTGGAGAACCAGCAGGGCATCGTACAAGGACTGGTTGACGGGACCCTTACCAACAATACCGACGATACCGCACATGAACCACCTCGTGGTTGGGGCGACGGGGCGCCAAAGGCCGCGGAAGCCGCACCTTACCCAATGGCACGCCGAGCGTAAAGGGTAGCGAGGCAGGCGGCTCGAAAATTTCCGACCGCGCCTGGGCATTGTCATGACCGAAGGCGCAACCTATTAAAATTTAATGGCTTTTCTGGAGCAAGATCATCGTCTGGACGCGCTCTGCCACTTGGGGCGGTATCTCCGCCAAAACCCGCTCGGCCAGAACCTGAAAACGGCCAATCAACACAGAGTCTTGCCAGGCCTGCTGCTCAGGCAGCGGCGTCAGAGCACCGAGAAAGGCCAGCATGGTGACGATCAGGGCACCACGTATCAGGCCAAAAAAGGCACCCAGCAGCCGGCTTGTGCCGCCCAGTCCCGCCAGTTCCACCAGGGAGGTCAGGAAATAGCCTACCAGCCCCCCCACCATCACCAGCCCCAAGGTGGTGAGAAGGTAGGCCGCGGCCGTGCGACTGGTGTTGCCGGCGAGCCAGGGCGTGAGCTCCGGTTCCAGAAGCGGGTATAGACGCCAGGCCAGCAGCAGGGCCAGGGACCAGATGACCAGGGACAACAACTCCCGCACCAGACCCCGCCCCAGGCCGATCAGGGACGAGAGGGCAACGAGACCCAGAATGCTGGCATCGATCCAGTTGAGGTTCATCGGGAGGCTAGCGTTGGCATAGCAAGGCGTGGTCTTGCTGGCAATCCCGGCCTAGTAACGCTGTACCTGCCCGGACTGGCCGGTCTTATCGCGCACGGTGGCGGCCAGGGCATCGATATCCTTACGCTCCTGACGGGGCCCAACGCGAACCCGAAAGTAGGTTTTGCCGTTGACCTCCGCCGCCTCTACGAAGGCTGGAAAGCCCTTGGATTTGAGATTCCCCGCCATCTCGTCAGCCTTGGAGCGTTCCGAAAGGCTGGCCACCTGGAAGACCCAGCCAGTCCCGGTCTTCTTAGATCCAGAATCGGCGGGTTTGGCGGCGGACTTGTCCTTGGCAGGATCATTTGGGGTTAGCTTGGCGACCTCCTTTTTGGTCTCCCTGGGAGCCTCCTTGGCCGTGGGCTTGGTGACCTCCTTGGGCTTCAGACCATCGGCAGACTTTGAGGTGGCTGGCTTCGTCACCGGCATATCTACCCGGGAACCGGTACCCGCCATACCACGCTCGGAGGGGGTCAAGAGGTCGGGAGGCGGCAATTCGGTAATGGTCGCCAAGGAAGACTGGTTACCGGGCTGACGAAACTCGGCATCCATCTCAGGGCGGGGCTGACCCCTGTGCGCCGCCTCCGATATCGGCGGGGGCACGGGCGGCGTGGGATCCTTTTCAATCACCATGGGCACAAAGATAACGAGCAGGACCACGACAACCGTGGCCCCGATCAGACGTCGCTTGGACCCTTCCTCCATCGCGTTCTCCCTGGGGCTTCTTGGCCCATTTGTCAGACATTGCCTATTTGAGGACACGAGGTACCGACCCCGGCCAACCCTATGGGGAGATTATAGCAATAGCCGTGGCCGCTATTGGCGTTCCTGACATGACAAGTCACGAATCAGGGTGCTAGGCGGGGGAGTGCCCGGTCAGCAATATCCCCCGCAATACCGCCTCCACCGTGGTGAAGGAGCCAAAGGCCAGGATGCAATCCCCTGTCAGGGCGCTAGCGCCAGCACCAGCGACAGCCTCTTCAATCCCGCCATATTCCTTGAGGTTCAAGGCTCTTCCCCGTTCCCTTCCCAGGGTCGCGAGGGCGCCACTCAATGCAGCCACCGGTAAGGCCCTGGGGTTGGCCGCGGCGCCCAGATGCCAGCAATCCACCCAGTCCAGGAGGGGTCCCGCCACGGCGGCCGGCTCCTTGTCCGCTAACAATCCGAAAACGGCATGCCGGCGGCCCTGTGAGGAAAAGCTGGCGAGATTTGCAGCCAGGGCCTGGGCCGCGGGACCATTGTGAGCGACATCCAGGATCCAGGTCGGTTGTCCCGGCAGAACCTGGAAGCGGCCGGGCAAATGCGCCCGTTGCAATCCCTGGCGCAGGTGAGCCACTGAAACCGGCAGCCGATCGCGCAAGAGGTGGGTGGCCATGATCACGGTCGCGGCGTTATCGTATTGGACAGTACCTCGCAGGGCCGGGGTGGCCAGGCTCAGGGAGGGCAGGCCAGGGCAGGTCCAGCGCCAACCTGGCGGTTCCTCGGTCCAATTGAAATCCCGGCCCAGGGCCTGGGCCGGACAGCCCAGTTCCGTCGCCCGGGCAAGCAGGACCGGCAGGGGCTGGCGGTGACCGTACAGAACCGGTCGTCCTGGGCGCAGGATGCCGGCCTTTTCCAGGGCAATCTCCTCCAGGGTCTCACCCAGCCAGGCCATGTGGTCGCGGCCAATGCTCGTGATGATGGCCAGATCGGCATCGAAAAGGTTGACCGCGTCCAGCCGCCCCCCCAGACCAACCTCCAGGATGGCCAGGTCCGGACGGGCGCGCAGAAAGAGATCCAGGGCGGCCAGGGTTCCGAATTCGAAATAGGTCAGGGATTCCGTACCCCGGGCAGCATCGATGCGAGAGAAGGCGGCACACAGTTCCTCATCCAGGACCTCCCGGCCATCGAGACGAATGCGCTCGTTATAGCGAAGCAAGTGGGGCGAGGTATAGGCGGCGGCCCGATAGCCAGCGGCACCATAAATGGCCTCCAACATGGCGACCGTGGAGCCCTTGCCGTTGGTTCCCGCCACCGAAATCACCGGGAACGGCAGGGCGCGGGGGCCCAGACGGTCCCAGACACGCCCGACCCGGTCAAGACCTAATTCAATGGCAGCCGGGTGCAGGCCCTCCTGCCAAGTCAGCCACGCCTGAAGATTGGCAGGGCGCAAGCTAGTCGCTCACACCGGTCCGCGATGGGTAAGAATGGCGATCAGATTCGCGATGCGGTCACGCATTTCCCGGCGCGTCAGAATCATATCCAGGGCGCCATGTTCGAGCAGAAACTCGCTGCGCTGGAAGCCCTCCGGCAAGGTTTCGCGCACCGTCTGCTCAATGACGCGAGGTCCAGCGAAGCCGATGAGGGCGTTGGGTTCGGCGATATTGATGTCTCCCAACATCGCCAGGCTGGCGGAGACGCCACCCATGGTCGGGTCCGTCATGACGGAAATGAACGGCAGGCCCCGCTGCCGCAGACGGCCGATGGCGGCGCTGGTCTTGGCCATCTGCATCAGGGAAAAGAGCGACTCCTGCATGCGGGCGCCCCCACTGGCGGCGAAGCAGACCAGGGCCGCGCTATTGGTCAGGGCCGCGTCCACCCCGCGGATGAAGCGCTCGCCTACCACCGAGCCCATGGAACCGCCCATGAATTCGAATTCAAAGGCGGCGACGATGAGTTCCAGGCCCCGGAGCCGGCCGCGCATGACTACCAGGGCCTCCTTCTCGTTGGTCTCCTTCTGAGCCTGGACCAGCCGGTCCTTGTACCGCTTGAGATCCTTGAACTTGAGCGGGTCCACAGACTCCAGTTCCCCGCCTATCTCCTCGCGGCCCTCGGGGTCGAGGAAGTGGTCTAATCGACGCCGGGCACTCAGGCGATTGTGGTGGCCGCACTTGGGGCAGACCTCCAGGTTACGCTCCAGTTCCGCCCGGTAGAGGACCGCGCCGCAGCCGGGACATTTGGCCCAAATGCCCTCGGGCACCGCCCGCTTGCTGTTGGGTTCCGTGCGGATGCGGCTCGGCATCAGTTTTTCGAACCAGTTCATGGGTACCGCTATCTCCGCTGGCAACTACTTAAGGCCTCGGACCCGGTCCGTGGCGTCGATGGCAACGCGCAGTCCGGAGAGGAATTCACCAATAGCCGTTGGGATATGCTCCGGCTTCATGGTCAGGGCCTCGATCCGTCCGACGATGGCGCTCCCGACGATGACGGCATCCGCCATCCGCGCCACCCGGCCCGCGGTCGCCGCGTCCTTGATGCCGAAGCCGACGCCCACCGGGAGTTGAATCAGGCGGCGGATCTCCGTCAACTTGGCATTCACGTCCTCCAGGTCGAGATGACCCGCCCCGGTCACGCCCTTGACCGCGACGTAATAGACGAAGCCACTGGCCACGGCGCCGATCTTGCGGATGCGATCCTCGTCTGAGGTGGGCGCCAGGAGATAGACCAGGTCGATGTCGGCCTGCCGCAGGATAGTCACCAGGACGCCGCTTTCCTCGGGGGGGGCATCGACAATCAGAATGCCGTCCACGCCCGCCGCGCTGGCCGCCTCGGCAAAGCCGGCATAGCCCATGCTTTCGACGGGATTGAGGTAACCCATGAGGATGACCGGGGTAGCCTCGTCTTGGGCCCGGAACTGACGCACCATGTCGAGGACATCCCGCAGCCGGGTGTGGTGGGCCAGGGCGCGCTCACTGGCACGCTGGATTACGGGGCCGTCGGCCATGGGGTCGGAAAAGGGCACCCCCAACTCGATGAGGTCGGCGCCGGCGGCGACCATGGCATGCATCAAGGGGACCGTAGTCGCCAGGTCGGGGTCCCCCGCCGTGACGAAAGGAATGAGGGCGGTGCGGCCCTGGGCGGCGAGGTCGGTGAAACGGGCAGCGATGCGGCTCATATCTGGAGGCCCTCATGAGCGGCGACCGTATGCATGTCCTTGTCACCACGGCCCGAAAGATTGACGAGAATGCTCTGATCCTTGCACAGCGTCGGCGCCAGCTTGATGACCTGGGCCAGGGCATGGCTGGATTCCAGTGCCGGGATGATGCCCTCGGTGCGGGTCAGGATATGGAAGGCAGCCAGGGCCTCGGCGTCGGTAACGGAGCGGTACTGGGCGCGGCCGCTATCCTTAAGCCAAGCATGTTCAGGCCCAACGCCGGGGTAGTCGAGGCCGGCGGAGACCGAGTGGGTCTCGATGATCTGGCCGTCTGCGTCCTCCATCAGATAGGTGCGGCTACCGTGCAACACCCCGGGCCGGCCCGCGCACAGGGGCGCCGCATGGTGACCTGTCTCGATGCCCTCCCCCGCCGCCTCGACGCCGATCAGCGCCACCTCCTGATCGTTGATGAAGGGGTAAAAAAGGCCAATGGCGTTGCTGCCGCCCCCGACACAGGCCACCAGGACATCTGGCAGCCGGCCCGTACGCTCCAGCATCTGGGCGCGGGACTCGCGCCCGATCACGGCCTGAAAGTCGCGCACCATGGCCGGATAGGGGTGAGGCCCCGCGACCGTGCCGATGATGTAGAAGGTGTTATCGACGTTGGTAACCCAGTCACGCATGGCCTCGTTCAAGGCATCTTTAAGCGTGCGGGAACCGGACTTAACAGACACCACCTCGGCACCCAGGAGGCGCATGCGATAGACATTGGCTTCCTGCCGGGCAACATCGATCTCGCCCATATAGACCACGCACTCCAGCCCCAGGCGGGCGGCCACGGTAGCGCTGGCCACGCCATGTTGACCGGCGCCGGTCTCGGCGATGATGCGGGTCTTACCCATACGCTTCGCGAGCAGGGCCTGGCCAATGGTGTTGTTGACCTTATGGGCGCCGGTATGATTCAGGTCCTCGCGCTTAAGGTAGATCTGGGCCCCGCCTAATTCCCGGCTCCAGCGTTCGGCATGATAGATGGGCGAGGGTCGGCCCACGTAGTCACGCAGGTCGGCGTCCAATTCGGCGAGAAATTCCGGTTGCCGGAGATAGAACTCATAGGCTTGGCACAGTTCGTCCAGGGGTCGCATCAGGGTCTCAGGGACAAAGAGCCCGCCATAGGGACCAAAATGTCCCCGGGCATCCGGCCAGTGGTAGGCCTCAACGCGATTGGTCGCCATCGTTTACACCTTTCATGAAAGCCGCCATCTTCTCGCGATCCTTGATACCCTTGCCCGCCTCTACCCCACCGCTCACATCGACCGCATAAGGCCGCACGCGGCGGATGGCCTGGGCCACGTTGCCAGGATCCAGTCCCCCGGCGAGCACGATATGCGGTGCCAGGTCCGCCGGGACAAGGTCCCAGTCGAAGCATTGGCCCGTACCGCCAGCCCGGACCGGGTCATAGGCATCCAACAGCAGGCCGGCGGCGGCCCCGTAGCGCTCGCGCAAGGCCCGCAGGTCCGCACCGGGACGCATACGGATCGCCTTGATCCAGGGTCGCCCAAAGGCGGCGCAGTATTCCGGAGGCTCCTCACCATGGAATTGCAGCAGGTCAAGGGCGACCCGCTCCAGCGTCGCCCGTACCCGGTCGGGCTCCGCGTCCACGAAGAGCCCGACACGGGTAACAAAAGGTGGCAGGCAGGCGCCCAAGGCCCGGGCCTGCTCGATCTCCACTCCCCGGGGACTAGGGGCATGAAAGACCAGCCCAATGGCATCGGCACCCAGTTCCGCCGCCCCCCTCACATCGTCCTCGCGGGTTAGCCCGCAGATTTTAACCCGTGTTCGCAACTTGACTAAGCCTTATTATCAATTTGATCACGATGATTAGCGTCAGCAGCCAGAAGATAGAGGGTAATGGGATGGTCCGCCCGCTCCTCCAACGAGCCCTGAGCGGGCAGAATGAGCGATGTGCTTGAAGCATCGTCAACCGAGGTAGCGGGGCAGACCCATGAAAGAGTTTAGCAAAGAGCCTGTTGTCACGATCGGCA
>JBGAUE010000066.1:0-9611 GCA_044228795.1 Chromatiaceae bacterium | reverse complement strand
CTGGTACTCAAGGTCCGGGGCACCCTGGCCGCCTACCTGGCCGAGACACCCATCGCCCCGGGACAGAAGATCAAGCCCCTGGACGATGACTGGACCGAACTACGGGTCAAGGTCGCCGACACCCAGCAACTGCGCAACTGGCTTTTCTCCCTGGGCGCCGATGCCGTGGTGATGGCCCCCGTCAGCCTGCGGGAGGAACTGCGTCAAGGGTTGGCCCAGGCCGCAGCCCTCTATGCGGGGCCAGCGGCGGGCTGAGAGGGGGGATCGACGCTCAGCGACCCGCCCCTTAGCCTGGTGGCCCGAGCGGCGTGGCCGCCTGCCTGGCAACGGCAGCCGAGCCACGGGCCGCCCATCACCAAAGGCGACAGCGGCCACCACTTGTTGGGCCGTCACCTCCCAGAAAGTCGCTTGGATGATGTGGGTGGCTGTTGGCTTACGGAACATACGCCGTGAGGTCTCAATATCAAGCACCAGGTCCCAACTGGCGACCAGTTCCTGATGCAAAGGCGCGGGCAAAGGTTCCGAGTAGCTGGGCTTGGGATGATGACGGTTGCAGCGCCGCTCAAAGGCTTCGCTCGCTTTGACGGTTCCCGCATATTGATAGTTGAGACAGGAGTACCAACGGCAGTAATCGGAGAGCAGTACCCCTTCATCGGTTATCTCCAGGGTCAACAGGGCCAGACGTTGCCGGTGGCCCCAGTCCTTCATGCCCACACAGCGCAGATCCGGTTTGGGCATGGTAGTACCGTACCAACGATAAAAGGCCCAAATCGGATAGACCTCGGGGTGTGGCCGGCTGAGGCCCCGCGCGATCATGCTGCCGATCATCCAGTCGTAAGCCAGCGCGAACCGGAAGCTGTCATTGAAATCAACCAAGGTCGAGTCTGCATGCGCCAAAGGACGGGAATGGAACATCCCCTCCTGGCACAGCAGGTCATATACTGACAGCGGTTGGACGGTGTAGAGCTTTATGGGGCACCTCCTGGCGGGTGGCGGGTGCCAGGATAGCGCAAGCCGGCGACAGGATGGGTCGCTACAGGATTTGCGTTGCGGGTGGCCCGTTCCGATCCCGCGCGACCCGTCATCGCGCGACAAACCTACGGCCTGGCTCAACCAACCTCATGGGAGCGACCGCTAACAACCTGCCCCGTGTGATGTTGACCTACTAGCACCCCGCCCACTCGGCCTGGGAGCAAGCCATCATCCGCCGGGCCATGGCCTTTGACCGTCCAGGAACGGCCGACATTATCAACCCCCGGAACCGCCGTAACCTAGAACACGTGAACGAGCAACAGGAGACTATCCAATGCCCTATACCATCGAGGAACACAAACATCGATTTTCTGCCTGGTCTGCCGCGAGGGCAGCAAGTGTCAAGGACTGCCGTTTCTCAGTTCAGCAAGCTAAAGAAATACTTGAGAAAGCCGACTTAAAACAACTGCTTGCCGACCCAAACAAACTGCCTTCGCCACAAGAAACAGACACCAAACATGAAGAGTGGCGCAATAGGGTCATTGAAGTAGCCGGAGAACTCAACTTCACTCATGGTGTGGCAGCTAAGTTAATCAATATCTATCTTAAGGCTGGCTTTGTTTGCGGTGGGCATCATGACCACCCCAACGTTAAAGCACTACATCCACCGATTGATAGAGTGCTTCTCGCTACATTAATCGCCGAAAACTTTGGTGGGAAAAAGCAGGTATGGCAAGAGGCAAATATAATCGGATGGACTCGTTTCAATTCCGAGGATTATGGAAAAGTCATAAAAAATATTCGCAACTCAATGCCTAATCAAGCATTGTGGGAAGTCGAACAATATTGGCAGGGTCACCGATAATTCAGTCACAAAAGGACCTGATAGCAAGTTTGATCGTTGATTTCCCTTCTGGACGCTCCTATGACCCCGAGGATGATGGCTGGACAAGGGCGCGCGGGGCTTGCTATGGCCTGGTATAGGGGGAAATCTTCTGGTAGGTGTCCAGGACGGCAGGCCGGTTAACGCTCTTGGGGAGGCCAGTATTCCCGACCTTAAATGGTATCCGTTACAACAACCGCTTCGAGATCCGCAGCGCCGGGCACCAGCTCAAGCCCGTGTGGAGCACGGCATGCCCGGTACCCGGCCTGAACCTGGCCGACGAGTCCAAGGGCATCGGTATTCACATCATGATAGGCCGGCTGACGGCCGAAGCTGGCCTGACCCTGACGGAGTTAAATTATGAATAAATATCAATTGGCTGGACATTAAGCCCTGTCCAAAACCTGTCAAACCACCGGGAAAAGGGCCTTTTTTGCTGCCCCCATCACTTCACGCACTCTCCCGCTCATAATGCTGGTTCCGTCCCAACCAATCGACCAGGGCCTCATGGGTGATGCGATGGTGGCAGCCCACCAGAAAGGCCGCCAGACTGCGGGGATCGGCCCCGCGGACCGCCGGATGCTCGCCCCGGGCGCACAGTTGCAGGAGGGTCGAGCGGGAAATGCGCAGCAGGCGACACACCTCCCCGGGCCGGTAGACCCACTGCCGCGGGATGCCGGTCGCCCGGAGGAGGGCTTCGAACTCGGGCTTGGTCACCGTGACCATTCCGGAGCCACCGCCCTCGCGCTTCACGCCGAAGGGGCATACCCACGACCTCCCCCAGACCCCCTAGCATCAGCCAGGAGACGTCCGGCATTCAGGGCACTGGAGCAGCGTCGTGATCGGGGACTCGGCTGTTATAGGCCGCGTAGCCGCCCCTAGGAGGCCGCCCTGCAGGCCCGTTGTTTTGCCTATCCCGTCGGTGGCTTTACAGGGCCGCTACGGGGCCTCTATGCCCCCCCCACGGGGGGGTTATTAGAGCCGTTACCAATCGCTGGGGCGGGGCTTGGCGCTGACGAAGGAGACCCGGATGCCGACGTTGAGCGGGTTGTCCGCTTGCCCGCCGAGGTGGACTTCCTTGGGCAAGACCTTAGGGTAGATCTGGGTCCAAAAGGCCTTTTCAGCCTCAGGGGAAGATTGTGCCCACATCACCATGCGCTCGCACCCACCCAGCTTATCAGCCGCATCGAGGATACACTGCCGCACGTCGGCGGTGACTCGGTTCGGGGTGCCCTTGGCGCGTCCGCCTAATCGTATACCCATGGTGCTAATCCTCCACTACTCTAGCCTAAACCCGGCTCAGCTGGTTGCTAAGCGTCCGGGGTACTCATGACAATTATACCAAAATTAATAACGGATTTCCCAAGAGCGGGACATCTGGTTAGGTAGTGATCGAAGTATAGGCCAGTACCAGTCATGGTTATCCTGAGCCTCGTCTCGCTTCCTCAGGTGTCCAGCTTGCCTGGAATCACTGTCCGGCTGGCGTTGGCATCGGTGTCCACCTTACGTGGAATAGGCCGGCACCGTGAGAGGCAGGTCTTGACTGTGGAATTGGCTATCACTACGCCATCGGGAGGGTTGCCTAGCTACCTCCGGGGCACACTCAACATTGCCACCGTGGGACGCTGGCCGGGCTTGCGCTCCACCTGAATGAGCCCTGCTTGTTCGAGCCGCGCCAACCCCGCGCTGGCCGCGTCGCGTTCCACGTTCATGGCCTCCAATGCTGTCTGCGTAAGCTTAAAGGGCTTACCCCTGGCCATCCCGTGCCGCCACCACAAGGCAATGGCCACATGGAGCGTCTTGCCGGGTAACTTTGCTGCCATAGCCAGCCAAGCAAGGGGGATCGGCCCACGAAGGAATGGCTCCTGCTTGGGCGCGACCACCAACGTGCGGGTCGCAACGTCAAGCTGCAGTCGTCTTACCGGTAGTTGGAGGTCGGAGGTATCCATATAAGAATTCTTAAAGAGACTGTACGGGTGCGGCAGCGCACGGCAGGTAGGTGCGGTGTGCTACCGCAGGTCACGCCAGCGCCGGCCCCCCGATCAGGTGCATGACCTTGTTCCACATGACCAGGCCCCGCTTGTCCATGTAGCGGTCGGGATAGCGCACTTCCTTGACGTCGCTACCCAGTGCAAAGCCGTCGAGAACGATCCGGCTGGCCTCCTGCATTAACGCTTGGGTGGTGATGATGGCCTGATCTAGTTCTCCCAGGGGTGCCTCGATCAGGAGGGCGTCGTGGACCGGCGCACACACGCGGATACCAGCCTCGGTGAGCAGGATGCAGGCGATCCGCAACATCTCCGCCCCATTGGCCTGCATCGGGAAATTGCGGAGGCTGCGGTCGTTGAGTTCACCTCCGGTGCGAATCTGCCAACCGAACCCGGCCCACAGCCGGCCGCCCAGCACCGCCTCATCGACCGCACCGTCCGACCATTGCCAGAAGGTACGGTAGGTACGCCGGTGGAGTTCGAGCAGTTGGCGGGCGCGCGCCACCGGCTGGTTGATCCTTACCGCCAGACTGGCCTCGCCCATGCCGTATTGCACCGCCAGCACGCACGCCTTGAACTGCTCCCGCTCGGCTTCATGCGTCTGCTTGGTGGCGGTCTTCGGCACCGCCCCCGCCTGAATGGCAAAGGCCAGGTACGGGTCGCCGCTGCGATACGCGGCCATCATCGCCGGGTCGCCGGACAGGGCGGCGGCGATGCCGAACTCCTGCTGACTCCAGTCCACATAAGCCAGGCCCCAGCCCGGCGGCGGGCGTATCAACCCGCGCAGCCAGACCGAGGGGCCGAAGATGAACTTCGAGTTAGACGGTTGATTGCGCCCGGTGCGCGCCCGGAAGGGGGACAGCAAGCAGCGGTTACGCGCGTCGTCGCCCACCTGCAGATGCGCCAGGCGCATTTCTGACAGGGCAGATCGCAGTTCGCGGATCGGTGCCACCTCGACATAGGTGCGGGCCATGTCACGGAAGGTGGCATCACTTAAGTCGAGTCGGCCGCTGGCCAGTCGTGGCCAGGGAATGTCTTTGGCCACCAGATACGCCTCCCAACGACCGGTCTTGAAATGACGGCCGTCATAAACCCCGTAGTCCCGGTCGATGTCAGCTATCAATTGGTCCTGAATGGCGAGCCAATGGGTCTGGAGTCGTTCCAGAGCCTGGATATCGATGGGGACACCGTTCATCTGGATGCACGACACCGCCTGCATGTAGCGGCCGCGCAGCAGGGCACGGGGCCAATCGATCAGGTCTTGCATGGCCGTGAGGAGCGCGGCCAGCGCCACCACATCGCTTTCGCAGTAGTCGAGAATCGCCAATTCCTCGGCCGGGCTCCAGGGCCCGCCGGTCAGGATCAAATCACGCATGGCGTCCTTGTGCTCACCACCGATGCTGGGCAGGCCGTAGTACATCAGCGCACCGAGCAGCCCGCTGCCGTGGGCCAGGCGCAGCCCATTGGTCAGGCAGCGGAACTCGGCGAAGAGGTCGAGCAGGTTGGCCGGCGGCGGCCACCCCAGCACCTGAAAGCAGTCCATCTCGGCGGAGGCGTAATAGGCGACACACAGCGCCTTTTCGCCGGTCGGGAAGGGGGCAGCCGCCATCCGCCGAAGCTCGCTCTGCCAGTGGCGCGTGGTGCGGCCCGCAGGCCACTCCCGCACCACCAGGCAGACCGGCACCGGCGGATTACCTTCCCGACCATCCGCTGGATGAAACTCGAAGTCCACCAGGAAGATGCCGTCGACGAAATTGGGCGCCAACTTCAGATTTTTCCTAGGAGTGACTGCACGACAGGGTGGTCGAGGCTGATGATGATCTTGCCGCGAAAGGCCACCTGAACCAGGGCGTCAATATCGTCTGCTGGCCACTCCGGCTCAGGCAATTCGGCTTGGGCTTCATAGATGTCGTAGCCGCCGACGTGCATGTTGGCGCTGGTGCGAATCCACTTTAACTTGGCGTACTCGACGGCCTGAGCCAGGGATTCATGCCACGGGTTGCGGGTGCCGTCCTCGCCCGGTAAGGGCACCGGAATCAGGAAGACGTTGTTCTGGCGGTCGATGGCTGCGTGCAGCCTGACCGCGCGCACCAACTCGGCGATCTCCTGCGCGACCTCGGGTACCACCAGATAGGATTCGCGAGCCTCCTTGTTTTCCAGAATCATGGCGGGGAAAGTCATCTCCTCCGACCCATGGGTGCGGAAGAATTGCGGCTTCTTGGGCTTGCCAACCAGCACATTGGTCAGCATCTTCTTGACGCCGAGGGTGGCACCGTAATTGGCTGATAGGCGCAGCGCCTTGAGGTCAGTGCCGGTGGTAGGCAGGGTCGTGGCCGGCTGTGACGTGATTTCGTTTTGCATGGTGATATTCCTGGATGAATTGAAGTCGGGGACTGACGGGTCACTAGCGGGAGGAGACGGATTCGCCCTGTTGGGGGCGCTTTCGGATGCGGTTGGGTTCGGGAGCGTTTTCATTTACTCGCCTCCACCCGGGGTATTTTTTGTCGTGTCATGTGGTGGCCCCTCCCCAACTGGCGGGCGGTCTTAGCCTGGCGGGTAGACACAAAACGGGAGGACTCCATAAAGTCCATCAAGTCCGACAGTCGATAGGTCACGGTGCGGGCCTCCTTGTAGAAGGCCAGGCCACGGCCCGCAACCCGCCAGCCCTCTAGTGTTTTTGCGCATAGCCCCAGCATGGCAGCGGCCTCGGCGGTGGTGAGCCGGACTTGCTCGGGCGGAATACCGGCGAAGCGGCGTAAAGCAGCCGCCAGCGGCGGCAGGGCGGCAGGGGCGGTGTCTTGTGCGGTGTTCATGAGACTTTCTTCCGATCCGGCGGAGATGCCGGGGTTCGGGAGAGATTGTCAGGAATAACCGGGTATTAGTCTGGAAGTTGGAAGTTGCCGAGCGGCAAGTTTTGGAACTTGCCAGGCATAGGGGATAAGTCGCGGGCGGGAAAGGGGGCTCCCGAATGGAAGCCCCCTGAAGGCAGCGGGGAAGTTGGATCAGGACTAGCCCGGACGGCGCTCTTCGAGCTCAGCCTGGCCAGCTGCCAAGTGGTCGCCTAGGCTTGTGGTGCTCAGGCCCTCGGTGCCTACCTTTTCTGCCTTGGCCACGTCGAGCAGTTCTTTGGCCACGGCTGACAGATTCGGCACCTCCCTCCCTAACGTTATTTGGCGGAAAGCAGGCCCCGATCGCTTCACCAGGGCCAGGGTCAGCAGCCCGACCAGGGCGTCCAGGTTGCGCTTTACGTCGGTTCGTAGTTTTCCCTGGGGCTTGGTCTCTGGTCCGGCTTCCGGGTCCTCTCCTGGCTGGCGGCTCGCCAATACCCAATCAACCGCCTTGACCCCATCCACGCAACCGACCAGGGACCACATTTCGATAAACCGCTTGAAGGCCGGCCAGGCGACAGGGAAGGTCAAAACCGGCTCCCCGCGTTCTACTTGAGGGTAATGGCGCAACAGGTCGGCAATCTCGCCGGGGGTCAATACGTCCCGATAGCTCTCCGCGATCAGCGTGATCCCGTCAGGCGCAATACACAGCCCGTCGTAATCCCGCGCATCCTTCTCGCTCTCGATGTTGAGCAGGTTCAGGGCATCCCAATACGATAGTTCCAGTTCCATCTAGGCGGCCCTCTCCAGCCGCCGGGCGGCCAGGTCGAAGATGAGGCGGCGCTTTTCCGCCTCGCCCATCTCTTCGAGCATCCCCAGCAGCAGGCGATCCGCTCCCGCCGGGACAGCGGCGGCCTGACCCATGATACGGTCCTCGATCTTCTGGGCATAAATCCGCAGGGTCTCAAGGCTCAGAATTTGATAACCCTCGGTGACTTCGGCGGTGCCGGTGAGGTGATTGAGCAGGCGCTTGACAGCCAGTTGGGGCACATCGCACAGCACGGCGGCGGACGCATAGACCCGCCTCAAGTCATGGGCTAGGACGGTGAGGCCAGTCTTGGTGGCGACGGTGGCCAGCACGTCCCGGGGATCGTTGAGGGGGCGGCTATCCCCGAAGCGGCCCGGCCAAATCAGGTGGGAGTCGGGGAACAGGGTGCGCTCCGCCTCGCGGCGCTTGATGATGCTCTCCAGGTGGCGCGTGATCGGGCGGATCAGGGCGCGACGATTCTTGCCCAAGCTCGCCGGTATGGTCAGGGTGCCCATGGCCAGATCCACGGCGGACCATTCGAGCTTGGCCAACTCGTTGCGGCGTAACCCGGTCACGGCCAGGGCCTCCAGCAGGTCACAGAAGCGACGGGCGGCCCCGGTGGTGGCGGTCTCCTGGCGGATGGCCTCCAGGGCGGTGAACCAATCCGGCAGCCGGGCCTCGGGGATGATGCTTTGCCGCCGAGGCACGTTGTTCCAGGCAGCCTTGCTGCGGCCAGCAGCGCGGCGTTTGTTCAGGGCCAGGGGCACGGGGTTGGGAGGCAGGATGGCCTCCCCCTCGGGGTTCAGGTGCAACTCGCGGGCAGTGTTCCAGGTCAGCCGCAGGACGCGGAAATCCTGATCGGCGCGGGCCGGGCTTACTTCACTGCGGGTCTTGTGCAAGGCGCGACAAACTTCGGGGGTGAGGTCCACCAGGGGGCGGTCGGCGTACGCCTTGAAGGTGGTGGTCAGGCTGTTGCGGTACTTGCTCAGGGTGGCGGGGGCCAGGTCGGACAGACGGATATGCTCCTCCAGGGCCTCCCGGTAGGTCAGTGCCAGGGCCTTGCGGTCCTCCTCCTCCTGGCGGCGCTCCTCCCGCCGGTCGATGCCTTGATGCAGGTCATGGGATTCGGCCAGGGCCTTCTTGCGGGCCATCTCCACGGTGTAGGTGGCCCGGTCGCCCAGCCGCAGGGTGCGCTTGCGCCCGTCAAACTTGCGCAGCAGATAGAAGTCCAGACGCGGGTCCTTGAGGGTAAAGGCCCCCTCCTCCCGCCGTAGGCGCAGCCGCAGCCGCAAGCCTGGCACGGAGTTGGGTCCGCCCCGGTCCAGTAACCAGGTGTCGCCATCCGGCGGGATGGTATCCTGCGCTGCGCGGTAGCCCTCGAGGGTGGCGCTTACCCAGGCTTCGAGTTCGCGCTCGGCAAAGTTACAATGTTCGGCAACCATCATGGCCTCCTAGCGGGTCGTTATGGCCAGGCGCCGGGGGCGTTTGCCCGCCCTTGGGCGCCGTCTTTCCCCAAGATTGGTAGGGCTTGGGGAACCCTGGGGGAACCGGAGGCTTGTATCCCTCTAAATTCCATCCAAAGTTGGGGAACCCTGGGGGAACTTTCGGCAGGGAATCAGGCCGTTTTTGGGGTAGTTCTTCGGTATTTCATCGGGTTTAAGTGTAGCTGGGGAACCCGGAGAATGCAATAGATAATAGGGTCTTAGGGGGTTTGAATGGGACTTACCAATTTTTGTAGGGTTAGGAGAATTCGGACTCATAATCCCTTGGTCCGGGGTTCAAATCCCTGACGGCCCATCACAAATACAATGACTTATGCCAGGATACCACCTGACATAAGTCATTTTTGGACTTCTGGGAAGGAATTAGGAAGAAGTAGATGTTGCCAGCCAAATCGACGACGATTTCTTTCTGTCGCCATCAGGCAACCCATAGGTGAAGGCATCCCCTCGAGCCCCCCGTCACTCCCCGTCGGCTCGCTCTATACCCTTGCCGAGCACCTATCTGCGACGCCAGGTATACCTCAGCCAAATGGTAGGTCAGGGGCTGCGGAAGTTATTATCCTGGGAAAACCCCCGGCTATGCCGTGGGACTGAAAAAGTTTGACAATTACGGGAGTCCATCCAGGAAAC
>JBGAUE010000065.1:0-12128 GCA_044228795.1 Chromatiaceae bacterium | reverse complement strand
GCCAAGTACTCCAAAACCTCTCGGGCACGGAACAAAGGGTAGCTTCTTTTCGGCAAATAATCACACGGGACGGGACACCTAGAGGCGAAGCATCGTTCGCGGACATTCTGATCGATAGCCAGCCGCGTTCGGACTGGCGCAAGTGGCTCCCAAGGTTGGATCTGCATAAGCGGGATGCACAGGAGAGAAGGCGACTGGAGGGCTTCGCGATAGCCTTCGGTGCTAAGGAGAAGCTCAAAGATTTCGATCAGAATCAATGGCTCGCGTGGTTATCAGCCCTCAGCGAGGCCCAACTGACTGATGCCGACGCCAAGACCGTTGAGTCCTTTCTACATGCGCTGAGTCGCCAAAAATGGGAACCGCCACCATTCGCCAGCAAAAGGCGGCTACCCTGCCAGTTTCGGGAGACCAGGCTCGCGTTCTGTTCTCCGGATTCACTAGTCATTATTGACGATCCACGTTTCGCGCCGCTTCGGCAGACCTTACTTGATTCCGGTCAGGCAGTCTTGCTTGGGGGTGAGATTGAATCCGCGGCGCTGGGGCAGTTGCTCGGGTGCGATCAGCGCCGGTTCAGCAAGTTGGCAGTGATCAAGGTCGTATCTGACACGCCGTGTCGCCAAGGCGAGGAGCGTCTCCATTTGGCACAACGCGCCCGCCCTTTGGTTCTGGCGTGGGTTGAGTATGCAGTTGGCGAATCGGCTGCCAATCGGCTCAATATGCACTGGCCGGAGTTAGTGCATGTCCATTCTCCGTTGAAAGTCGCGGTGACGCTGGAGGGCAGCGAGTTGGAGTCCGATGCCGCGCTCGATTTCCATTGGGAACCAGGCCGGCCTTTGTTCATCAGCGGAAGTGATCGGCTTTGGGATCGCCTAGCTGCTGGGCTGAAGCAGGTGGCGGGGAGTCAGGGGGACTTTGTGCATGGGCTTGTTCGGCTTCTTGAGGCCGTGGAGAGTACGGGGCAACTGACGGATGGAGAGGCTTTCCTGGTCCAGAGCGGGTTATCGGAGCAGGCGTGGAAGCGCTGGGAGAAATCGGACGTACCGGTGCCAACCCATCCGCAAGCGGAGGCAACACCGCCGACAGCGGCAGGCGGTGGCGATGAAGCCCCAGTCACGACAGTGCCGGAATCGGCAACGGCGCCGGAGGGCGCGGCGGAGCCGGGACCGGAACGTTCCGAGGCCGGGCATTCTGAACTGGCTCCTGCCGCTGGAGGCACGACTGACTCAGAGCACGAACCGGCGCGTGACCAGGCAACGCCACCTGATGCCGATGCAGTGCCGACGCCCGATCGTGCCCCGCCACCGCCAAAATCGCCGTCGCCTTCAACGGATCGCCCGCCGGGGGTTACCATGGGTGCGCCTGGCGAGCCGCCGGTTTATCCCCGTCGGCCGGATGCGACGCCGCCACCTTCGACGCCCGTGGAAGTGCCTGTACACCGCCCCGCTGCCCCCCCGGCGATCCCTGAGGTGGACGGACCTGGCGGCAATGCGCCGCCAATGCGGAAGCCTGGCGGGATCAGACCCGGCCCAGGGTCACCAGTGACACAACCGGGGCCATCACCACCTTGGACCCCAGACGCGCACGAGCGTGGTCGCAAGGCGGAGGAGTGGTTTCTCCTTCAGTTAAAGAAGATGATCGGCAGTCAGTATGAGATAAAGCAACACGATCGCCAGGGCGGCGGTGAGACTGACCTGGTGGTCCGACTGGCTGGCAAGGACGTGCTGGATATTGAAGTCAAACACATGGGTCGATCCGAGTTTTACTGGAGCGCCAACGAGGTCATGAAGGCGCAAACCAGAGCCAGTGCGAAAATCCCTTACGTCCTAGCCATTCTGATACCTGACGATGCGACCGAAGAGGGTGAAGCCCCTTGGCGGGTGAGGTGGATAACAGACCCCACCAGGCAACTGGTGGCCCGGTGGCGCGCCGGGGGCGTCAAAGGCGAGTGGCGGTGGCAAGGCCACCAGCCCGTCAACGCTGATAAACTCAAAACCAGACAGCCCTGGCAGCGACCAGGCGCGCCGAGCAAGAAGGCCAAAGGCATCAGCTTCATCGTCACACCTCAGGAGGAGGACTTCGATGCGGAGGGACTGAAATATGTCTCTGCCTTGCTGGGGCCCTGAAAAATCCGACGGGGTCTGAAACCCGCCCCCAGGATCGATCAGGGCTAGACGGCCACCTCAAACCCCACCCGAAGGCCCAGCGCATGCGCGAATTTGAGCACGGCCGCGAAGCTGGAATCACCCTCTCGGGGGTCAGGCGCCTGACCTCGTTGGCACTCAAGGAACGACCGCGGTAGCGGGCAAACAGGTTCTGCACCAAGCAGGTTGGCCGTATGTTGCTGCACCAGACGGCCGCGGCGTTGCAACAGATCATATACCCCGCGAGCCTCCTGGGTCTGAATACAGCCGCCCCTCCTCAGCGCTGCTGACAACGGGTCTCGCGGATCCGTGGGGCGGCGATAAGGGCAATCAGGGCGCAGCCGAAGGACAGCCAGAGCCCATTAATATAATCGCCGTGCCCGTAGATGCGGACGCCATCCCTCAAGGCCCCATCCCAGGTCAGATCCAGCACCCAGCCGAAGGCCGGCTGCATGACGGCGGCGCCCAGAAAAAGCCCGGTATTGACCAAGGCGACGGACATGCCCGCCATCCGGGCCGGCAGCACCTCCTTGGCGGCGGCATAGACCACCACGTTACCCCCGGCGGTCAGGCCCAGCACGGTGAAGATCAGGAGCCCGCTCCAGCCGGGTCCCCAGGGCAGCAGGATCATCGCCAACCAGGCCAGGCAGAAGAGGGCGGTTCCGGCCAGGATCACCGGCCGGCGCCGGCCGATGCGATCCGAGATCCAGCCCACCTTGAAGGCGCCAATGGCGAAGGCGGCCAGGGTCACCGTGGAATAGAGGGAGGCACCGGCGCGATCCAGCCCATAGAGGTCACGCATCAGGGGTACGGCCCAGAGGCCCGCGAAGCCAAAGAAACAGCCGGTGAGCCCAAAATTGACCCAGAAGCCCGGCCAGACGTCCCGCGCGGTCAGCACCTCCCGGAGATCACGCAGCCAGTGCTGATCCCGAGGCGGATGGGACGGCAGACCCTCCTGCTCACGCAGCGAGGGAAAGCCCGCGTCCTCGGGCTGGTTACGCACCAGGATCAGGGTCAGGACGGCGAAGGCGATGGAGATGAGGCCCGCGCTTACGAAGACCTGACGCCAGGACACCTGCACCAGCAGCAGGGCCAGGGGGCCAGCGGCCAGGATCGAGCCCAGGTTGCCCAGCAGCAGGGTGAGACCGCCGATACGCCCATACTGACGATCGGAAAACCAAACCGCATTGCTCTTCATCAAGCCAACGAAGACCACGGACACCCCCAGGCCGACGAGGAAACGTCCCCAGCTGGCGGTGGTAAAATCCGGCGCCAGGCCGAAGAGAATGGAGCCCACCCCCGATACCAACCCACCCAGGGTGACACTGATCCGGGGCCCCAAGGTATCCGCCAGCACCCCGGAGGGAATCTGCATGGCGGTATAGATATAAAAATAGGTCGCCGCCAGGGAGCCGAGCGCGGCCCCGCTGGTCTGAAAGGCCTGCATCAGGTCCGCTGCCACTACGCCCGGCACCATGCGGTGAAAAAAGACCATGATGTAGGAGACAATCAGGGTCCAAAAGACGATCCATCGGGCCCGGTTGAAGCGGACCTGATCAAATTCGGGGGTATTCATGAGCGAAAGGCCTCCGAGCCTGGAGCCGGGAAAAGGGGCAGGATGACCTGCCGGTAACATTTTGGCAATCCGATGCTCGCGAGGCTCTGTTACCATCCGCCGCGTTTCAACCCTGGGGAGCGATCATGCCGTCCGAGCCCGTCACTGTCGAAATCAACCCCTCGGAATCCCTGGCCGCCATCGACCTGGGCTCCAACAGCTTCCACATGATCGTCACCCGGGCGCTGGAGGGCGATTTTCAGGTCATCGACCGGCTCAAAGAGATGGTGCGTCTGGCGGAGGGCTTGACGGAAGACGGGAACCTGAGGCCCGAGGTGGCGACGCGCGCCCTGGCCTGCCTGGAGCGTTTTGGTCAGCGGTTGCGTGGCATGCCCCTGGGCAGCGTGCGCGCCGTGGGCACCAACACCCTGCGGCATCTGAACCCCGCGAGCGACTTCCTGGCCCAGGCCGAGGTAGCCCTGGGACACCCCATTGAAATCATCGCCGGACGCGAGGAGGCGCGACTCATCTACCTCGGTGTGGCCAACGGCCTGGCCGCCAGCGACCAGCGTCGCCTGGTGGTGGACATTGGCGGCGGAAGTACTGAGATGATCGTGGGGGAGGGCTTCACCCCGCGCCTGCGCGAGAGCCTGACCATGGGCTGCGTCAGCGCCTCCCTGCGCCACTTCGGCGATGGGATCATCACCGCCGAGCGGATGAGCCGGGCCGAACTGGCCGGAGCCATTGAGATCCGTCCGGTACGGGAGCGCTTCCGCCAGTCCGGCTGGCGCGACGCCGTCGGCAGCTCAGGCACCATCAAGGCCATCGCCGCCGTAGTGGCGGCCCAGGGGTGGGCCCTGGATGGCATCACTATGGATGCCCTGCACCGCCTCCGGGAGGCCCTGGTGAGTTTCGGTCGCGTCGCGGCTATCGAACTGGACGGACTCGCCGAGGAACGCAGACCCGTCTTCACCGGTGGCGTCGCCGTGCTGCGCTCCGTCTTCACCGCCTTGGGCATCGAGCGCATGCAGGTCTCCGACGAGGCCCTGCGCGAGGGCCTGATCTATGAAATGATGGGCCTGGTCCGTCACCAAGACGTGCAGGAACGCTCGGTCGCCGGGCTCGCCCAGCGCTACGGCATCGACGAGGCCCATGCCGGGCGTATCCGCGACACGGCCCTAGTGCTCTTCGGCCAGGTGGTCCGCGATTGGGGTCTGACGGACCCCCTCATGCCCAATCTTCTGAACTGGGCCGCGCGTCTGCACGAGATCGGCCTGGCCGTGGCCCACAGCCAGTATCAGAAGCATGGCGCCTACCTGGTGAGCAATGCCGACCTCTCTGGCTTCAGCCGCCCGGAGCAATGCCTCCTGGCCAGCCTGGTGCTGGGCCACCGGCGCAAATTCCAGGCCCAGGACTTTGCCGGGCTGACGTCCCCCTGGCGCCGTGCCGCGCCGCGCCTCTGCGTCCTCTTGCGCCTGGCGGTCCTGATGCACCGCAGCCGGTCGCCCGCCGCCAAGCCCTATCCCATGCTGAAGGCCGACGACGACCGCCTCGTCCTACGCTTCCCCACCTATTGGCTCGACAATCATCCCCTGACCCGCTTTGAGTTGGAGGAAGAGGCCCAGCGCCTGGGGGCGGCGGGCATCCAACTGGATTTTGCCTGATGCGTTCGGTCCAAACTGTTAGAATCGCCACCAGAGCGCCTAACCCATACCCGCACGCTCGTGACAACAACAGCCACCCAACCTCGGCCGCCACGGCCGAGGTCTATAAACCCAAAACCTGGAGGAATTAACCCATGGCAGCAATCTTTTCCGACGCCTGGATGAAGCAACTCATGGATGCCTGGAATGGCGAGCCGGAGGTCAAAGACAAACTCGCCGAGATCGGCTTCGGCTCTGTCATTACCTGTGGATTCAAAAATGAAGACAGTCCCCGGGGCGTCTTCGTGGTCGAAAACGGCACCTGTGTTCGCGCCGGCTCCTGGAGCCCTAGCGACCCCGCGCCGAACTGGGACATGCGTGCCGATCTGAGTGATTGGCTCAAGTGGGTCGAAAAGGGTATTGGCATGCCCGGCATGGGCATGGCCTTCATGACCGGCAAGCTCAAGTTCAAGGTCGGCGACTACAAGGCCATGATGAAGGACCCGCGGATGGCCAATCCCTTTGTCAAGAGTTTTGGCCTGATGCAGAAGATCGGCGCCGACGAACTCGGCTAAGATCCGGCCATTGGGGACCACCCCAACCCTGGCCACCAAGAGCCCGCCCCTGGCGGGCTTTTTTAAGCTCGCCTCCCCCTGTTCCCCGATCATTCTCACACCGCGAACAACTGGTGCGCCAACAGGGACTCCCTGTCTCGGCAGCCATCGGCCCGGCAAAAGGCTAGCAGACCCTTGAGGTATAAGGAACAATCATCGGGGCAAGGAGTCTGACCGCCTGAGGCATTCAGCCCAGCGTGTCCTAGCCGGCATTTTGCTACCGCGGGCGGGTGCGATAGCGGGATGGCCACTAGCTCATATCCGTAGACAGCCGGATAGCGGTGACCCAGTCGTTTTTAACTAGCTGCAAGAAGGAGATTTGACCCATGAATTGGAAAGAACATCTCGACAAAGCCGTTGCGATGGTGAAAGAGGCCGCCACCAGCGAGAAGGCGCAGGAACTTGCCACCAAGGCCAAAGCCACGGCCGGGGTGCTGGTGGAGAAGGTCAAATCTGGGGCCCTGGACGCGGCCGATGCCCTTGTCGAGGCTAATCGCGACCCCTCGGCCCTCTCGGTCCAATTCCTGAACGTGGATCTCACCATTCTGTCTCCCGGCGAGGGCATCTCGATCACGCGGCCGGATGCCTCCACCCTCGTGGTGGGCGACGGCCAGGGCAATGGTCTGGTGATCAATGCCGCGGCCGATCCCGCCTACGTCGCCGAGATGATCGGCGCGGTCGTGAGACTGAACGGCAACACCTTCGACCTGGGTGCGGAGGACGGCGTCAATGTGGTGATCACCAAGTTCTGATTATCCCTGGAGGCCCCTCGCGAGCCCTCGTCAGCCCGCCCCGGTGGTGGGCATTTTTTTCCCTGGGTTCTCGCCGGGAGCGTGAGGAGGAGAAGGACTATACCCAACCCCTGTGCGTTTTCGGTTTCCCAGGCCGGGTGGCGGCGGGCGGGGGACGCCGTGCATAGCTCCCTGTAGGCTTGACGACAGCATCCCTGCTGTCGACACCCCGCCCGCCGCCACCCGGCCCTCCCGCTAGATGCCGAAGCATGACCCGCGCTGGGTATACAATCACCTTTGATGTATTTCGGGGATCGCCACCATGCCGCATTCCGCCCGTACCTGGGTACCGATCGTCCTGGCCGCCGCTGGCCTGGGGACCTGGTGGTATCTGCGGGAACCCGCACCCGTCAAGGTCAAGGCGCAAGCGGCCTCCCTGGGGATGGTTGAGGCGATCGTCGCCAACACCCGGGCCGGGACCCTCAAGGCGTGCCATCGGGCGCGCCTGGCGCCGGGCATTGGCGGTCAGATCAAGACCCTGGCGGTGCGCGAGGGCGATCGGGTAAAGGCCGGCGATTTGCTGCTCGAACTTTGGAACGACGACCTCGCCGCCCAAGTCACCCTGGCGGAACGAGAGGCGGAAGCCGCCGGGGCCCGGGCCCGCTCCGCCTGCCTCAACGCTGAGAACGCCGAGCGCGAGGCCGCCCGCCAGGTCAAGCTGCAAGAGCGCCGGTTGACCTCGGAGGAGGTCCTGGATCGCGCCATCACCGCTGCCCAAGCGGGACGGGCTAACTGCGAGGCGGCGGAGGCCACGGCCCGGGTGAGTGCCGCCCAGATCGGCGTCGCTCATGCTAACCTGGCTAAGACCCGGCTGACCGCCCCCTTCGCCGGCATCATCGCGGAGGTCTCGGGCGAGTTGAGCGAATACGCCACGCCCTCGCCCCCCGGCATTCCCACCCCCCCGGCAGTCGATCTCATCGACGATGCCTGTCATTATGTCTCGGCCCCTATTGACGAGGTGGACGCCGCCAAGGTACGGACTGGCGCCGAGGTCCGCGTCACCCTGGACGCCTTCGGCGATCGCATCTTTCCCGCCCGAGTACGGCGCCTGGCGCCCTATGTCCTGGATGCGGAAAAGCAGGCCCGCACCCTGGAGGTCGAAGTCGAGGTCATTGATCCACCACAGGAACTGGCCTGGCTGGCGGGTTACAGCGCCGATGTCGAGATCCTCGTCGAACGCCGCGAGGGCGTCCTGCGAGTCCCCACCGCCGCCCTCAAGCCCGACAGCACCCTCCTGATTCTGGACCAAAAGGCAGGCCGGCTGCGCCAGCGCACCGTCCAGACCGGCCTGGCCAACTGGGAGCAGATCCAGATCACGGGGGGTATTAAGCCCGGCGAACTGGTCGTCCTGTCCAGTGATCAGGAGGGGGTAGAGGACGGCGCCCGCGCCATCCTGGACGAGAAGGCCCCATGATCGAGATCGCCGGGGTCTCTCGCACCTTCCAGGTGGGTGGCCAGCCGGTCCACGCCCTGCGCGCCATCGATCTGAACTTCACCGATGGCGAATATGCCGCCATCATGGGCCCCTCAGGCTCGGGCAAGAGTACCCTGCTGCACATCCTCGGCCTGCTGGACCGACCGGATAGCGGCCACTACCGCCTAGATGGCCTGGAGACCACCGAGATCAGCGAGGAGCGCCGCGCCCAACTCCGGCGCGACCGTATTGGCTTCGTCTTCCAGTCCTTCCACCTGATCCCGCGCTTATCGGCGGCGGAGAATGTGGAGCTGCCGCTGGTCTTGGCGGGCCTGGCCCCAGCCCAACGCCGGGAGCGGGTCACCCGGATACTGGCGGCAGTGGGCCTGGCGGATCGCGCCCATCATCGTCCTGACCAGCTCTCCGGCGGCCAACGCCAGCGCGTCGCCATCGCCCGCGCCACCATCATGGAGCCGGGCCTGATCCTGGCCGACGAGCCCACTGGCAACCTGGACCGCGCCTCCGGCCGCGAGGTGATGGAGACTCTCGAGGCCCTCAACGCCCACGGCCTGACCTTGCTGATCGTCACCCACGACGCCGAACTCGGTGCCCGCGCCCAGCGCCGGATCCGCATGGATGACGGCGCCATGCTTTCCGAACCCTCATCAGGACATGGATAGCCCCCATCTGGGCCTCAAAGTCGCGGCAAGATCGAGGCCGGGCAGCCGGGCCTTCACCTTCGTCCAGGAAGGCGCTTGTCTCTTAGTGGTCCTTCACTTGTCCCCAGCTTCTGTGGATAACTCTGTCAATAAGGGGTGGTCAGTGGGCTAGAAGGCCCGTCCTACAAAGGATCTTGCGGAGTTGGAAAGATTTTGGCCAACGTACTATTACCAAGTCAATACAATAAGTTAGTAAAGTTGGATATTTTCGCGTTAAGGTCTTGACATCTTCCTCGACGCTGATTTTTCCTTGTGTGTATGTCGGGATTCCTGGGTAACCTACCGGGGGGTGGAAGGTGTAGTTGCCAAAGCGGCTTTGCAGAAGGAGGGCATGGCGGGTACTGTTGCTTTGGCTTCCAGTGACTGATAGGCGGCATAGTTCCATCCAACCTCCTGACCATGGTCGATCTGTTCGATTTCAATCCCCCGCAGCCCGCAGGCGCTCCGCTGCCGGTGGCCAGAATAGAGGACTTCCTGGCCAGGTATCCCTTACCGCAGGAAATCGGTAGGGGTTGGCATACGCTTAATCCCTATTACGCCAAGACCCTGCTCGCCCTGCTCTATGATGCCAGCGCCGAAACCGGGGCCCTCAAACAGTTGTTCGCCACGCGCATTCTGCAAAAGCTGGCACACCTTGGGCACGCCCTGGATATTGGCAGTGGCAAGGGTAGGTTGCTGGAGATGTTCCGGGCCTTTGAACGCATCACCCTGGTCGAAAGGGATGCCGCGAGCCTGGTCGATCTGCGCCAAACCCTGGAAGATCTGCATCTCCCGGCCGAGATTCTGGAGCGGGATTACGACCAGGTCCCTATCGAGCGACTAACCTCAGATCTAACTTCCTTCACCCACTCCATTTATTACTTTCATGAGGACTGGGGTGAACTGGCCCGGAGAGCCTTTTCGTCCCTGCGACCGGGAGGCAGCCTGGTCTTCACCCTCAACGGCGACGAAGGGGCGGCGGCCCTGATGGTGGATGATCTGTCCCGGCTAGGCATCTCTGGGCTGTCCAAACTGGATATCGCGGGTTTTGTGGCCGCCTGCGCTGGGATAGAGGGGGCCAGGGTGTCTGTTTATCGCCTCCCGTGCAGGATCCACCCTCAACACCACCCAGAATTCATGGTCCACATGGCGAGAATCTTCCTGGAGGATTTGTGCGTATCCATCCCCACCGATATCGTCAGATCCTACCTTGTGACCCAGAACTACCAACTTGGCTTCGTTGATAAGGTGATCGAAATTAGGAGAAAAGCCAGTGGTACCGCAAAGAGCAAGGTCAGGGGTGGGATCAGGTAGGTGAGGCGATTTTTTTCCGAAAGCCTGCCTAAGGCTTTCCCGCGCAAATCCTTCTTTGAATGCAAAGCTATAATTTTTATAACATATTGATTATAAATGGTGCCCGGGGCGGGATTCGAACCCGCATGGATCGCTCCGAAGGATTTTAAGTCCTTATTTGTGCCTTCCCTGGCTCCCCCTCATAATCCCTCTGCTTCCCTATAAATCTCTTTTAATCCTTGCCTTACGGCTGTTCCCCCGCTAAACTCAAACCCTGGGAATCCCCGGCTAAATAGGCCATTTTGGCCCCTATTCCCCGTCAAAAGTTCCCCCAGTGTTCCCCCACTTCGGAGTCCTAACCCATTGTTCCCCGGTTATTACTCCCTCGGGTTTTACGCTGAAATGTTCCCCCAGAGTGAGCCACCACCCTGGAGGAACCCGACCATACCGACCTGTAAGGAGGCCCGGCAATGGCTACCGAGTATTGTAACTTCACGGAAAAGGACCTGGACGCCTGGGTCCAGACCACCCTTCGCCAATTCCAAGACGACCCCGCCAGCATCCCCCCGGGCGGGGAGGCTTTTATCCGGGACCGGGGAGGCAAGAACTCAGTGCCCGGCCTGACCCTGCGGATACGACTCCGGCGGGCGGGCGGGCATTACACCACCACCAACCCCCACCTGGGTTTCTATGTGGTCCGGCGGATCGAGGGGCGCAAGGTAACCCGCCTGATCGGGGACCGGGGGCTCTACACGGTGGAGATGGCCCGCAACAAGTCCACGGAGGAGCAACGGGAACTGGAACTGGGGATAGACCGGAAGGAGGACCGGCGCAAGGCGGACGCCACGGCCAAGGCCCGGGGGCTGACCTACCGGGAGGCCCTGGAGGCTTTCCTGGATCAAGCGGACGTGGCCCCACGGACCAAGCTGAAATATCGCCTATCCCTGACTACCACATTCAAGGCGTTGGCGGACAGCCCCCTGGCGAACTTCACGGAGGCGGGGGTTCGGACCCTGCACAAGGCCCGGAGTCTGGAAAGCCCCTCCCGGGCGGATCAAGATTTTAGGGTTCTGCGCCTGCTCTGGAATTGGGTGCGAGAGACCCACCAAGCACCCGGCGGGGAACCCCTACTCGGACCCAACCCCGTTGGGGCGGCCCTGAATAAGCGGCGGGCGGCGGGGTCCACTAAATCTAGATGGAACATGGTGGCCAGGCGGCAAACCATTATCCCCGAGGACCGGCTAGGGGACTGGTTCCGAGCGCTGTATGCCCTGCGGGAGGCCCCCGAGGCCCAAGGGATACGGGTGCGGAGTTGTGACCTCCTGGAGGCCCTGATCCTGACGGGGCTTCGCTTCGGGGAACTGGCAACCTTGACCTGGGACCGAGTGGACCTGTCCCAAGGAACCCTGACCATTCCCGGCCCCCTGTCCAAAAACCGGCGGCCCCTGGTCCGGACCCTGACCAAGCGACTGCGGGAAATCCTGGAGGCGCGGCGCACGGAGCGGGAGGCCATGCACAAGGAAGGGGTGGACCCTGACCCCCTGGTTTTTCCTGGCCAGCGGTTCGGGACCCCGATCACGGACCCGCCCCGGGGGCTCCTGGACGCTATCGAGGAACGGACCGGCCTGCGGATCGTGCCCCATGACCTGCGAAGGGTCTTTGCCTCTGCGGCCCTGCGGGCGGGGGTCCCCCAGGAAGTCCTTAAGCGGCTCCTGAACCATGAAACCGGGGTCCAAGAGGTGACGAGTGGGTATCAAATCCTAGACAGAGGTTTCCTCCTGAAGCAATCCCAGCGGGTGGAGACTGAAATCAGGGGCGGGGCGGGACTGCTCCCCCAGGGGGGCATGAATGATGAAGTAATGGCCCTCCTGGCGCGTATGCCCGAGGATGAAAAGCGGCGCCTGATCTTCAAACTATCGGCGGAGCGGGTGGCGGGGGAGTCCCGGGGGGTGGCCCATGGTTAAACCTGACTATGGGTA
>JBGAUE010000064.1:0-12214 GCA_044228795.1 Chromatiaceae bacterium | reverse complement strand
CAGCGAGATTCTCAACAACGTCGGTTCACGCTATAACCTGGCTTTCTAGTTTAAAGAACTATTTGTGAATGACTTAGTAACCTGCCCGCGTTTAAGACCTCTCCTTAACCCCTTTGGATCTCAGGTGACAACCTATGTCGACAGCTATGTCTCTTGATACCGAGGTCATTAGGAACCCCTACCTCAACGATTTTCTGGGGATTGGGTTCCTTTACACCCTGGGCCTGCCCGTCATGGGGTACTTCGCGATGCAGCGCTACCGCAAGCGCCTGTCGGGGCTGTCCTCAGGCTAACTGAGGCAAAACGGGCATAAGGGTAAGGAATAGGGCGCCGATATGGGTCGGCGAGAGGATGAGCATACCCTTGGGGGATCTGGATGGGTCCTTGCGGAACGCAACAGCAAGCCTTTAGCCGGACCCTAGGATTGAAAAGGCGATGGCCGCACCCTAACTGCCGTCTGGTAATCGGATCCTTCCCGTCTTGCTACCCACATTGACAGCTAAATATCATCATGCCTGATCTCTTCACCCCCCTGCGTGTCGGTGCAATTACTACCCCCAACCGGATCTTCATGGCGCCCCTGACCCGCTGCCGGGCAGGTGAGGAACACCTCGCCAACGCCTTGATGGCCGAATATTATGCCCAGCGCGCGAGCGCGGGCCTGCTGATCGCCGAGGCCACCATGGTCATGGCGGGGAACTCAGCCTTCTGGAGGGAGCCGGGTATCCACTCCGCGGCCCAGGCCGCGGGCTGGAAGCTGGTAACGGATGCCGTCCATGCCGCCGGTGGTCGCATCTTCCTCCAGCTCTGGCACGGCGGTCGCGCCTGCCATCCCCAACTCAATGGCGGGGACCAACCGATCGGGGCCAGTGCCCTGGCGATTGCCGGCGACGAGGTCCATACCCCGGCGGGTAAGCAACCCTACGTCGTTCCTCGGGTCCTCGCCGATGAGGAGCTTCCCGGCATCGTCGCGGGCTTTCGCCAAGCGGCGGAATACGCCGCAATAGCCGGTTTCGATGGGGTCGAGATACATGGCGCCAACGGCTACCTGCTGGACCAGTTCCTGCGCGACGGCACCAACCAGCGCGGCGGCCCGTATGGCGGCAGCCGGGAGAACCGTGCCCGCCTGCTGTTCGAGGTTATCAAGGCCGTGATTGGGGTTTGGGGCAACGAGCGCGTAGGCCTGCGCATTTCTCCGCTCAACAGCTACAACGATATGATCGACAGCGACCCGATGGGCCTGGCCACTTGGCTGGCCGCGGAACTGAATAGGTTCAACCTGGCCTACCTGCACCTGATGCGCGGTGACTTTTTCGGTCAGCAGCAGGGGGATGTCGTTACGCCGGTGCGTGCGGGTTACCAGGGGGTACTGATCGGCAATATGGGCTATAGCCCCGAGGAAGCCACAACTGCCGTGACGGAGGGGACACTCGACGCGGTGGCCTTTGGCACCGGATTCCTGGCCAACCCCGACCTGCCAGCGAGGATCAAGGTCGACGCGCCGCTGAATGCCCCTGACCCAGCGACCTTCTACACACCCGGGCCCGAGGGTTACACGGACTATCCCGTTTGGCAGGTTAGCAAAGCCGGGGGGTGATGTCCGGCGCGAACATGACACCTCAGCTCATGACACCGGTAAGGCGCTTACCCAGGGGAAAGGGCGAGCGCCACAACCGGTAACGATGGTGGGGGCGATAGCGGAAGGTATCGCCTTCGCAGGGAAGGATCTGCAGGGTGAAATTGCCCCCCATCCCAGCCAGGAATCCGGCCAGCCAGGTCTCTAGGGCGAGCAGAGCCTCGGCCCAAGCCTCCCCATCAGCCTCCAGCACGGGATTCCAGAGGCCTTGCCAATGCACCAGGAGAGCGCCGGTTGAGGAGGTCATGGCTGCTAGCAAGGCTGCCGGGTCGGGGGACAAGGGGGCGGTGGGAACACCGGCAGCCTGGGCCAGGCCCAGGGTTAGGGTATCCGTGGCGAAGACCCGACTATAGTCCGCGTGGGCATGAAAATCGGTGAGGCGGCCACCGCCCCAGGGCCAAATGCCACTGATGGCGGGCAGGCCTGCCCTCTCGCGCCGGTGGTTGGCCTCGGCGTGATGGAACAGCATCTGCGCCTCGTTGAGGATACGGGCCCAGGCGCGCGCGTCGGGACCCCGCGGCAGGAGGCCGGCGACGGGCCGGCCCCTGGCCGTGTGCAAGGGACTGGTGGCCAGATCGGGAGGGTGCTGGACCCTGAGATACCAGCGCCCAGGGGTCGGGGCCTCCAGGTGCAACCCGTCCTCTGCGAAATGCTGATTGAAGAGGAGAGTCAAGGCCTCGGCCTCCTCCTGGCTGACGTTCAACGGATGACCGGCGAAGAGCACCAGGCGATGGCGATCCGGGCGCAGGTGGATCGGATCGGCATGGAAGACAAAGACCCCGGAATCCGGCGCCAGGCCATCGGCCAGTCGGCAAAAAGGGCCACTGGGGTAGCCCTGGTCGGGGGATGCGGGGATACCAAAAAGGGCGAACAGGGTAGTGAGGGGATCGGTGGTCACCGCCCGACCTGGCCCTGACGAGGAATCGTCCAGCGCCACTCCGCCTGGCCCGGGCCGCCGATCCGCGCGGCCCAAGAGCCTCGTCAGCAGCGGCACCGGCGGCAGGTCTTTGGCCGGCAGGGGCACCGGCCCGAAGAGGCCGGGTACCAGGAGGTCGAGACGCCGGATCAACCGGCGAGAGTCTCCATGCGGATACGCATGACCTCGCCCTTGACCGTGTCAAGGGCCTCGATGCGGGCGATGGCCTGGTTCATGCGGCCCTCGCGTACCCGGTGACTGAGCATGATGAGGGGGACATGGGTCTCGCCCTCGTCCGGCTCCTTTTGCTTGATAGCCTCGATGCTGATGCCCTCGGAGCCCAGGATACCCGCGATCTCGGCCATGACGCCCGGCTGGTCCAGGGCGGCAATGCGCAGATAGTAGGCGGTCTCGACATCCTCCATGGCCAGCACCGGGATATCGGCGATTTCCTCCGGCTGGAAGGCAAGGTGGGGCACCCGGTTGCCAGGATCGGAGGTCAGGACGCGAGTGACGTCGAGGACATCGGCCACCACGGCAGAGGCGGTGGGCAGGGCCCCGGCACCGGCACCGTAATAGAGGGTAGGACCCACGGCGTCACCCTTGACCAGGACGGCATTCATGACGCCGTCCACATTGGCGATGAGACGGCGACGTGGGATCAGGGTGGGATGGACCCGCATCTCGATCCCATGGCCGGAACGCCGCGCTATACCCAGGTGCTTGATGCGATATCCCAGTTCGGTGGCGTAGGCGACATCCTGGGCCTGGATGCGGGAGATGCCCTCGGTGAAGGTCTTCTCGAATTGGAGCGGGATGCCGAAGGCCAGGGCGCCCAAAATGGTGAGCTTGTGGGCGGCATCGATGCCCTCGACATCGAAGGTCGGGTCTGCCTCGGCGTAGCCCAGGGCCTGGGCCTCCGCCAAGACATCCGCAAAATCGCGACCTTTGTCGCGCATCTCGGTGAGGATGAAGTTGCCGGTGCCGTTGATGATGCCGGCGATCCACTCGATGTGGTTGGCGGCCAGGCCCTCGCGCAGGGCCTTGATGATGGGTACGCCACCGGCAACGGCGGCCTCGAAGGCCACCACCACGCCCTGTTCGCGAGCGGCGGCAAAGATTTCATTGCCATGGCGGGCGATGAGGGCCTTATTGGCGGTGACGACGTGTTTGCCATTGGCGATGGCCCTCAGGACCAGTTCCCTGGCGGGCGAATAGCCGCCGATGAGTTCGATGACGATATCGATCTCGGGGTCATCCACCAGGGCGAAACCATCCTCACCGATCTGGCCGATTTGATCGAGACCGGGGATCTCAGGGTTGTACCGGGTGGCGGCCGCGCGGGCGATGCGGATCTCGCGTCCGGCGCGGCGGGCGATCTCGGCCGCATTACGGGTCAGGACGGTGACCGTACCCCCGCCAACCGTGCCTAATCCCAATAATCCGATCTTTACCGGCTCCATCGCTATATTCCTCATATTCTCTGAAACGCTTGGTTACTTGGCAGCGTCTTACCCACCACAGGGGCCCAGTACCTGACTGAGAGCCAACGGCAAGACTTCTCGACTTGGCCTCGGGGCCTCGATGCTTGCCTGGCAGTATAACGGCCAAGGCTATAGCGAGGCGAGAAGCGGGGAAGCAGGAGGATGGCGGTTACGGACAAGGTCCAGTGACAAAGGAGTCCAGGTCGTTCGCTCAATTTCCCAACGTCTCCAATGACACCCCATACACCGGCTTGGCGGCAAAAGGCTCCGCCGCACTGGGGTCAACCCGGATCCAAACCCCGCCTACCAGGGGAGAGGCGGGGACCTCCACCCGCGTGAGGCGCTCGAAGGGGACGCCGCGGGCCGGGTCGCGCAAGGGGTGATCGTACTGGAACCGATGGGTATCGCCATGGACTAGCAGCACTGGGCCAGGGAACCGGCTCAGGGTAGCCACCAACTGCTGCTTGAACCCGAGAAATCCCTCGGGTCCCTTACCGGATTCGAAGAGCGGATCGGCCTGCAGCAGTATCACCAGGGCTCGGGCGTCGCGCCCCGCGGGTGAGTCGAGCATCCGGTTCAGAAAGGCCTGATTGACGGCGTCACGGGCCTGAAACTCGGCTCTCGCCCCGGCATAAGCGGCGTCGAGACCGTTGCCGCTGCCCACGATATGCAAGGCCACGAACAGGACCCCGTCCACCACAAAGCCATAGATTTCCGGATACTCCTCCGAGGCCCGGATTACCCCCAGAGCGGCGAGCTTCAGCACCCGCGGATCGGCGAAGAAGATATCCCTCAGGCGCGCCAACCGCTCACGGGGGTCCAGACCGCCAGCCCCCGGGCGGTGGCAGTCGGTCCATTCGTTATCCCCCGGGGTGTAAACCACCGGTACCGGCAGGGCCTGGAAGATGGCCGCGATTCTCCGCAACTGCTCGTCCGTGCAGGGACTAGCGCCGGATTTGATATCCCCCACATGGACGATAAAAGGAGGCTGCTCCGAGACCACCGCCATAAGCAGGGCTTGCAAGGGTGCCTCTTCCGCCCGGTGATAGGGTAGGTCGCCCACCGCAAAGAAGCGCAGCGGCGCCGCTTGAGCGGGAACCTTGGGGTCCGGAACCCCTTCGGCACGGACACTCTTTAGCAACCCCGCGGCCAAGGCCAGGACCATGGCCATGATGAGGAGGCGGATGCCTGGCCGGCTGTACCCGGGAAGCACTGCTATGGGCTGATACCTGGTATTAGCCCGGGACACCATCACGCCGGAACATCTCCTTGATGCCGCGCACGGCCTGGCGGGTACGGTGTTCATTCTCGATCAAACCGAAACGCACATGGGTATCACCATACTCGCCAAAGCCAATGCCAGGGGAGACCGCCACCTTGGCCTCCCGCAGCAGCTTCTTGGAAAACTCCAGGGAACCCATTTCACGGTAGGGCGCGGGGATGGGCGCCCAGACAAACATGGTGGCCTTGGGCTTCTCAATCGCCCAGCCCGCGGCTGCCAAGCCCTCGCAAAGCACATTGCGGCGACTCTCGTATTGACCACGGATCTGGTGCAGACAATCTTGTGGCCCCTCCAGGGCGGTGATGGCGGCGACCTGGATGGGCGTGAAGGTGCCATAGTCGAGATAGGACTTGATGCGGGCCAGGGCAGCGACCAGGTCAGAGTTGCCGCACATGAAGCCCACCCGCCAACCCGGCATGTTGTAGCTCTTGGAGAGGGAGAAGAACTCCACGGCCACGTCCTTCGCCCCAGGCACCTGAAGAATAGAGGGGGCCTGATAGCCATCAAAGACGATGTCGGCATAGGCCAGGTCATGCACCACCCAGATACCGTGTTCCCGCGCTACCGCAACGACCCGCTCGAAGAAATCCAGCTCGACGCACTGGGCGGTGGGGTTGCCTGGAAAATTGATGACCAACATCTTGGGCTTAGGCCAGGAACTCTGGATGGCCCGGCGCAATTCCTCGAAGAAATCGATTCCCGGCACCAGGGGGACATGGCGCACGTCCGCCCCGGCAATGACAAAACCATAGGGGTGTATGGGATAGGCGGGGTTGGGCACCAAGACGGTGTCACCGGCCCCCATGGTCGCCAGGGCCAGATGGGCCAGACCCTCCTTGGAACCGATGGTGACGATAGCCTCCTTGTCCGGGTCCAGGTCCACGGCAAAGCGCGCGCGATACCAATGACAGATAGCGCGACGCAGGCGCGGGATACCCCGGGACATGGAATAGCGATGGGTATCCTGGCGCTGAGCAGCCTCCACCAATTTATCGACGATGTGTCGCGGAGTGGGCTGGTCGGGGTTGCCCATGCCAAAGTCGATGATGTCCTCCCCGCGCGCTCGCGCGGCCGCCTTCAATTCATTGACGATATTGAAGACATAGGGCGGCAGGCGCTGAATGCGGCTGAATTCGGGGCGGGGAGCGACCATGAGAACCTCACGGCTGGGGCGATAACAAGGACAGACGCGGGAGTTTACCGCCAAGCCGGGCGGAATAAAATCAAGGTTTCGGAAGCACCTGCCTGAAGCCTTGCCCACCCAGGAGGCTTGGGGTATGTTGCCCACATGAAATTTTCCCAAGCAGACCCAGGCGACGGTTACCTTATCGAGGGCTACGAACCGGGCCGCATCCTGATCGATGGTAAGTTCTTTGTCTCGGGTCTCATCCTAACCCCCCGGCGTATCCTGCCGGCTTGGGGCCCCCAGGTGGCTGCCGATCTCACCGAGGCTCACATCGACGCCCTGCTGGACCTGGATCCCCAGGTCATCCTCTTGGGCACCGGAGTACGCCAGATCTTCCCCGCCATGGTCCTGATGGCGCGCGCCCTGACGCGAGGCATCGGCATCGAGGTTATGGACACCGGGGCGGCTTGCCGCACCTACAACATCCTCATGGCCGAGGGCCGGCAAGTCGTGGCCGGACTGCTACCGATCTGAGACCGCCCCACTTCCGCGATTTATTGCGCAACCCTTGCAAGGAGCCTCCCCCGCATGGATCGTAAGATGATCCTTTCCATCCTGGCCATCGGCCTTCTCGCCTTCATCGGCATCATGCTGCTGTTGCCGGATGAAAACATCGAGGATCAGACTCCTCGCCTACCCTGGCAGGTGGAGCAGGACGGCCAGGGCCGCACCCGGGTCTTCGGCTTCACCCTGGGGGAGACGACCCTGGGCGAGATTCGGCGCCTGTTTAAGGAGGAAGGGGAGGTCAACCTCTTTGCCCGGCTGAGCCCCGATCACCAGGCGGTTGGTTATGCGGTGGAGGCCTATTTCGACCAGATCTATCTGAACCGCATCCGCGGGGATTTCGTCATCGGCATCCAGGCGGACCCGGCGATCCTGGCCCCCATGTATGAACGTGGCCTGCGCATCAGCCAATTGGGTAGCGGCGCCAAGAAGGTCAAGCTGGATCCGGCGGATATCGCGACCCTGGAGACCCTGCCCATCGCCGCCATCACCTACCTGCCCTGGAAATCCCTGGACGCCGATATCGTCGCGAAGCGCTTCGGCGCCCCGACGGAGAAACGCCTGGAGCCTGAGACGGGCGTCTCCCACTGGCTCTACCCAGATAAGGGCATGGACCTGGCCATGGATAACAAAGGGGGTGTCGTGATCCAATATGTGAATCGGGACGCGTTTGCTGACCTGATCGCGCCCTTGGAGACCCCGGCCAAACCGGCGCAAACGCCAGGACAAGCAGAAACGGGAGTTCAGTCCCCGGAATAACCGTCGGGATTGGCGGACTGCCATCGCCAGGCGTCGCGCACCATCTCATCCAGGCCCTGTTCGGCTGACCAACCCAACACCTCTCGGGCGTAGCTGGGATCGGCAAAACAAATAGCAATGTCCCCCGGCCGCCGACCGACGATATCGTAAGGTACAGTCTGTTTACTGGCCCGCTCGAAGGCCTGCACCATATCCAGGACGCTGTAGCCCTGACCCGTACCCAGGTTGCAGATCAACAGGCCAGAGTTGGCGCCGAGTCTTTCCAGGGCGCGGAGATGTCCCCGCGCCAGATCGACGACATGAATATAGTCCCGCACCCCGGTGCCATCCGGGGTCGCGTAGTCCCCGCCAAAGACCCGCAGGCGCGGCCGCTTGCCTGAGGCCACCTGGGCGATGAAGGGCATGAGGTTATTGGGGATACCGTTGGGATCCTCGCCGATGCGACCGCTGGGATGAGCGCCAACCGGGTTAAAGTAGCGCAGTAAGGCGATATTCCAGCGGGGATCGGCCTGCTGCAAGTCGGTCAGGATCTGTTCGATGAAGAGCTTGGAGCGGCCGTAGGGGTTAGTAGCAGAGGTCGGAAAGTCCTCCCGCACCGGGACGCTGGCTGGATCGCCATAGACGGTGGCCGAGGAACTGAACACCAGATGGCGCACCCGGGCCTTGGCCATGACCTTGCAGAGACTCAGGGTGCCGCCAATATTGTTGTCGTAATAGGCCAGAGGCATCGCGGTGGACTCACCCACCGCCTTGAGGCCGGCAAAATGAATAACGGCATCAAAGGCGTGGGTGCGAAAAACCGCCGCCAAGGCGGTCGCATCCCGGAGATCGACCCGGGCAAAACCAGGAGCCTGACCGGTAATCTCCGCCACCCGGCGCAGGGATTCCTCCTTGCTGTTGCAGAGATTATCGACCACGAAGACCCTGTGTCCCGCGGCCAGCAACTCCACGCAGGTATGACTGCCGATATAACCCGCCCCGCCCGTCACCAAAATATACATGGCCATAGCCCCTGGGTCCTGAACCCCGGACATTTTCGGGGCCCCGATACCAATCCCGTACTGCTCTCATTGACGCCCAAGCCCGATCGCGCAATGATCACCGCCACATTGTACCCGCCGCAGCCGGGCCTGGCATGGCCATCGCAGCCAAGGGCCAAGCGGTTTCCCCTGCTGACAACCGAGAGGAGCCTCGCCATGTCCGAAACCCTCGCCACCCCGAATGCCCCGGTCGCGACGCCTTCCAGCGCCTTTAGTTGGATTCAACTGCTATTGAGGGTCGTGCCCTATGTGGCGCTCTACGCCGTCGCCGTCTGGCTGGTAGCCATGACCGACAGCGACCCCGACCGAGCGGGTCACCTCTGGAAGTGGTTCATCCCCACGGTCGGTCTGATTGCGATCTATGGCGGCTGGCAGCGGATGCAGACCTCAGGAAGTCCCATTCACCATTACCTGATAAAGCAGATTCTGCACTGGGGGGCGACAGTGGGGGTGATTTATCTCCTCTTCTGGCCGACCGTGCTGGTCTTTTTAACGGCTGAAACGCATGGCTTCGTGGCTATTTACATTCTGGGTCTTTCCGCCATCCTGGCCGGGGTGCATCTGGACTGGAAAATGGGCTTATTTGGCCTCTTTCTGATCGGCAGTGGCATCGGCATCGCCTTCTTCGACGACAATGCCATGCTCATGACCCTCACGGGGCTCGCCGTGATCGGTATCGGCTTGTCGGTGGTGATCCTCCGGCTGAGGAAGGCCTGAATCAGGGGGCAATGCCAGGGCATGAAAGGCCCTAAGGATCCGCTGTGCTATCAATGAATGCGTGGTTCGGACCCTGAAACCGCAATCGCCGCCTTTCTCCTCGGCATCCCCTCCAGGCGCAGTCGGACCCGCAGACGCCGATGCAGGTCCGGTTCCAGGTTGTCAGGCAGCAGCACCAGGGACCGGGTTCTCCAGCGGCCACACCGGAAGTTGAGCACTACCAGCGCCGGGCTAACATAGGTCGATCCCAGCAAACGCCCGTCCAATTGCCGCCCATCGCCTTGGATCAGGTACCAGCTGCCATCCGACTGCCAGACTACCTCCCTCAGGCTCCAGGGCCAGAGATGCCAAACGGCCCCACCCAGGCTCAGCGCACATCCCAACAGAACGACCAGGGCCAACCCGACGCGCCCTAGCAGGGCCAAAGGCAAGAAGGCGATAGCCGCCAGGGTCAGACCATGGGCGACCAGCACATAGAGGGCCAGCCGCCGCGAAACCCCGGGGCGAATGACCATGGCCGGCCGTTCGATGGATCGCGTCATGGTTTATTATCCTCTCCCCTTGCCAACCCGACTCACGCCCAGGACCACCCCCCTTTGGACCCCTACGACGCCTTCCCCTACGAGAGCATCGCCTTCCCGGAGACCCATCCCAATCATCTGGCCGTGCTCGGCCGGCTGCTCGGGCTTAACACGGTGACTCCCGCGATCGCCCGGGTGCTGGAAATCGGCTGTGCCGGCGGTGGCAATCTCATCCCCCTCGCCCAGGGTCTGCCGGGCGCCCACTGCCTCGGCATCGACCTCTCAGCGCGGCAGATTGCCATGGCCCAGGCCCTGATCCAGACCCTGGGCCTGAGTAACCTGGAATTGCGACAGGGCGACATCCTCGAACTGGACCCAAATCTGGGTCCATTCGACTACATCATTGCCCACGGTGTCTATTCCTGGGTCCCGGACCCGGTGCGGCAACATCTTTTGCGACTGGCTAGCCGTCTCCTCGCCCCCACAGGCATTTTCTATGTCAGCTACAACTGCCTGCCAGGCTGGCGGATGCGGGGCATGCTGCGGGACATCCTCCGCTACGCCTGCCGCGGCTTGGAGACCCCCACCGATCGCCTCGCCGCCGCACGGGCAGCTCTGGACCGCCTGCAGGCCAGTCTCCAGGGGCTCGACGCCCATAGCGCCCGCTATCTACTGGCGGAAATCACCCACCTGAACCAGGTTCACCCCAGCTACCTGCTGTTCGAGTACCTGGCGGAGCACAACCGGGCTTTTCTTTTCAGCGACTTCGCTGAAGACGCCGAAAAGGCCGGGCTGCGCTACCTTTGTGACACCGACCCCCGTACCCTCTTCCCCTCGACCTATGGCGAGGGTGTTGACCTGGCCCTGGCCCCCATCAAGGACGGCCTGGAATTGGAACAATGGCTGGACTTCGTCACCAACCGCAACTTCCGCCAGAGCCTGCTGTGCCGCGCGGACGCGGACCTGCCGGAGGAGATCGCCATCGACCTGGATCGTTTCGCCGGTCTGGCCTTCCGCGCCGATCTGCGCCCAGCGGCCAAGCCCGACCTGCGACGGGTCAAGGACAGCCCCTTCCTCACCCCCACTGGCGTCTCCCTCCAGGTCAGTCAACCCCTAACCAAGGCCCTGCTCCTGGAACTGAGCGCGCGCTTCCCGGACTCCCTGACCCTGGCGGAGGTCCTGCCCGCCGCCATTGCGCGCGTCGAGTCCGCGGGCGGTGACGCCCTGGCCCACGCAATCGATGCCAGCCTTCCGGAACTCTTCAGCCTCTTTGCCCACAACGGCATCAGCGCCCAGCCGGACCCCCGTCACCAGCCACCGCCGGCCCTGGGCCGGCCCCGAATTTGGCCCCTGGCCCGGGCTCAACTCGCCGGGGGTGCCCGCCGCATCACCACCCTTAACCATACCAACCTGGATCTGGACGCCTTCGCCATCCAGCTCATGGACTATCTGGATGGGACGCGCACCCCGGACGAGGTGGCGCTGGCCCTGACCGATGACCTCCTAGAGGGCCGGCTTGCGCCGCCCAAGGCTTTGGGTACCAAAGGCTGGCCCAGAAACAAGCTCTTGGCCCGCACCCAGGCAGCCACCCAGGAACTCATAACCCTCTTTGGCCGCCAAGGGATACTGCTAGGGGATTGACGCTATAGCCGAAACATCTGAGCTGTCGCTGTCCCGGGCCGGGTGAGGGCTGGCGGGGGACGCCGTGAATACATCCCTGTAGGCTTGACGACAGCATCCCTGCTGTCGACACCCCCGCCAACCCTCACCCGACCCTCCTTCTATAGGCCGACGCGTGACTGGCGCTGGGTAGAGGGTCTTGAAGGTGATCGGTTGGTCGCCATTGGCCATGATGGCGGCGATGATGCCATCGAGGGACACGTCTTTCTTGCTAAACAGCCCCCCGGAATTCCCGGCAATACCCAAATAGACCTTATCGTCATTCTGGCCAAGATGGTAGGTGATTTGCGATGCCAGGCTGAGGCTGGGACAGGTCCCGACCTTGAGGATACGGAACGTCTCGGTTGGTTTGGCTGTTTCGCACATGTCATTGCTCCAATGGGGTTGATGTTTCGATAGAAAGATCTCTACCGCATAAGTCATTCACAAATAGTTCTTTAAACTAGAAAGCCAGGTTATAGCGTGAACCGACGTTGTTGAGAATCTCGC
>JBGAUE010000063.1:508-13416 GCA_044228795.1 Chromatiaceae bacterium | reverse complement strand
GGACTATTACAACGGCAAGGTGACGTTCGTCGATGACCTGCCGCTGATCCATACCGACACCAAGGCCAAGGGCGTTTATGCCAGCTATGCGGCGCCGATCTTTGCCGATGTCTCCATCGCCACCGACTACAAGCCACCCGAGGATTCCTATTCGGTGTCGTCCACCCAGGTCTACGGCCGCACCATCGGCGCCTCCTCGTCCAGCTTGGGCCAGGGCACCTTCACGGCCTACCTTAACGATGGCGTCACCGATTCCCTGATCGGGCTCGGTGGGCAAACCTTGTGGTTCAAGTTCTTCCCGAACCGCTACGCGGCGCCTTACATCATGTGCCAGGGCATCCTCGGTATCACCCGCACCTATCCGGCCGGGGACAACATCACCGCCGCCTGTACCATCAACGCCGAAAGTGCCGCCCGCAACGTCGCCGCTTAGGAGTCGCTATGCCCTTCAACACCGCCGCCTTCCTGCAAGCCCCCTGGCAACACCGCACCCAGGAGGTGCCCGTCCCCGAGCTCCAGGCGTTTTTTGGCGAGGGGGAGCCGGCGGTCTTCGTGGTGCGCAGTCTCACCGCCAACGAGATTGCCAGGGCCAATTCCGCCAGCCAGGCCCACCGCCGCGAGGCGGCCCTGGCCGAGGCCCTGACGGCGGGCAGCAAGGGCGAGATCATCGGCGCCGTGCAGGCGGCCCTGGGGCGCGGCCCGGATCTGGACCCCGATATCCCCCGGCGCATGGAGATGCTGTGTGCCGGCTGTGTGTCGCCGCCCTGTGATCTGGAGTTGGCGCGGCATCTCCAGGAGCACCACGGCGTCATCCTGTTCAACCTCAGCAACATCATTTTAAGTCTCACCGGCCTGGGGTCCGACGTGGAAAAAAAGCCCGCGCCCTCTACCAAGACATCCGGGTCCGGGCCGCGCTGACCATGGCCGAACTGCGCGGCAAGATGCTGTTTGAGATCCGCCCGGATCTGATCCCCGAGGGCTGGCTGACCGATCTCGAATTGTCACTATGGATTCTGCACTCCGAGGCGCAGCAGGCGAAACGCAAACATGCCTAATTGGGACACCGTTAACAAAAATATCCAGATTATTTTTGAGGCCGAGGATAAGACTGGTCCCGGCATCGCTGGTGTTGACAAGGGCTTAGCTGGCCTGGAAGCCAGTCTTAAATCTACCGATTTATCGCTAGGAGGTATTACCAAAGGCATAGGCGATCTGGCGGGGAGTCTGGAACAGGCTACGGCGCCATTTGCCACTTTGAGCAAAAGCATCCTGGCCTTTGATAGCCTAGTCGTGGGCTTAGCGGCGACGCTAGGCTCGGCGGCTATCAAGGAGTCGCGGGAATTTGAAGTCAGCATCGCCGCCGTGGCCAAGCAATTGGGTGATGCCGGCCCGCCCCTGGAGCAGGTCAAAAAGGACATTGAGGAGGTCGGCGCAGCCTTTGGCACTAATGCCAATGAGGTCGCGACTGCCACCGCTGATTTCCTAGCGGCTGGCTATAGTTACGAGACCGCTGCCAAACTGGTAGCCGCCTCCACCAATTTGATGATCGCGGGGGACCTGGATGCCGTAACCGCGACCAAAGCAATATCCGCCAGTTTGGCCGGGTTCAAAATACCCGCCTCTGATGCTGCCGAGGCGGCGGTGCATATCGGCGATGTCCTCAACAAGATTGGCGATATCGGTCAGGGTGGCATTGCGGAAATAACCGACGGCTTTGTGAAGTTGGCACCAACCGCCAAGGATGCCGGCTGGTCGATGGAACAGACGGCCGCCGCCATTGAGGTCATTGTGGCGACGGGGTACTCGGGATCAGAGGCGGCCAATGCCTTAAAATCCGGGTTGGTGCAGTTGGTGGACCCGCCCAAGGAGGCAGCGGCGGCACTGGAAAGGATGGGGGTAGCGCTGAAGGACAGCAACGGCAACCAACGCCTGGCCGGCGATATTATGGCCGACCTGGCGGGCAAATATGGCCAGCTCACAGACGAGCAAAAGTTGCAAACGGCGGCAGTCATCTTCGGCAAGGATCAAGCTGGCAAACTGAATTCGTTGTTGGGCGATTGGGGCAAATCTCAGGACTATGTTGCCCAGATGATGGACAAGACCACCGGCGCCGTGGGGTCGATGGCCAAGGAAGTCGATATTAAGCTCGCCCTGCTTGATACCAAGATCAAACAAACTGATGAAATCTGGCGCCAGTTTCTGACCCATCTCGGGGATAAGATTGTCGGCGGCGGCGATTATGAGGCGCTGATCGTTAGCCTCGGCAAGCTCGGTGAGGCACTGAAGAACGTCATTGATGATGGTGATCTCGATCCACTCATTAAGCCCTTCCAGGATGCCTTTGCCACCATCGGCAAGCTGTTCGAGGATATGGCCAAAAGCCTGCCGGCGGCCCTGGAACTGATTGACTGGAGCAAATTTGAGGACGCCATTAGAGATCTGACGGGCAGTGTCAACGGCATGTTCGATGGCATCGACCTTTCCACGCCGGACGGATTGGCCAAGGTAATTCAGACCATTATCGACCTGGGCGCGGGACTGATTAAAACCTCCAGCGGCATTATTGATGGGCTCAAGCCGCTCTTTGAGATCATTGGCAGCTTGGTCACGGGCTTTGCCAACCTGGACCCCGAAGTCCAGAAGGTGCTGGGCTATTTCCTGGGGCTGGCGACGACGGTTAACACCCTGTCCGGCTATGCCAAATCCTTCGCCGATGTCATCGGCGCCGGTGGCGGCCTGATCAAAAGCCTGTCGAGCCTGGGGCCCATCGCCCTGGCGGTCGGCACCGCCTTCGCTGCCTTCGAGTTCGGCAAGTGGGCCGGTGAGGTATCGGGCTATAACGACGCCGCCGATAAACTCATCGCCAAAATGCATGGCGTGCCGGATGCCGCCACGCCCGCCGCCGAGGCCATCGGCCGCATCCCGGATAACCTCAAGAAGGTTTCCGAGTCCACCGGGCTGGCCATCACCAGCATGGACGAGTTCAACAAGCTGGCGGATTCCGGCAAAATCATTTGGGACGACGTGGCCGGCGCCTGGGTCAAGGCCGGCGATGCCAGCGGCACCCTGGGCGAAGCCACCACCCAACTCCTTGATGTCCAGAAGGATCTCAACCCCTCCCTGGCCGAACAGTATAAGGCCATGGGTCTGGCGGCCGATGGCACCAAGAAGCTCGCGGATGCCACCAAGGACGGCGTGCTGTCGCAGTCCGACTACAAGGCTGGGCTGGCGGCCCTGGATGCCGCTCTCAAAGATGGCAGCCTCACCTGGGACCAGTACAACGTCGCCGTCAACCAACTGGATATTTCCGCCGGCAAGTCGAAAACCGCCCTGGAGGGGCTGTCCAAATCCGAGGAAGAGGCGGCCAAGAAAACCAAGGACCTCGCCGCCGAGTCCGAGAAATTCGCCCTGGAGTGGGGCAAGTTGCTGTCCGCCGAGCGCATCGCCGTTTTTCAGGCGTCTGCCGATATTCAGGTCGCCCAGATCGAGGCCGACAGCAAGCGCGCCGTGGCGGCGATGGAAATGCTGTCCGCCTCGTTTGCCAATACCGGCGATGTGCTCACCGAACTAATCGGCCTGTGGGTCGGCCTGGAGGGCATGGACCAGAGCAAAATTGAGGGCTGGATTGAGCGCGAGTATGCCATTCGCGAAAAGCTGGCCCAGGCGCAGATCGATATGGTCAATGCCGAGATTCGCCGCCTGGAGGCGCAGACGGCGCTGCTGGAGCGCGGCGGGGTGGAACTCAAGATTCAATCCGATGGCCTGGAGCCCGAGTTGGAGGCCTTTATGTTCCGCATCATCGACAAGGTGCGGGTGGCGGTCTCGGGATCTTACGAAGAATTCCTCTTAGGGTGTGGCGCATGATCGGTATCCTCTCTCCCGCCGCCTATTGGTTCGGGCATCCGCCCGTGCTGGATCTGGCGCCGTCCTCCGGCACTACTGCCCGCGATCGGCGCATGACCCGCACCCCCACCCTCGACGGCGGGGCGGTGTTCAACGATGGCGGCTGGTCCGAGGCGGACCGCATCTTTACGCTCGCCATCCGGGGCTTGGACGCCGCGACCAGTGCCACCCTGGCCACCATCGCCGCCTATCCGGTGCAGCGTCTCAGCCTCGCTCACGGGCTCTACGAGGGTCGCGTTAAATCACAGGTGCTAGCGGGCGGCAACGAGTCGCAGCTAGTTTTTTGGGTATCAAGCAAGCTCGCCTGACGGGCTGGAGAAATTACGATGGCCGATGGCTATTCTGTGGCCGCCTGGGTGGCCGCGCATACCGCCCTGTTGGCGGAGATGCTGGACGATACCAGTGCCGAGCCAACCCTAAAACTGTACGACGGCGACGACGTGCAACTGGCTGAATTTGTCATTGACGATGCCGGGTCCTCGGTCAACGGCAGCACCGGCGACATTACCATCCTGATCGCCACCCAGGAGGATGCCGCCCTGGCCTCCGGCACTGCCGCCTATCTGGATTTCTGCGACGGCGATGATACCGTCCATTACCGCCTGTCCTGCCAGCAGGGCACCGAGGCGGTAGCTGGCAAGTGCGTCATGAGTAGCCTGGCGGTTATATCCGGCGCCCCGGTGGATATGGTCAGCGTCACCATTCCCGCGGGCGCCGTTTTCTCCTAAGGGGGTACGATTATGGCTGTTACCGTTTACCGCTGGGATGATGCCAGTGCTCCCGCTCTCTCCGCCACTAATGGCGCGCTGATCGGCGTTTTTGACGCCTGCCTGGTCAATGGCTATGGGGCCAAGGCGGCGGCCGGCTGGACAAAAGCCTACTCGGGTACTAATAAGGCCGCTTATCAGCAAGGCACTGGGAGTAATAACCATTATTTGCGGGTAGATAACAGCACCAGTAACCAGTATCCGCGCTGGCGTGGTTATGAAACCATGTCTGATGTGGATACGGGCACCGGACCATTTCCGACGGACGCCCAGGTCAGCGGCGGGCTTTATGGAGTAACCAGTTCCACAAACGATGGCACGGCCCGCCCCTGGGTGCTAATCGCGGATGCGAAACGCTTTTATTTGTATGTAGGTTATAACAATACTACAGCCGATGGTCTGGCCAGCACTGTCTACAAGCCCATTTTCTTTTTTGGCAATATTGTGTCGCATAAATCAGGTGACGCGTATCACACACTAATCATTGCCAATGGTTCAGGATCAGGGTCAGCGAATTATTTTTGCACCCTCGGCGTAGATTCCGCCGCGCAAACGGGGGTCTATATCGCCCGCACCCATGCGCAAACGGGCGGCAGTCTTCAGGTAGGCAAATGCGCGGATCAACGCGGGGAAGCACATAGCTACCTCGGCACGGCCAATGTTGCCTATCCAGATCCGGTGACGGGGGGGATGCTGCTCTCTCCCGTCTTCGTTCAGGAGCCCAGCGGGTATCTCACCCGGGGCATCTTGCCAGGCGTCTGGAATCCGCTCCATAACATGCCTGGCAATCCTGGCGACACGTTCTCCGGATCAACTACAGGGGGACTTAATGGCAAGTCCTTCATTTTGCTAGATGGCGCCTCCGCTGCGAATCGTTGCCGTGTCGCCCTGGAAACCTCGGATACCTGGGAGTAATCCGCCATGGCCGACCTAGGCGCTATCGGCATTGTGACCCCCTCGGGGTTAGTACGGGGAGCGGGAGTAGCGGGGACCGTCAAGGATATTACCGACGCTCCCTGCGCCCGGGCGGTTTATTTGCTCAACCGGCCTGATTCAGTCGCGGTAGCTATCACGGAGCTACAAAAAACCCTGAGCAATGCCACCACCGGGGCCTATTATTTTCCGGTCGCGAGCAGCCAACTGCCGGGCTACGTCGCCACCTATACCGTCCTGGTATTTGACGAGGGCGAAACGCCGGGCAATGCCCAGGTGTTCGACCGGATCACGCCGGCATGAGTTATACCCCGCCCTCGGGCAACGCGGTCAATGCCACCTGGCTGGGGACCGGCACCTATACCCCGCCGGCCGGCGACGCGGTTAATTTTTCGTTTGTCACGGGGCGTGGCATTGCGACCGGGGCGGGCTGCCTGGGCATACCTCGGGCTCTTGCTAGCCAGTCAGTCGGGATCATCGTGGCGGCAGGGTGCCTCGGGACTCCGGCGGCGCTGGGCTGTCAACAAGTGGCCTGGGCCACTGGTAGTCCGGCCCTGGGTGTTCCGACGGCTGAGGCACGGCTACCGTTAAGCGCCTGGACGCGGGGCCTTGGCGCCTTAGGACTGCCTGGCGCCACTGGGCGGAGCGGATTTCAGGGGACCCTGGTGGGTGCGGGGGCCTTGGGGATGCCGACCATCCTGGGAGGGGCTGGTTATCGCGCCACCGTTTTCGGGGCCCCCGCCCTGGGTATGCCCAGATCACAAGCCTATGCCCTCCCTGCTGCCGCCGCCGGCATCCCGCCCGGTGTGGTTCACTATTTCTGTATGCTCACCGGCGCCCCGGATGGGCTGGCGGATCTGGTTCTGCCCATTTCTAATTTCAGCGTCCGGCATCGGCCTGATGCGCCATCCTACTACTCGATCACTATCCCCAGTTACGCCTACGTCACGGATCTGGCCGCCCGCCCCCATGGCGAGATCGTCATCTGGTCTGAGCAATCGGGCGTCACCGAGGAACTGTCGCGCGGGGATCTGGGCCAGGTGGCCATCTATCGTGGTCCTAATTCCCAGTCCATCACCATTGATGGCAACTCGGACCAGGCGCCACTGCCGCACCTGACGTATGTCTTGACCGATGTCCTCTACGTCAACTCCACCTTCACCGGCGAAAACCGCCTGCGCATCACCCCGCGCGCCGCCATCCGCCCCGGCGATTTCGTGCGTTATCAAGATCTCAATTTCGAGGTGGGCACCGTCACCTGGTCGGTAGCGGTATCCGCCAGCGGCATGGCGGCGACGATGGAACTGGCCAACCTGCCGATTACGGCATGAAAGGCATTATCCGCGAAAATCTGGGCGATTCCCGCTACGTCGTGGGCATAACGTCTGCGGATCAACCGCTGGCGGATGAACTCAAAAAATATCAGGATCTCTACGACGCCACTATCCCCAGGATTACCGACGCCTATGGGGCGCTCAATGATCTGCGCGAGGGTTATAACGCCGCCCTCGATGCCATTGCCGAGGTGGCGGCAGAATATGAACTCTGTCGGCTGGAGTTCTCTAGCACCTCCTGCATCGAAACGGGCGAACAATCCTGCCTGAGCGCCTACAGTGCGGCGGAAAGTGCCTGCCGTGATATCGAGTCCGCACCGGGTGAGTGCGATCTTGATTGCCTTCTGGAGCGCGAGCGCTGCATTTTAGCGGCACAGAAGACCCGCGATGCCTGTTTGGCGCAAGTCGCGATCGATTGCGCCGATGCGGAATTTAAGCACAGAGAGGAGTGCCAAAATACGTGGGCGCCTTTGATTGCCAAAGCGCAGGAAGCGGCGCTGAAGCTATTGCCGGGAATGCAGGAGGCCCTGTATAACCTCCAGCACGAGCAGGCGCTACAGTGGCAACTGGCGCGTAAGCTCAACGAGCTGGAAGGCATCGCCGCGCGCGAGTACGAAATCACCTGTTTCCGGGCTCAGTACGATGATGGCCTGGCGATTGATTCCGAGGTCGAGATGGCGCGGACCCCCAACGGGCGCCACGTCATCACCGGCCTCGTTACCGCCCCCACCCCCTGCCTACACGACGCCCGCGTGTTGCCATCCGGCCATCTGTTTGTCAATGCCGCCATCTGGCCGGGCTTCGAGACCTGGCGTCCCACCTGGCGGGTGGGCATCGTCAAGGAGATCGTGCCGCCCAATCTCAAGATCGAATTTGTACCGGCCTACATGCCGGGCGGCCTCGGCAGCCTCTACACCGAAAACCCCCTCGACTGTACCCCGCCGCAGATCTATTTCGACGGCAAATCGCCTCTGGAGGCGGAGGCGGACATCAAGGCGGCGCGGGCTGCACTCAAGGCGGCACAGCAAGACTTGCTGGATCTGGTCAAGGTCCGCACGGAATGTATCGCTGAGTACGATCAAGCGTGGATGGATCAGTGCTACGGCACGGCGGTAGAACTCTGTGATATTGAGTTTGGCGAGGCCATGGAGCAGCCGACCCTGGACCGTGGCCAGTGCTACGAGGATGCCCAGACCAATTGCCAGGAACAGACAGAGGCGGGATTGGCCGCCTGTACGGAATCTTATCAGCCGGCCATTGACGTGGCACAAGCGGAGTTTGATGCCGCGCAGGCACTGGTGGAACAAACGGCGGGCGATCTCATCGCGGCCCAGGCCGCTTTAGCGTCTGCGGAACTGGCCCTCGCTACCTGTCTAGAGGAATCAGAAACTCCCGAAACTTGTAGCGACGAATTGCAGCCCGCTATTGATGCCGCGCAAAGAGTAGTAGATGACGCCACCTTTGCGGTTGTGCAGGCTGGGTATAGATGGGAGCAAGCGACTGACGCCCTAAGAGACGCGACTCAAGCCTTGTCAGACTGTAACGCCAACTGGGTGCTAGGCGAGTGTCTGGAAGCCGCTATAAAAATTTGCGACGATACCTATGCCCTGGCCGAGGAGACCTATACCCAGCGCCGCGCCGCTTGCTATCAGGAGGCCATGGCGGAGTGCGATCGCCAGCGCGACGCGGCCATTCAAGCCTGCTATGACGCCAGCGCCGAGGCCATCGACGCCGCGCAGGCGGCGGTGGACGCGGCAACCCGCGATGTGGAACTGGCCACCAATGGCCGCTACCACCCCGCCAACCCGCTGATCCTGGAGTGCCCGGTGGCCCACTGCCAGCCGGAGCGCTATCAGGTGGGCGACGAGGTGCTGATAGACTTCCCCGTTCGTTCCGGATCAACGGCCATGGCGGTCTGGGACTCGCGGCGGGTGATCGGCTGGGCGACGGAGACGCGCATCTGTATCACCTGGACCATCTGGTATTACGATGTCGAAGAGCAAAAACCCGGCAACCCCCCGCATGGTTTGGTATTTGTGGGGACTGTCTGGCAGGAGGATATTCCTGACGGCGGCAACGGTACTGAAATCACGGTGCAAGACGGGGTGGATGCCTACTATACCTCGGCCTTTTTTGCCTTTACCCGCTGGACCGATGGCGGCACGAACCCGACGCGGCGCGAGTTGGTGGTGACGGAAAATCTTAACATCGGCGCCGAAAGTGCCTGGTTTCCGTTCGATGGCAATAGCCTGATTACGGCGAGCGTGGGCAGCGACAATGCCGTCGGGTTTGCCTCGGCCCTACCCGAAATTCTCCGCAACCATGCGGGGGGGCTGCCGGATTACGAAGTGGTTTACACCGGTGGCTTTGGCTGGGATAGCGAATATGACGAGCCCAGCACCTTGCTTTACAAAACGCCCCCCGCTGACGATCCGCCTGCCGATGTCTGGGCACTGCTCCCGCAATCACTAAGCCGCGTCATCGGCTTCCGCCATATCCCCTCTGGGCGTACCCGCACTTATACCTATACCGGTTGGCTTGTCAGCGACATCTATCATATCGGGCAGTTTTTGGGGACGATGACGGCCTAGATGCTGCGGGGTTTTCATTTCCGCAACGACTTTTCTCCCTGTCCATAAATCAATGATCTAAACCCCTGCCAAGTCCACCATTCTCCGCAACAATGACGGGTCAGAACGATGAAAAATAACCCGTTGGCCTATGCTTTCTCGACATACTCCCTCCATTGATTTGATTAAAGTTTTTTGCTGATTCCCGCAAGACTTGCGGACACCATCTCCGCAACCCACCCCCCTTGCGACCTTACCGGGTCGGTTTTACCGCTTTCCCGATGCGGGTATAAACCCGGCTGGTGATCCCCTGCTCGGTGTGTCCCAACAGGTCAGCGGCATCGGCCAGGCTGGCGATTTCGCTGGCGGCCTTGGGGCGGATGTCCCGGAATTGCGCCTGGGCGATGCGGGCGATCAGCTCCGGATCGCGCGCGGCGGCCATGGCGGCGCTTCGCGCCAGGCGGACCCGCCGCTGTAACATGACCGCCGTCAGGGGCCGGCCGGTGGCGGGGAGGGCCACCAGGTAGAAACTACCCACGGCACGGGGGCGGCTGCGCAAGCGCTCCAGCAGGCGGCCGAGGTCGGTGGCCTGGCCGTTGACGGTGAGCAGGATGCGCAGCTTGTGGCCGGTCTTGGCCTGCCGTACTTCGAGGGCGCCGTCCTGGATGTCGGTCAAGCGCATCCGCAGCACGTCGGCGGGGCGCTGGCCGGTCAAGTACGCCAGGTCCATGGCGTCTTGCAACTCGGGCGGGGCGACGGCATACAAGGCGGCCCAGACGCCGGCATCCAGGTAGTAGTCGCGCGGCGGTTCGGGCAGCCGCTCGATGCCCTGGCAGGGATTGGCGCCGTTGAGCAGGCCCCATTCGCGGGCCTTGGTAAAAATATGGGACAGCAGGGACAGCTCGCGGTTGGCGGCGACGGGCGCCTGGTCGCGGCGAGCGTCGCGGTATTGGGCGATGTGCTGGGGGCGCACCTGGTCGAGGGGGGCGGTGGCGAAGACGCGGCGCAGAAAGCCGAGGGCGCGGCGGTTGGCCTTCTGGGTGTTGCTGGCTTTACGGCTGATAATGTCGCGTTCGTAGCGGTCACAGAGGGCGCCTACGGTGGGCGCCGTGACGGGGACAGCGGGCCGGGTCTGGCCCTGCGCCTCCAGTTCCGCCCATTGGCGCTTGGCGTTGGCCAGGTCGCTACCCAGGGGGATCTCCACGCGCCGCCCATCCGCCGCCCGGCCGTTGTAGTAGTAGCCGATCCAGGTGGTGCCATTGCGCAAAGTCTTGGTCCGGCGCAGCAAGCGGGGGGGCAGGTCGCGGCCGGAGGATTTGGGTCTCATGGGGGCGCTAGCGTAGCGGGATGGGTGGCGCCCTGGCAAGGGGTCTAGCCGAGCCGGGAGAAATCCGGGACCCACCCCGTCGGTGCCGCCAGCGCTTGCGGGACAATCCCCGCCAAGCGCAGCCGGGCATAGAAACGCCCAACGACCGGCTCGCCGCTGCGGGTGCGGACGAAGGCCCAGCCCTCGCGGGCCAGCCAGGCGGCCTGATCGGCACGGCGGGTGCAGCCGGTGATGGCTTGCACTTCGTCTGCGGTCAGGGTTTCGCTGGCCAGGGGGAATTCAAAGACGGCGGTCATTCATTCCGATCCATAAGTGCGAGCCTCCCAAACTGGGCAGCCTTTACCCCCATCAAACGGCATACTGGTAACGCAATAGCTGGTGGGGAGCGGTATTTTCAGAAACTCAACATATCGGCACTTTCCCCAGCCCGTATTGCGTGATTCCCACCACCGACAATCGGCGCAGTAGTGGACTTCATTCGTCATGGCGCGGCTCCCATTCGGTGCAGTAACGCCCCCATCCCGGTTTAGTAATCAAAGCGATGGTAGCCGGATGGACTTGGCTCGGGTGTTCCTTGCGCCAGACGCAATGTCCAGACCTACCATCGAAGTGCTCCCTAAAGAAACGACAAGTGCCGCAGGATTGTTGTTCGCTCATGGCGCCTCATCCTCTAAATTCAGTTGCCGACCTTCCGCCAGTAGCCGATCCATGAGGTTACGCCGTGAGATAGCGGATATGGTCCGGGCATACGCGAGATTTTGCTTGGCTATCTCCAACGATTCCCGCTGCATAGCCACGGATTCACGGTAGAGAGCCAGCGTCTTTTCGATCGCCACAATGTGGCGCAGTTTTAGAATGTGTTTAGTACGCTTATTCATCTCTTTGCTCCCAGCCCTCACACTTCCGTCCCCATTGCCGATCCACGGCCCACGACCGCGCCTCCATGATGTAGGGGATGGCGTTGCCATGGTCCCATTCGCAATGACCGTCCTGGCGATCAATGAATTCTGAGTACCAGGCGCAGGTACCGCAGGACCGATCAGGATTTTCTTCCCCCCCTGTCCCCTTAGCCTGGGCAATGACGGCGTTCAGGCGTTCGACGATGCCGATCGGAACCTCATACTCGCTCCAGTACTCCGCGCAGTCGGCGAGTTCCTGGCACATGGCCAACAGGGCGGGCGCGGCGGCCAGCAGGGGCTCATTCATCGTAATACTCCAAGACGTGGGACTGACGGACTCTCTGCGGGGGGACGGTGGGTCCCCGCCAGGGCGCCAATGGCCTGACGGAGGCGGGTGCGACTCATGCCCACGCGCTCGGCCGCCTGATAGGCCCCGGCTAACAGCTTGGCGCGCGCTACCAGGCCCCGGCGCAGCTCGCGCTCGGGGGGTACCTGGGCGACCAGGCGATTGAAGATGACCAGCTCACGGCGGGTCAGACAGGCCAGGTTCTCAAGCTCGGTATGGCTGGGATCGGTGTCGAGCAGAATCACCACCTGGCCGGCGGGGATGGGCCCGTGGGCATCCTGCCAGTGCAGGCGATGCACGGCGATCCAGTCGCGGCGGGAATAGCCGGCGGGGCTTCGCGGAACTTGAAAAACCAATAGCCGTCGGAGTCCTGGCGGTAACTCCAGACCGGCAACTGATGCCAGACCTTGTTACCCGGCTGCCAGCGGGTTTCCGCTGAGCGTCCGCCGGCCTGGTAGCCCACCAGCCCGGCATTCCAAGGTGTCTGCCCTGGGGGGAACTGGCCCGAACGGGGGGAACTGATGCCATAGCGCTTGAGGGCGTTGGCGAGGCTGTGTGCCGGGTAGCTAACGCCAAAACGCGCATTGAATGCTGCCGTCAGCGGGGTAATGGTCAGCGTCTCCCGCCGCTCCCGCAGCCAGTCCAGGCGTTCTGGCGTCCATACCAACGACGGACGCTCACCGGGCATGAGTCCGCGCGGACGGCCACTGTCTAGATGGTGGCGGGCAATGGCAGATTTGATGCAGGACTCGCTGATAGCCAGGCCCCACCTGGCGGTAAACAAGGGTGGGATCTTGGCGATGCGATACTGGCGGTAGGTAGCCGCCAG
>JBGAUE010000063.1:0-498 GCA_044228795.1 Chromatiaceae bacterium | reverse complement strand
CGGGGGTCCAGAAGCGGCGCATCAGATCCGCCCATCCATGCCGAGCAGACGCGGCGGGGTTTGTCCGGGCATCAAATCGCCACGCATCTTGGAGGCGCTGATAGCCAGGTTGCCGACGGCGATCACCTGGGCCGCGACGCGATCAATGGCACCAGCACGGCGGATCTCATTCTGTAAGGCTTCATCCGTCATGGACTCGTCTGACAAGCGCTCCAATTGCGCAAAGAGGTGGTCACTGAGATCGTTCAAGGAATTTTTCATGCGGTTTTCTCCGTCCATGCGGTGCAGTGTCGGCCCCAGTTGGGCAGGGTTAACAGGAACATGCCGCGTGGTTGTTTGGCGTTGGGGTGATTTGCTTCCCAGGTACAATCGCCCATGGTGGCGTGCGGGTGATCGTGGAACCATTGGCAAGTGCCACAGGATTGCCGATCGGTCATGGCGCCTCGTCCTCTAAATTCAGTTGCCGACCTTCCGCCAGTAGCCGATCCATGAGGGTCC
>JBGAUE010000062.1:0-13602 GCA_044228795.1 Chromatiaceae bacterium | reverse complement strand
TGGTTGTCGCCGAGCGCAAGGCGAAAGGGGGACTGGGATGTCCCGTTTCGCATCCTGAGCACGGCGACACTCCGACCGAGCCACTGGTCGCGATCCTGGAGGGCGAAGCTGGCCGCTTGGAAGGCGGCGGCGCCCAAGTCGCCGTGGGCGGAGCGGAAGAGGTAGCGCAGTTGGGCGCCGCACAGGGGTTTATCGCCCAGGGGGTGCTGGACCATGAGCTGCGGTGAGTGTCCCGTTCCGCCGCCGTGGTGACCACCACGAGGTCGATAGGTTCCAAGGCGGCCAGGGCCAAGTCGCCGTTCGCTGCGGCCGCTGACATCGGCTCCGCCGCAGCCGGTGCGGAGCCCGGACGGGGGCCGGTGGGAAAGGGCAACCGCAGGCAAGGCCAGGGCGCCGCGCCGGTGGAGCTCGGCCAGCGCGCGGCGGGCGCTGCCCAGACAGCGTTGGCCCTGCTCAATTGGTCCAGCTCAGCCAGTCACACACCCGCTCCGCCAGGGCGCGGCGGCTGAGGGCCGGCTCTTGGCGCACGGCAGCCAGAATGCACTCGCGTAAGGGGGTGTCGAACCATTAGCCACAGACTCTCATGGGCAAGGAGCCTAACAGTCGAGGGGCGCGGAGTTATCGGAGTGTCGCCGTGCTCAGGATGCGAAACGGGACATCCCAGTCCCCCTTTCGCCTTGCGCTCGGCGACAACCATGAGGCCCCGGCCACCCCGCTCCGGGTCACGGCTCCGTCACGACGTGTCCCCTGTGGGGACGGTCGGACTCTGCCATGACCCTACGACGAATGGCTCGACGGCGTGTCGGATGCGCTCTGCATACCGCCTCCACGGCTTTGGGACCGGTGGCCCCTACGCCCCTCCGGCGGCACGCTCGCGCCGACGCCTTCCGGGGACTACCGGCCTTCGCTTCGCTCTCCATGGCCGGCAGCGAGTGTGTGTAGGGATCAGATAAGTTGGGCAGATCAAGCACCCATCTCTCGTCATGGCCCGAGGCTTTGAGCAGGTACACCGCAACAAGCCGTAACGGGAGGTCCTCGGCCACCGCGGACTACTTGAGGCAAGCGCGGCCAGGGATTGGCTGAGCCTGAGGAGGGACCATGCCGCTCGGCAATGATCCGCGTTGCGCAGTTTTGGCTACATGGCGGCTACGTGGCCAGACCTTAAAGACAAAAGGCTTAGGGTTGTTAGTCCTAAGCCTTCGTTTTATTGGTGCGCCCTGCGCGACTCGAACGCGCGACCACCTGATTAAAAGTCAGATGCTCTACCGACTGAGCTAAGGGCGCGAAAGACCATGAATTATAGGCCAACCCGTGGCATTTTTGAAACTTTGGTTAATGCCTGGCTAAGGCCTTGGCAAGGTAACCCCGCGCTGACCCTGGTACTTACCACCGCGATCGCAATAGGAGGTCTCGCAGCCCTCGTCGGATTCAAAGAAAAGGAGTTGGGCCACGCCTTCGTTGGCGTAGATCTTGGCCGGCAAGGGGGTCGTGTTGGAGAACTCCAGGGTGACATGACCTTCCCACTCGGGTTCCAAGGGGGTGACATTGACGATAATCCCGCAGCGGGCATAGGTACTTTTGCCGAGGCAGACAACCAGGACGTCACGGGGAATGCGCAGATACTCGACGGTGCGGGCTAGGGCGAAGGAGTTAGGGGGAATCATGCACACGTCGGCCTTGAGATCCACGAAGCTGTTGGCGTCGAAGTTCTTAGGATCGACAATCGCCGAGTTGATATTGGTGAAGATCTTGAATTCATCGGCGCAGCGGATATCGTAGCCATAGCTGGAGGTACCGTAAGAAATGAGGCGATCCCCCAGGGGGGATTCCCGGACTTGGCCGGGTTCGAAGGGCTCGATCATGCCCATTTCCGCAACCATGCGGCGGATCCAACGGTCGGCTTTGATGGCCATGGGGTGATCTCCAGAAAAGCCGCGGCGGCAGGCGGCAAAAGTACAGCGCCATGGCGGCCTTGTCAGCCACCTGATCAGTCGAACTTCACTTCCCCGGCCGCACCAGACCGATCAGCCCGACCTCTTCCAAGGCCTCCAACATCAACCTCCGCACACAGCCAGCATCCTCGCATTGGCGAGCAATCTCCAGCAATTCACGCGCCTTAACGCGGCTGAAGTTGCGCACCACCCATTTGACCCGGAGCAGGCTGCCAGCCCCCATGCTCAGGGCATGTACGCCCATGCCCAAAAGAAGGGGGACGGCCAAGGGATTGCCGGCCATTTCGCCGCAGATGCTGACCTCGCGATGATGAACGCGTGCCCCGGCCACCACCAGTTCCAGGGCCTTGAGGACGGCGGGGTGCAGCTCATCGAAGAGTTTGGCCACATGGGAATTATTGCGATCCACCGCCAACAGGTATTGGGTGAGATCATTCGTGCCCACGGAGAGAAAATCGACCCGCCGTGCGAGGGCGTCGATCAGATAGACGGCTGCCGGTACCTCGATCATGACACCCAGTGGCGGCATCACGATTTCGAGACCCTCCTCAAGCAACTCGTCGCGAGCCCGACGAATGAGGCGCTTGGCCTCGTCCACCTCGCCGACCGAACTGATCATAGGCAACAGCAGATGCAGATTGCCCAGGCCCAGGTTGGCGCGCAGCATGGCGCGGACCTGGGTGAGGAAGATATCGGGATGATCCAGGGTGATGCGAATGCCACGCCAGCCGAGAAAGGGGTTGGCCTCCTCGATGGGGAAATAGGGCAAGGGCTTGTCGCCGCCGATATCGAGGGTGCGGATGGTCACCGGGCGAGGATGGAAGGTCTCCAGCACCTGACGGTAATTGCTGTGCTGTGACGCCTCCCCGGGGAAGCGGTCCCGTACCAGGAAGGGCAACTCGGTACGATACAGGCCAATGCCGTCGGCCTGCTCGATCCCGATGGGGCGGTTTTCCGAAACCAGACCACTGTTTAAAAAGAGTGGCATGGTATAGCCGTCGGGGGTCTCCGAGGGCAATGGCCGCAAATTCTCCAATTCGTTGGTGAGGGCGAGGTCGTCATCGCGCAGACGCTGATATTCCGCCCGCACCACCGGACCGGGGGCGAGATAGACGCGGCCCCGGTAGCCATCCACCACCACCTCCTTACCCTCCAGGCGACCCACCGGCAAATCGGCTACGCCCATGGCGACAGGAACGCCGAGGCCACGGGCGAGGATAGCGATGTGTGAGGAACTGGAGCCCTTGATCGAGACGATACCAGCCAGGCATTCCCGCGGTACGGCGGCGATTTGCATGGCGCTGATTTCCTCCCCTACCAGTATGGTCTCCGGCCCATAGGCCACCTGCCTGGGTTCCTCATTCTGCAGGTGCATCAGGATGCGCCGACCTAGGTCGCGCACATCCGAGGCGCGCTCGCGGAGGTAGGGATCATCCATGGCCTGGAAGACGCGGGCATGCTCGGCGATGACCACACGCAGGGCGCCGGGTGCCCAGTTGCCGGCCCGGATTTGTTCCACCGCACCATCGAGCAGGGTATCGCTCTCCAGCATGAGGCGCCAGGCATCAAAGATAGCGCGATCCTCCGGGCGTAGGGTCCGTGCGGAGCGCGTGGCGAAATGCTGAATCTCACCCACTACGGCGGCGATGGCCGCGCGGAAGGCCGCCTCCTCCTGAGCGGGATCCTCCGCCACCCGGTCGGGTACCGCATCCAAATCCGCCAAGGGATAGACCACTACCGCCGTGCCGATAGCGATACCGGGGGAGGCCGCCAGGCCTTGGAGAAACCGGCTGGGCAGATCCTCCGCCCCCTGCAAGCGGGCCAGTTCGCCACTCGCTCGGGCATGGGTAATGGCCCCAGCCAGTTGGGAAGCAATGGTGACCACCAGGGTGACTTCGTCATCCCCGAAGCGGCGCGCCTCGCGGTGGCGTAAGACCAAGACCCCGAGCACCCGCCGGTTCTGGATGATGGGCACCCCAAGGAAGCCCCGGTAGCGTATCTCGCCGGTCTCGTGGATGAACATATAACGGGGGTGGGTGGAGGCGTCGTCCAGATTTACCAGTTCGGCGCGCTCGCTAACCAAGCCGATGAGGCCCCGGTTCAGGGGCAGTCGTACCCTTCCGACAGCGGAGGGATTGAGGCCGTCCGTGGCCTGGAGCACATGTTCGCGCTTATCGAAGTCATTGAGATAGACGGAGCAGACCTCGGCGCCGACGGTCTTCTTGACGCGGCGGACTATGATGGCCAGGGCTTGTTCGAGATCTGGGGCCTCGTTGACCTCTTGGACGATTCGGAGAAGTTGCTCCAGCATGAATACAGCATCCGGGGAAAAGGGGCCGTGGCGGAGGAAAGCGAACCGTGGATGCCAGGCAGGCACCCTTCGGGACAGCCAGTCAGAGTTTCTAAATTACTTTGGACAGGGGCCCGTGCCGCTCGGGTACCCCCTCCGGATAAAGCAAGGGGCTCAACTCATCCAGCGCCTGTTCATAAACATGGCGTTTGAAATAGACCACCTCACGCAGTGGCTGCCAGTAACGCACCCAGCGCCAGCCATCGAATTCAGGCTTACGACACCGGTCGAGGCAGAAGGCATCCTCGTTGCAATCCACTCGCAACAGGAACCACCGCTGCTTCTGCCCAATGCAGACGGGCCCACAGTGGTGGCGGATAAAGCGCTTTGGGAGCCGATAGCGCAACCAACCCCGGGTGCTGCCAAGCAGGGTCACCTGATGGGGCTGGAGCCCCACCTCCTCCTCGAGTTCGCGAAACATGGCGTCTAGCGGGGATTCCTCGGTACGGATACCGCCCTGAGGAAACTGCCAGGCATTCTGACCAATACGGCGGCCCCAGAATAGCTGGCGCTCGGCGTTGCACAGAATGATGCCCACGTTTGGGCGAAAACCTTCCGGATCGATCACGGTGGCTACCCTGGCTGAAGTTATTCCAATTGTCCATGGAATCCACAACCTGAGCAACCGCCAAGGGCGAGGGACATGCGGGGCGGCTACAACAGCACCCGCACGAAGCTTGATAGCCACCAAGTCGGGTTGCGCACCCCCGCCCGGTCGCCCTGAGAAGCGACAGGCCGGGCTATTTCACCCCAGCCTTCGGGAGGGTCTCCCCGTCCAACTCGACGGTGACCAGGGCGTCATAGTTGCCATCCGGGGCCAGGCGGTAGCCTCGTACTGCCCGGCGAGCGGCATAAACCTGGTCCTCGTACCAGAGGGGGATATAGGGCAAGTCCGCCAGCAGGATAGCCTGGATTTGCCGGTAAAGTACCGCCTGCCTCCCCAGATCTGGCTCCGCACGGGCAGTCTCGATCAGGCGATCGACTTCCGGATTGTGGTAACGCCCCCGATTAGCGCCCTCCGGCGGCGCCGAGGCACTATGGAAGACGTAGCGGAAGATGTCCGGGGTGCGGATGCCGACCCAGGTCAGGCCATAAAGCTGAAAGCGGCCGGCCTTGATGTCGCCAAAAAAGGTCCCCCAGTCGTAACTCTGGATGCGCGCCTCGATGCCCACCCGCGCCAACTGGGCCTGGATGATGGTGGCGAGGCGGATACGAAAGGGATCACTGGAGGTCTTGTAGCTCAGGCGCAGGGGCCGTTCCAGACCATAGCCGACCGCCGCCAGCAAGGCGCGGGCGCGATCCGGGTCATAGGCAGGGGTGGCAAGATCCCGGCTGGCGGCCCAGTGTTCCGGCGGAAACAAGCCCACCGCCAGCCGGCCGTCGCCCTGGAGGAGGTAGCGCAGAATCTCCGCGCGGTCGATGGCGTAGGCCAGGGCCTGACGAACCTGAGGCAGCCCCGTCACCGGATCCTCCAGATTGAAGCCAAGATAGGAGAAATTGACCCCGGGCGCCCTTTCCACCCGGACTTCGTCCCGACCGCGCAGAAAGCCAATCAACTCCGGCGACAGATCGTTCTGCAACAGATCAATCTCGCCGCGCAACAGCTTCATGACCCGGACATTGGGGTCCTTGACCGCCAGCAGTTCCAGGATCTGCCCATCCCGCTGGCGTTTCAGGACCAGCCGGCCCGGCTGGGGCCAGGACTCGAACCGCAGGGGCCCGCTGCCCACCGGCGCCACCGCAAAGGTATGGCCCGACTGGATGAGGGCCGCCGGAAGAATGCCCATACCCAGATAGGCGGGAAAGAGGGGATCGGGCTCCCGCAGCTGGAAGTCCAGTTGATCCGGTCCGTCGGTGGTGATTTCAGTGATGATCGCCAGGGTGGCCCGGTGCGGGGAGGCGGTCGCGGGGTCGCGCACCGAGTCAAAGGTAGCCTTGACATCCGCGCTGATCAGCCGGCTGCCGTCGCTGAAGTCGCGCCCCTCCTCCCCTAAGGTGAAGCGGTAATGGGTAGGCGTCAACACCTCCCAGCGCGCCAACTCGGGCGCAGGCAGGGATTCGGCGTCGAAGGTCGTCAGCCGACGATAGAGGAGACGGTTGACACGCTCGGAGGTGGCATCGGTGGCCAGCCGCGGGTCCAGGTTCCGCGGGGGTCCCGCCAAACCCATGCGGATGGGCAACTCGCCCGCCTCACCCCCGCAGCCAGTTATCGCCAGTAACAGCAGGCCCACCCGCCACCAGCCAGGCGGAGAGACCCAGCCGCAGCGCGCCGCAAGCCGCCGCCAGCACGACATCACCAACGCCGATAGGGATTTTTGGCCAGATTGACATTGAAGTAGCGCGGATCATCCGAAACCTCCTGGCCTGCCCAGTCGGGCATGGCAAAGACTTCGTCTTCCGCCGACAACTCGATCTCCGCCATCACCAGACCCGCGTTCTCGCCAGCGAAGACGTCCAACTCCCAGACATGTCCATCGAGGTGGATGTGGTGACGAACCTTATCGATGGGGGGTAGGACCGCCAGATCACGGAGCATCTCCTCCGCGTCCACCACCGGGATGGGGTATTCGTATTCACTGCGCGTTACCCCCCGCGACTCCCCCTTAATGGTCAGAAAGGCCTGATTGCCCTTGACTCTGACGCGTACCGTCACCTCTGGGGTGCTGGCCAGATAGCCTTGCATGATGTGTGACTCGGAGGCCACCTGGCCACGCCAGGCATCGCCTTCGACCAGAAACTTGCGCTCAATTTCAACGGGCATGGTTCAGACAGACTCCGGATAGTGTGGAAGGGAATTGAAAGAAGGGGAGACTATCGCCAGAGTGGCGGTGCCTGATGGGCCCGCATCAGGGCCGCTCGAAGACCGCCATGGACTCCAGATGGGCCGTGTGCGGGAACATGTCCATGGCCCCCGCCTCCAGCAGCCGGTAGCCATGGACGTTCACCAGGCGCTCGGCATCGCGGGCCAGGGTGGCGGGAAAACAGGACACATAGACCAGCCGCCGCACACCCAGGGCTGGCAGAAAATCCAGGACCTGCAAGGCGCCAGCCCGGGGGGGGTCCAGTAGCGCCTTATCGAAGCGGTCGCCCGCCCAGGGCATGACCGCGCTGGCACCGTAAAGATCGGCGACCTGAAAAGTCGCATTCTCGATGCCGTTAGCCTGAGCATTGCACCGGGCGCGCTCAACCAGTCCCGCATCACCCTCCACCCCGACGACCGCACCCGCGCGGCGCGCCAGGGGCAGGGTAAAGTTGCCCAGGCCACAGAAGAGATCCAGCACCCGTTCATCGGGACCTGGATCGAGCAGATCCACCGCCCGCCGCACCATGAGGCGGTTCAATTCCAGATTGACCTGGGTGAAGTCGGTGGGCTCAAAATGGATCTGAACCCCAAAATCCGGCAGGCTGTAATGGAGATCGACTGCCTGGCCCGGCAACGGTTGGATGGTCTCGAGGCCGCCGTCCTGGAGATAGACCCGCACCTCATGAGCGGCTGCGAAGGCCCCCAAAGCAGCCAGATCCGTCGCGGTTGGGGCCGCGAGCACCCGAAACACCAGAACACAGGGGCCCTCGCCCTTGGCGATTTCGATCTGAGGCACTTGATCCCGGATGCTCAGCCCATCCACCAGGGCGGCCAGGGCCTGAATCCGCTCACCCACATCCGGATGCAGCACCTCGCAACGGCTCAGGTCAGCGAGAAAGCCCGAGCCTCGCTCGCGAAAACCCACCAGGGTTTTGCCCTTCTTGGCCACATAGCGCACCCCCACCCGCGCCTTGCGGCGATAGCCCCAATGCCCGGCCGCCAGGGGTGACAGCCAGCGTTCCGGCGCAACCCCACCGATACGTCGCAGCACATCCGCCAGGATGTCTTGCTTCATGGCGATCTGGGCCTCCGGGGCCTGATGTTGCAGACTACAACCGCCGCAGACACTAAAGTGAGCACAGCGGGGTGCCACACGCTGGGGCGAGGCCTCCAGCACCTCCACCACCCGACCCTCGTCGAAATGGCGCTGCAGCCGGGTATAACGGAAGCGGACCCGCTCCCCCGCCAGGGCGCCATCGACAAAAACAGCCTTGCCCTCGACCCGGGCCAGCCCCCGGCCCTCATGGGTCAAGGATTCGATCATCACCTCGACGGGTTCCGCCGGCAAGGGTTTGCGTTTCGATTTCGACAAGGACGCCCCCAACCCAATTCAGGGTTAACTTTCGTTCAGATATTCCAGGCTGGCGACACAAAAGGGCTTCGGCTTGATGCCGAGCAGATCGTAGGCGCTCGCATCAACGCAGACGTTGCCCTCCAGCAGCATGGTGATCTGGTCACGTGTGATGGGGAACCAGGGGAAGCCATCGAAGAGAGCGGCGGCCGTCTTGACCCCTAGGGCGGGCGCCGGCAGCATCATCTTGCGCTTACCCACCGCAGCAGCGATGGTCTCCAGAATCACCCGCCAGCTTTGCGGTTCAGGCCCGCACAGTTCAAAGCAGCGACCCTCGGTCTCCGGCTTAGCGAGGGCGCGGACGAAGGCCTGCGCCACATCCTCCACCGCCACGGGTGCGAGTTCGAAACTACCGGCTCCCATGGGCAACAAGCCAGGATAGAAGAGCGGCGCCGGCAGTGGGCTGTCGATGATGTCCCGGCGCAACTGGGTACAGAACTCCATGCGCCCCTGGGGCCTGCCAAAGATGACGGAGGGCCGGAAGATGGTCCAGCGCAGGTCCGAGGCCTTGACCACCTCCTCGGCCTGAAACTTGGTGCTCTGGTAGGCGGTGCCATCCGGCTTGACACCATTGGCACTCATGAGCAGGAAGCGTCTGACGCCCGCCATCCGGCAAGCGGCCAGCGTGCGTTCAACACCGTGGAGTTGCAGCCCCTCGAAGCTGATGCCGCGCGCGGGAAACTCCCGCAATATGCCAATCAGATAGATGGCCGCGTCGGCGCCCTTCACGCAGGCGGACACCGCCGCCAGGTCCTCGACATCACCCAGGACCACCTCGCAGCGATCCAGCGGGAGGCCTTGCCCGCTCACCGGGTCGCGCATCAAGAGGCGCGGGACATGTCCGGCCGCGATCAGCGCCGGGACAAGATGGGAGCCGACAAACCCGGTGCCACCGATCAGGCTGACTTTCATGTGCTTAAATCTCCAGGTTCTTGACCTAGACGGGGGCCAAGCCAGTTTGATTCCAGGATATGGTTGGCCGTTATGGGAGTTAGGCTGGCTCATAACACAGCCGGCCCTCCGCCCCGGGCGCCAACCTCGGTGCATCCTACCCAGCGCGACGCGTTGCGGCAACGCATCCTTCCTCTTTCCCTCCCTCCCTCCCTCCAGACAGTGGCGGCTTGTTCAACCTCACTTACATCGCTTCAACTCTTGGATGATCTCTCGCGCCAGTAGTAAACCACGTCGTGGGCCTGCTATGGAATCATCGGGGACAGAACAGCTAAGGGTTACCCAGGCGGGATTCGCACCGGCTTGATTACGCGTCTTTGCCAAGCCGCACTGTCCCCGTTTTCCTGTCCCCGTTTTCCCGGCAGACGGCAGAACCTGGGCGCCAAGTCAAACGTCACCTGCCAGCGCCTTTGTGGGAGTCACCCTGGCTCTCAATGAATTCTTCAATCGGTTCGTAGATCTTGGCTAGCCGGTGAGTCAGCACCATCATCGCCAGAACAGCAGCACCGAAACAGTAAAGCCCCAGATGAACTTCGACATTGGCCAGTGCCCCAAGCTTAACGGCAACCAAGAGAACTGCTACGACAAAGACATCCAGCATGCTCCAGCGTCCATAGTCATGCATCAATTTCAGCCATCGCTTAGTTGTTGTATCGATGCGGCCCTTTGCCTTTATCAAAATGTAAATCAGGAGCAATTTCACTAGCGGCATTACAATACTGAAGCCAAATATCGCAAGAAACAGAATCCAATTACCGGAAGAAAGCAGTGTAAAAATGGCTGATAAAACTGATACCGTATTTTCCAGAACGAAAAACCGGGTTAAGGTCATCATGGGTAGAACCAGCCCTAACCCGAAAAGCACGCACGTTGCCGTGAACGCATGGAAGAGGAATGCATTTTCTCTATTTCCGACCCAATGAGATGCTGCCGGTAGGCTGGTATCGTTCATAATTGCCTCCTGAAGTGGTCAAGTCCCAGCCGACACTTTATTCGGCGGCCATGGCCTGGGCCTGAAATTCGCCGGGCTGACGGAGCCCAGGTAGGAATGCCGGCACCGGCTGTTGTAGCATATCTCGTTGGACTCGATCCCACCGGCTCTGGCCGCATCGCGCATGGTGAGGCGCCGTAGATCCGCACACCCGTTTGCTGGCCCCGAAGCAGCCCGCCCACGGCGCCTGGTCCCAACCATTAACCTTGCCGGTTCAGCGATGGCGTGCGCGGGGAAGGCCAGGTTCCTGTGAGGGTCGCGAAGAGTCCCCCGCGTCGTCCTCCCGAACGGCGGCTTGCACTCCGCGTCTCCACCCCTTTTCCCCACCTTCCGCTCCCACCCTACCAGTCAACCACCCCACCCTTGCATAACTCCTTCCTTCGATGCTATGTTCCTCCCCACCCCAGCCTGACCCCACCTAACCTGCGGTGGGATTTGTTGTACCTTCCCTCCCCTCCGCTCCTACATATCTTAAGAACTGCACATCACAGTAACTCAAGACAAGTTACGCACCCGCTTGCAACCCAAGCCGATCAGTGAATGTCAGTTCACTCTAATCGCCCTCTGTTCAGACCCCGAACCTGGTGTGATGCTGAATCAGGGCCTGCTAGAGGCTACCCACCCAAAGAGGAAAGACTAAATGGCCAAAAAGAATAATGTCTTGTTCAGTTTTCTGCCGAGAATTGATGCACAGACCCCACAAGGCGTCCTGGGGCGCCTCAAGCTCGGCGAGCTTATGCCAACCCAGAACGCGGTCGGTATGGACGAGGTCAACGCCAAGGTCACCAAGATCAAGGAAAAGGACAAGGACCAGTTGGAAGATTATCTCCTGCCGCGCGCGGTTCCTATCATCATCGGCAACGGTGGCAAGTTCTACCTTATTGATCATCATCACCTGACCATATCCCTGTGGCGGGCCCTGAAGGACGCGGAGGTAGAAATCCCGGTCGAGGTGGTGCGCAACTGGAGTTCCATTGAGGGGAATCGCTTCTGGAAAGAGATGGCCAGCAACAATTGGGTCTATCCCTTCGACGCCCTGGGCGCGGGTCCCTTCAACCCCAACACCCTTAAGCAGCATGTGAACGATCTCGACAACGACATCTACCGGAGCCTGTCCTGGGTAGTGCGGCAACAATATGGCTATATCAAAGACCCCAACAATGCCATTTTTGCTGAGTTCAAATGGGGCAGCTTCTTCCGTACCCGCGTCATCTTCGATCAACAACTCACCTACAAAGGCAAAGATCCCGACAACCTGACCCTCGCCGACATCCAGAAGGCCGACCCCGAGGACTACGGGGAAAAGGTTGGCTACGCGCTGTACCTGGCTAGCTCCCCCGAGGCGGCAGGTCTTCCGGGCTTTGTTGGCCGCACCCGTTAGGAAAAAGCATTCAGTTGGTCCTTTACAAACCTCGGGCCCCGGCCCAGGTACAGGGTTGGGTGCCTGATATGGACCCGTAACACCGAAGCCGCTGTGAGGCTCGGCTTAATTTCAGGCGTTTGGCATCACAACCGGCCAGTGATTCTTCAATGCTAGTTCAGCATGATCTGACCCCGAATCATCAACTTAAAGGAACCGAACGCCTTAATTGGGTAGAGTTACCCCTGCCGATACTAGGATATTAATTACTCTTCAAGGTAGCCAGAGCCGCCAAGGCCCGGTGGCGGGCGAAGTTGTGATCCACCAGTGGCTCAGGGTAGTCCACCCCAAGACGGACCCCGGCGGCGGCGAGGCTGGCCGGGTTGGCGGCGAAGGGGGCATAGATATCCTTATCGGAAAGCTCCCGCAATTCCGGCAGCCAGCGGCGGGCATAGTCGCCGCCGGGGTCGAATTTCTGGCCCTGCAGGACGGGGTTGAAGATCCGAAAATAGGGGGCGGCATCGGCGCCGCAGCCGGCCACCCATTGCCAACCGCCGGCGTTATTGGCGAGATCCGCGTCCACCAGGGTGTCCCAGAACCAATCCTGGCCTTGTTGCCAGGGCACCAGCAGGTGCTTGACCAGGAAGGAGGCCGCCACCATACGCACCCGGTTGTGCATCCAGCCGGTGTGCCAGAGCTCCCGCATACCGGCATCCACCAAGGGGTAACCGGTCTGGCCCCGGGTCCAGGCCCTGAAGCTCTCCCCATCATCGCGCCAGGGAAAATCCGCGAAACGGGGGTTGAAGGGCTGCTCAGGGAGCCAAGGCCAGTGATGGAGCAGGTGATGGCAGAAGTCGCGCCAGCCCAGTTCCCGCAGGAAGGCATCACCGCCCCGGGTGGAACCGGCGACGGTCGCCTGGACCCCGCGCACGGCCTGCCAGACCTGGCGTGGCGAAATCTCGCCAAAGTGCAGATGAGGGGAGAGGCGGGAGGTGCCGGGCCGGGCCGGCTGGTCGCGACCCTCCGCGTAACCCCGCAGGGCCTCTTCGCAGAAGGTCTCCAGCCGCAACCGGGCGCCGGCCTCCCCCGGCCGCCAGTGCTCACGCAGACCCGCGGCCCAATCGGGCGTCCGGGGCAGAAGCTGGAGGCTATCCAGATCCAGCCCGCGGATTTCGGGTGGAGGTGGCACCAGACGCGCCGGGGCGAGAAGCGGCGCCGCAGGCTCCGGGAGGCGCAGGCAGGCCTTCCAGAAGGGGGTGAAGACCCGGAAGGCTTCGCCGACACCAGTACGGACCTGCTCGGGCTCCTGGAGCAGGCGGCCGTGAAAACGCCGTATCTCCAGCTTCTCGCCCAGTTCCCGCCAGAGGCGCTCCTCCAGAGCCGACTGGGACGGTTCGTAGCTGCGGTGGCAATAGAGGGCCCGAGCCTGACATTGACCGGCCAGGGTGGTGATGACCTCCAGGCTAGCGCCCCGCCGGATGACCAGGTGGCTGCCCAGTCCCACCAAATCGGCTGCCAGGGCGGCCAGACTGTGATGCAACCACCAGCGGCTGGCACCGCCGGGTCGCCATCGCCCCGGCGTGGTCTCATCGAGGACATAGAGGGGAATGATGGGGGCACCGCTCGCCACCGCCGCCCGCAGAGGGGCATGGTCGGCCAATCGCAGATCGTTGCGATACCAGAGGATGACGGGAGACGTTGACATGGGACTCCGGGCCGTCTGAGGTTAGCTAGGTCGAAACGCGCCGCTGGGGGGATTAGGGCGACCCCAGGCATTCCCCCAG
>JBGAUE010000061.1:0-13678 GCA_044228795.1 Chromatiaceae bacterium | reverse complement strand
GGCAGTGTTTGCAATGGCGCTGATTAAACCCCAATGGGCTTGCCTTGTCGGGGGCCACAAGCTTGTGGCTGCCGCGGGCTGGGCAACGGATCCTTCTGGGTAGGACTTGACGGGCTCCCTAATTCCGGTCGCCCGCTAGCCAGGCCCGCACATGCTCGCGCAAGTGCGGGAGGTCTTCGGGCCCGATCAGGCGGATCCGCGCCTGGCGGGCGCGCTCGGTCAGTACGTCAGATGGCTGACGCGCAGACAACAGCCAGGTATCACCGAAAAGTCCACGGACATCCTGGCTGAGGCTATCCAGTTTATAGGCAATCTCGCTCTCGTTTTCGGCGCGGTATTGCAGCGTCTTGCATTCGATCAGCAATAATTGATTGATGTGGCAGGCGAGGACATCGAACTCGTTGGTCGTCTTTTTGGTGTCCAGCCACACGCCTTCGACGCCCAGACGGGCATCAAAGGCCCCCGCGTCGCGGACGATATGCCAGGCATATTCCTCCAGCCATCCGCCGCGGACAAACCGGGCCGCCTCGGCATCGACGAAGTCAAATTCCCGGTCGCCCTTCTCCCAGGTGACCAGGCCGGCCTTGGTCAGCTCGGCTTGCGCCTCCGCCCAGATGCCGCGGGGTGGTTCTTCAAACGCTTGCCGGGGGTTGGCCAAGGTCTCTTCATAGGTCCCCGCCACCCGTTCGAGCGCTTGGTCCGCCAGATAATTCATCTGTCCGACATAGTGCTGGAGGTGCGGTTGCCAGACATGCTGGCCAAGATACTTGCAGGCGGCCTTGCGCCGGGTAGCGGCCTCGCGCCAACTGGGGTCATCGGACACCGCGCGCCGATAGTGGAAGCCTTGCGCGCCCAGGTAGCCAGGCAGGTCGAGCGCGTTGGTCATGGCGGTCGGTTCGGGCAAGGACGCATTGCCATTAGGGAGATATTCGATACGTCGGTGGGCGGTATCGGTATAAAGGATGCGGCTGGCCAGCCCGCGACAGACTTCGACGAAAGCGAGCGACATGAGCTTGGTGCCGCCGGTAGCGTTGAGCACCAGGTCGGGTTCGGGGTACTCTTCAACCACCTGATCGACGAGGGCGTTGGCAAACTGCTGGATAGCCCGGACGCCCACGTCGGGCGCACCGGGACAAATCCGGACTTTGATCCCCCTGGCCTTCAGCAGGGTTTCCAACCGCCCGTCCAGCCGGCGGGCCGCCATCCCCGGTGTCACCACCAGTAGTACCAGATCGGGGCTTTCCACCAGGATCGGGATCAGATTGGCGAGCACTTGTTCGGAAACCAGTACGATGTGTATTTTCATGGCGTCTCGCCTTGTCCTGCTGATGGTCTAGGCCCCGGCGCGCAAAGCGTCCAATTGCTCACGCCGTTTCTTTTCCTGCTTCTCGCGCTTCTTCCGGTCCAGCCCCGGATCGGTCCAACCGCTACGGTCGTAGGCGGCGGCGAGGTGGTCGGCGAGGCTGGCACGTTCCACCGCCCCTAGGGCCTTGCCTTCAACGAGCAGCTTATTGATCGTGGCCTTGACCTCCTCTAACAGACGGGTGCGCGTCTGGCCCGGCGCGGCCACCAGGAAGGCTCCAACCTTGGCATCCAGGTCCTCCCGTTGCCGCGCTAGGGGGCTGAGGCCGGCCCGGCGGTCCTGCTCGGCCGCGAGGGCCGCCGCCGCGGCCTGGGCCTGGCGTGCCGCCGCGGCCTGACTCGCCGCCTGTTCGCGTTCCGCCTCCAGCTTACGTTGCTGGCCCACGTCCGCCGCCATCACCCCATAACCGGCGCGGGTCTTGGCGCCGATGCCGCGCGCGATCAGCGCCTGTTCCAGCATATCCAGACCCAGTACCAGCCAGCCGGCGGGGCCTTCCAGGGTGAACAGAAAGCTGCCATGGACCGCGATCTGCCCGTTAGGGATGGGGCTATCGTAGTCGGTTGCGGGGGTCTGGCCATTTTGTCCGTAGTAGTCGGGGTGGTGGGTGGTGACCACCTCTGCGACCAGGGGGTACGTGGCCGAACCGGGTACCCACCAGGCGTCGTGGAAGCTATAGATACCCGCGAGGCCATCCCCATGCGGCCCCTGGGACTCGGCGGCGGCGCCGAAGAGTTCATCGCAGGCGGCGGGGTTGGCCTGGCCGAAGGGGGTCTCGCGGACATAGCGGTTGACCACGCCCTTGAGGCTGCTGCCTGGGATGTAGGGCACGCCATAGCTGTGGTGAATGGCACAGCCGGTCTCCAGCATATTGCTGCCGTTAAGGCCGATGAAGAGGCGCGTCTCGATTTTGAGGACGGTGACCGCGAAGCGGGTAGGGTTGCTGGTCGCCAGCCGCCACCGTTCGTAGGCGCGCCGGTAGAAGTCGCTGGCGGGTAGCTGGCACAGCCGGGCGATGTGGGCGGCCTTGTTCGCGGGGTTGGCCTCGTCGTATTCCGCGAAACCGCGCTGCGCCAGTAAGCCCGGGTGGGCCCCGCGCGCCGTGCGGTAGGCCTCGCGCAGATCCGCGCGCATCAGGGGGATGGCGGTCATGGCTGCGCGCCCTCCGGCGTGGTGGGTTCGCCCGTGGCATCGATGCCCAGGGCGCCCTGCACGTAGCGCTTCAGCCACCCGCTGGCCTCCAGGGCGCGGCGGGTGAGCAGCAGGGTGGCGGCGAGATCGGCGGCAATGATCTCTTGGTGCAAGGCATTGGGGTCCGTGCCATGGGTGGCGCCGCTCAGGCGCAGTAGGGCGGCGCAGTCCGCCAACAGGGCGAGGTGTTCCGGCTGGCCCTTGGCCAGCAGAAAGCCCGTGGCCTGGGCCAGACCATTTTGCAGGATCATGCCGGGGAACTTGTGGGCCAGGGCGCCATATTCCTTCTTGAAAGCCGCCTCCTGGCGCGCCGTCACCCGCTCGTAGGCGGCGCGGGCCATGACATGGGTGCGCAGCTCAGGCATGGGCCACCTCCTGGCGCAGCAGGCGGCACAGCCCCCGCCCGACGCCAGCCTTGCCGCCCAGTTGCACCAGGGCGCCCGTGGCGGGCAGGGACTGGCCCAGGGCCTGCTGGGTGCGCGGGTCGGCCCGGTTACGGGAAGGCGTCAGGGCATAGATGCCCCACAGTATCGCCTCGGCGGGCAGGTTTTCCTCGTACCAGAGGGCGCCGCGCTTGACGGTGCCCGTCGCGGGGTCGATGGCGATGCGGGTGCGCACCTCGGTGGCTGTCTCCGCCAGGAAGGACAGGATATCGTCGGGCACCAGGGCCAGGCGCGTGGTCAGGTCCTCCCGCGCCGTGGCATCGTCGGGGTGGACTTGCCGGGCGATGAACTCACCCCAGGCGGCCAGATTGGCATCCTCCTCGGCGACCAGGTCCAGGTCCTCCAGGATCAGCTTGCCATCCTGGCGGTTGACGCTGCGGGTTGCCACCCGGGCCCGGCCCGCCGCGGGTTTGATTGGCAGGGGGGGCGGCACCAGGCCAGACCGCTGGAGGTCCTGGGCATAGCGGCCGAGGATGAAGGGCGAGGTCACATAGCAGAGGATGCCCGCCAGGGCGCGGACCGGCAACAGCAGCAGGGTGGCGTCCCCCAGGGTCAGGGCCCCGGCGAAGATATCGTCGGCGTGATTGATGGCCCGCGGGCCGAAGAGGGTGGTGGCGTCCGCCGGGTTTTCCCCTTCGATCAGCGCCCGCAACACCCCGCGCAGGGAGGAACCGGGGACGATGGGCAGTTGCGTGGCCCGGGCGCGGGCGATGGGCAGATCGACAATGCCCGCCGACTGGCCCGTGCCGCAATGCAGGGCCGAGAGGGCATGCAGGTGGTAGAGATGAGGTTGCATGGTAAAGGGACTCCCTGAGTGCTTATTGTGCGTGAGTGGGTGACCAGGCGGCCGGCAAGGCCAGGCCAAAGCTATCGCGGCGGTCCTGGGGGTCGTCGCTGAGGCTGGCCAGCCACAGGGCCTGGAGGGCCCCCGGGCCACCGGCGGCGACTAATTCACACCAGAAGACCGCCCCGGCGGGGATGAGCTTGCGGGTCGCGCGGGGCTCCTGGGTCGCCAGGTCCCAGCCCGAGTGCGGTTGCCAGCGCTCCACGGCGGCGGCCCGCAGGCGCAGCCGGACCTCCGGACACCCGGGGGGCGAGCCCTCGCCGTCGTTGGGCAGCCAGGCCGGCCGGTAGCCGGCCCCGAACAGGGCCGGGGTCACCAGGGTCAGACTGAGCCCGCCGGCCTGACGAATGGCCTCCCACCAGCCCGCCGGCGGGCTGGGCCAGACGCCCGCGTGGGGCGCCAGGGCCGCCAGGCGCCGTTCCCCCCCCAGATGCACCAGACCCGCGCCCAACGGCTGGGCGAATTCGGCCAACAGCCGGACCCCCGCGTCGCCCGGGGTGGTGCCCAGATCCAGGCCCTGGGTCTGGAACAGCTGCCCCGTGGCGGCGGCGTGGGTGGCGTTATCGATCGCGACATGGGTACGCAGATCCCCGGCGGGTGGCGACCAGCCATCCCGGACCAGCTTGGCATAGCCCGGGTCCGGGGCCTGCTCCTGGCGGTAGGCGAGCCAGTCCGACCAGGCCCACCAGGCGGGACCGGGGGCGGGCTTGCCCTGGAGATCCCGGGTCAGCCGCACCGGCAGCAGGTCCCCGGGCAGGTCCGCGCCGCAGCCCGCGGCGAAGGGCCGCGGCGCCGACCGCACCAGGATCGGCTCCGCGTCCTGGACGAAGTAGTGGGCATCGGCGGGCTTGGGCATCAGCAGGGTGTCGCCGCGCGCCAGCAAGGGCCCGATCACCGCCTGGTCGCGGAGCGCGGGGCCATAGGCCTCGCCCTGGGCGTCGGCCCAGGCCGTGCGCAGGCACCCCGCCAGGGTCGAGGGCGGCGGCAGTCGCGCCGGGTCGGCCTGGCTGTCATAGGGCCGGCCGGAGCGGATGATCAGGGGCGCCAGGGGCGTGAGGCTGACCTGGCGGCTGGGCGTGTCCGGGGCGCGCACCCCCGGGGCGGGCGGGGTGGGCTTGGCCGGCTTGGCCTGTTGCTGATGGCGTTTGTGGTACTTGCTCATGAGGGCTTCTCCACGTGGCTCTGGGTGCGTGCCCCCAGCCAGCGGGCGATGATCAGGGTGTCGGCCAGGTTCCCCAAAGGGGTCTCGCCGGCGCGGCGCAGCAGGGTCGCCTGCTGTTGCGGCGCCAGGGGGGCATCGCCGCGGGTGCGCGCCCGTTCCAACATCCGTACCACCTCGGCGCGGCGCATCCCGGTCGCCGTGGCGCCCGGCTCCTCCGCCAGCCAGCGCAGCCGCAGGTCGATGTCCCGCAGATCATAGGCGACCCGCGAGGGCAGTTCGCCCTGGGCGTAGGCGGTGGTATAGGCCGCCAATTCCGCCAGCTCCTGGGCCTGGTCCCACTGGGCTCGCCACCTGACCTCGCCATCGGAACGGATACCGAGGATGATGCCCAGGGCATTACGGCGCTGGGCGGCGGGCAGGTGATCGCCCTTGGCCCACTGCTCGGCCCGCAGGGCCCGCTCCCGCAGGCTGCCCAGGGGTTCGACCAGATGACCGATGCCCAGACCCACGGACAGGGTGGGGGCCTGATCAGCTGCCACCTGCAGGTCGGCGGCAATACCGCCCAATGCCTGGCTAAAGGCCACTGCCAGGGCCTGGGCGGCCGCGACCGCGCTATGCAGGGGCAACAGGGCCAGCACGTCATCGCCCCCGGCATAGATGGCATGACCCCGGTGCGTGCGGACGATACCCCGCACCGTGGAGGCGAAGTCATGCAGGGCCCGGGAGATGCGCCGCGACTGCTCGGCGCTGGTGGCGCGGTTCAGCAACTCACCCATGCGGTCCCCGTCGGCCTGGAGGATGACGGCGTAGGGCACCGGGGCGCCCGCGTCCCGCGTGACGGCGCGCACCTCGCGCTGCAGGGCCTTGAGGGCCGCCACGGCCGCTGCGTTATCCTGGGCATTGCCCAGGGCATTGGCGAGGCGGAAGTCATACAGCAGTTGGGCGTCGTAGGGCAGGTCGGCGTAGAGGTCCCGGTTGCCGCTCACCCGAGTGGCCAGTTCCATGCCCACCAGGGGCTCGTAGGCCGCCCCGAGGGCGAGGCGCTGGGCCGGCGGCAGGCTGGCAATCCAGGTATCGGCGGCGAGGCGCGAATAGGCGGTGAACTGCTCCACGTCGCCGCCGCGCCGCTTGATCACCCCCAGGGCGTCCAGTTGTTCGCCACCCTGCAGGGCCAGTTTGCGGACCAGCACCGCCTGGGGGCGTTCCGGCAGGACCGTTTCGTAGGCACCATCGAGGGAGGACTTCGGCAGTCCCGCGCCCCCACTCGGGGCGGGGTCGCAGTCGCGGGTGGCCTTGCGCGCCGAAAGGGCGCGGCCCAGTTGGTCGCTGGCAGCGGCATAGTTGCCGTCCCGGATCGGCGCCCAGGCCGCGAACACCTCCAGCAGGTCGCCGATTTGGGCCTGCCACTGGGGCTCCCGCAGGTCCGGGAGGCCCTCCCGGGCGGTTTCCCCCAGGGCGAGCAGGTGGTCGCTGGCCGCGGCCTTGGCCGCGGCGCACAGGTGCCGCGCGCGGGCCTCGTCGCCAGCGATCTCGGCGCGCAGGATATTGGCGATGTTGGCCTCGTCGCCCGGGCGGGCGCGGGGGGCGAGTTCCCGCTCCGGGTCCCGGGGCGCCGGGAAGATGAGGCAGCCGGGTTGTGCCTGGTGCAGCACCCGCGCCGCCGCGCGGCTGACCTCGGAGAGCAGCCAGGAACCGGACCAGAGGTCGCGGGTGCGCCGCGCCGCCCCGATCAGGCTCTGCACCGGACCCAGCGACAGGGTGATGAGGTAGCGGTCCATCAACTTTGCTCCTTGACGAAGAAGGCCAGGAAGGCCGACAAGGGGTCGCTGGCCGGGCTCTGCTGGGCCATGGGCGGGATCTGGCGCGCTGACTCCGCGCTTTGCTGGTCCTGGCCAGGCCAAGTCGTCAGCATCTGGTGCCGGCTGTCCTTGAACTTGAGGTCAGTGGCCAACGCCTGTTCCCAGCCGGGTATGAGCAAGGCCGCCGGGTGGTATTTGCCCGGACCGCCGCCATAGGGGCGGAGCAGCAGGGGGCTGGCCATGCGGTCGTGGGCTTCGTCATGGGGCTCCAGGATGAGCTGGTCGGGGTCTTTAGCGCTCTGGAAATGGAAGACGATCGGCAGACCGAAGGCGGCCCGGGGGTATAATTTCTGCACAGGGTGGGACGGGGCATGGTCGCCATCCCACTTGTCGGTCAGGCGGCGGATCATGTCCGGCTCGGGCCAGCGGCTACGGCCCGGCCGGTTATGCTCCTTGCCGGGATTGCGCCCCACGCCCTCGCCTTGGCGGAAAGCGCGCAGCCGCTCCACAGCCTCCTGCCAGGCGCCGACGGCACTGTCCCGCGCCTTGCGCAGCACCAGGCGGCCGCCAGCCTGGGTCACCTCGGTTGAGGTCACCGGTGGCAGGTCCTTGAACTCGACTGCACCCAGCCCGCGCCGGGTCCGCGCCCCCAGGCCACCAAAGCTCGCCCACCAGCGCAGGGCCTGCTCCACCTCGGGCCACCGGTCCGCCGGGCAGGCCACCTCCAGGATGAAGGTGATACCGGGTTTCGCCAGTTCTCCCGGTTTCGGCTCGATCACGCGGTGGTTGGTCTCATGCCGCTTACCCTGGGCCGGGAAAAGGGCATAGGCATTCATGCCTGGCTCCACCTTGGGCGCGGTGGGGTAGGTACCGTCCGGTCGTGGCTCAAAGTTAAAGGCGCGGGCCAGGGTGACGGCACTGACCTGGCGCACCCGCACCCGCACCTGGCTGGCGGTGGGTCCGTCGCTCCCGATACCCCCCCACAGCGCCGTTTCCTCGGCAAACAGCACCGGGGCCGGCAACCGCGGCCGTAACAAGCGCCACCAGAAGCGCAATTGGCCGCGGATGGCACTGGCCCGGATGGGCATGTCCTTGTCCACCTGCCCGGCCTTGACGCCACCCCCAAAGAGCGGCGTCAAGGTGCTGCCCGGGTAACGATGCCAATCGGCTTGGGTCTCCTGCTGCCCCGCCTGCCAGGCCTGGGCCAGCTCATCAGCGGTAGCATGTTGCGGCTGTCTGCGCATGGTGATATCGCGCCTCCTGTTGGTCCTGCAAATAAATCAAAGGTCTCGGTGGTGTTTACGGCGGGCCAACCCTGCCGGTCCATCCCCAGGGGCCAGGCCCTGTTCCCTGCATCAATGCTCCTCGGTAAGGGCGCCAATAGCCCCACCCCGCCAGCTTGTAACCGCTTCGTCAGCCCCAAACCGGATCGCCCCCGCCTCCAGGCGCAGCCCATAGCGGGTGCGGGGCCGTTGGCCCTCGCCCTGGATCAGGTAGGGGGCGGCCAAGGCGGGGCCCAGGGCTGCCTCCAGGGTGCTGTTGACGCGGGATTTGCGCTGGTCGAAATACTCGGTGCTCATGCCCTGGGCGAGCGCCGTCTCGATACGCTCCAGCTCGCCGGAGTATGCGCGGACGATCTGACGGTATTCCGTCAGGAAGGCCGCGTCGAGGCCCGCGTCGCCGCGCCGGACCCCGTCTCGCCCCTGACATTGGCGGCGGGCCATGAGGCTATAGAAGGCCAGCTCGACCGGGGCCATGTCCAGCCACTCGCCGGCGGCGCGAAGACGGCGGCCCGGGAGGTCGATGACCAGCTCCGGCGCTTGCAGGGCGCGTTGGGCGGCGGCCACCGTCTGGCCAAAGCTGGCGGCGCCGTTCAGCAGGCGCTGATTGAGGCCGTCGCGCAGGCGCACAAAGGGGATTTCGGCCAGGGTCACCTGGGCGTCGCGGGTGTCGGCCAGCTTGTTGTCGCGCAGGGTAATGACGTTGTGATAAGCCGTCGGGTAGTAAAAGGCGGGGCAGCCCTCGAAGGGCGCCGACACCAGCACATGGGACAGGCGATCCTGGGGGCGGCCAAAGAGACTCAGGGCATAGCCCAGGTAATAGCCCATGGTCTTGCGCCCGCCGGCGATGGAGACATGCAGGGCGGCGGCGGGGTCGGCGGTGAGGGCGCGCAGGGTCTCGGTGATGGTATCCGCCGCCCGCTCGTTGTCCGCCGGGGTGCGGATGTCCTCCAGGGGCGTGCCGTCGGCAGCGCGCAGCATCTGGATATGGCTGGCATCGAAAGCCATGGCCGGCAGCTCATAGTCCCGGCACAGGCGGTGAAACCAGCCGGGGTCCGCGCTCAACAGGCCCAGCCGGGCCGCCTCGGCGCCCTCGGCGGTGGTCAGCAGATGGATTTCGGTGGGGATGAAGGGCGGCTGGCGCTGCACCGCCAGGGCATAGAGGGTCTCGGTCACCACCTGGGGGGTCAGTCCGGTGACAGCCAGCAGTATCCGGCGCGTAAAGCAAGGGTCCAACCGAGTGGCCTATTTTTTTTGTTGATGTTACCCCCACACGGCGGGGGTGGAAAGTACCGCGACTTCCCCGTCTCCCTGGCGATTGGACAGCCCATCAGCGCCGGCGGTACGGGGGCCATCATGCCGCCCGCGGCGCCGGCGCGCTGGCCCCACAAGCTTGTGGCTAGGGGTCGGTCGGGGCGACCCTGAGCCGATAGGCGCCGAGACCGAAAGTGGTGCCCTTGCCGGCATGGACCCATTGGCCCTGCCAGAGCAGGGGCCACAGCTCCCCCAGGCCCGGCCCGGCCAGCTCACCGTCCCCCAACAGGCCGCCCAGCTCCATCAGGGTGTCCTGGCGCGACGAATAACGGGTCCACTCATGCCAATGCAGGTGGGGGTGGTCCAGGGTCAGGGTCGCGGTCGCTGCCATCAGCCGGTCCCAGTCCCAGCCCGCCGGGTCCCCGCCGTGATGTGCAGCCAGTAACCGCAGGCGGCCCAGCAGATTGAAGACCAGTTCCTGGGGGGTGAAGTGCTGGGGTCCCAGCAGGTGGCCCTGGCGTTTCAGCCGCAAGGGGGTCACTAGGTGCAGGCCAACCCGGGACGGGGCGGGCGGGGGCGCTGAGGTGGCGGCGGGCAGCGGGGTGTAGCGGTGCTCCGCCGCCGCATAGACGAGGCGCCAGTCGCCGCTACGTCTCCTGTTCCAGGCACGTCAGGGCAAAGCGGGCCTGCTCGCGTCCCAGGCCCCGCTGCCCGGCCTGTTGCAGGGCGTGGATCAGGTAGGGCGTCTGGCGGATGGCCTCCCCGAGCAGGGTCAGGCCGAGGGTGAGGGGTGCGTCGGGGGCATAGTCCCGGGGCGCCTGGGGATCGAGGTCCAGAACATAGGGTCGGGGCGGTGCCGCATAGCGCCGGCCCGCGTCACCGGGGGGCGCCAGGGGCTCGAAGACGCGCGGATAGACGCAGTGGCTGGCCAGCAGGCAGCCGTCGCAGGTGCGGGCGCGCGTGACGCAGGCGGCCTGGCGCAGGCCATGGCCCAGCAGGCCCCGCCAGGTAGAACCGGCATAGGGTGGCAGGCGGAGGGGGTCCAGGGCGCGCAAGTGGGCACGCAGCCGCACCAGGGGCGGTAAGGCCGAGGCAGGGGCGGGGGTTTCGTCCATGGGGCGCGCGGGCGGCAAGCAAAATGGCGACCACGTCATCATCCTGCCGGCGACGGCGGGATGCAAGCGACGGCGCGACGGAACGGCGGCTTATCTGGCTCCCTCCCCCCGGGTGGGGGAGGGTTGGGGAGAGGGGTCGGAAAGGTTTACTTCCCCGGGGTCATTGGCCCGTCTTAATCCCCTAAAAAGCGGGTCTGCGGTCGTACGACGCCTTCACCCAACATCGAATCTTTGCGGACATGTCTTAATCCCCTAAAAAGCGGGTCTGCGGTCTTAACCTCCACCCCTTGGTCCGCGCCACATTAAACTCCCACCCCTCGGTCCATCAGCACTCGCCCGCGGGCTCTTATCCCGCACCCGTAGGCGACCCCAGAGCGCATTTTTCCCCCTAGCCTCCAATTCGTCCATAACCCACGCGACCGCTCCGCCCGTCTCATGAAAGATGGCCCCAGTTTCCACGGAGCCAGCCATGAGCCACTTCCCCCCCCTGCATCGCCCACGTCCTCGCCGCCGAGGGCTAGATCGACTTTCAGACCGCCTTCGCCAAGGCCCCTGCCGAGGTTGCGGAGCGGGCCTTGGCGCCGGGTATCCCCTGTCTGGCCATCGCCGGCAGTATTGGTGAGCGCATCGCCGACCTGCACCCACTGGGTGTCGACGCCGTGTTCAGCCTCTGTCCCGGCCCCATCACCCTGTATCAGGTATCGTGGCCGGTCCAACCTTGCTCGCTACCGCCACGGAACAGGTGGTACGCTGTTTTGCCAGGCTCGGCGCGTCTGACGCCGCGCCAACCCATTCTGCCCCTCACCAACCCCCGGAGACCGGTCATGTGGCTCATTGTCCTGCTCGCACTGTCCATCTCCTTCATCGTCCTGGCGACCACGCGGCTGAAGCTGCACCCCTTCCTGGCGTTGCTGCTCACGGCCTTCGGCTTTGGTATCCTCTCGGGAATGCCGCTCAAGCAGGTGGTGGACTCTGTCAATCAGGGGTTTGGCGGCACCATTGGCTATATCGGCATCGTCATTCTGGCCGGTGCCCTCATCGGTGCCTTCCTGGAAAAGTCCGGGGGCGCCTACCGCCTGGCGACCAGTATCCTCAAGCTCACGGGCCAGCGGCAGGTGCCCCTGGCGATGGCGGGTATGGGTTATATCGTCTCCATCCCGGTCTTTTGCGATTCGGCCTTTGTCCTGCTGTCGCCGCTCATGCGCGCCCTGGCGAGCAAGGCGGGCATCACCCTGGCCGCCGCCGCCGTCGCCCTGAGCCTGGGGCTCTATGCCACCCACACCATGGTCCCGCCGACCCCGGGGCCAGTGGCCGCAGCGGGTATACTCGGCGCCGATCTGGGGTTGGTGATCCTGTGGGGCCTGGCGGTGGCACTGGTCGCACTGGTGGCTGGTTGGCTGTTTGCGGTTCTGGTTGCCTCCCGAACCTACATCGCCCCGGACGCCCCCCAAAGGGCGGCGAACGCAGCCGCCGCAGCCCCCGCCCTGGTGCCAGAGGCCGAGGCCCCTTCGGTGTTCCGCTCCCTGCTGCCGATCTTCCTGCCCATCGTGATGATCGTCGGCCGCTCCATCGGCGAACTGCCTTCCAAACCCTTTGGTGAGGGTGGCGCCCTACTCGACCTCCTGGGATTCATGGGTCAGCCGGTGGTCGCCTTGCTGATCGGCGTCGGCCTCGCCATGACCCTGCCCAAGCGGTTCGACCGGGAGATGTTGTCGATGCAGGGTTGGGTCGGGCAGGCCATTGTCGGGGCCGCCACCATCATCATCATCACCGGGGCTGGCGGGGCCTTCGGCAAAGTCCTGCAGAACTCCGGAATCGCCGACCTGATCGGCAGCGCCCTGACGGGTAGCAACCTGGGCGTCTGGCTGCCCTTCATCATCGCGGCCGGAATCAAGACCGCCCAGGGCTCGTCCACCGTGGCCATCATCACCACCGCCGGTCTGATCGCCCCGCTCTTGGCGAGCCTGGGACTGGACGGGGATACCCAGCGCGCCCTGGTAGTGGTGGCCATCGGTGCCGGAGCCATGGTGGTTTCCCACGCCAACGATAGCTATTTCTGGGTGGTGACACAGTTCTCCGGCATGGACGTCAAGACCGGTTACCGGCTCCAGACCCTCGGTACCCTGGTCCAGGGGACGACGGCGGCCTTGGCGGTCTGGCTGGTGACCCGCTTCGCACTCTAGCCCCAGGATGCAGCCGGCGCCAGCCACCGAGAGGCCGCCATCGCCGGGGTGGTTCAGGCCGACGGGCCGGCGCGTCGGCTGGGCGGGCGTGACAAGGGGTTCATGCCCTTTGCTGGTGGCCTTCAAGGCCGGCGTGGTATCTAGGGGGCAGGCTGGTGGCGGGGCCCGACGCTCCACCAGGCCGTCAGTTCCTCATCGCTGGCGCTCCAGGCCCAGCGGTGCAGGGGGTCATCATCCTGATAGCCGCCGTCGATGGCGGCGAGCAAGTCCTGCACCGCCTCGCGGATAGTAGCAGCCGACCAGGGTTCTTGCTGACAGAGGGGGCTCTGGCGCTCCAGGGCGTTTAGACGGGCAGTTTGAGCAGGGGTGGGCATACTAGGACCCTCTGGGTGTCGGCGTGGCCAGCAGGCGGCGCAGTTCGGTATCGGACAAGCCCTTGAGCCAGGCAAAGGCAGGGTCAGAGCATAGTTTCTCTAGTTCAGCGTCGGGTAGGCTCTTGATGCGCTGGAGTTCCAGGGCCAGCAGGCGGGTTTGGCTGTCAGGGCTGGGCATTAGCGACCTCCAGAGCGGCAAGCCGGGCCTCAAATTCCTGGCTCTCGATGGTCCGGGCGAGGCTCGCGACGGCGGACGCGAGCGTGTTGGCTTCATCAACAGTCAGGTCCCCGGCGGCCACCGCGGCCAGGATGCGGCGTGGGGCCTCGCTGAGTTCCCCCAAGGCGATGGGCACTGCCACCGATACGGGGCGCAAGGGCGGTATGGCTCTTTCTAAGACCAGTTTTGCGGAGGCCGTATCACCCTCGAGCGCCCTCTGCACCAGGGACTTCAGGATTGCAGGAATCTCGGTGCGCAGTTCACCGCGCAACTCTTCGTTGGTGACGGCGCGTTTGCGTGGACGGCCACTGGGATTTCCGGATACACCTGGCTGAAATTTCATCTGTTATCCAGAATGTTGCAGGTTGAAACAGGGTGCCTCAGGCCAGGAGCGGTATCCCGGCTGGGGTGATCATGATTACAAAGTCACGACGAATAGTTGTCCCTCATTAAGTG
>JBGAUE010000060.1:0-13854 GCA_044228795.1 Chromatiaceae bacterium | reverse complement strand
GGAATACCGTCAGATCGTCCGCGCATACTCCGGCGAGCTGGAGCGTATCGAGACGGCGCTCGCCCAGGGCATGAGCATCGAGTACTTCGACCAGCGCAAGTCCCGCGTCAACAGCACCCTAGAGGCGGCCCTGGGGCCCGCCTTGGCCGCCCCCTACCTGATCCAGGGCGAGGGCCAACGGCCCCGCACCCGCTATGGGCTGCGCCTGGAGGCCGGGGCGATCCGGTTTGGGGCTAGCGGGCTGGGGATGGAAGTGCAGACCACGCCAGCCACGGCCCAGACGCACCACAATGGAGGACAGGATAGCTACTCATGAAAACACGGGAATATAAGGTACATTTTAATACCCCGGCCTTTTTGGGCAATGCCGGCCAGGATGGGCAATGGCGTACGCCGCCCTTCAAGGCCCTGCTGCGGCAATGGTGGCGCCTCGCCTACGCGGCGGGCCGGCATCAGCAACCGGGCTTGGTCGCTGCCATGCGCCAGGCGGAAGGCCGGCTGTTTGGCGTGGCCGCCGATAGCCAGGGGAGTTCACGTAAAAGCCTGGTGCGCATCCGCCTTGACCGATGGGACCTGGGTAGGCTCGGCAACTGGACACCCCTGGCCAAGGTGTCTCACCCGGAGACACGGTTTCCTGTGGGCAGCGACCTCTACCTTGGCTATGGCCCTCTCACCCTACCGCGCAATGCGCGGGAACCCCAATTGAAGGCCAGCGCGGCCATCCAGGCCGGCGAGGAGGCGATGCTCTCCCTGGCCTGGCCAGACGCGGATGAGCCCCATCTTGACCAAGCCCTGTGGCTGATGGACCGCTATGGCACCCTGGGGGGGCGCAGCCGTAATGGCTGGGGCTCCATGGAATTGCTGTCCGGTAGCCAGGAGACCCCCGCCCTCACTGGGCCTCTGGCCGATAGCCTGACGCGGCGCTGGCAGGATTGTCTGCGGCTCGATTGGCCCCATGCCCTTGGCCAGGACGGGACGGGACCGCTGATCTGGCGAACGCTTCCCCATGGCGACTGGAAATCGCTGCTGGTTACTTTGGCCAAGCTCAAGATCGGGTTGCGTACCCAGTTCCAATTTACGATGGGGAATGCCCAGGCGCCGGAAGCGCGCCATTGGCTCAGTTACCCGGTGACCAACCATACCGTGGGCCGCTGGGGCAATAACGCACGCCTCCCCAATAGCCTGCGCTTCAAGGTGCGGCGCGGAGCCGATGGTCAAATGTACGGTGTCGTCTTCCATGTCCCCTGTTTGCCCCCGGCCAGCTTCCGACCCGATCAGCGCACTATCGAGGGCGTCTGGGACCAAGTGCATAGGTTCCTCGACGCGCAACCGCCCGCAACCCTTTCCCGTACCCCAGCGTGAGGATGGCCCCCCATGGATGAAGACAACCTTTGGCAACTCAAGCTCCATGCTCGCCTCCACGATCCAGCCGAAAAAGCTTTGGTCTTGTTGCGGGACCCCGCCGGGCATGAGGGGGGCACCTCGCGCGCTCTCCACCGCCTCCTCGGCCTCGAACCCCTGACAGGGGAGCGCCTGGAAAACGATGCCCCCGATAGCCTGCATAGCGTCTTGTTTCAGTGGGGCCTCACCCGCGCGGATTACGAAACCGTCCGCCGCGCCGACTGGTGGGCTGCCGCGGCGGACCGGCCCCAGTGGCCCATGGAGGAAATCCAGGTCAAAACCCGCGAGGGCCAGACCAAGACCCTGCAAGTGGCGCCTTGGGCCCGAGTCCATTGGGCCCGACGACCGGTACTGATTCACCCCCTGACCGGGGCCCAATACGACCTTGGCCAATCCGGCGGTCTGGCCGATACCGACTTTAAGGACATCAAGGCCCGCAGCCTCGCCCATTTCACTCACCTGATCGCGCGCCAGGGTGACGCCGTAGCTTGGCGCCAGACCCTGCTCGCCTTCTGGCGCTTTGGCCCCGAACTCCAGGAAGAAGCCGACAATGGGCGGCTTGGCGCCCTGTGGCGCCTGCTGCCCGCGGACACCCGCGTGCCTGATCACAGCATCTGGGATCACCTGGACCTGGCCTCCGCTTTTGCCGGGGCCTTCGCGGGCGATCCCGCAGGAGAGGCCGCGCTGCTGGCCCTGTCCATAGGACCCGTCCAGAGTTTCATCGCAGCGGCCCGGTCCACCTCCGACCTCTGGGCCGGTTCCCATTTACTCTCGCGCTTAGCCTGGGAGGCCATGCGCCCCGTATGCGAGGCCTTGGGTCCCGACGCCGTGCTTTTCCCCCGGCTGCGGGGCGTGCCCCAGGTAGACCTGTGGCTGCGAGACCAATGCCGCCTCGACCCCGACCTCTTTGGGGATGCCGAGTGGGCCCGTGGCGCGACCGATGGCAATCCCTTGTACTCGGCCGCCCTGCCGAATCGCTTCGTGGCGGTGGTCCCCCGGTCGCGCGCCGTGGCTCTGGCACACGAGATTGAGCAAGCCGTGCGCACCTGGTTGGACAACCTTGGCCGCCAGACGGTCGAGCGGTTGCTGGAGGCCGCGGGCCTGGCCACTGGCACCGATCAGGTTTGCCACGCCCAGATGCGCGAACAATTGGCGGGCTTTCCCGAGGTCCATTGGGCGGTAGTGCCCTTCTCCCTGATCCGGCCTCGCAATGCCGAGCGCCAGACGGACCTGGACACCAGCGCCCTGTCGGCGGCCATGGCCCCCTTTTTTGGTGCCCCCGCCGACCAGGCCTGTGGTTTCCTCGACACCCCGGCGTGGCGGGTGCTGAGCCGGGAGACCACCTGGGACGACCGCACTCGCTTCTTTGCCCCCAACCCCGGCGTCCTCTATCCCGCCATCCACGACCTGGCCGAGCGCGTGCTGGCGGCGGCCAAGACCACGCGTCAGTTTGGTCAGTCCGCACAGTCGGGTTGGCGTTGCTCCTTGACAGGCGAAACCGAATGGCTAACCACGGACCGGGCACAATTGGCCTTGGCCCCTGGTCAACGCCAGGACACCCTCTGGACGCGGATCGCCGATCAGCGACTCGCCTGGGCCAAGCGCGGCGAGCACCTGGGCGCCCTGCCCGCCATCAAGCGCCTTTGGCCGACCCTCTTCGCCGAGGAGGTCGGCGCGGCGACCGGCGAGGAGGCCCAGCGCTTCGTCGTCTCTACCCACACCATGGCCCTGGCTCACCAACTCGACCGCTGGCTGGAGACCGGTGCGCCCGAGGTGACGGGCCTAACGGCCCTGCTGGACCGCCATCGACCCCAAGCGGTTGCGCTCCCCCGCGGGCTTTTAAGGCGCCACGGTGCCAACCGCGCCGCCCTGGCCAAGGCCAAGCGATTGGCGGGCCTGCTCGAAACAGCGGTGGATCTGGACGACGACCAAGCCGCCATGATCCGAGACTTGGTGGCCCAGACCCTGGCTGGTGGCGACCGGGCGCGCCTGGAGACTTATTACGCCCTCATGCTCATGGATGGCGACCGTATGGGCCAATGGCTTGTGGGGTCCGATGACTTCGCCATCAGCTATAGCGAAAGCTTCCATCCCGAGGTGCGCGCCGGCTTTGAGAGCCACGCCCGCGACAATGCCGCCCTGCGTGCCTATGGCCAACACAGGCGCGCCGTGTCGCCCAACCGCCACCTGGCCATCTCCGGTGCCCTCAATGATTTCGCCCTCACCCTGGTCCGCCATGTGATCGAGCGGGAGTATCTGGGGCGGGTCATCTATGCCGGTGGCGACGATGTCCTGGCCATGCTCCCGGTCGCCGACCTCCTGCCCGCTATGCAGCGCCTGCGTAACGCCTACTCCGGAACGGCGGGTGAACGGGGCCAGGAGAACGGCTCCACCCTGCGGCTCGACCGTGGTTTCGCCTTGCTCGATGGCCGCCTCATGCGCACCATGGGCGAGCGCGCCACGGCCAGCGCCGGGGCGGTCATCGCCCATCATCAGGCCCCCCTGAGTGCCGTGTTGCGAGAATTGCGCGCCGCCGAGCAACGGGCCAAGGACGAGGGTGGCCGTGACGCCTTCAGCTTGACCCTGGTCAAACGCTCCGGGGGCATCCGCCGTTTCACCGCCAAATGGGGGGAACCAGTCGCGCTGCTCGCCGCCATGCGTAGCTTTCTGGCCGACCCGGATGTCTCGCGGCGGGCTGTTTACAACAGTCTCGAATGGCTCAAGGACCTGCCCCCTCCTGCCGGGGATGGGGCTATGTTGGAAAAACTGCTGAGCCATCAACTGGCCCGCCAAACGGGCAGGAAGGCGACGCGCGACCATCACGACGTACCGGGCCTGTGCCACCGCCTGACCCAATTAGCGTTATCGCAGGCAGCATCGGCCCAGGACTGGCTCGCCAACTTCCTGGCGGTAGCCGAGTTTCTTGCCCGCGAAGGGCGCGCTGGCACCCAGACCGGAGGTAGGAAACCAATATGACCGCCTATGTGTTCATACAACCGCTGGATGTTCTCTTTCTGAGGGGCAACCGCCTTTTCGGCGACCCCGGCAGCTACGGTGAAAGCCTGATACCCCCCTGGCCCTCGGCTATCGCCGGGGCCTTGCGCTCGCACATCCTCGCCAAGGACGGCTGCGACCTGATGGCCTTTGCCGCCGGTGGCGTCGCACACCCCGAACTCGGTACTCCGGAGCAACCCGGACCGTTCGGCATCACCGGCTTCCAGCTTGCGCGGCTTGGCACCGACGGGCCCCATGCCCTCCACGCCTTGCCCGCCGACTTGATCCTCACCCGCCACGAGGACGGTACGCTGGCGATCCAGACCCTGAAACCGACGGCGCCGGGGGCCGGCATCGAGAGTTCCTCGGCCCTGGACCGGCTGCCGGTACTGGCCGCGCGGACGCGCGCCAAGCCCGCCGCCGGTTATTGGCTCACCGATGATGGGTGGCGCGACTACCTGATGGGCAAGCCCCCCGCACCCGAGCAAGTGGTCGATGCCGCTCAACTCTGGCGGCTCGACCCCCGCGTCGGCGTGGGACTCGACCCCATCCGCCGCCGGGCGGAGGATGGCAAGCTCTTTACCGCCCAGGCCGTGGCCTTTACCCCCGAGATGGGTTTTCTGGCCGGCGTGACCGGCGTTCACGACCTTCAGGCCGGGGTATTGCGTCTGGGGGGCGATGGCCGGGCCGCACGCCTGACTCTCACCCCCTATCAGCCTCCCGTGGCTGACTACCCGGCCATTGCTGCCGGGCGGCGCGCCCGCCTCGTCCTGACTACCCCAGGGCTTTTCGCCGGAGGCTGGCGCCTGCCCGGCGTGGACGCGGCCGGTCATTTCCAGCTTGGGCCCGTCCGGGGCCGCCTGGTCTGCGCCGCCGTGCCGCGTTACGAGGTCATTTCGGGTTGGGACCAGGCCCGGCACCGACCCAAGCCAGCCTGCCGCATGGCCCCCGCGGGCAGCGTCTATTGGCTGGAGGACCTGCAGGCGGGCGCCGCCGACCTCGACAACCTTGCCGCCGCTGGCCTCTGGCGCGATCCCGGGGAAAATGCCCAGCGTCGGGCCGAAGGATTCAACCGTTTCACGTTCGCCGTCTATTGAGGGGAAGGTTTCATGTACGAAAAGCAAGCCGCTCTGTTCTTGTATGCCATCAGCCCCGTCCACATGGGTGCTGGCAATACGGTCGGCGTTATTGACAACCCCATTCAGCGGGAGCGGCATACCCGCCACCCCTGTTTTGCGGGGTCCGGGCTCAAGGGGGCCGTGCGCCATGGCTTCGAGGCCATCGGCGGTGACCTTAGCCTCATCGACCGCCTCTTTGGCCCCGAGGCCGGCAGCAGCGACCTGCACGCCGGCGCCCTGAGTTTCGGCGATGCCCAACTTCTGGTCTTCCCCGTGCGCAGTCTGCGCAATGGCTTTGTCTATGCCACCTGCCCCCAAGCCTTGGGCCGAGCCTGCCGCCTACTGTCCCTACTCGGCATCACCACAAACTGGCAGATCCCGGCAGTGTCCCAAGGCCACTGCCTACTGGCGAATCCGGAACTCCTCTCCGGGGACAAGCTGCATCTGGAGGCTTTCGAATACCAAGCCCGGGTATCACCAGTACTGCCGACCCTCTCCCACGACCTGGCGCAAAAGGGCCTGCCCGAGGACGCCGCCCATGCCTTCTTCCGCGCCAAGCTGGAACGCGATCTGGTGGTGCTGGCGGATACCGACTTCGGGTATTTCGCCGAGAACGCCACGCTGGTCGAGCCCCATGTCCGCATTGATGAAACCACGGGTAGCGCTCAGGATGGCGGACTCTTTTACACTGAGAACCTACCACCGGAGGCCCTCCTGGTTGCTCCCTTGCTGGCCAGCGTGACCCGGACCGGCAACAAGGACGATTTCATGAACGCCGCGGCGGTCATGCTCAAACTGCGCACGGTCCTCGATGCTAAGGTCCTGCAAATTGGTGGTGATGCCACCACGGGGCGTGGCCTGGTAACTGCCCGCATCCTGGAGGGCTGCTGAGATGACACCCACCCTCGAACAGCAACGCGCGGCGGACGCCTGGAACAAGAGTTTGCGTTGCAGCCAGGAATACATGAATCTGGCCAAGGGGTTGCCTGCCCTCATCATGAACAGCGGCCTAATGCAGGTGATGGCCTATCTCCATGAGAAGGGTGCCAAGGAACCGCAGCGCCACTGCCGCGACCTGGGCCAGCACTTGCGAGCCTGGCTCAAGCACCAATTCCCAAGCCAGATACCCCAGGAGGACTTTGCCGTTTTCATGGAGGCCCTGCTGAAAGCCGAGCCGAGGGTCTATCAGGACATCACCGCCGAGGCTTTCGCCTGGCTGCGCTGGATGCGCCAGATGGCCGCCGCCGCGCGGGTAGGGGGCTGACATGGCCATCGCCGCGGTTCCTGAATATCTTGGCGGAGACTTTTCCAAATCATCCCCCGGGTCGCGCTTCGGCATGTACCTCAGGCTCTGGGGCATCAATAACCGCACGGGTGAGCGGCTCTGGACCACCAGCGACGTGAATTACCGCCTGGCCGGTCGGGACCGGGTGGAACGGCCGTTCCGCGATGAGAATAAGAACCCCGCCCTCCGGGAAGCCCTGAAATTGACGGGCGCGGATCAGGATGCCATGACCGCCCTTATCCAGCGCCAGAGAGACCTGGCCCTCCCACTGGAACAGAGCGGCCAATTACTCCGGCTGGAGGCCCTTTCGGTTGCGCCCTTTGCCACCGGACTCGGCAATGAACACCCCTTAGAAAACGGCTTTGCCTTCCTGAACCCCTATGGGCTGCCCTATTTGGCGGGCAGTGGCGTCAAAGGGGTGTTGCGACAGGCAGCTCGCGAACTCAACCAAGGGGAATGGGGTGACTCCCAAGGTTGGGACCAGACTGCCATCACGGCCCTGTTCGGCCAGCAAGGCCCTGAACCCGATGCCGACCATCAGCGGGGAGCCCTCCGGTTTTGGGATGTGCTGCCCCGGATCAAGGGTGGCGCGCTCCAAGTGGAGGTCATGACCCCCCATCAAGCGCATTACTATCAACAGGGCCAATCGCCTCATGAATCCGGCTCACCCATCCCCATCCCCTTTATCACGGTTCCGCCGGGTTCCGGCTTCAACTTTCATGTGCAGTGCGACCTGCCCTTCCTGCAACGACTAGCCCCCGCAGTAGCCGCCGCGGGGCAATGGCAACGGCTCCTGGAGGCCGCGTTCGCCCATGCCTTCGCTTGGCTGGGCTTCGGCGCCAAGACCGCCGTCGGCTATGGCCAGGTGAAGGAAGACCCGCAGGCCCGGCGGCAACGGGAAGAGGAGGAGTGCAAGGCCCTGGAAGCGGTACGGCGCGCGCAAAGCCTGGCGGCGCTATCGCCCCAGGAGCGCGCTATCGAGGATGCCCTCGCGCACAAGGTCGATCCTGGCCAGACCCCGGGTGTATATCTCGCGCAGCAACTCCAGGCTGGCCGCTGGGAGGGGGAAATGGTACCGGTTTTGGCGGCACTCATCCGCGATAAACTCAAGGCGGAAAAGAAGTGGAAGGAACAGAGCCAGAAGCCCGATAAGGACAAAGACTACCAACGCACCCAAGCCGTTCTTAAGTTTCTTAAGCCTTGAAGGAGCTAACCCATGTCCAGCGTCTTACTGACCTTTCTCGGCCGCGTCCCCAAGGACCAACAGGGTTACCGCGTCACCCGCTATGACTTTGGAGACGGCCAGACCCAGGCGCCAGCGGCCTTTTTTGGCTGGCCCTTACTTCAGCACCTGGGCGCCGCGCGCCTGGTGATCCTGGGCACGGCGGGCAGCATGTGGGAGCACCTGTTCGAAGGTGACCACGACTTCGGCGACGCGGACGAAGAGGCCCGGCTAGCCCTGGTCGAAGCCTGCGAACAGCAGGCCGTCACCGCCGCGCACCTGGCACCCTTGGCCCCGCTGTTGGCCCAGCGCCTCGGCCGCGAGGTGTGGCTCGAGATCATCCCTTATGCCCACGACCCCGCCGAACAGGTGGCACTGTTGCGCATCATGGCCGCCCACGTCGAGGCCGGCGACCGGGTCCACCTGGACGTCACCCACGGCTTCCGGCATCTGCCCATGCTCGGCATCCTCTCCGCCCTGCATCTGCGTATGGCCCGCCAGGCCAAGATCGACGGCATCTGGTATGGCGCCTATGACCCCGACACCGGTGCCGCGCCGGTCCACAACCTGGTGGGCCTGCTGAACATCGCCGACTGGGTGCAGGCCCTGCACACCTACGACAAGGATGGCGACTATGGCGCCTTTGCCGACCTACTCGACCAGGGCCAGGGCCTGAGCAGCAAGCTGTTGCGGGAGGCCGCCTTTTTCGAGCGCACCAGCAACCCGGTCAAGGCGCGCGAAAAGCTCACCACCTGGAGCGCGCTCCCGGAACGCTTTCCCCACACCGATAGCACCGCGGCGCTCTTCCGCGAGGAATTGGAACAGCGGCTGGCTTGGGTGCGGGGTGTCAACCGCGCCGCCTGGGAAGGGGCCCTGGGGTGGCAGCATCTGGAGCGGGGGGACTATGTCCGCGCCGTTATCTACGGCATGGAGGCGGTGATCAGCGCGGAAGTAGTGCGCCAAAAGGGCAACTTGAATGACTTCGATGACCGGGATTATTGCCGCAAGTCACTCAAGGACAATGAGGACTTCAAGACCCTGAACGGGCTGCGTAACGCCTTGGCCCATGGGGTCCGCCCCTTTAATCAGCAACTGACCCACATGATCAGCGACGCCAAGGCATTGCAAGCGAGCCTGCGCAAGCTCTTCCGCAAGCTGGGTGTGCCCAAATGACTACCTATTTTGTCTCCCGACACCCCGGCGCCCATGACTGGGCACAGGCGGAGGGCATCAGTGTTGATGAGGTGGTCGAACACCTGGACCTGGCCCTGGTGCAACCCGGGGACCGGGTGCTGGGTTCCCTGCCGGTCAATCTGGCGGCAGCGGTGTGCGCCCGGGGCGGACGCTATCTGCACCTATCCCTGGCATTGCCACGCGATTGGCGCGGCCGGGAACTCACCGCGGCGGACTTGCGCGCCAACGGGGCCTGCATCGAGGAGTACCAGATTACCCGACTACCTTGAGCCGGGCCCGCAAGCTTGTCATACCCACCTGCCGATCGCGTCCCTGGCAATATTAAAGCCCTGGTAAGCGTCACCGGCAATTCCCACCATGGCCATTCACGCGCCCAAGCTCTTCCTGCTCGCCTACGACATCGCCAATCCCCGGCGATTGGCCCGCGTGCACCGGACCGTCAAGCGGCAGGGCCTGCCGCTGCAATACTCCGTGTTCCTAATCGCCGACACACCCGCCGTCCTGGATGGCCTGCTGGCGGAACTGGATGACATCATCGACCCCCGGGCCGACGATATTCGCGTCTACTCCCTGCCCTCACGCCTCGATGCCGACAGCTTTGGCCGTCAATTTCTACCCCTGGGGGTGATGCTGCTGGGCGATGACACGCTGGACCACCAGCTTGCCGCCCTGCTGGCCAAGGGGCGAGCCCCCACGGCAACGGTTACGGATAACCCGCCGCAAGCTTGTGGTACCACCCCCGCCCGCGGCCTTGTGTCAAGCTAACTCCGTCATCAACCCAGGACAGAATCGGCTGATGCCGGCGGAGGCCTTGCCATGTCCACCCTCTATCTTGATCGCCGCGACCTGGCCCTAAAACTGGAGGGGCGTGCCCTGGCTATTTACGCCAGTGGTGAGCGCCAGGGCACCGTGCCCACCCATCTGCTGGAACGGATCGTCATGCACAGCGCGGTAGCCCTGGACTCCAGCCTACTGGCGCGTCTGGCGGATGATGGCATTGCCATCCAATTGCATGGTGGCTCGCACGGCGCCAAGGTGGCCCTGATCCATGGGCGCGGACAGGGTGACGCCACCCGCCGTATTGGCCAATATCGCGCCTACGAGGACGGAACCTGGCGGTGCCGCTGGGCGCGCCTGATGGTCCGCGCCAAGGTCAAGGGGCAAATCCAATTTCTGGCCCAGGCGCGCGACGACCGCCCCGACCAGTCCCGCCCTCTGAACCTGGGCCTGGAGCGCCTGGGACAGGTGCGGTCGCGTCTAGGCCAGGAGCCCGCCATCGCCCTCGACCGCCTGCGCGGCCTCGAAGGGGCGGCAGCGGCGGCCTATTTCCAGGCCTATGGCGCCCTGTTCGCCCCCAGCCTGGGCTTTGCCGGCCGCAACCGGCGGCCACCCCGCGATCCGGTCAATGCCGTCCTCTCCCTCGGCTATACCCTGATGCACTTCGAGGCGGTGCGCGCCTGCCAGGCCGCCGGGCTCGACCCCCTCATCGGCTTTTTTCACGACCTGGATCCCGGCCGGGAATCCCTGGCCTGCGACCTGGTGGAACCCCTGCGCCCCCGGGTGGATGCCTGGGTATGGTCTTTGTTCCGGGCGGGCGAACTGCGGGCGGACCACTTCGCTCATCATGGCGAGGCCTGCTTGCTGGATAAGGCTGGGCGCGGCCACTTCTACGCCGCCTTTGAACCCATGGCCCGGCTGCCACGCCGCTGGTTGCGGCGCGTGACGCGCCGGCTGGCCCAGGGTCTGCATGAACGCGGGCGGATCGCCCCGCCCAGTGAGTGACCATGATTATCCAAACCGCCACACCCACCTGCGAGCCGCCCCCGCGACCCCAGGATGATGACGCCCGCCCCCTCTACATCGCCCCCGGCGGGGACACCCAGATCCTGCTCGATGGCCCCGCCTTAAGCATTCAGCGTGGCGAGCGCGCCGAACAGCTTTTCCCCCTGCGCCGTCTCTCGCGCATTCATTGTGCCGAGGATACCTCCTGGTCCACGGAGGCCTTGCTGGCCTGTGCCAAACGGGGTATCACCATTCTGTTCGTGGCTGAAACCGGTACAGTGGTAGCGCGGCTGCTCGGTCGGCCAGGCAGCCATGATCACCTCAGCCACCGCTTGGGGGAGTTCCTGCTCCTGCCTCAAGCCATGGGCCTGTATGAACACTGGCGCCAGACCTACGAGCGGCGCGTCGCCGGGTGGGCCGGGTCGCGGCTCGGGTTGGCGCCTAGCGAGCGGGAACCTGTCCGCTGCCGCGCCGGCCTGCAAGAACTGGCCGCCCATTACGCCGGGGATGCACAGGAGGTGCGCACCCGGCAATGGTTGCGGGGCATAGCCCTGGGCTGGATGCAGGCCCACCTTCAGGAATTGGGCCTGGGCGCCACAAGTGAGTTGGGCCAGTCCGGGGCGCCGCCCTTGGCCCGGGATTTGACCGGATTACTTTACTGGTATCTGGAGCCGGCCCGTATGGGTTGGCTCAAGCGCCGCTGGTTGGCCGCCCAGCGCCAGGGCGCGGCCCTGCGGCCACCCACCCATGCGGAGGTCGTGCGCCTCTTTGAAGCCCACCCCACCCGCGTGGTCGCTCATGGTTTAGAAATAACCAGCAACCTCCACCGCTGGCTCATCCGTGAGACCTGAAGAACCATCCAGGTTTAATCCATGACCGAACGCACCCTCTACATTGCCGCCTATGATGTCTCCAGCAGCAGACGCCTCCGGGCCGCCCTACATATTCTCAAGGACTATGCCAGCGGGCGCCAAAAATCCGTCTTTGAGTGCTTCCTAACCAGTGCCGAGCGGCGGGAACTGCTCGAACGGATGCAGGATCTGCTGAATCCTGAACAAGACCGCTTTGTATTGTTAAAACTGGACCCCCGCGGTAAAACCCGGGCGCGCGGCAAGGCCGTCATTGCCAAAGATCCCCCCTGGTTTTACATCGGCTGAGCCAGGGCCCCAGGCTTAGCGGCGTGGAAACCTTGGCTTGGCCAGTATTCCGCGTTAAGCTAAGGGCGGCTGGTATAAAGCCAATCCCGCAACGACGCCAGGTTTCCATAGATTTTGCTTATGACGCTGCACGTCAGCTTGTTGGATTTGGAAATCTTCTCCAACCCCCCTTGTAGGGGATTGATTGAAAAGCGTTATTTTTGGGGAGCAGTCCGAGCGTAGACCCGATCTAAAGGGGATTAAGACGTTTCCTAAACACGATACCACCTCAATAGTTTATTGTCCGAGCGTAGACCCGATCTAAAGGGGATTAAGACATCTGGGGGAAAGCCAACCGCAGACTGGCTTGAAAGTCCGAGCGTAGACCCGATCTAAAGGGGATTAAGACTTACACTGGCTCCGTAACCGTTGGGAAACCGGGTCCGAGCGTAGACCCGATCTAAAGGGGATTAAGACTTGAAAATAGAGGACATTTCGTTCTTGATCGCGGTCTGTCCGAGCGTAGACCCGATCTAAAGGGGATTAAGACCATCTGGTTTTGTAATACCTAATCGTACTGGATCTGTCCGAGCGTAGACCCGATCTAAAGGGGATTAAGACGTAAGGTCGCTCATCATAGGCTCCAGCAATAATCGGTCCGAGCGTAGACCCGATCTAAAGGGGATTAAGACAGATATCATCAAAGACGTTATCAACGATATTACCGTCCGAGCGTAGACCCGATCTAAAGGGGATTAAGACCCAGTCACGCGCAGACTGTTGCGCATCTTCAAGTGTCCGAGCGTAGACCCGATCTAAAGGGGATTAAGACTTCTGTTTGGGTTTTCATATTAAGATCTCACCTTGTGTCCGAGCGTAGACCCGATCTAAAGGGGATTAAGACTTAATATTCGTCTGAAACCCAACCCGTATATTGTGTCCGAGCGTAGACCCGATCTAAAGGGGATTAAGACTGCTCGAGGAGAGACTTACCAAGTTCAGGTTGCGGGGTCCGAGCGTAGACCCGATCTAAAGGGGATTAAGACTTGGCGTATGCCGGGAAATGAAGGCAAAGGTCTGTGTCCGAGCGTAGACCCGATCTAAAGGGGATTAAGACATCTGTCTAAAATCAGTACCAACCGCCGAATAATGAGTCCGAGCGTAGACCCGATCTAAAGGGGATTAAGACGCCACTGTAATATAACAAATACATTGCAATCTCATGTCCGAGCGTAGACCCGATCTAAAGGGGATTAAGACTGAACGAATTGAAGACAGTACTGTATTGGCTTACGTCCGAGCGTAGACCCGATCTAAAGGGGATTAAGACAAACTCTGATCGCTAACCCGTTTAATCTCTGCATTGTCCGAGCGTAGACCCGATCTAAAGGGGATTAAGACAACTGGGTTCCGGGAGGGAAGTCACGGATGGAACAGTCCGAGCGTAGACCCGATCTAAAGGGGATTAAGACGCCAAGCCGATGAAGAACCAGAGGATGAAGCTGCTCGTCCGAGCGTAGACCCGATCTAAAGGGGATTAAGACCCTTTTTTGGTAAAAGATAATGCCATTTTAATACCCTGTCCGAGCGTAGACCCGATCTTTAGGGGATTAAGACGCGATATTTATGAAACCGCGCGCCAAGTCATAAGTCATTCACAAATAGTTCTTTAAACTAGAAAGCCAGGTTATAGCGTGAACCGACGTTGTTGAGAATCTCGCT
>JBGAUE010000005.1:0-173946 GCA_044228795.1 Chromatiaceae bacterium | reverse complement strand
GGGGGTGTCGACAGCAGGGATGCTGTCGCCAAGCCTACAGGGAGGTATTCACGGCGTCCCCCGCCCGCCGCCACCCGGCCCGGAAAACCGAATGATCGACGGCTATCAACCAATCAAAGGCTTACCATGGCAACACTCAAATATGTCTATTGGCAAGATGAAATCATGTGGCTGGGGTATCTTGAAGAATTCCCTGCTTACATGACCCAGGGTGAAACCCTGGAGGAATTACAGCAAAACCTGCGGGATATCTACCAAGAAGTGACGAGCGGAACCATCCCGTCCATACGCCATGTCGGGGAACTGGCGGTCGCATGAAAAGGCGCGAATTAATCGCCAGACTTCAGCAAATGGGCTGCGTCTTGACACGCCATGGCGGAAGGCACGATTGGTATCATAATCCCAAGAATCGGGAATCCCAGCCAGTACCACGGCATGCTGAGATTAACGAATATCTGGCAAACCACATTATCAAAAAGCTGAGCTGATTCCTGTCCTTTCCTGAATTTTCGGACCAGGGCCCACTTTCCTGCGCCAAGTCAGTCCCCGGCATAAAGCGCCGCCGTCTTGGCCGACTGTGCCGCCACCACCCGGCGCAGCTCAACGGGGGCAAGGACCTCCAAGTTATCGCCGGCGCCAAGCAGCCAGCGCAACAACTGGCCGGTGGAGGGGATACGGGCCTTGATACGCAACAGGTAGTCGGAGTTATCCGGCTCGTCTGCCAGGGACTGGTCATCGCTCAGCGGGCAGGCCTCCAGCAGGGTCGCTAGATAGCCGCGCACCCGCAATTCCAAGTCGATCAGCCGGCCCTGGCCGAAGTCGATCTTGCCCGAGGCGATGGCCTGGTCCAGATCGAAACCCGGCGCCACCCGGGCCGGCGTCTCGATCTGGACCTGGGCGCGGATCATGCGGTGCAGGGCATAGAAACGCACCGGCTCCGTCTCGTCGTTCTTGAGGGCCAGCAGGTAGGGGATGGGGCCCCGTTGGACCAGGGCCTGGGGGTGGATGACGGCCTCGCCGCGCTCGCCCTCAGCATCCTGATAGTGAATTTGCAGGGCCAGGCCCTGGGCCAGGGCCTGGATCACCGCCTGAAGCAGATCGGGGTAGAGTTCGACCGGGCGCAGCCTCAAGGTATCGGGGACACACCGCAGGCGCTGCGCGTCGAGGAGTGGGCCTTCGACCTCATGCAGCAGGCGCTCCCACAAGCGGTCGAGCCGCCGCGCCGGCACCGCCTCGGCGATCAGATCCTTGACCTGCTGCAGGGTGTATTGCCAAATCAGGGGATCCTCCGCCAAATCATCGCCCAGACGCCGGTACCGCAGGGGCTTACCGCCCGGATTCACCGCGGCGATACGCCCCTCCTTGAGCAGATCCAGGAGGTCGCGTTGCAGGGTCCGGCGGCGGGCCGTGAGTTCGCCGCTGCCATAGTCATCGCCGAGGATGTGCAGCAACCGCCCTCCGTCCGGACAGTCGCCGGGGGTTGCGGTGGCGGGTGGCAGCAGGGCCTCCAGCCGACGGAGGCGTTTGACACGGCTTTCGTAGGTGGCACTCATGGGTGAAGTATAACCGGGCAGATCGGTCAGCAAGTGTCGTATCGCCGGGGGTCAAGGGCCCATCCCGCCCCTTTTCCGCCGTCACGGGGCTTGACGCCAGCCCCTGCTTCCCTGCACATTCCCCCCACTACCCCACCGAGGTTGGAAAGACCGTGGAACTGGACCCCTTTCTCAAAGTCATGGCCGCCAAGCATGGCTCCGACCTCTTCTTCAGCGAGGGCGCGCGGCCGCATTTGAAGGTGGACGGGTCCCTCCTGCCCTTTGGCGACCGGCCCATGACGAGCGCAGAGATCATGGCCCTGGCCAATTCCGTGATGGACGAGGATCAGAAGCGCGAACTGGCCCAGACCTGGGAGTGCAATCTCGGAGTGGAGTTGAAGGGCACGGGACGCTTCCGGGTCAATGTCTTTCGCCAGCGGGGCGGGCCGGCGATGGTCATCCGCTATATCAAGGACCGCATCCCGACCTTCGAGGAGTTGTCGCTTCCCCCAGTGCTGGCAGAACTCAGCCGGGCCAAGCGAGGGCTGCTGCTGGTGGTGGGCGCTACCGGTTCGGGCAAGTCCAGCACCCTGGCGGCCATGATCGACTATCGCAACCGCACCAGCCGTGGCCACATCCTCACCATCGAGGACCCCATCGAATTCAGCCACGAACACCAGAAGTCCATCGTCAACCAGCGCGAGGTGGGCATCGATACCCTGTCCTACGAGGCGGCGCTCAAGAACGCCATGCGCGAGGCCCCGGACGTGATCCTCATCGGCGAGATTCGCGATGCGACAACCATGCGGCATGCCCTGACCTATGCCGAGACCGGCCATCTGTGCGTCTCCACCCTGCACGCCAACAACGCCAACCAGGCCATTGACCGCGTCCTGAGCTTTTTTTCCGAGAACCACCGCCAGCAGGTGCGCATGGATCTAGCCCTGAACCTCCGGGCCATCGTCTCCCAGCGCCTCATCCCGACCCGAGACGGCAGTGGCCGCGTCCCCGCGGTGGAGGTGATGCGTCTGACGCGCTACATCGCCGATCTTATCCTCAAGGGTGAGATCGAGAGCATCAAGGAGGCCATGCGCCAGAGTGATATCCCCGGCATGCAGACCTTCGACATGTCCCTCTACCAGCTTTACACCAGCGGGCGCATCAGCCTGGAGGAGGCGCTGGTCAACGCCGATTCCCGCAACGACCTGTCCTTGCGTATCCGCCTCGAGGGTGCTGGCGGCCAGACCCTGGTCGAGGCCGCCCCGGAGGCCGGGGAACCGAAAGCCGCTTAAACCCAGTGTCGGCAGCAGGGCCTGCACAGGTATGAATTTTGCGTGAAATATTTCCTGGGTATGGTCGGAGGCATGATTCGACCAGCTTGACCCGGGAATGGCGCCCTACGCCAGAGCCGGGGATTGACCCTGGCCCCCCTATGAATCGTTTCACTCACCCATGGAGCCCTTGATGTCGCCCTTTATTGACCTGCACCAAAGCAAGCCCAATGACAAGCTCTTCGATCTGCCGCCACTGTCCCTGACCCCTGAGGGGCTAGCGATAGACTTCAAGCGCTATTTTGGCAGCACCTTTGGCCGGGACCGGGATTGCCGCTCCACCTATTACCCCTATCGCGCCCTGTCGGTAGTCATGCGCGACCGTCTCATGGAGCGCTGGAAGGGCACTCGCCAAGCCCAGGACGAGGCCGACTGCAAGCGCGCCCATTACTTGTCTCTCGAATTCCTCATGGGCCGGGCCCTCTCTAACGCCATGCTCAACCTGGGCGTCGCCGACGCGGCAGAGCAGGGCCTCTACGATCTGGGCCTGATACTGGAGGAGATCGCCGCCACCGAGCCCGACGCGGGCTTGGGCAACGGTGGCCTGGGGCGGCTGGCGGCCTGCTTTCTCGATTCCTGCGCCACCCTGCAATTGCCGGTCAAGGGCTACGGCCTTCGCTATGAATACGGCATGTTCCGCCAGACCTTTGACAATGGCTTCCAGGTCGAGAAGCCGGATCACTGGCTGCGGGACGGCAACCCCTGGGAACTGGAGCGCCCGGAATATACCCAGCGCATCCAGTTTGGTGGCCGCGTCGATTTTCATCCGGATGACAAGGGTCGGTTGATGGCTTACTGGGTCGACACCCAGGACGTGCTGGCAGTGCCCTACGACACCCCGGTGCCCGGTTATCGCAATGACACCATCAACACCCTACGCCTCTGGAAATCCGTCGCCACGGACGAATTCAACCTGGGGGAATTCAACGCGGGCAGCTACCCCGAGTCCGTCGCCGCCAAGAACGCCGCCGAGCACATCACCATGGTGCTCTACCCCAACGACGCCAGCGAGAACGGCAAGGAGTTACGCCTGCGTCAGCAATACCTGCTCGCCTGCGCCAGTCTCAAGGACGTGCTGCGCGAATGGATCCGGCTGCGCGGTAACGACTTCAGCCAATTCGCGGAGAAGAATTGCTTCCAGCTCAACGACACCCATCCCGCCATCTCAGTGGCGGAGTTGATGCGCCTGCTCATGGACGAGCATCACCTGGAGTGGGACCAGGCCTGGGCCATTACCACCGCCACCATGGCCTATACCAACCACACCCTGCTGCCCGAGGCCCTGGAACGCTGGCCGGTACGCTTCTTCCAGTCCCTCTTGCCCCGTCACCTGCAGATCATTTACGAGATCAATGCCCGCTTCCTGTCCGAGGTCGCCTCCCGCTGGCCCGGCGACATGTCCCGCCAAGGGCGTATGTCATTGATCGAGGAGGGACACGAGGCTCAGATCCGCATGGCCTTCCTGGCCATTGTCGGCAGCTTCTCCGTCAACGGCGTGGCCGAACTCCATTCCCGTCTGCTGATCGAAGGCCTGTTCCACGATTTTTACGAGCTCTGGCCCCATAAGTTCAACAACAAGACCAATGGGGTGACCCCGCGCCGCTGGCTGGCCATGTGTAACCCTGGCCTGGGGCAATTGTTGAACGAGACCATCGGCCCGGGTTGGGTGCGTGACCTGAGCCAACTGGAGCGCATCGCCCCCCTGGCCGAGGACCCGGCCTTCCGAGAGCGCTTTGGCGCCATCAAACGTGCCAACAAGGAACACCTGGCCCGCCTGGTGACCCAGGACTGCCATGTGGACTTCGACCCGGCCGCCCTTTTCGACGTCCAGGTCAAGCGTATCCACGAATACAAGCGCCAACTGCTCAACCTGCTGCACGTCATCCACCTCTACAATCGCATCAAGCACGGCGATACGGCCCAGTGGACCCCGCGCTGCGTTCTGATCGGTGGTAAGGCCGCGCCTGGCTATTTCATCGCCAAGCTCATTATCAAGCTCATCAACAACGTGGCCCGGGTGGTGAACGGAGACAAGCATACCCAGGGCCTGCTGCGCCTGGCCTTCATCCCCGATTACCGGGTCTCGGTGATGGAGGTCATAGCCCCCGGCACCGACCTGTCGGAGCAGATCTCCACCGCGGGCAAGGAGGCCTCGGGTACCGGCAATATGAAGTTCATGATGAACGGCGCCGTCACCATCGGCACCCTGGATGGCGCCAATATCGAGATCCGCGACCAGGCGGGGGCGGATAATTTCTTCCTGTTCGGCATGACCGCCGCCGAGGTCGAGGCCCGGCGAGGTCACTATGATCCCCAGGCCATCATTCAGGGCAATGGCCCCCTGCGCGAGGTGATGGCCCTGCTGGAGTCAGGCCACTTCAACCAATTCGAGCCCGGCCTTTTCGAGCCCATCCTCCAGACTATCCGCAACCCCCATGACCCCTGGATGACCGCCGGGGATTTCCCGGACTATGTCCAGGCCCAGGAAAGGGCCGCCGTGGCCTACCGCGACCCCGAGCGGTGGCTGCGCATGGCCATCCTCAATACCGCCCACAGCGGTCGCTTTTCCTCTGATCGCACCATTGGTGAATATAACCACGACATCTGGAAATTACCGACGATCCCGCCTCTGGCCTTGTAATGCAACGCCAGCTTCCCGCGCCGGAGGGGGTTTTAACCCCTTCGGCGGTTTGACCCGGAGGCCGGTTGGGTGTTAAGTAATTGCCTAACCGGCCCGCGGGACGGGGGATTCGCGGCAAGAACCGCGAGCCATGAAAAGAACACCCATACCCATCGGAGGAATCAATTCCGTGTCATTCAGCAAGCCAAGAATCGTCCTGCTGGCCGCCGCCAGCGCCGCCCTGCTGATGCAGGCCCCCGCCGCCCTGGCCTTCAACTTCGGGGACGTCATGAGCCCCGGCAGATGGATGGGTGGCAACCGGGATTATGAAGACTATTACGATAACCGGGATTACATTCCCTATGGTCCGCCGCCAGGTGCCTATGGCTTCCCCCCCTACGGCGCACCTTATGGTGCCTATGGCGCTCCCCCGTACGGCGCGCCTGCCACCTGGGCGCCTGCGGCCACTCCTGCCCCTAGTCAGATGACGGCCCAGCCACCAGCCGTGCCAGCCGCAACAGCACCAGCCACATCAAATGCCAAGTCGAACGAGATCGACACCCTGAAGCGACGTATCGAGGAACTGGAGGCCAGACAAGCCCCTGTCTCAACCTATGCCCCGCCAGCGACCAGCGCCGACCGAGGGACAAAACCTAATCCTGCGCGGGGATTGAGCTCTCCGACCGCACCCGCCTCCTCCCTCAACTTCCGCCCCATCGATAAGAATTGACACCGCTTCTATCCGCTTAGCCATGTTCCCCTTCCTCGCCAAGCCCTGTCCAGGCGGGGCTTGGCTTTTTTGGGGCACGGGGATTTAGCCCAGGGCTATCAAGCCCTCAGGGCGCCTTTAATACCCCATGAACCGCGCAGGATAAAGGGTCACCTTGGTTAGGCTCTAAGCCTCTCGGGGGCTAAAATGACCGAGGGCACAGGATTTAGCCCTCGGACCAGAAAGCAGGCAAATCAGACCAAACCGTCGGGAGCATCCATGAAAGCCCTCCTTGTTCTGCCCCTTGCACTCGCCGCGGCCAACCTGGGCGCCAATGAGACCCTAACCATTTATCAGTTCGCTGGCCAGGTTCAGTGCTTCCCCGGCGACGGGGTGCCGGTGGCAGAGGCGGCGGACCTGCTGCGGGCCCAGGGCCTCAAGGTGCGCAGCGCCGAACGCCGCCATCTGCCCATTGATATAGGTCGCCATTGCGGTGCCCCAGCTGCCGAAGCCAATGTCTTGACCCTGTCCGTGACCGACTGGGCGGCCTTCACGGCCAAAAATCCGGATGCGGGCGGTTATGGTGTCTGGACCTTCGATGACGGCCAGGTTGAGGTCTATATGTACGACGGCACCCTGCAGTGTGGACAGGGCGAGGAGATCCCCCTGGCGCGTCAGGAGGAAATGCTGACCAGCAAGGGGATCGAGGTTCTGAAGAGCCACAAGGGCACGGATGGCTTCCTGCACATCGCCGTGTGCGGCGCCAGCACGGGTGCCATCAACATCTTCGCGATCAAGCCCGATGACCTGGCGGCCGCGCGGGAACTAGGCTTCAGCCGGCTCATCACCCAGGAGATGACGGAAGGCCTGATGCGGCCGCTCCCACGCTCTGCCAACTCTTCAAACTCAAGGGACGATCCAGCAACCGGGGCGATTCCTTTGCTCTGGTAATCGCCAGGGTCAACCGCGCGGGCTATCTGCCGGGGTATCCAGCCAGCGCACCAGATACCAGACTTGCTGGCCCTCGGAGGAGCGGGAGGGGCCATAGACGAGGGCCGGATGCAGGTGACGCTCCGGGTCCGCCCCGGCCAGGGCCGCTGCCTCGGTGCCAACGGGGCTGACGCAGCCCGAGGGGAAGCGCGGCCTATCCCTCCGCCGGGCCTTGACCAGGGCAAAGCACTCCCCCAGGGAGCGTGATTCGGGGTCCATCAGGATTTGGGGCATGGCGCTGTCATCCCAGCATCAAAGCAAGATCCGGTTACCCACTATAGCCCAGCCGGCAGCCACCGGGGCACAAAGCATCTCGCCGCTCCTGGAAAGCTCAGTCTCGTTCCCGCGCCTCTGATAGAGGCATTGCCAGCGGCGCGGGAGGGATGCCGGGTCCCTATTGCACCGGTGGATCCGGCTCCTCCTCCCAGCCAAAGTCTTCCCAGCCGAACTTGACAATGACGGTGTCGCTGCCACAGGCGAGGGTGATGGCGCGGTTGTCGGTGTGCAGACGCAGGCTGACGCCGCGCACGCTGTCGAGCCACATGTCGTCGGTGCTGACCTCGCGGGGCGGGGCATCGGCAAGCTCGCTGACATATTCGCCCTCCAAATCGGCAGCGTCATGCAGACCATAAACCTCCCCTTGGACCTTGACCAGGGTGCCCTTGGGGGCGCCCACCCCCAGACCGTTGACCATGACTTGATAGGACTGGTCCTGGTAGCTGATGGTGGCGCGTTGCAAACTGGCGCCGCCGCTGTCCTTGATGGTCAGGGGGCTGAAGGTGAGAAGGGCGTCGGGGGTAGCGGTCTGGGCGGTGACGCCGCTGGCAAGGAGCAGGGACAGGGCAGCGGCGGTGAGGAGTTGAACTGGGCGATAGGTCGTCATGATGGGGTCTCGCAGGGTGGGGGGGGATCGAGGTTGAAGTGTTCGGGGCCAGGATGTTACAGATAGCGTTCGACGGCTGTTAGGAAATCTACGGGGGAGGGCAAGGGGTCAGTTGCCCGGACCAGAGGCCGCATGACCAGCCGCTGGCCCTTGCCGCCGCGCAGTGCCATGAGATCGATGCGGCGGGTCGCGGCCTCATGCCCATCAGGGACAAGGTTCAGGGCATCGAGGCAAAAGTTCATCGACCATCCATGACCTCTCCGCGGCCTTAACAGACCCAATGGCCACTGATAGAAGGCGGCCGCTAGCAACAAGGATAGCCTCTGGGCTCATGACTTGCTCTGTTCCGTGGCCACCGGCATGGCCCGCACGGCGATGGCCGCCATCAGGGCGGTCAGGAGGATTCCCGAGAAGCCAATCCCGACCACCAGGAAACGCGGCAACAGACGGTGCGGCACCAGGTCGCCTTAGCCGACTGTCAAGCCGGTAACCAAGGCGAAGTAAATCCCGGCCACCAGACTCCTACCTTCCCGATGGGCGACCCTGACGCCCAGACGGGTGCTCGTCCTGTCAGTCACTGGACTCCTTGGTCTGCCGCCACGCCACCGCCACCTCGGGATAGGTGCTGAGATAGGTATTCACGGCCTCGCCAATGGTCGGAAAGAAGACCTCCGCGCCCAGCCGCGAAAAGAGCCCAAAGCGCTTCAGCTTGTCCTGGACGGGATCCTTCATCTCGGCAAAGCACAGCTCGATGCCGGCCGCCTGCAGGGTCTCGTCGAGCTTGGTGACGATGTCGGCAGCAGTGACGTCCACGCTGGTGACCGGTTCTGCCGTCACCACCAGCCAGCGCACGGGGGTCGGCGAGGCAGCCACGGCGTCCAGGGCACGCTGGTAAAACCACTCCGCATTGGCAAAAAACAGGGGTGCCGCCCAGCGAAAGAGGACCAGGCCTGGAATCAGGCGCGCATGAGGGTAGCGGGAGATGTCGTGATAGCCATTGACGCCCTTGACGCGACCCAGCACGGCCGACTCCGGGCGCCAGCCATCCCAGAGGAACTCGATCACCGCCAACAGGACCGCCAGGCCAATGCCGGGAATGGCACCCAGCACCACTACCCCGATGCAGCAGCCGATGGACAGCCAGAATTCCCAGCGTTGGATACGATAAATGCGTCGCAGATCGGCAATCTCGAACAGACTGATGGCCGCGGCGATGACCACGGCGGCCAGGGCGGTATTTGGCAGGTATTGCAGCAGATTGGGCGCCAGCAACAGCAGCAGGGTAACGGCCAGGGCACCGACGACGCTGGTCAACTGGGTCCGGGCACCGGCGGCCTCAGCCACGGGGGTGCGCGACGAACTGCTGCTGATCGGAAAGCCCTGGAAAAAGCCCGCCGCCAGGTTGGCCGCCCCGAGCCCCACCATCTCCTGGTTCGCGTCCACCTGGCTGGCGGTCTTCTCGGCATAGGTACGCGAAAGCACACTGGTGTCGGCGAAAGAAACAATGGCGACGGCAAAACCGCCCATTAGGACAGGCACCAGATCGGCAGACCTAATCCAGGGGATGGCGAAGGCCGGCAAGCCCTGGGGCAGGGTCCCGAGAACCGACAGGCCATAATGGTCGAGGCCGAGGGTCGCGACGAGGAGGGTGGCGCCAATCACCGCGATCAGCACCCCGGGGAGGCGCGGGATGCGCTTAAGCAGCAGGATCAGCACCAGGGTAGCACCGCCGACCAGCAGCGCGACCCCGTTGGTCTTTCCGGCAAGCAGAGCCTGGGCGAATTCCCAGACCTTGAGCAGCGGATCGTCCGCATCGACCGAGAAGCCGAAGAGTTTGGGAAGTTGGCTGATCAGGACCGTCAGCGCAATGCCATTCATGTAGCCGTAGCGGATCGGTTTGGAGAGCAACTCGGTGACAAAGCCCAGACGGGCGACGCCCGCCAGAATGCACAAGACGCCAGACACCACCGCCATCATGCTGGCCAGTGCGATGGCGCGCAGCGGATCGCCACCGGACAGCGGCAGGACGACGGCCAGAATCAGGGCTGCCAGCGACGAATCGGGCCCAAGCACAAGAATGCGGCTGGGGCCGAACAGCGCATAGGCGAGCAGCGGGATGATGGTGGCGTAGAGACCATAGATGCCTGGAACGCCCGAGGCGACGGCGTAGGCAATGCCGACCGGCACCAGCATGGTGGTCAGCACCAGACCGGCCGCGACGTCATAGCGCAGCCAGGCCAGCTCGTAGTGCCGCAGGGTCTGCAGGCCCGGCAACCACTTCAGCCAGCCGGTCGGGTCGGTCGATCCCCGTCGCGCCGCCAGGCGCCCCGGTTCCGGGGAGGCCAGGGTGGCAGGCTTGGATTTACTCATGACAGGGTCTCCAGGGTTGAGCAAGAGCCGCCAAGAAACAACAGGCGGCAAGCGGACAGGTGGGGGAAATGGGCCAGATCCGACAGGAGTTAGAGTATCCAGAACTCCGTTGGCAACAGATGATAAGCGGATGACCGGATCGGAACAGTACTTGCGTCAGATGCGCAGGAAAAGGTATCGAGTTTCCTGGGCAAAGGGGCAGAATGAATGATGACCGCCCTCAGAACGGCAGGTCCGGGCCCGGGTGAGCAGCCAGACTCAGGAGGCAATGATGTCAACCCCCAGGTATCCCTCGCTCTTCCAGGTCAACACGCGCATCCGGCTGGCGGAGCTGTCCGCCGCGCTGGGCCGTCCCGCGACCCTCGACGACGTGACGGACACGGAGCTCGACCAGCTCGCCCGCGATGGATTCGACCTGGTGTGGTTCCTCGGCGTCTGGCAGACGGGCGAGGCCGGTCGCCGCGTGTCGGCGACGAACCCCGAGTGGCTGGCGGAGTACCGCCAAGTCCTCCCGGACTTCCGGGAGTCCGACGTTTCCGGGTCATGCTTCGCCGTCCGCGACTACCGGGTGCACGCCGACTTCGGCGGAGACGCGGCCCTTGCCCGGTTGCGCGCTCGCCTGCGTGAGCGCGGTCTGCGGCTCCTGCTCGACTTTGTCCCCAACCACGTGGCACTGGATCACCCCTGGGTGGAGGAGCATCCGGACGTCTTTATCGCCGGGACGGAAGAACAGCTCCTCTCTGAACCCCAAAACTACCGGCGCCTCGCGACGGCCAGCGGGAGCCGCATCCTGGCCTATGGCCGCGACCCCTACTTTGCCGGATGGCCCGACACCCTGCAACTCAATTACGGGAACCCAGACCTGCAGGAGGCCCTTCTCGGTGAACTCCAGCGGATCGCGCACCAGTGCGACGGGGTGCGCTGCGACATGGCCATGCTGGTGCTGCCGGAGATCTTCGAGAGGACCTGGGGAATCGTGACGGCGCCCTTCTGGCCGCGGGCTACGGCGGCCGTGCGCGCCGAGGTTCCCGGCTTCCTCTTCCTCGCCGAGGTTTACTGGGATCTCGAATGGACCCTTCTGCAGCAAGGCTTCAACTACAGCTACGACAAGCGTCTCTACGACCACCTGGTGGCAGGGGCGGCGCGGCCTGTCCGTGAGCACCTCGCCGCCGGACTCGACCTTCAGAACCAGCTCGCGCGCTTCCTGGAGAACCACGATGAGCGGCGGGCTGCCGCAGCCTTCGCCCCGGACGTCCACCGCGCGGCCGCCGTGATCACATTCCTCAGCCCCGGCCTGCGCTTCCTCCACCAGGGTCAGCGGGAGGGTAAGCGAGTACGGATCCCGATCCACCTGGTGCGCGGGCCGGCCGAGGCACCGGACCCGGAGCTTGCCGCCTTCTACGACACCCTGATGGCCTGCCTGCGGGACCCCGCCTTCCGCGAGGGTCAGTGGCAACTCCTCGAGGTCCGTCCCGCCTGGCAGGAAAACGGGACGAATGACGCCTTCATCGCCTTCTCCTGGACCGGCCCGGGAGACCTCCGCCACCTCGTCGCGGTGAACTATGCCGACCACCCGAGCCAATGCTATGTGGCGTTGCCGTGGGGCGACCTCTCCGACCGGACCTGGCGGCTAGCGGACCGACTGGGACACGCGGACTACAGCCGTGACGGGGCTGACCTCGCTGCCCATGGACTCTATCTCGATCTGCCGGCGTGGGGCTGCCACGTCTTCGCGGTGCGGCCAGCTTAGGTCGGCTCGGCTGACCACCCTTGAGGTGCCCCTTAGGCCCGCCTTGTCCTGGCCCGGCCCCTGATCTTCCTGGTCATGCCCCTAGAGGAGATGCTAGGGTAGCTGGCGAATGCACGGCTGTAACGGCCAACCCCGGCGCGGCTCTCTCCCTGAATGGGGTTATTTAATGGTTATCGGAGTCTTGAATATGAAGAAGATTGACATCCTGCTGGCGCTGCTACTGGTCATGGCGCCGGCCATCGCCTCCGCCCAATTCTCGCTGCAAGACCTGAGGGAAGGCGCGAGCAAGGCCGTACAGGCGGTTGGCGAAACGACGGGCAGCGCCATCGATGCCGCCGGAGCCGTCGCGGGGAAGGCGACCGATGCGGTCAATGACACCATCGACTCGACCAAGCACAGTCTTGGCGACGAGGCCACGCCCGAGGCCACCCGCGCCAAGCTCGATGCCATGGCCGAGACCACCCTGCGGCACCTGTTTGAAGAGGAACCGGGCAGCCGTGCCCTCTTTGAGCAAAGCATTGGTTACGCCATCTTCGACAAGCGGGAGGCCAGCTTCTACGTCGTCGCCGGCTATGGGCGTGGTGTCGCGGTCAACACCGCGACCGGCTCCCGTGTTTATATGAAGATGGCGACCACCGGCGCCGGTCTCAGCTTCGGCCTCGGCGGCTTCGCCTCCCAGATGGTCATCTTGTTCCAGGACGCCGCCGGATTCGCGGCCTTTGTCGCCGAAGGACTGGATGCGGCGACCGAAATCGGCGCCATGGCCGGCGAGGAAAAGGAGCAATTCGTCATTCGCTTCAATGACGGCAAGGCCGTATTCGTCCTGACCGGCATGGGCTGGAAGATCGCGGCAAAGCTGACCGGATCGCGCTACTGGCCGGACGAGGCGCTCAATCGCCCGTAAGCCCGTGATTGGCGCCGCCTTAGTCAAGCCGCCGTCCCCGCCCAGGAGCGCTCTTCAGGATATGCCTCCGCCCGCTGCAGGCCGCTACAAGGCCAACTTTACTCTGGGTGGGCTCATGGTCCCGGAGAGCCGCCTCGTGGCGGACCTCCTGCTGCGGGGCAGCGACTCAGCCGGCTGGAAGCAGGCCATCGAGATCGATAACCTGTTGCGCAAGCGCTCGCTTTCGACGGCGTCCACCAAGGCCGTGTTGATCCGGGCCCGGCTGAAAACCCTGACGGCCGACCTCTGGCGCCTGGTGCGCGACGGTAACAAGCCCTTGGCCACCCACGCCGTCCTGGCCGCTACGGTCAAATACTCCCCCCTGCTTGGCGACTTCCTCGACCTGGTGGTCCGCGACCTCTACCGCCGCTTCCAACAGACCCTGCAGCCTCGTCATTGGGACGCCTATATCGAGGACTGCCGCCTGCGCGATCCCCTCATGCCCCACTGGCGCCAGGGCAGCCTGGACAGCCTGCGCAGCCGCGCCTTTGGCATCTTATCCGAGGCCGGTTACCTGGCCGATGCCCGCACCCGCCAGTTGCTCCCGCCGCAGCTCGCGCCCGAGGTGCTGGCCTACCTCAGTGAGGCGGGGGAGGACTATGTCCTGCGCTGCCTGGACTTATCCCGCTGACCGGATGCCGATGGAGCCAGGACCCATGACCAGCCATTTCGAGGCCCGCCTCAACCGCATCCTCGACCGGATCACCAGCGACGACTTCCTCCAAGGCCGCGGCCTGGGCAACGAGATCCCCTACTACGCCTTTGACTACCCGCCGGAACGAGAGCAGGAGATGCGCGCCCAACTAGACTTCCTGCGCGCCCAGCTCCCCAAACGCCGGCCCGCCCTGAGGTTCGCCCACGTCAACCTTTTCGAGCTGGTCATCGCTCATCTCAAGGCGCGGGGCTTCTACGACAAGATCCCGGCCAAGTGGCAGACCCAGGGCGATGCCGGCCTGCTCAAAGACCTGGCCGCGCCGCTCGCGGCCACCCGACTGGCGCAGATCTTCGCCGACGCGGTCCGTCCCCAGGAACAGGACCTGATACTCGTCTCCGGCGTCGGCAGCGCCTACCCCCTGGTACGCACCCATACCCTGCTTAACAACCTGCCCCATCTCACCGGCCGCACCCCCCTGGTGCTCTTCTACCCCGGCCGCTACGACGGTCAATCCCTGCGGCTGTTCGGAATCTTGCCCGACAAGCCCTACTATCGCGCCTTTCGCTTAGTGGACTAGGAGCGCCCCATGCTGATCCAGGACCTGTTCGTCAAGGCCATCAACCGCCCCATCAACGGCGTCATCAAGGCCGACCAGAACGACAGCGAGTCGGTTTGGCAGGAGCTGGACGAATACGTCGTCACCAAGGAGCTGGACATCCACTTCCGCAAATTCTTCGGCGCCTACCTGGACGCCATCGCCAACGCGGGCAACCCCGACCTAGCGGGCAAGGTCGGGGTCTGGATCTCCGGCTTCTTCGGCTCCGGTAAGTCCCACTTCCTCAAAATCCTCTCCTACCTGCTGGAGAACCGCGCGGTCACCCGGGCCGGACAGACCCAGCGCGCCATCGCCTTCTTCGACGGCAAGATCCAGGACGCCATGCTCGCCGGCGACATCAAGCGCGCCGTCAACAGCGACGTGGACGTCATCCTGTTCAACATCGACAGCAAGGCCGACAGCAGTGGCGGGCGCGACGCCATCCTCCGCGTGTTCCTGAAGGTCTTCAACGACAAACTCGGCTACAGCGGCGACCACCCCCACATTGCCGAGCTGGAACGTCATCTCGATGCCCAGGGCAAGTTGGAGGCCTTCAAGGACGCCTTTCGCGCCGCCGCGGGTGTCGATTGGGAGCAGGAGCGCGACGGCTACAGCTTCTATGCCGACGAACTGGTGCAGGCCCTGTCGGTTGCCCTGGGCAAGACCCCGGAGGGCGCGCGGGCCTGGCTCGACAAGTCCGAGGATGACTTCAGATCACTCCTGACCGTCGAAAACTTTACCCGCTGGGTCCGGGACTACCTCGACAGCCGGGGCCCGAGCCACCGCATCATCTTCCTGGTGGACGAGGTCGGCCAGTTCATCGGTCAGGACACCCACCTGATGCTCAGCCTCCAGACCATCACCGAGAACCTCGGCACCGCCTGTGGTGGCCGGGCCTGGGTCGTGGTGACCTCCCAGGAGGACATAGACGCCATCCTGGGCGAGGTTCGCGCCGCCAAGGCGAACGACTTCTCCAAGATCCAGGGCCGTTTCCGGACCCGCCTGTCGCTCTCCAGCGCCAACGTGGACGAGGTCATCCAGAGGCGCCTGTTGAGCAAGACGGATGGGGCCCGTAGCGCGCTGGCGGACCTCTACCGCACCAAGGCCGACATCCTCAAAAACCAGCTCAGCTTCAGCAACGTCGGCATGACCTTCAAGCCCTATGCCGACGAACTGGACTTCGTCAGCGTCTATCCCTTCGCCCCCTACCAGTTCCAACTGGTGCAGAGGATCTTCAAGGCCATTCGCCGCCACGGCGTCACCGGCCTGCACCTGGCCCGCGGCGAACGCTCCATGCTTGACGCCTTCCAATCCGCCGCCATCCAGCTTGCCGGCGAGGCGATCGGCGTACTCTCGCCCCTGTACCGCTTCTACCCGGCCATCGAGAGCTTTCTGGAAGGCATCGTCAAATCCACCATCGACAACGCCACGGCCAACGCCAAGCTGGAGCCCGCCGACGTCCTGGTCCTCAAAACCCTGTTTCTGATCCGCTACGTCGACGAGATCCGCGGCAACGTGGACAATCTGGTGACGCTGTTCGTCGATCGCATCGACGCCGACCGGCTGGCCCTGCGCCACCAGATCGAGGCCAGTGTTCAACGCCTGGAGAAGGAGACCCTGATCGGGCGCAACGGTGACGAGTATTTCTTCCTCACCAACGAGGAGCGCGACATCAGCCGCGAGATCAAGGACGTCGATCTCAGCTCCGCGGAGGAGGCCAAGTTCCTCGGCGAGTTGATCTTCGAGGACGTCCTCAAGGGCCTGCGCAAACACCGCTTCCCGGATAACAACAAGGACTTCGGCCTCAACCGCCTCTGCGACCTCCACCCCCACGGCACCCGTACCGATGGCGACCTGGTGCTGTCCGTCGTCACGCCGCTCGCCGACGATTTCGCCCTCTACGACGACGGCAAGTGCACCCTGCAGAGCGCCACCGAGGGCGGCCAGCTCATCCTGCGCCTGGACGACGACAAGACCCTGGGGCGGGAGCTGCGCACTTATCTCCAGACCGACCGGTACGTCGGCCGCAGGAACGACGGCACCGCCTCGACCAGCACCGTCAAGATCCTGCGCGAGCGGCAGGAGGAGAACCGGGAGCGCCGCCAGCGCCTGGTCCTGCATCTGGAGCAACTGCTGAAAGAGGCCCGCTATTACGCCGCCGGTCAGCCGCTCCAGCCCAAGGGCGGCACCGCTGCCGCCATCATGAACGAAGCCCTGACCTACCTGGTCCGCAACAGTTTCAACAAGCTCGGCTACCTCAGCCACCTCTCCGCCAACCCCCAGGCCGAGATCAAAGCCGTGCTCAGCGCCACGGACCTGGATGACCTTGGCTTCTCCCTGGCAGCCGGACAAGGCAACAGTCAAGCCCTCGACGAGGTGCAGAGCACCCTCAACCTGATGGCCAGCGCCAACAAGCAGGTGATCCTGGAAGATATGGTCGAAACGCGTTTCGGGCGGCGCCCCTACGGCTGGCCGGAGTGGGAGGTCGTGCTGCTGGTGGCCCGCCTGGTCCGCAAGGGCGACATCAGCCTGGTCATGGACGGTGCGACCCTATCCACGGATAAGATCTATGAGGCCGTCCTCACCCCAAGCAAGTGGAAGCGCATCACCCTCATCAAGCGCCAGAGCGTGGACACAGGTCAGCTTCAGACGGCGCGTCACCTGGCCAAGGACGTCTTTGGCCAGATCGCACCGGACGGCGAGGACAGGCTGGACGCCTTCCTGCGCGAGAAGCTGGGGGGCTGGCGCACCCACCTGACCCAGTATAAGACGTTGGCAGACACCGGGGACTACCCTGGCGGTCAGGAGATTGCCGACGCCCTGGGCGTCATCGCCAAGCTCCTTGCGGAAAAGGAGAGCTTCGGCCTCATCGGCAAGTGTCTGGAGCGCCAGGCGGACCTGCTCGATCTGTCCGACAGCGTCCATGAGTTGGAGAACTTCTACGACACCCAGCGCCCGACCTGGGAGAAACTGCGCAAGGCGTACGCCCGATTCCAACTCAACCGCACCTGGCTGGACAAGGACCCAACCGCCGCCGCGGCCCTGACGCGTGTCAAGAACATCCTCGCCGCCGCCGCGCCCTACGGAATGATCAAGGATGCCGAGTCACTGATCCAGACGGTCGAGGCGGTCAACGCCGCCCTGGTCACCAAGCTCAGGGACCATGTCCTCCAGCGCATCGACGCCCACCTCGCCAAGGTCGGGTCAGAGTTGGATGCCGCGCAGGCATCCAACGACCTGCGCAACCCCTGTCTCTACCCCCTGCAAACCCTGAGGCGCCAGGTCGAGGCCCAGACCAGCATCGCCCACATCAATCAGGCGCAGCAGAGTGCAGTCGAGGCGGCAGACGAGGCGATCGACAAGATTGAAGCTGCAACCAAAGAGAGGGCGGAAAAGGATATCGGCGAGAAGAAGCCGCCCGTCTACTTCAAGAAGTGGCGCATCATTCAGGCGGCGCGGCTGGCGCCCAAGGCGCCCCTCGAAACCCAGGCAGACGTCGACGGCTATCTGGAGCGCCTCCGCCGGGAGCTGGAGGCCGCCATCGGCGCCGGTGAAAGGGTAGAGATCCGCTGAGCCCGTCGTCGCCCATGGATGGTATGCTGGATGTACCCCTAAAGCGGAGTATCTTCCATGCAGACCGTCGGCATCAAAGCGCTGCAAACCAACCCTGGCGTCCTCAGCAAGGCGCTCGACAGCGGTGACTACCTGCTGATCACCCGGCACGGCAAACCGCTCGGCATCGCCGCTGCCTTCGACGCCGGCCTGCTCGATCTGGGATTCCGGAAGTGGATCGCCCTGCGCTCCTTCCAGGCCGGCGATCTCAGCCTGGGCCAGGTGGCGCAGGTGTTCAGGATGCCAAAGGCGGAGACAATGCGACTACTGGCCGAGCTGGGGATCCCCATCGCGGACTACGACCTGGCTGAAGACCTGGAAACCCTGGAGCTGCTCGGCAGCCATTGAATGGACGTCATCGTCAGTGAAACGACCGCGCTAATCGTACTGGCGGGCCGGCAGCGTTTGGACCTGCTGGGGGCCTGTTTCGAGCGCGTCTTGCTGCCGCGGGCCGTCTACCTGGAGTGGTTGGCCGGCGACGCGGCCTTCGAGCAAACCGTTGCGCGCCTCGCCTTCCTCGAAGTGGTCGCGGTGGGCGACTCGCCATTACTCGGCGATCTGCACGCGCTGCTCGACGCGGGCGAGGCGGAGGCATTGGCGCTCGCCCGAGCGCAAGGACTGCCACTGTTGGCGGATGAGAAGAAAGGCCGGAGCATCGCCCGGATGATGAAGATCCCCGTGCTGGGACTGGTCGGCGTTCTGTTGCTCGCGGCAGAACGAGGCATCTTGGAGCCTCAGGCGGCCGGCACGCTCCTGCAGGAGTCGATTAACCATGGATTTCGGTTATCCCAGCGGCTCCATCGGGCGTTCATGGAGCGTCTGGGGTTGGGGGAAGTGGTGAGTGGTGAGTGGTGAGTGGTGAGTGGTGAGTGGTGAGTGGTGAGTGGTGAGTGGTGAGTGGTGAGTGGTGAGACTCGGGTTGGCGACGAATGCTTGGACAGTCGCTGAAACTGTTATCTTTTACGAAACGCGGATCGATCAGCCAGTCGAAAGGTAAACCCCATGGCCTCTGTCACCCTGTCCAGCAAATTCCAGCTCTCCATCCCCAAAGCTATCCGCGAGGAGCTGCACCTTCAGGCCGGTCAGCAGTTTGCGGTCATCACCAAGGGCGACATCATCTCCCTGGTCCCCATCCCCGATCTGGCCGAGATGCGGGGCATCGCCAAGGGAGCGGATACCAACGACTACCGGGACCGGGCAGATCGCCTGGATTTCCATCAGAGGCACCCCCCCGGAAAAGCTACATGAGCTCTGCCAGATTCATTTACGAAGACGCGCCTGCCTTTATTCCGGTGCCTGCCGATTTGCAGCATCGCAAGGTCGAAGCCATTTTTCGGGTGCTAGATGAGCAGGCGGCAACGGTCGTCCCGCAGCCGACTGCCAAGATGCGACGTCGTAAGCCCCCCGCAGCCTTTGCCGGAAAGGTGCGCGAGCTCGGCGATGTGATGACCTCCGTGCCTTCGGCCGATTGGGGTATTGACGAATGATCGTGCTTGATACCCACATCTGGCATTGGTGGACCAACCAGATCGCCGGGAAGCTCACCGCACGGCAAATCGCCCTGATCGAGGAGGTGGACGAAATAGGCGTTTCCGCCATCTCCTGTTTCGAGATGGCTTGGCTGCAACGTCATGGTCGCATTGACCTCGGTATCCCGTTTGAAGAATGGCTGTCCGAAGTTGAGTCGTCGGATGCGGTTACTTTTCTGCCGATCACACCGCGGATCGCGGCGACTGCGGTGGCTCTTCCGGAGCATCACAAAGACCCTCAAGATCGGCTGATCATAGCAACCGCATTGCTCCATCACGCGCCCCTGATGAGTTTCGACGGACATTTTCCAGCTTACCGGGAGCTGGATGGTCGGCTGATCGACCGAAAGTCTCGATGGCTTCCTAGGGATCATGAATACCAATAAGCTCAAGACCTACGCCCCCAAGGCCCGGCGCGACTTCATCGCCGCCGTCACCCGCCGTGCCGCCAAGTTCGGGCTCACCGCCAAGGGCATGTCGCCCAGCCGGGAGGAGGGCCAACTGGTCTTCATCGAGGGGCAGCCCTACCCCAGGTCCGTAGGCATCCAACGTCGCAAGCTCGCCGACCGCATGGCGAAGCAGGGTTTCGACCGTACCCTGGAGGCCGCCGCCTACACCTGGTTCAACCGCTTGGCGGCCATCCGCTACATGGAGCTGCACGGCTACCTGGACCACAGCTTCCGCGTCTTATCCCCCTCTCCCCTGGCGGGAGAGGGCCGGGGAGAGGGGGCAAACTCCACTAGGCTCCCCGAGATCCTCGACCACGCCCAGCACGTCGAGCTACCGGGCCTAGACCGCCAGCGGGTCATCGACCTGAAGATGGACGGCACCCGCGACGAAGAACTGTACCGGGACCTGCTGCTGGCCCAGTGCCACGCCCTGCACCAGGCTATGCCCTTCCTGTTCGAGCGCCTGGACGACGAGACCGAGCTGTTGCTGCCCGACAACCTGCTCCAGACCGACTCCCTGATCCGCGAACTGGTCACCGCCATCCCCGAGCAGGACTGGCAGGAGATCGAGATCATCGGCTGGCTCTACCAGTTCTACATCTCCGAGAAGAAGGACCAAGTCATCGGCAAGGTGGTGAAGTCCGAGGACATCCCCGCCGCCACCCAACTCTTCACCCCTAACTGGATCGTGAAGTACAAGGTCCAGAACTCGCTCGGGGCCCAGTGGCTGGCCACCTACCCGGACTCGCCGCTCAAGGGGCAGATGGCCTACTACATCGAGCCCGCGGAGCAGACGCCGGAGGTCCAGGCGCAGCTCGACGCCATCACACCCAGCAGCCTCAACCCCGAGGAGCTGACCCTGATGGACCCGGCCTGCGGGTCGGGGCACATCCTGGTGGAGGGCTATGACCTCTTCAAGGCCATTTACCTGGAGCGGGGCTATCGCCCGCGGGACGTGGCAAAGCTGATCCTGGAGAAGAACCTCTTCGGCCTCGACATCGACGCACGGGCGGCCCAACTCGCGGGCTTTGCCCTGATGATGAAGGCGCGGGCGGATGACTGGCGCCTCTTCGAGCGCGATGTGAAGCTCAACGTGCTGGCGCTGGTGGACAGCGCGGGGTTCGATGCGGAGGGGTTGGCGAAGGGAGTGGAGCTGGGAGACTACGGGCTGAAGCCAGGCGACATCAAGGAGCTGAAGCGGCTGTTTGAGCATGCGACGACGTTCGGGTCATTGATTCAGGTCCCGGAGGGACTGGCGAAGAAGGTACCCTCGTTGAAACAGCTGGGCGGGGTGGTCAGCCAGGACCTCTTTGTGTCGGAAGCGCTCAACCGTTTGGGGCCGCTCGTGCAGCAGGCCGAGCTGCTGGCGTCGCAGTACGACGCAGTCGTTGCCAATCCGCCTTATATGGGTGGCAAGTTCTTTAGTGCTGCATTGAAGAAGTTCGCGAGAGATCGCTTTCCCGACTCCAAGCGAGATCTATTCGCGTGCTTCATCGAGCGAGGTTTCATGCTCGCCAAGCAGGACGGTCGAACTGGAATGGTCACCATGCAAAGTTGGATGTTTCTGTCTTCGTTCCGGGAGTTGCGCGAGAGGATGCTCCGCGAAAAGACCATCACGGCAATGGCTCACATCGGATTCAACAGCTTTCCGTCGCTCAATTCCAAGATTGCGCTCGCGACAGTATGCTCGTCATTGAATCGTCGAATCGCTGGATACGTCGGGACCTATAGTGACCTGAACAGCGCGGCTCAGTCTGCAGATAAGATGAAAGTGTTCTTGGAGGAAAATCCCGACGCCCGCTTCCGTGTTTCTTCGGACGCTTTCCGGAAGATCCCCGGCAGTCCGGTGGCATATTGGGTAAGTGAGGCCATGCGCAGCAGTTTTGCATTGCATGTGCCTCTACACAATGTTGCCACGCCCCGGGCGGGCATGATCACGGGCGATAATTCCAGTTTCGTGCGTACTTGGCCTGAAGTTTCAATTGGAACTGTTGGTCTCAGCGTTCGGTCGAGGCATGAAGCGAGTCGTTCTAAAAAAAAATGGTTTCCATATCAGAAAGGAGGAGAGATTCGGAAGTGGTCAGGCAATCGCGAGTTCTTGGTTGATTGGCAAAACGATGGGGAACGTTTGCGCACGACTCGTGATTCCCAGGGCAATGTACCTGCACACGCATTCAATGAAGAATACATCTTTCAGCCCAATGTGAATTGGAGTGCCATTTCGATCTTCTTTTCTGCGCGAATTACAGAGAATGGTTCACTATTTGACGCCGCTGGTTCCGCAGCGTTTCCTGGAAATATGGAGCTAGCGCTTTTTCTGGCCGGGTTCCTCAACTCGAAAGTAGCCAGCCAAGCCCTTGGAGCAATTAACCCAACTGTCAATTTCCAAGCCTGGAATATTGGAAACCTGCCTCTCGATATAGCTCTGAGTAAATCGGCACAACTATCCGAAGCACTCCGACTCTTGCACTCTGCGGCGACGATTGACTGGGACGCCTTCGAACGCTCTTGGGACTTCCAATCTCTCCCCTTGTTAGGGTTTAGGGGCCAGGGGCCAGGAGCTAATGGGGGCACATCCTCGACCCTAATCCCTAACCCCTCAATCCTATTCCAAAGCTACACCGCCTGGATCACTCAGAACCGGAACACCATCGCCGAGATGCAGCGCCTCGAGGAGCAGAACAACCGCCTCTTCATCGACGCCTACGGCCTGGCGGACGAACTCACCCCCGAGGTCCCCATCGAGCAGATCACCCTCACGGTGAACCCCGCCTACCGTTACGGGAGGAAAGTGGTGAGTAGTGAGTGATCAGTGGAGAGTGGGTTTGGGGAGGAGTTGGAGGCCCGGTTTCGCCAGGACACCATGCAAGAGTTAATCTCGTATGCCATCGGATGCGCGATGGGGCGCTACAGCCTGGACGCGCCGGGCCTGATCTATGCCCACAGTGGCAATGTCGGCTTCGACCCCAGCCGCTACCCCACCTTCCCAGCGGACGCCGACGGCATCATTCCGATCACCGACACCGACTGGTTTGACGACGATGCCGTCCACCGGGTCGTCGAGTTCATCGCCATCGCATGGAAAGAAGTGGAGAGTGGTGAGTGGCGAGTGGCGAGTGAGGGAAAGGACTCGCCGTCTTCCACTCACCACTCATCACTCACCACTCACCACTCATCACTTCTTGAAGAGAATCTGAGCTTCCTAGCCACCAACCTCTCCCCCAAGAGAGACGAGTCCAGCCGCGAGACCCTCCGCCGCTACCTCTGCGACAGCTTCTTCAAACACCACCTGCAGACCTACAAAAACCGGCCCATCTACTGGTGCTTCACGAGCGGCAAGCTGAAGGCCTTCCAGTGCCTGGTCTATTTGCATCGCTACAACGAGGGCACCCTGGCCCGGATGCGCATGGAGTATGTCGTCCCGCTGCAGAGCAAGATGGCCGCCCGCATCGACAGGCTCGGCGACGACATCCAGGCCGCCAGCACCGGCGCCCAGGCCAAGCGGCTGCAGAAGGAGCGCGACAAACTCACCCGGCAACTGGAGGAGCTACGCCGCTTTGACGAGCAGCTCCGCCACTACGCCGACCAGCGCATCGCCCTGGACCTCGACGACGGCGTCAAGGTCAACTACGGCAAGTTCGGCAACTTGCTCGCCGAGGTGAAGACCGTGACGGGCGCTAAGCCCGAGTAACCACTCACCACTCACCACTCACTACCTCCCCATGCGCCTGACCACAGACCAGATAAGCTCAATTCGCCGCATCGTAGCCGACACCGCGGGGGCATCGGCCCAGGTCCGGCTCTTCGGCTCGCGCCTGCGCGACGACGCCACCGGAGGCGATCTCGATCTGTTGGTCGAGCTCCCCTCCGCGGTGGAACACCCGGCGGCGCTGTCGGCGAGGCTCGCCACGCGTATCTCTCGCACGATGCACGACCGGCACGTCGACGTGCTGGTCCTGGCCCCGAACCTGCGCCGATTGCCGATCCACGATATCGCCTTGCAAGAGGGACAGTCGCTATGACCTTGCCGTCAGCCTCCGCTGTGCGCCTGCAATTTCTCGCCCGGGTCGCGGATAAGGAGGCCCGCCACCTTGCCCTGACCACCGAGCGACTCTTCACCAGTCCCTTCACGCCGGAGCGTGTCGCGGAGCTGGAGAAGGCACCCGATCTGGCGGAGCGCGTCGATGCCTTCGTCAGCCGCTTCGGCCGCTTACAGGACACCCTTGGGGACAAGCTGCTGCCTGTGCTTCTCACCGCACTCGGGGAGAAGACTGGAGCGGTCATCGACAACCTGGACCGCGCGGAGCGCCTCGGCCTGATCCCATCGGCCGATCAATGGATGGAGATGCGCAAGCTCCGCAACCAGATGGTTCATGACTATGTGGAAGATCCGCTCGTCCTTGCCGACGCTCTGGAAACGGCGCATGGCTTCGTCGCCGTACTGGCCGGGGTGGCAGACAGACTGAGCGGGGAGATCGAGCGTCGAGGATGGATCGCGACAGGCGAGGTATCGCCCGGTGGATAGTCAGCGTATCGAACAGGCGCTCAAGGATCGGTTCCTCGCTGACGGAACTCGCGTCGTCTTTTGGCACGACCCGGAGCGCGAGTTCGAGGACCTGGTTGCCAAGCTGGCCTTGGACGGTGTTGCGCTGCTTCGCCTCGACGAGTTCCCGGCGCTCGCGGTCAAGGTCCGCCTGGAGCAGGAGGACCCGACTGGCCGCTACCTGCTTTATGCCCCCTGCGAGCCCCCGGCGCCGGAGCAGGACTGGCTGCTCGACATGCGCCTGTATAGCGCCAGCTTCAGCGCCGATCGGGCCTCGATGCTGCTGTCGGACCTCGGGCTCGCGCAGCAATCGCTCCGGCGGCACCTCGCCGACCGTGGCAAATTTTTTGCGAGCCATGAGCGGCTGGAGCGGTTCAAGAAGCTCGTCAGCCTGTCTGACACTGAGCTGGACCTTGACCGCAAGATCATCGCGGTCCTGGCCAAGGCGGATCAGCCGGAAGTCTTCAACGTCCTGATCTCCCTGTTCGACGCCATCCCCGGCGGCAATCTCGATGCCCTCCCGCCGGCCTGGGAGGAAATGGAGAAGTACGGCGTCCAACCGGCCTTTTGGGCGTTAGCCGCCAGCCTCTTCGGCTATCAGGAGGAGGCGCCGAGCATCAGGAAGCTGCTGATCCGGCTTTTGGTATCGGACTTTGCACACACCTGCCGGGGGGAGTTGCCGGGAGGGCTCCTGCATCTCAGGCTCCCGCGACAAGGCACCGCGAATGCCGTGGTGTGCCTGGCCCAATGGCGCGACAGCAGTAGGCGCGGGCCGTCCTACGAGGCCTTATCGGCCGCGGTGGCGGAGGCGGTCAAGCTGGAGCACCACCTGGGCTCCCTGGAGATCGACGACCTGGCGGAGGTAAAGACCTTTCTGCTGGTCGAGAAGGCCATCGCCAGGCGGTTACGAGACCGGGTGCTGGAGACCGCCGAGGCGATCAAGCCCGAGACCATCCGCGCCCTCGCGTCGCACAGACAGGACGGTTACTGGGCCGCTGCGGGTCTGCCCGACACTCCAAGCGCCCCGCGCCGTGCCCTGTATGCGGTCTACCAGGCGCTGCAGACCGCGGCCGATCTCTTCGCGCTGCGCAACGACCTGGCCCTGGCGACGGCCCACCTGAGCCCGAGGGGGTTGTTCGTCGCCTATACCGGCGAACTCTATCGCTTCGACCAGCTTTACCGGCAGTGCTGCGAGGCGGCGGATTTTGCGGAATCCCACGACTGGGACATCCTCAAGTCCCTCCGCAAGAAGGTCGAGAACCTCTACGGCAACGGATTTCTGGCCGGGCTGGCGCTGGAGTGGAACAAACATCTGGAGGCTGGCCTGCTCGGGCTGTGGCGGATCGAGGGAATCCCTAACCAGCACGCCTTCTATGAGCGCGAAGTGGCGCCGGTGCTGGCCAAAGGACCGGATCGCCGGGTCTTCGTGATCGTCAGCGACGCCTTCCGCTACGAGGCCGCGCAGGAGCTGGCGGAACAACTGAACGGCAAGTACCGCTTCGACGCGGAGCTGTCAGCCCAGCTTGGGGTGCTGCCCTCCTACACCGGGCTTGGCATGGCGGCGTTGCTGCCGCACCAGGCGCTTGACTACAGCGAGAATGGCTCCCTTCGGGTCGATGGCCTGCCGTGCGGCTCGCTGGAGCAACGATGCAGGGTCCTGGAGTCCGTGCCGGGCGTGGCGGTCAAGGCCGAGACCTTCATGGCCATGAAGAAGGACGAGGGCCGGGCCTTCCTCAAGCCCTATCGGGTGGTTTACGTCTATCACAACCAAATCGATGCGGTCGGCGACAGCACCTCCACTGAGGACCAGACCTTCGGCGCCGTGCGCAAGGCCATCGACGAGCTGGCCGACCTGGTGAGCAAGATCATCAACAGTCTCAACGGCAATCACCTGCTCATCACCGCCGATCACGGCTTCCTGTTCCGCGAGGCGCCGCCGGTGGAGACGGATAAGAACAGTCTGACCGAGAAGCCTGCGGGTACCCTGCTGGCGAAGAAGCGTTACCTGTTGGGACGTAGCCTGCCCGACCACGACAAGGCCTATCACGGCGCCACCGCCGTCACGGCGGGCGCTGGTGGTGGTATGGAGTTCTGGGTGCCGAAGGGGGCCAACCGCTTCCACTTCGTCGGCGGCTCGCGCTTCATCCACGGCGGGGCCATGCCGCAGGAGATCGCGGTGCCGGTCATCCGGGTGCGCCACGTGCGAGATGACGAGAAGATCAAGACCAAGACGCGCACCGTTGGCGTCAGCGTGCTCGGCAACAACTTCAAGATCACGACCAACCGGCACCGTTTCCAGCTCATCCAGACCGAGGCCGTCGGTGAGCGGGTCAAGCCGGTGGCGCTCAAGGTCGGCATCTATGACGGCCATGATCCGGTCACCAACGTCGAGACCGTCACCTTCGACAGCCCCTCCCCGGACATGAATCAGTGGAAGAAGACGCTGAGCCTGACGTTGGAGGGACGGCGCTTCGACAGCAAGAAGGTCTTCCAGTTGATCCTGCGCGACGCCGAAACCGGGGTGGAAGAGGCGCGCTTCGACGTCACCATCGACCTGGCCTTCACCAATGATTTTTGAAGAAGTGGGGAGTGAAGAAGTGGGGAGTGGTGAGTGAAGAGTGAAAAGTACAGTGTGATGAGTTTAGCGGTGCCGGTGCAGAGCTATCGGGATCTGATTGTGTGGCAGAAGTCCATGGATCTGGTGGAGCGGGTTTACCGAATGACCGGAGTATTTCCAAAGGAGGAGATGTACGGGCTGAGCAGTCAGGTCCGGCGGGCAGCCGTGTCGATTCCGTCGAATATCGCGGAGGGACAAGCCAGAAAATCAACGGCGGAATTCCTGCATTTCCTGTCGATCGCCCAAGCTTCCAGGGCGGAGGTGGAAACGCAGACCCTGATCGCGCAACGATTGGGCTACGTCACCCAGGCTCAAATCAAGGAGATCCTGTCCTTACTGGATGAAATCTCAAGAATGCTGAACACCCTCAGAACCAAACTACAACCCTAACTCCCCACTTCTTGACTCCCCACTCACCACTTCTTCACTCACCACTCACCACTCACCACTCACCACTCACCACTCACCACTCACCACTCACCACTCACCACTCACCACTCACCACTCACCACTCACCACTCACCACTCACCACTAAACACATGCTAGACGAGCTCCTCAATCAACACTTCGCCGGCAAGGTGGTCCGCAAGGACCTGACCAAGCTGATCAAGGAAGGGGCGAACGTGCCCGTCTATGTGCTGGAGTACCTGCTCGGCATGTATTGCGCCTCCGATGACGAGGAGATCATCCGCGACGGCCTGGAGACGGTGAAGACCATCCTCGCTGAGAACTATGTGCGCCCGGATGAGGCGGAAAAGGTCAAGTCCAAGATCAAGGAGCGCGGTAGCTACAAGGTCATCGACAAGGTGACGGTGCACCTCAATGAGCGCCGGGACAGTTACGAGGCTCTCCTCTCCAACCTGGGTGTCAAGGACGCCGAAATCTCCGGGAGCACCGTCAAGCAGTTCGAGAAGCTGCTGGTGGGCGGGATCTGGTGCATCGTCACCCTCCACTACTACTTCGAGGAGGGGCAGAAGGGCTCACCCTTCACCATCGGCGACCTCAAACCTATCCAGATGCCTAACATGGATCTGGAGGGGTTGTTCGCAGGGCGCAAGGCCTTCTCCGAGACGCAGTGGATCGATGTGCTCTGCCGCTCCACGGGCATGGAGCCGGCGAATCTGAATGAGCGGGTGAAGTGGCACCTGCTGGCGCGGATGGTCCCCTTCGTCGAGAACAACTACAACTGCTGCGAACTGGGGCCGCGTGGGACCGGCAAGAGCCACATTTACAAAGAGATCAGCCCCAACAGCATCCTCATCTCCGGTGGGCAGACCACGGTGGCCAACCTCTTCTACAACATGGCACGCCGTATCGTTGGCTTGGTGGGCCTGTGGGACGTGGTAGCCTTCGACGAGGTGGCGGGAATGTCCTTTAAGGATAAGGACGGCGTGCAGATCATGAAGGACTTCATGGCCTCGGGGTCCTTCGCCCGTGGGCGCGATGCCGTGCAAGCGTCGGCGAGCATGGTGTTCGTGGGCAACATCAACCAGCCGGTGGACACCCTGGTGAAGACCAGTCACCTCCTGGCGCCCTTCCCCGAGGCCATGATCGACTCGGCCTTCTTCGACCGCTTCCACGCCTACATCCCCGGCTGGGAAGTCCCGAAGATGCGCCCCGAGTTCTTCACCAACCAGTACGGGCTCATCACCGACTATCTGGCCGAGTTCATGCGCGAGATGCGCAAACGCAACTTCTCGGATGCCATCGACCGCCACTTCAAGCTCGGTAGGGACCTCAACCAACGCGACACCATCGCGGTGCGCCGCACCGTTTCGGGACTGCTCAAGCTGCTTTACCCCCAGAGCGATTACGACAAGGAGGCGGTGCGCCGCTGCCTGGAATACGCCCTGGAGACCCGTCGCCGGGTCAAGGAGCAGCTCAAGAAGATCGGCGGCATGGAGTTCTTCGAGGTCCACTTCTCCTACATTGACCAGGAGACCCGGGAGGAGAAGTTCATCAGCGTCCCCGAACAGGGCGGCGACAAGCTGATCCCGGATGGTCCACTCAACCCGGGGGTGCTGCACACCGTGGCGACGGGGGGCAGCGGCCATCTGGGCCTCTATCGGCTGGAAACCCAGACCACGGCGGGGAGCGGGCGGCTAAATGTCTCGGGCCTCGGCTCAAACAGCGCCGCTAAAGAGGCAGTGAAGGTTGCCTTCGACTACTTCAAGGCCAACGTCAGCCGGGTGAGCGGGTCCGCTAAGGCCGGCGATCACGACTACCACCTGCACACCATCGAGCTGCACAACACCGGCGCCACCAAGGCCATGACTCTGCCGGGCTTCGTGGCCCTGTGCTCGGGAATCCTGCAAAAGCCCGTCCAGGGCCAAATGGTGGTGCTGGGCGACATGAGTCTGGGCGGGAGCATCATCCCCGTCGAGAACCTCGCCGAGTGTCTTCAGGTGGCCTTCGATTCGGGGGCCAAGCGCATCCTGTTGCCAATGGCGAGCGTCACCGACATCGCCAGCGTCCCCGGCGAGCTGTTCGCCAAGTTCCAGACATCTTTCTACGCGGACCCGGTGGATGCGGTGTTCAAGGCCTTGGGAGTGGCATAGGGAGGCGAGCACGAAGTTCCTTTGTGGTTGGGCGAACCTCGTGCAGGGCAAGGTCGGCCTGACTGACAATCGACAGGCTTTGATGGAGGGGAAAATATCACTCCAGATTCTGAATCTGCTCGCGCATCTGCTCGATCAGGACCTTCATGTCCACGGCCAAGCGGGTGACGACCAGATCGGAGGATTTGGAGGTAAGGGTGTTGGCCTCGCGGTTGAGTTCTTGCATGAGGAAGTCGAGGCGGCGGCCGACGGGTTTGTCGGTGGCGATCACGGCGCGTATCTCCTGGACATGGGCCTGCAGCCGGTCCATCTCCTCGTCCACGTCGAGGCGCTGAGCCAGGAGGGCCAGCTCCTGCTCCAGGCGATTGGGATCGAGTTCGGCGCGGACTTCAGCGAGGCGGTCGAGAATGCGGCGGCGGACCTCTTCCATGACCTGGGGCATGCGCTCCCGAACACTGGCAACGCAATCCAGCAGGCGGTCGCAACGGTCCTGAATCAGCGCGGCGAGGCGCTCGCCCTCCCGCGCGCGCGTGGCCACCAGGACATCCAGGGTCTGGTCGAGCAATTGCAGGGCCTGGGCCTGGATCGGCCCGAGGTCGAGCTTTTGTTCTTGCAGAACACCGGGCCAACGCAGCAGGTCGAAGGGCTCGGGTGCCGGGGGTTGGTGGCCGAGCCGCGCCGCGACTTCCGCACCTGCCGCCAGCAGGAGTTCCAGGTAGCGATGGTTGATGCACAATTCGCCGCTGGCCGCTGGCGAGGGGGCGAAACGCAGACTGCAATCCACTTTGCCGCGATCCAGACGAGCGGAAAGCCGCTCGCGCACCCCCGTCTCCAGGGCGCGCAGGTCCTCGGGCAGGCGCACGAAGGGTTCGAGAAAACGGTGATTTACGGAGCGTAACTCCCAAGTCAGCTCTCCCTGTTCCCCGGCGTGGGTCTCGCGGGCAAAGGCGGTCATACTCTTGGACATGGTGGCTCGTGGCTCCCAGGCGTGGATGATGGACGACAGATGGACGCTCAGGCCCCCATGATACCCTCCGAGCCCATCATTTGACCTCCGCCGCCCCAGCATTGAAGATGCGGGCCTCTATCCCTCTTGACCCGCTAACGAGCAACCGCCATGCGTCCTTCCCTGCGCCGCCCCGATCAGATGCGTATCCAGCGCTTTACCCGGGGCTTCACCCGCCATGCCGAGGGCTCGGTCCTGGCCGAGTTCGGCGACACCCGCGTGCTCTGCACCGCCAGTATCGAGGAGCGGGTGCCGCCCTTCCTCAAGGGGAAGGGCAGTGGCTGGATCACGGCGGAGTACGGCATGCTGCCACGCTCCACTAACGAGCGCATGCAACGTGAAGCGGCCCGGGGTAAGCAGGGTGGTCGCACCCTGGAAATCCAGCGCCTGATCGGGCGCTCCCTGCGGGCGGCGGTGGATCTCAAGGCCCTGGGTGAGCGCACCCTGACCCTGGACTGTGACGTGCTGCAGGCGGACGGCGGCACCCGCACCGCCGCCATCAGTGGCGCCTGGGTGGCCCTGCATGATGCCGTGCAAGGGCTCCTGGCCGCAGGTAAGCTTGCTCGCGACCCCCTGACCGCCCAGATTGCCGCCGTCTCCGTCGGTATTTATCACGGCGTCCCTGTCCTCGACCTGGATTATGCCGAGGATTGCACCGCCCATACCGATATGAACGTGGTCATGGACGGCGAGGGACGCTTCGTCGAGATTCAGGGCACGGCCGAGGGGGTGACCTTTTCCCGCGCTGAGATGAATGACCTCCTGGATCTGGCCGAGGCGGGTATCCGTGACATCCTCATCGTCCAGCGCGAGGCCCGCCTGGCCTGATTGCCTGATGGCCCGACTGATCCTCTAAGGTGATCCCAGCTAATCGGCACGGATCGTGCTTATATGTTCCACCCATTTTTGTACGACACCCCCTTTGCACAGAGGTAGCTTTCCATGGAGACAGTGAGGACCGGCGGCGACGTCCTTTTCATCCTAATCGGCGCTGTGATGGTGCTGGCCATGCACGCGGGCTTTGCCTTCCTGGAGTTAGGTACGGTGCGGGCCAAGAATCAGGTCAATGCCTTGGCCAAGATCATGAGCGACTTTGCTATTTCGACCATCGCCTATTTCTTCATCGGTTACTGGATCGCCTACGGGGTCAATTTCTTCTCCGACGCGGCGGCCCTCCAGGTCGAACATGGCTATGCCCTAGTCAAGTTTTTCTTTCTACTGACTTTTGCCGCCGCTATCCCGGCCATCGTGTCGGGCGGCATCGCTGAGCGTGCCCGCTTTCATCCCCAGCTACTCGCCTCCCTGCTGATCGTCGGACTCCTCTACCCCTTCTTTGAGGGTCTGGTCTGGAACGGCAACCTCGGGATGCAGACGTTCATCGAGCACCTCTTCGGTGCACCCTTTCATGACTTCGCCGGCTCCATTGTGGTGCATGCCGTCGGCGGCTGGATCGGTCTTGCCGCTGTCCTGCTGCTTGGACCCCGGCAAGGGCGCTATCGCACCGACGGTGGTATCACGGCGCACCCGCCCTCCTCGATCCCCTTCCTGTCAATCGGGGCCTGGACACTCACCGTGGGTTGGTTCGGCTTCAATGTCATGTCCGCCCAGACCCTGGAGGCCGTCAGCGGGCTGGTGGCCGTGAACTCCCTGATGGCCATGGTCGGCGGTATCCTGGCGGCACTGGTCGCCGGTAAGAACGACCCGGGCTTCCTGCATAACGGACCCCTGGCCGGTCTGGTGGCCGTTTGCGCCGGCTCGGACCTCATGCACCCTATTGGTGCCCTGATCACCGGGGCCGTGGCCGGCGGCCTCTTTGTTTACGCCTTCACCCTGACCCAGAACAAATGGCGCATCGACGACGTCCTGGGCGTCTGGCCGCTGCATGGGCTGTGCGGGCTTTGGGGCGGGATCGCCGCGGGGATTTTCGGGCTCCAGGCCTTGGGCGGGGTTGGCGGGGTGACCTTCGGCAGCCAACTGGCGGGTAGCCTGACGGGGGTCGCGATCGCCTTCGGCGGCGGTTTCCTGATCTACGGCGCCATTAAGGCGGCCATGGGCCTGCGCTTGAGCCAGGAAGACGAATACCTGGGTGCGGATCTCAGCATCCATAAAATCACCGCGCAACCGGATTACAATCGCGGGGAGGTATAACTTAGTTCACTGCAGCCGGAGAAGCCCGCAATGTCCAAGACCCATCACGGCGAGTCCATCGTCCTGGCCAGCAACAACGCGGGCAAGGTGCGTGAGATCAACGCCCTCCTCGCGGCCGAGGATATCCATGTCATCCCTCAGGACGAGCTAGGGGTTGTCGAGATGGAGGAAACGGGCCTGAGCTTTGTCGAGAATGCCATTATCAAGGCACGCAACGCCGCCGCCCATAGCGGCCTAGCGGCCATTGCCGACGACTCCGGCATCGAGGTCGATGCCCTGGCGGGGGCGCCGGGCATCTATTCCGCCCGCTTCGCAGGCGCCGGTGCATCGGACCTGGACAACCTCGACAAGTTGCTGCAAACCCTTGAGGGGGTGCCGGCGGAGCAGCGCACGGCCCGCTTCCAGTGCCTGATGGTCTATATGCGCCACGCCGAGGACCCGACGCCGGTGATCTGCCAGGGCACCTGGGATGGCATCATCCTGGAGGGGCCGCGCGGTGAGAACGGCTTCGGTTACGACCCCATTTTTTTCGTCCCGAGCGAGGGCCTCAGCTCTGCCGAGCTGGACCCCGCCACCAAAAACCGCCTCAGCCATCGCGGTCAGGCCCTGGCCCAACTGGTTCGCTACCTCAAGGGTGAGGCCTGAACCAGCCTCCCGCCGGAGCCCAGGATGTCCCTTCCAGCTACTCCCTCCGTCGCGGCCGGCCTGGCCGCGGTGCAAGGCCGGATCAGGGCCGCCGAGACTCGCTTTGGTCGCGAGCCCGGCAGCGTCGCCCTTCTGGCCGTCAGCAAGAGACAGAGCGTTGCGGCCATCCGCCTGGCCCATGCCGCCGGTCAGTTGGCCTTCGGCGAAAACTACCTCCAGGAGGCCCTCGCCAAGATGACCGACCTGGCGGACCTGCCCCTGGAGTGGCATTTCATCGGCCAGATCCAGGCCAACAAGACGCGCCAGATCGCCGAGCATTGCCATTGGGTGCACGGCCTGGACGATGCCCACCATGCCGAACGGCTCTCGCACCAGCGCCCGCCCAAGCTGCCGCCGCTCAAGGTCTGCCTGCAAATCAACGTCAGTGGCGAGGAGACCAAGAACGGCGTCCCCCCCGAGGAGGCCGCCGCCTTGCTTGCCGCTTGCCGTAAACTGCCGGGCCTGGCAGTCGTCGGGCTCATGTGTATGCCAGCCCCGGCAGTGGGGGAAGCCGCACAGCGCCAGCCCTTTCTGGCACTCCGCCAGTTGCGGGACCGCCTGGCCACCTCGGACTGCCCCCTCCGGGAGCTTTCCATGGGTATGTCTGATGACCTGGAAGCCGCGATCGCGGAGGGAGCGACCTGGGTACGGATAGGCACAGCCATTTTTGGGGAAAGACCATAATTTGGGGAGAAACTTAGTCTAAAATCGTCGCCCAGGTCCCAACTCAGGAATTGAAGTGACATGACACGAGAGACGATCGCCTTCATCGGGGGCGGCCACATGGCCAGCAGCCTGATCGCCGGATTGGTCAGCGATGGTTACGACCCGGCCGATCTCATCGTCAGCGAACCCGACGCGGATAAACGGGAGCAGCTGGTGCGCCACTATGGGGTGCGGGTTACCCAGGATAACGCCACCGCACAGGGCGCAGCAGACGTGGTGCTGCTGTGCGTCAAGCCCCAGATGGCCCACTCCGTTTGCTCCAGCCTGGGCCAGGCTGTAACCACCAAGGTCCCGCTCTATATATCCATAATGGCAGGCATCCGCGAGGCCAGCATCCAGGCCTGGCTCGGCGGGCCGCGCCCCTTGGTGCGCACCATGCCCAATACCCCGGCCATGATTCAGGCTGGCGCCATCGTCCTGCACGCCACTCCCGCGGTCAGCCCCGGGCAACGTAACCGTGCCGAGACGATCATGCGTGCCGGGGGCCTCACCCGCTGGGTGGATGAAGAGGAACTGCTGGATGCGGTCACCGCCGTCTCCGGAAGCGGACCGGCCTACTTCTTCCTGCTCATGGAGGAACTGGAGAAGGTGGCCGTAGAGTTGGGCCTTGACGCCGAGAGCGCCCGTCTCCTGACCATCCAGACTGCCTTGGGTGCCGCCCGGATGGCCATGGAAAGCAGTCTCGATCCCAAGGAGTTGCGTGAACGCGTGACCTCGCCCGGCGGCACCACCGAAAGCGCTATTCAGGTGCTGATGAATGGTGATTTTTCCAACCTGGTCTCCCGGGCCGTGCGCGCTGCCCAAGCTCGCTCCCAGGAACTCTCCACCCTGCTGGCAACCAATCCATGACTGGCAACTATCTCACCAATCCACTGATATTTCTCATCCAGACCCTGGGCGGCCTCTATGCCTTCGTAGCCATGCTGCGCTTCCTGTTGCAACTGACCAAGGTGGACTACTACAACCCCATATCCCAGTTCGTGGTCAAGGCTACCAGCCCGGTACTCATGCCCCTGCGCCGCATCATTCCCGGCATCCGGGGCATGGACATCTCCTCCCTGGTCCTGGCCTGGTTGGTCAAGACGGCGGTGTTTTTTCTGGTGGGGATTCTGGCGGGCCTGGGTCTGGCCGCCATTGGCGCTATCGTCTGGTCGATCCCGGCCCTCGTCGAACTGACGATCGACATCTTTATCTATGCCGTCATCGTCCGCGTCATCCTGAGTTGGGTCAATCAGAACCCCGCTAATCCCATCGTCAACCTCATTGAAACCCTGACGGACCCGGTCATGGTGCCGGTGCAGCGGCGCCTTCCGGACTTCGGCGGCCTGGACCTCTCGCCCATCGCCGTGACCATCGGGCTGGTTCTGCTGCAAATGTTGCTGATACCGCCCCTGAAACTGCTCACCGGCAGTCCCTTCTAGGTTCAAAGCCGGGGTGACGGTACCGGCAGAAAACCCCTGGTATCGCTGGGAGGGCCCTGACCTGCTGCTGAGCCTGCGCGTGCAACCTCGCGCCAGCGCCGATGCCATTGGTGAAGCTGCCGGCGATCACCTTAAGATCCGCCTCACAGCCCCCCCCGTGGCGGGTAAGGCCAACGCCCACCTGCGTCGTTTCCTGGCCAAGCTGTTCGCAGTACCCCAGTCCCGGGTTGCCCTGGTCAGTGGCGAACAAGCCCGACTCAAGTGGGTACGCATACAGGCGCCCGGGCGGCTTCCCGACTTTTTACCGCCGCGCTGACAGGAATCGAGGCGATACCCACTTTCAAACCCATCCTGTCGTCACCAATTATTGGCACTGTCGGGTCGCAAGGCCTCCCTATCAGAGGAATCACCATGAAACACACTTCCTTCCTTGGCCTGCTGTGTGCCGCCGCCCTGCTAATGCCCTCCTGGGCCAGCGCCGAGAACAGCACCAACGCGGATGGCTTCACCATCCATCACAACGCCTTCTCCGCGGACACCCTGACGCCTGAGATCGCCAAGGCTTATGGCCTCCAGCGCAGCAAATTCCGCGGCCTGCTCAATGTGAGTGTTATCAAGGATGTTCCCGATACCACCGGCACGCCGGTCCCGGCGGATCTTAAAGCGGAAATCCTCCTGTTGACCGGTCAGAAATCCCCCCTGGTCATGAAGGAGATCCGCGAGGGTAACGCCATTTACTACATCGGCGAGTTTCCCGTCCAGAACGCCCAGACCATCAACTTCGCCATCGAGGTCAAGCCCCAAGGTAGCGAAAAGGCCGTGCGTATCCGCATGGATCAGGAGTTTTTCACGGAATGAAGGACAAGGGATGAGGCCCTACCCAGCTCTTTGAGTCCGGGCCCTCCCGAAACGGCGGGTCTTCAACTCGGCAACAACTGCCAGAGGGCATGCAGGCCAAATCCCAACACCAAAGCTCCCGCCAGGCGGCGCATCCATAGTTGTTCGGCAAAGCGCGCCGCCGCGCCGGCCAGCATGCCGAGGCCCAGGAGGGTGGGCAAGGTGCCCAAACCAAAGGCCAGCAACAGCAAGGCACCTTGGCCGGCACTCCCGGCTGACAGGGCCCAGATGAGTACGCTATAGACCAGGCCGCAAGGGATCCAGGCCCAGACAAAGCCGACCCCGAGAGCCTGGCCCAGGGAGCGGATCGGCAGGAGCCGCCTTCCCAGAGGCTCGACCTGCCGCCACAGCCCCGCCCCCAGCCCTTCAAGACGCGCCAAGCCTGGCCACCAACCCGCCAGAAATAGCCCCAGCAGAATCATAAAGATCGCCGCCAGCAAATAGAGCGTACGCTGCAGCGGCAGGATGGCGATGGCTGCTTGGCCGATACCGCCCATCAAGGCCCCAGCCACCCCATAGCCGCCTATGCGGCCCAGATTGTAGGTGAACTGATAAGGGAAAAGGCGCGGAGCGCTGGAGCGCACCCCGGCGGGCAGCCCCAGGGTCAGGGTGCCGACAATTCCCCCGCACATGCCGACGCAATGCACGCCCCCCAGCAGGCCCACCAGAAAGGCCGCCATGATTTGTTCCAGACCGCTCAGCATGAACCTCATCCTCCCTCTTCCGCACCCCATCGCAACCGACCCGGGCAAATGTGTATCATAGCCCGGTAAGTCTCAACGTCCGGAAGAAGAGAGATGCAGGATTACCAGCGCGATTTCCTTCGCTTCGCCCTCGAGTTGGGTGTGCTCAAATTTGGTGACTTTACCCTCAAGTCCGGACGCCAAAGCCCTTACTTTTTCAACGCCGGTCTGTTCAACACGGGCTCGGCCCTGGCCAGCCTGGGGGCCTTCTACGCCGCAGCCCTCCAGGCCTCGGGCCTCCCTTGCGATGTCCTCTATGGCCCGGCCTATAAGGGCATACCCCTGGCGGCCGCTACCGCCATCGCCCTGGCGACCCAGCATGGCCGCGACCTGCCCTACGCCTTCAATCGCAAGGAATCCAAGGACCACGGTGAGGGTGGTCTCATCGTCGGTCACCCCTTGCGGGGTCAGGTGCTCATCATCGACGACGTCATCACCGCCGGGACCTCGGTACGCGAGTCCATCGACATCATCCAGGCGCAAGGCGCCCGACCCGCCGGTGTCCTCATCGCCCTGGACCGCCAGGAACGGGGCCAGAACGAAAGCTCTGCCGTTCAGGAGGTGCGCGACCACTTCGGCATCCCCGTTGTCAGCATTGCCACCTTGGCAGATCTGGTCGCCTTTCTGGAGGAATCACCGACGGGGGCTGCCATTGGACCCGCCACCTTGATGGCCGTGCGCGACTACCGATCCCGCTACGGCGTCTAGGGGCCGGAGACTGGCCAACATGATCCCAGCCCGCATCCTTCGCACCCTGATCCTGTTACTTGCCGGTGGCCTCATCCTGCCCGTCCAGGCGGCCCTCTATCGCTGGATCGACGAACAGGGGTATGTTCACTACTCGGACGTGATTCCCCCTGCCTCGGTCCGTCAGGGCCATACGGAACTCCGCAAGGATGGCATCACTATCCTCACCGTACCTCCGGCCCGAACACCTGAACAGATCAAAACCGATGAAAGGCTGGAACGTCTGCGCGCCGGGCAGGAAGGGATCATTGACCGGCATAGGCTGGAGGACCATGGTCTCCTTCATACCTTCCCGTCGGAAGGTGAGTTGATTCAGTCCATTGAAAATCAGCTTGCCGCCATTGAGACCATGATCAAGGTCACCAAGAACAACATCCGCCGTCAGGAGGCCTGGCTCGCGGGTCTGCGCACCTATGCCGGCAATATCGAGCGCACCGGCAAGCCTGTTCCCGAGGAATTCACGATCAGCTCCCGCAGGACCGAGCGGTCGATCCAGCGCGCCCAAGCCAGCATCACCACCCGTGAGGAACAAAAGGCCGGCCTCCAAGCCCGTCTGAACCGGGATCTGACCCACTACCGCCAATTCAGCGTCTCTGGCCGCTCCGCGGCACTGGGTTCAAACAAGCGCCACGTCGATCACTACAGCGCCGTTGCCTGTAGCAACAAAGCCAAATGCGACCACCTCTGGAATAAGGCTCTCGATTATCTGGGCAGCCAGCGGGAACTGGAAATCCAGGTCGGCGATTCGGAAGACCTTTTCATCGCCGCCCCGCGCCTGGCCGCTACCAACGCCATTGGTGCCCCGCCGCCCCAGGAACGCGAGGCCGATCTTGTGCTGGCCAGGGTGCCCGACGACAAGGGACCCACCGGGACCCTGTTCCTGGAACTTCGCTGCCAGGCCGCCACCCTGGATTCCGCGACCTGCTTACAGCCGGACCTGCTGAAAACAATCCAAGGATTCGATAAGGCATTGAACCAATAAGATAGCTTTCTTATTAGCGGCGCCGGATAAGGGTCCCCACGCCCTCATTGGTAAAGAGATCCAACAGCAAGGCATGTTCGACCCGGCCATCGATGATATGGGCCGTGCGCACCCCGGCCTGCACCGCATCCACCGCGCACTGTATCTTGGGTAACATGCCCCCATGGATGACGCCCGTCCTCACCATCTCGTCGAGGCGGCTCACCTCCAGGTCCGTCACCAGTTGGCCAGCGGCATCCAGCAGGCCCGGGGTATTGGTCAGCAGCATCAATTTCTCGGCCTTCAGAAACTCCGCCACCTTGCCGGCCACCAGGTCGGCATTGATATTGTAGGAGCGGCCATCCTTGCCCACGCCAATGGGGGCTATGACCGGGATGAAGTCGCCCTTGACGAGCATATCGACCACCCGGACATCGATGCTCTCAACCTCGCCGACATGGCCGATATCGATGATTTCCGGCTCCTTGAGTTCAGGGGCGTCCCTGCGCAGTATCAGTTTGCGCGCCCGGATCAGGTCGCCATCCTTGCCGGTCAGGCCCACTGCGCGCCCACCGTGGCGATTGATGAAGTTGACGATTTCCTTGTTCACCTGACCACCGAGCACCATCTCCACGATATCCATGGTCTCGGCATTGGTCACCCGCATGCCTTGCACGAACTCGCTGGTGATACCCAGCCGCTTGAGCAAATCGCCGATTTGGGGTCCGCCACCGTGGACAATAACGGGATTGATTCCCACCAGCTTCATGAGGACCACGTCCCGCGCGAAACCCTCCTTGAGGCTCGGGTCGACCATGGCGTTGCCGCCATATTTGATGACCATGGTCTTGCCCTGAAAGCGCTGGATATAGGGCAGGGCCTCCACCAGGACATGGGCGATATTGCGGGCGCGCTCAAGGACTAGAGTCATGGGAATTCCTGGACATTGGGGGTAAGGGTAAGGTACCAAGAGTGGGGAAACGATCAGGAGATCGGCGGCGCGGGGGCCTCGGCTGACAGCGGCGGGACTTCGCCCAGTTCCAGATCCGTCGGGTCAAACCCCGCCAGCGATGCGGCGGGAGGGTTCGCAGCGGAGGACTGCTCCGCCTGGGCTCGCCGACGGACCGCCGCCAGGCCGATGAGCAAGGGGCGGATAGCCTCGACCAAGGGCTGGGTCTCCGCCAGTCGGCATTGGAACTTGCGGATCGGCCAGGTGTTGGCGGCGTCCTCGATCATAGCCCGCAGGCCGGCAAAATCCGCGTCCAGGGACCGCTCCAGGCGATTCAGGAGCAATCGCAGCATGAAGGCGATCAAACTCATGGTCAACAGGAAGCCGCCAAAGGTGATCAAGAGGGATTTAGGGTCCAGAAGGGATGTCGGCCTCATCCAGGCCGCAACCCTCAGGCTGGTGCCAGGGACATTAACCCAGAAGCTGGGGGCCTCGTTGGGGGCCGAGCTGTGGGACTGCAGGTCCAGGGTGGCCACCTCAATCTCGACCTCCTGCTGAAACTGAAGCTGGCCCCATTGGGGGCCTTCGTTCTGAAGGAATGGCAGCAAGGCCATAGGCAGGGCCACATGGATCACCCCCAGTACTCCCTCCTTGTTTTCGTCCAGCACGGGCGCGGCGATGGCCAGATGCATTCCATCCTGACCGACCAGATGGGCCTCGACCGGCGTCGTAGCGCGCTCTGTTTGGGCACGATGCACTAAATCCAAGCCCGCCAGGCTGAGATCATGAACATCGGCTTCACCCTCCCCGCGACGTTCCGTGGGCACCAGCCGGACCCGCATGGCCAGGGGGATACGTCCCGCCAGCCTTTGTTCCTCGGCCGCCAGGGCCTGAGCATCCCCCTGACGGAGAACCTGGCGCAGGGCGGGGTCCCGGGCCCAGGCGCGCAGTTGATCCTGGACGCGTGCGGCGTGCTTGCCCAGCTCCTGAGCCACCAGTTCGCTATAGTTACGAGCCTGCATGGCGGCAAAGCCATTTTCCCGATCGATCCAGACATAGAGTCCGATCAAGTAGGCAACCAGGACCAGGGGCGCCAGGGTAAAGAGACAGGATAGCCAGAAGTGATGCAGACCCGGAGCACTATCCTCTCCCGTCCCGACGGTTGCGCCATTACCCTTGAGCACCCGACCCTGACTCATGACCCCTTATCCCCCATTGAAATCAATCGCTTCCCGTGTGTCCAAAACCGCCGGTACCGCGATCGCTGGCGGTAAAGGAATCCACCCGTTCAAAGTGCGCCCGCAGCACGGGCACCAGTACCAGTTGCGCGATGCGCTCGCCCACCGCGATTTGAAAGGTTTGCTGGCCACGGTTCCAACAGGACACCAACAACTCGCCCTGATAGTCCGAGTCGATGAGCCCCACCAAATTGCCTAAGACAATGCCATGCTTATGACCCAGCCCGGAACGCGGCAGGATCATGGCCGCAATCCCAGGCTCGCCAATGTGAATGGCCAGCCCAGTGGGCAGCAACTCGGTGGCCCCTGGCTCCAGATTCAGGGGTTGATCCAGCATGGCGCGCAGGTCCAAGCCCGCGGAACCCGGGGTGGCATATTCTGGCAGTGGAAAATCCCAACCCAGACGGGGGTCAAGCACCTTGATCTGCAAGTTGTGCTGCATAGGTCTCCGCGATCAGATCTGTCAGCGCCTCCGCCAGGCGGGGCTTAGGCATCAAGGGCAAAGGTTCCAGGCGCCCATCCCGCCATATGATCGTGAGGGCATTATCCTCGCGCTCAAAGCCACCCGTGGCCCCGCCCACCCGGTTGGCGGCGATCATATCGAGACCCTTGGCCTGAAGCTTGGCCAGGGCCTGCTCCGCCACCCGCTCGGTCTCGGCGGCGAATCCCACCGTGAAGGGGGGATCCCGCCGGGCCGCGACCTCGGCGAGGATATCCGGATTGCGCACCAGGCGCAGGGTCAGTTCCTGCTCACCCTTCTTGATTTTCTGCGGAGCCGGGTCCGCCACCCGGTAGTCCGCCACCGCCGCCGCCGCGACGAAGATGTCCTGATCCGCGATACGCTCCATCACCGCTGCATACATCTCCAGGGCTGATTCCACCTGGACCCGCTCCAGACCGGCGGGGATCGCCATTGCGGTAGGACCGCTAACCAGTACCACTTGGGCGCCTCGGTCCGCCAGGACCTGGGCCAAGGCATAGCCCATGCGCCCGGAGCTGCGGTTGCCGACATAACGCACCGGGTCCAGGGCCTCCCGCGTCGGCCCGGCAGTAACCAGGACGCGTCGACCCGTGAGGGAGCTGGCCTGCCGCGGACCCATCAGCGCCGCGACAATATCCCCAGGCTCCAGCATGCGTCCTGGACCCACCTCGCCGCAGGCCTGGGCACCCGCAGCGGGTCCCAGGAGCCGGACCCCGCGTTCGGATAAAAGTCGGGCATTGGCCTGGGTAGCGGGATGCTGCCACATCTGCTGATTCATGGCTGGGGCCAAGACCAGCGGCGCCTGGGTGGCCAGGGCCAGGGTGGTAAGCAGATCATCCGCCATACCCGCCGCTAGCCGCGCCATAAGATCAGCAGTGGCCGGGGCCACCAGGACCAGATCGGCCCAGCGCGCCAGTTCGATATGATCCATACCCGCCTCGGCGGTCGGGTCCAGGATGTCCAGACGGACGGGATTGCCAGAAAGGGCCTGAAATGTCAGGGGGCCGACGAAGGCCTGGGCGCCCCGGGTCATGACCACCCGCACCTCGGCGCCCTCGGCGCGCAGGCGCCGCGTCAGCTCCGCCGCCTTGTAGGCCGCGATGCCACCGCTAATCCCGAGCAGCACATGCCTGAAAGCCAGTGGATTCACGCGAGCCTGGAAATACCTGGCAGAAATGGAATGAGGCGAAATTGTACTGCATTCCCGCCATTTTTCCCTAAGCCGGCTCCAGACCGATCTCCAGCATTTCTTGCAGCCGCATACTGGTACGCGTAGATTCCCGAAAAAGATACAAGGGGAAGATAAGCATGAAAATTCTGGAATTGCCGAAGGACGAGCGCCCACGAGAAAAACTCCTGGCTCGTGGCGCGGGGGCCCTGACTGACGCGGAACTCCTGGCGATCTTCCTGCGCACCGGGATCCCCGGAAAGAGCGCCATCGACCTGGCCCGAGACCTGCTGACAGACCTCGACGGCTTGCGGGGCCTCTTCTCCGCCGATCAGAAACGCCTTTGTAAAAGCAAGGGACTCGGCCCGGCCAAATATGTTCAGCTCCAGGCGGTATTGGAGATGAGCCGCCGTTATCTGGCCGCCGAGATGAACCGAGCCGACCCACTGACCAGCCCGGAGGCCACGCGCGCCTTCATCAAAAGCAAGCTCTATCACTATCCCCACGAAGTCTTCGCCTGCCTCTTCCTCGACAACCGCCACCAGGTCCTGAGATACGAGGAACTATTCAATGGCACTATTGACGGCGCCAGCGTCCACCCCCGCGAGGTGGTACGCCGCGCCCTCGAACTCGGCGCCGCCGCCGTCATCTTCGCCCACAACCATCCCTCCGGCGTCACCGAACCCAGCCAGGCCGACCTGCGCATCACCCAGCGCCTTAAAGACGCCCTGGCCCTGATGGAGATCCGCGTCCTCGATCACCTTATCGTCGGCGACGGCCAAGGCATTTCTTTCGCCGAGAGGGGATTACTGTGATGCGGACCAAGTGATTCCTATTTAAATTTAATGGGGAAAATATCCATCGTACTATTTATGCACCAACACCAGATGGAATCCAACCACGTTCTACGCAATCTTTAAAACACCAAGCAGGCGTGGTTTCGGTTTTGTAATTCCAGAAAAACCACCCCATGTATTTTTCAAAAGTGAGCATCTGCGCGGCGGCATAACCCCGGTAAGCCAGTGAAACTTGATATTCATCCATTTTTTCCAGAGCATGATTAAACGGACCTTCAGCCCAGAGGGATACGACTTTTATATTCATTCCTAAACTCCATTCACCACAATACACGGGTAGCCTTAATTCGTTATTGATTATGTCGGCTTCGTTTTTCCATTCAATCACGCTTTTTTGTATATGGCCGTAAATATCCAGGTCTAGGTCCTCGCGTGTAAAACATTGATAGCGATGGATGTCAAAAATAACATTCGCAAATTCAGGTGGCTGCAAAAATCCTAAATAATTTTGATGCGAACGGAAGCCATCATGAAACACCACGGCCACCTTGTCGGGTGAACAGTATTGACGAATGCGATGATAGGCGACGGTGTAATATCTTTTTAAAATTTCTGTATCAACGTCCCAACGCGGTTCGTTTAACACTTCGATGCCATGCAGGGCTGGCGCGTTCTGATAACGCTCGGCTAACCAATCTATGACGTTTAAAGCGTGATCTATGTATTCAGGCTGGGTATGCCATTCGCATACATCCATGATGCCGCCATTATCAAAGCCGTTTTGACATCCAGGAGCGGTGTGTAAATCGAACAGTACGGAAAGCTTAAATTCATGCGCCCATTGCATGATATTATCCACAATAGCTAAACCGCCTTCTACATAAGGATAGCGGCTTTCACCATAAGCACGATGATAGGGATAATTTTTTCCGAATAACCAATGTCCAACGGGTATACGGACAGCATTAATGCCAACAGAGGCAAGCCATTGAAAGTCATCTTTGGTGATAAACGTATTCCAGTGCTGATGTAGACGCTTTGTCGCGACTTGTATGCCGAGTTCTGTGCAAAATGTAGTCTCGTCCCTTGCTGCAAGTCCTTCAAATAAACTAGGGGTAATCCATTTTTCCAAAACCAACCAACCGCCTAAATTCACGCCGCGTAGCTTTTTAGGATGAGACATGTCATTATACCGGAAATTCCAAATACTTTTCATGGAATATCGGTGCTTTTACTAAGTGAGTAATGCTTAACAAGGTGGCACCGGGCAAGTATTCAAATATTAGTTGAAACATTTTTTCTTCGTTTTCAGCGCTTAGGGAATCAAAGGCTTCTTGCAGGAATATCCACTGCGGCTTGTTTAATAATAAACGCACCATGCCTAAACGTTGCTGTTCCTCACGCGATAAACTGTGCGTCCAAATTTCCACGTGGTCCAGTTGTGCAATAAGGTGTTCTAAATCGACATTTTTTAGTGTTTGTTTTAATTCATTATCAGAAAAAAAGTATCCTGATTTTGGATAACAAATCGCTTCACGCAAGGTAAAATTAGCGGGAAGATGTGGTCGTGGTGGCATGAAAAAAAGGCTATTATTATTTGGTAGTTCAATCATTCCTGTTCCCCAAGGACGGATTTTCGCAATGGCACGAAATAATTTTGCCCCTGTGAAGGTATTGCCTTTAATTAGTACATGATCGCCTTGCCGAATTTCCATGTTAATATTACTGGCAAGCACAGGGCCATTGAATTTAGAAATTGTTAAATCACGAAACACCAATTCGGGCTTATCTTTTTGCTCAACTAAAATCCAATGATGCTCTGGCTTAGTGATTTCTTCATCCACCCTGTCCAAGGCGTTAATTAAACCCAACACCCGTTCTACAGAAGCACGCCACAAGGCAATACTCGCTAAGTTATTCACAGGCCAGGATAAAGATGATGCCAATTCTTGGAAGGCTTGTGCGGACTGCATCAATGCACCTAGGGTGATCACACCTGAAATATAACGTGGTGATGAAACTAACACAGGAAAAGCCATAGATAACAATCCATAGCCTGTACTAAACGCCAAAATGTATTGCCACGCACCAGTTTGCTGGGACCATACTTCCTGAATTTTGATAAATAATTTATTAAAACGTTTTTTTTCGAAATTTTCCGCTTTACTTAGAGCAATCGCTTGGCTGTTTTCTCTGGCATCAATCAAACCAGAACGATAGTTTGCCTCTACAGTTTGATTGGCATTGGTTGCCTTTGTTAAAGGGATACCCACTAGCCAACCTAACCAAGACGCACACCCCGCATAGATAATAGCAATCCACACTAAATGACCATGTAGATTAAACGAGAAAATATAATCAATGGTAATAACCCCCGACAGAGACCAAAGAATTTGCGTAAAACTAACCAGTGATAAACACGAATAAAATAGCGAATGGCCCAAAGAAATCGCTGATTCAGTGGCAATACGGCAATCTTCAGCAATCCGTTCATCCGGATTATCATGCTCACCCGGCATATGTGATACCAAATAATGCCGACCATTATCCATCCATCGATCTGTGACTTTTTCAGTCAACCAAGATCGCCAATCAATCATCAATCTACGCTTGACGGTTAAATGCATTACCGTGATTACAATACTGGCAAGCATAATCACCAAAAGTAACATTATCTGCTTGGATAAGCCCGACATTGAATGCTGTTCTATCGCGTCGTACAATGCCGCATTCCATTTATTTACCAGGACTGCCATAACAATCTGTAAAATGGTTAAACCTATTAGAATCGCCGTTGAAATTCGTATCCCTTTTTTATTTTCTGAAAACCAAAATCGTCCCGCAAAACGAACAAAATCTCTAAAAAATCTTTGCGAGAGACGCACTGCAATTCCCCTAATTAGGTTTTAGCGTTTATTATACCTGATTAACCAGCTTATCGAAACCTATGATTTCCAATCAAGTGTTACAAGTAAAGGATAATGATCTGATGGATAGACATCTTTTTTATGGAAATAGTCAATTTCACTCTGTTTAATTTTAAAATGAGCCGATACCAATATCCAATCAATCGGGAAACCTTTGTCAATCTTGCCGTAGTCATGATAGGTATTATCATCGTTCTGGTGTGCATCTATTAGTTCAATTGTTAAAATACGGTAAGATTCAGACTGTTTATCAGCATTAAAATCTCCCGAAACAATCAATGGCTTATCGGAATTTTTTTTAAGCCAAGCCCGTAGCAATTTAGCTGATTCAATCATTGCCATCGGTTGATAGTCAAAATGCGTGTTCAAAAATATTAATTCTTTATGCGCTTGACGATGCCACAATCGAAACCATAAACACATTCGCGGAAACGCCGCGTCCCAACTCGTACCACCTGATTGTTCAGGTGTTTCACTCAACCAAAAACTACCTGACTCCAAGACGAAAAAAGATGATTTCTTAAATAATGCTGGAGCCATTTCCATTCTCGAGCCACTATTCCCGCCACGTCGCACACCATAGAATTCATAACGCGATAAACGACTTTTTAAAAATCCAGCCTGTGCCTCATCATCACAGCACTCTTGTATGCCCAGTAAGTCTGGTTTAAAGGCATTGATTCGTGCTAACGCCAAGGATTTTCGATGCTGCCAATGATTTATGCCGTCATTAGCCAGGCCCATGCGAATATTAAAACTCATTACCTTAATCATACGCCAGTGCCCATGAAGCGCCGAAGTCAGTCCTCTCTAACCCCTGTCCTGACAGGGGTCCAACTACATTTAGAGATAATATAATTTATTAAGATGGTGATGGAGCCTGTGGGTAACTCCCAGCTAAGCATAAATCCTCGTTATCACAGCTACTTGGAATCCTTTCAACCTTTGGGACAAGTCGTCCTAAAGGTGTTAAAGGTCTGTGGATAATGTTGCCGCCGTTTCGATGCCCTGTTTTTATCCCCAGTTTTCAACAGGCTTACCCACGGCTTGTTCAGAGGGAGAAGGGGCAAAATGCCCGGTGGTATTCGTGGGATTAGACGCCACTCGCAGCCCAAAAATCACATAAAAGGCCCCTAAGCACTTGCGCTAGGACGGGGATTCAGGTATTTTTGCCCGTCTTTAATCCTCGGTCTGGCTTAACAAGGCCAGACCCCTGGCCAACCTCTAAGGGAAGCGTCATGTCCAAAGTCTGCCAAGTAACCGGTAAGCGCCCGCTTTCTGGTTGCAACGTCTCCCACGCCCACAATAAGACCAAGCGTCGATTCCTGCCGAACCTGCACTACCATCGTTATTGGGTCGAGAGCGAGAATCGCTGGGTGCGCCTGCGTCTGTCCACCGATGCCATGCGCTTGATCGACAAGAAAGGTATTGATGCAGTGATCGCCGAGATGCGCGGTCGCGGTGATAAGGTCTGAGCGAGGTAAACATCCATGGCTAAGGCAGCACGAGATAAGATCCGCCTGATTTCCAGCGCCGGTACCGGTCATTTTTACACGACCACCAAGAACAAGCGCAACATGCCCAGCAAGATGGAAATCAAGAAGTTCGACCCGGTCGTGCGTCAGCACGTCCTCTACAAGGAAGGCAAGATCAAGTAGCCGACTCTCGTCCCCTTGATCCGAGAACCCGCTGAAGGCGGGTTTTTTTTCGCCGGAAATATATAGTCCGGCCTTTGGATAAGCCAGTCGTAACCTGGTATTAAGCCTGTGAACAACTGGGGATAAAAAACCAGGTTGCGTTAGCATAAGCTTTATCCACAGGACTTCAACAGTATCAGGCGACCTTGTCCCAAGGGTTTAACTTGCCTTAACTACCCATACTAGAAGTGAATTTTTGCTAAATTGTGGTTACCAACAGGCCTCATCATCATCTTCATTCTTAAATTCTTAATCTCTTTGAAGATGGGTTGATTCTTTGTGGGTCGGTTCGGAAGCAAAGCCTGGCATTTATTATGGGAAATGTGGGGGATCTGAAGTCAGACGCCAGCCTTCACTCGTCACATCGTAACGCCAGACCTGATGATCAATGAGACTGTGCACGACCTGGGTATCCTGACGCACATAATCGATCTGGACCCACTGTTCGGCCTGTTCCTGATCTTCGGCGATGAGTACGGGCGGCTGGATGACTTCGTAGGCCGTCAGACGAATCGACTTAAGCTGGAGTTGGTCCGGCGGTAACCGGGATCTGATGACGGGATCCAGATAGTTCCAGGCCGTATCGTAGTAGCCCCACCGCAAGGCATTACCATAGGCATAGGTGGCGGCCGTCAGGCCTTGGGTCTTTTTTTCCTGGCGGATATGAGCGCAGCCTGAGGACAGCAGGGCCATGACCAGCAGGAGCAGCAGAGGGGACTTGTTCATGTCAGAGGTTAGCTTCCGCATCGATATTTGGATATCCAGGGGACATGGGAGTGGGACTCAGCCAACAATCCGCCCATCCTCGAACTGTAGGACCCGGTCAGAAAGCCCGCCCACCCGCGGATCATGGGTGACGATGACTGCCGCTCGCCCCAGGTCGTGAGCCAGGTTGCCGAGCAGTTTGACAACGGCGCGCCCGTTGGCTGAGTCGAGTGCGGCGGTCGGCTCGTCAGCCAGAAGGATAGGCGGGTTGCCAGCCAAGGCGCGGGCGATCGCGACCCGCTGTTTCTCTCCGCCTGAGAGTTGCTTGGGATAGTTGCGCAGGCGTTCTCCCAGGCCCACACGTTCCAGGAGCTCCACACCTTCGTCCAGGTTTTGTCCCTTCAGCTCTAGGGCCAACTGGACGTTCTCCAGGGCGGTGAGGGCCGGGAACAGATTATAGCTTTGGAAAATAAAGCCCATCCGCGCCAGCCGTAGCCGCGCCAGCTCCTTGGGGGGGAGGTCGCCGATATCCCGACCCTCGACACAGACTGTGCCAGCGCTGGCGTGCAGCAGGCAGCCCAGAACCATCAGCAGGGTGGTCTTACCGCTCCCGGAGGGCCCCATGAGGGCCAGCATCTCACCCGGCTGTACGGTTAGATCGACCCTGTTCACGGCCTGCACGGCCGTCGTACCACTGCCATAAACGACGGACAACCCCACAGTCTCCAGAGCGGGAATAGTCCCGGGGTAGGCAACCCGGTCGGAGGAGTCGTGCGGGCTCACGCAGTCACCGCTGGAAGACCATAGCCGGGTCGATCCCCATGGCCTTGCGGATGGAGATCAGGGATGCCAGCATGCACATGGCCAGGGTGACCCCATAGAGGCCGATGGCCAGTTCCCAGGGGACCAGGACCACAGCGGCTGATAAGGCGCTGGCCTTGGCCAGGAGCAGGGCGAGGGCGATCCCCGGGACATGTCCCAGAGTGGCGCTGATGGCCGCCTGGCCCAGAATAACCTTGTAGATGAAGTCGCGGGGGGCGCCCATAGCGCTGAGGGTGCCGAATTCGGTCAGATGATCCACCGTGGTGGCGTACAGAACCTGTGCCACGATGACGGAGCCGACCAGCAGCCCTAATAGGGCGGAGACCAGCACCGAGGCCCCGGCGCCAGTAGTAAACATCCAGTAATCCCGGGTGCGGGCGGCGAAATCGGCACTTAGATAGACATCGCTGCGGGGCAACGCCTGGGCCAAGGCCGCCTGGACGGCGACCGGGTCAGCCCCGGGCGCGAAGGTCCCGATCACATAGTTGAATTCATCGTCAGGGAGGCCCGAGAAGCCCTGCGCGGTGCGAAAGGAGGCGAATACCCAGGGGGAGGTGGTGAAGGAGCGGATGCCTTGGGTAAGGCCCACCACTCGTGCGCGTCGGCCCTTGATCTCAAGCTCGATTCCGATGCTGTCAATGCCGAGTTTCTCCATATAAACCCGATCCACAATGACCGCGTCGGGCTGGCGGAGGTCCTCCGCCTTTCCCTCCACCAGATTCCAGGGTCCGGCCAAACCGGAGTTGAGATCAAACCCGACGAGGATGATGCTCTCATCCCCGCCGCCTGGTTTTTTCCAGGGGACGAATTGCACTAGGAGCTTCTCGGCCTCGGCGACCCCAGGCACTGAGCTGGCTATGTAGAGCTCGCGTTCCTTCATGGGCATGGAGATCTCGAAGTTCTGGGCGCCGCGGGCGACGATCCAAAATTCGGCGTGGGTATGCCGAATGATGACGGTGGTGGCATCAGAGAAGCCCAGAAAGAGGCCGATCTGCATGGCGATCAGGACCACGGCGAAGATGATGCCCACCAGCGTCACGACGAAACGGGAACGATCATGGGTCAGGTTACGCCAGGCGAGCAGCCAGGCCATGCGGCTGCCCCAGGGCGAGGATCGCGGTAGACCTGGTGTCATACCACCCCTACCCAGGATTGACGATATCGATAAAAACGTCCACCCGCAGGCCCACCGGGAGTTGGGTATTCGCCTCCAGATCGATCAGGATTTCCAGAACCCGGGTGTCCTGGTGCTCCCCAGGGTCTTCGGAGAGCACCCGCTTACGCCCCATGAGATTGCCAATGCGCACGACCTTGCCCTGATAGTGGCGGTTCTCATAGGCGTCGGCCTCAATGCGGGCATCCTGGCCCAGGCGCAGCAGACCAATATCGGCCTCGTCCACCTCGGCGCGCACCCGTAGCTGGGAGATGTCACCCACGGCCAGGATCGGCGTATCCCCCAACTCGGTGACCTGCTCGCCCGCGCGGCGGATACGGCGCAGCACCACGCCATCGATGGGGCTCCGCACAAAGGATTTTTGATAGACCGCCTGGGACTCTGCCAGCCTGGCCTTGGCAAGTGATACCTCCGCCTCCGCCTTGGCGCGCTCATCATCACGGGCGGGGGCGTCCACCACGGCCAGATGTTCCCGTGCCCTGGCCAGGCGAGCACGGCCGACATTCTGCTCGCTGGTGGCGTTGTCCAGGTCCTGGCCACTGCCCAACCGCTTTTTCGCCAGCCCTTGCTGGCGGTTAAATTCCTGTTCAGCCCTCAGAAGCAGGGCCTCGGCCTCGCGCACCGCCGCGGCTGCCTCCGCACGCTCCGCGGGGCGGGCACCATTAATCACCCGGTCAAGTCCCGCTTGGGCGATAGCCACATTGGCCTCGGCGGCATGGACGCGTGCCAGATGATCGGCGTTTTCCAGGGTCGCAACCACCTCGCCCTTGTGGACCGGATCACCTTCCTCCAGGGGGACATCCGCCAACCGCCCGGTCATGGCCGCCGCGATCCTAATCTCCTCTGAGACGGGCTCCACCCGTCCCAGGGCTGCAATCGTCGTCCGCGGGATGGGCACGGGCATATCGGGGCTCGCTGCTCTGCCTCCCCTGGTCAGGAGCGAGGTCGCGGCCAGCAGGGCCAGGAGCAAGAGGGCAGGTTGTCGCGGCAGGGCAGGAAGGCGATGCATGAAGCGATTACCTCGATAAAGGAGCCAGGAGATCGCCCCCCAGGCACTTAGTCCGGGTATTCATCTGCACGGCGCGCGTCGCCCCGGACCTTGTCCACCGGATAGCGCTGTTCGTTAAGGGTGATCTTGGCCTCGACGGCGGCGATCAGGTCCAAATCAAGGCGCTCCGCCAGGCGAATGAGGTAGATCAGAATATCGGCCAGTTCCTGACCCACGGCGGATTTTTTGTCCGCGTCCAGTTGGGCGCTCTGGGGCTCGCTCAACCACTGAAACTGTTCCAGTAACTCACCGCACTCTCCGGCCAAGGCCATGGCCAGATTCTTGGGGGAGTGAAATTGCTCCCAGTCCCGCTCACGGGCGAAGGCGAGCAAGCGGCGGTTGAGATCGTCGAGACTATCAGGCATGTCTGTACATCCCAGTTTGTCCCACGGGGCAGGTGACGAAAGGCGGGTTCCCGTCCCGGCTGGCGTGAAGAGACAGGCGAGGGTTCAATCCGCGGCGGGGACTAGGCTTGGACATGGGCCTTGGCCTGGGCCGCTAAAAGCCAGCCTCCCGCAGCCGCTCGCGGGCGCGGGCCAAGGCGGCGCGCACCTGATTCGGGGCCGTGCCCCCGATGTGGTCCCGAGCAGCCAGGGAACCTTCCAGGGTCAGGAAACCGAACACATCCGCGCCAATGAGGGGTGAGAAGGACTGCAACTCAGCCAGGCTGAGTTCGGACAGATCCCGCCCCTCCCGCACCCCCAGAGCTACAGCCTTGCCGACAACCTCATGGGCATCGCGAAAGGGCACCCCACGTCGCACCAGATAGTCCGCCAGGTCGGTAGCAGTGGCAAAGCCCTGGCGCGCCGCTGTACGCATGCGCTCCCGGTTGCAGGTCAGGCGCGCCATCATGTCGGCAAAGACCTTCAGGCAGCCTTTGAGGTTATCGACCGTATCAAAAAGGGGTTCCTTGTCTTCCTGGTTGTCCTTGTTGTAGGCCAAGGGCTGGCCCTTCATTAGGGTCAGCAGGCCCATCAAATGGCCGAAAATGCGTCCGGTCTTACCACGTACCAGCTCGGGAACGTCCGGGTTCTTCTTCTGCGGCATGATGGAGGAGCCGGTGCAGAAGGAATCCGAGAGATCCACAAAACCGAACTGGGCGGAGGACCAGAGGATGAGTTCCTCGGAGAAGCGCGACAGGTGCATCATGAGGATGCTGGCGGTCGCCGCGAATTCAATGGCGAAATCCCGGTCTGAGACGGCGTCCAGGGAATTCTCCGCCGGCCGGGCGAAGCCGAGCAATGCGGCGGTCAGGTGGCGGTCGATGGGATAGGTGGTGCCGGCCAGGGCGGCGGCACCCAAGGGCAAGACGTTGAGGCGGCTACGGCAGTCCGTCAGTCGCTCGCGATCCCGTTCCAGCATTTCGAACCAGGCCAGCATGTGGTGGCCGAAGCTGATGGGCTGGGCCACTTGGAGGTGGGTAAAGCCCGGCATAATGGTCTCCACCTCCCGCTCAGCCAGGTCCAGCAAGGCGGCCTGGAGGCGGGCAATGGCCGGACCCAGGATATCGATTTCGGCACGCAGCCACAGGCGCACGTCCGTCGCTACCTGATCGTTGCGCGAGCGCCCGGTATGGAGCTTCTTGCCCGCCTCGCCAATATCGGCGGTGAGGGCCGATTCCACATTCATGTGGACGTCTTCCAAGGGTATGGACCAGATGAAGTCACCCGCCTCAATCCGCGTACGCACCCGTTCCAGGCCCTTGACGATGGCATCTCGCTCGGCCTCGGTGAGGATACCCTGGCGCGCCAGCATGGTGGCGTGGGCAATGGAGCCTTGGATGTCGTAGGCGTAAAGCCGGCGATCGAAATCCACAGAGGCGGTGAAGGCCTCGACAAAGGCGTCCGTGGGCTCGTTGAAACGCCCGGCCCAGGGCTTGAAGCTGGCAGGGGGTTCGTTGGCGTTGTGGTGATTCATCGCGGCGAGCGGTTCCAGGATGGCAAGGTTAGGGTAGGTTGCAAGGCCTGAGGCCGTGACAAGATCGGATTCTAATCCCAACAGCCGAGCCGAACGGCTGCAATTTGGCCTATGAACCTGAGAAACCCGATTGAAAAACCGTAACACCCCAAAATTTGCAGGGCGCGCCATGGCGGCTTAGGATGGCGTTTTCCGCTGGGATCGAGAAGATGGCCGAGATAATCCGCATCGCCACCCGTAAATCCCCCCTGGCCTTGTGGCAGGCCGAGCATGTGGCCGGGGCTCTGAAGAGCGCGCATCCGGGTCTCCAGGTCGAAATCCTAGGCATGAGTACGCGCGGGGATAAAATCCTGGATGCCCCGCTGGCCAAGATTGGTGGTAAAGGCCTCTTTGTCAAGGAATTAGAACAGGGCTTGATGGATGGTTCGGCAGATATTGCCGTCCATTCCACTAAGGACGTACCGGTGGAATTACCCGAAGGCCTCATTCTGCCAGTCATCCTTGAGCGCGAGGACCCACGGGATGCCTTTGTCTCCAACCGCTACGAGCGGTTGGCTGATCTGCCTCAGGGTGCTCGCGTCGGCACATCCAGCCTGCGCCGCCAGTGCCAGCTCACCTCCCGGCGACCCGACCTGAACATCCAACCCCTGCGCGGCAATGTCAACAGCCGCCTGGCCAAGCTCGATAATGGGGATTTCGATGCCATTCTCCTGGCCGCCGCAGGCCTGATGCGCCTGGGTTTCGAGGCACGCATCCGCTCCCGTCTGAGCATCGACGAGAGTCTGCCGGCCATCGGTCAGGGAGCCGTGGGCATCGAATGCCGATCGGACGATGCCCGAGTCCTGGACCTGCTGGCGCCCCTGCATCACCCGGATACGGCTACACGGGTTAGTGCCGAGCGCGCTATGAATCGCCGCCTCCAGGGTGGCTGCCAAGTCCCCATTGCCGGCCACGCCCTTTTGAGGGGCGAAGAACTCTGGATGCGGGGGTTGGTCGGTACCCCAGACGGTTCCTACCTGCTGGTTGCCGAGTGTGCGGCGCCACGCGCCCAGGCAGAGGAATTGGGCCTGCGGGTGGCGGATGATCTAATTGCCCAGGGTGCCCATGACATACTCCAGGCCTTGGCGCAGGTCTGAATCGATGCCCACCCCTTGCGATCTTGCCGGACGCGGCGTCCTGGTAACCCGGCCCCGGGCCCAGGCGGCGAATCTGTGCCAATTGATCGCGGCCGCCGGTGGCCGAGCCATTGCCTTTCCGACCATCGAGATAGAGGCTGCCGGGGATAGGGAAGAAGCCCGGCGCACCCTGGCCGCACCGGCGGACCTACTGTTCTTCACCAGCCGCAACGCGGTGGATTACGCCATGGACCTCTTTGCCGGTGGAGTACTGCCTGCCAGTCCGCGCCTGGTGGCGGTGGGCAAGGCTACGGCCGAGGCCCTGGCCGCCGTTGGCCGTGCCCCGGATCTGGTTCCCCAGGGGCGTTATGACAGCGAATCTCTCCTCGCCCTCCCAGAACTCCAGGATGTCAGCGGCTTAAAGGCCGTCATCGTGCGTGGGGAAGGGGGTCGGCCTCTCCTGGGCGAGACCTTGAGGGCGCGTGGCGCTGAGGTAGCCTATGCCGAGGTCTATGTTCGCACCTTGCCCGAGGTTGAACCCCATGCCCTGTTAGCGGGCTGGGAGCAGGCGGTTCAATTCGTTACCGCCACCAGTGGCGAGATCCTTGGCAATCTGCTGCGGTTGCTGGGTGAGGAGGGCCGGGCACGTCTCCTGGCTACCCCCCTGGCGGTGATCAGCGACCGCACCCGTCTGGACGCCGAGCGGCTGGGCTTCGTGCGGGTCGTTCTGGCCGAGCGTGCCGATGATGCCGCCCTGGTCCAGGCCCTGTGCCGGTTGGCAACGAAGTAACGCCACCAGGATGGAGCTTGCTTAAGAACCCCATGAAGCTATCAGGTCTATGAGGGTTCTCCATGTCGAGGGTGGCAGGCACCTCTACGGTGGCCCGCGTCAGGTTCTCTATTTGCTGGAGGGCCTGGCACAGCGGGGGGTGAGCAATGGCTTCATCTGCCGCGCTGGGAGTGAAATCTCCATGGACGCCGCGCCCTTCGCGGAGGTGCTGTCCATGAGTATGGGTGGCGACCTGGACCTGGCCCTAATCCCGGGAATCTATCGAAAAATTCGCCAGTTCGGTCCTGATGTCCTGCATCTGCACAGCCGCCGCGGCGCCGATGTCATGGGCGGTATCGCAGGACGCCTGGCGGGGGTGAAGGTGGTCCACTCGCGCCGGGTCGACAACCCCGAGCCGAACTGGCGAGTGAAGCTGAAATATCGCCTTTTCGACCGGGTGATCGCCATTTCCGAGGGCATAGGTGACGTTCTGCTGGCGGCCGGTCTGCCCCCGGACAAGTTGCGGGTGGTGCGGAGCGCGGTGGATTTTCAGGCCTATGGTGGGCCGCGTGATCGCGAAATCCTGCGTGAGCGGCTTGGGGTACCCCTTGATGGCCCAGTGATCGGAGTGGTGGCCCAACTCATCTCCCGCAAGGGCCACCGCTTTCTTATCCAGGCCCTACCGCCCCTGGTAGCTGAGTTCCCCGCGCTGCGGGTACTTTTTTTCGGCCAGGGGCCAGAAGCGGCGAGCCTGGAGCGGAGTATCGTCACGGCGGGGCTGGCCGGCCAGGTCCGGCTCTGCGGCTTCCGCTCGGACCTGCCGGACTTGCTGCCCTGTCTGGACCTGCTGGTTCACCCAGCGACCATGGAAGGGTTGGGTGTCTCCCTGCTGCAGGCCTCGAGCGCCGGAGTACCCGTCATCGCCAGCCGGGTGGGTGGCATCCCCGAGGCGGTGCGGGATGGCATTAACGGCCTGCTCGTTCCCCCGGGAGATGTACCAGCCCTCGGCGCGGCTATGGGCCAACTCTTGCGTGACCCGGACCTGGCCCGTCGCCTGGGCCGTGGCGGGCGTGTCCTCATGAGCGCCGAGTTTTCTATTCCAGCCATGGTCGAGGGCAATTTGGCCGTTTATCGGGAATTGATACCAACTTCCCGGGTTGAGGCCCCTCATGACTGAGCCCCTGAGCCTGCAACTCATCGGCAGTATCGGTATTGGCGGGGCCGAGCATTGGTTTGGGCGTTTTGCCCGCGCCTTGGCGGAGACGGGTGGCCGGGCGGAATTGGCCATCCGGGCTGGGAGTGCCCTCGCAAATCTGGATCTCGGGTCCTTGCCTCTGCACCCGCTACCCTTACGCACGGTCTGGGATCCCCTATCCCGGCTGGCGGTGAGACGCCTTATTGCCCGCGTCCAGCCGGATATTGTCCAAACCTATATGGGCCGGGCCACCCGGCTCACCCATATCAAACGGGGTCGAGTTCCGGTACATGTCGCCCGCTTGGGCGGCTACTTTGCCCTGCATCCCTATCGCCATGCCCATGCCTGGATTGGCAACACCCGGGGCCTCTGTGACTGGCTTATCCGCCAGGGTCTGCCAGCGGGGCGGGTTCACCATATCTATAACTTCGTCGATCAGGCCCGGCCCGTCACGAACGGGCGTATTCAGGCCCTGCGCGCGGAACTGGGATTACCGGCCGACGCCTGGGTGCTAGTGAGTGCCGGGCGCTTTGCCCCCGTCAAGGGCCTGGGTTATCTGGTCGCGGCCATGGCGCAACTACCCGCGACCATCGCCGATCGCCCCCCACACTTGGTGCTGCTGGGAGAAGGACACCTCGATGCTGAACTGCGCTCCCAGGCCGAGTCGCTGGGTCTGGGCGAGCGCATCCACTGGGCTGGCTGGCGCAATGAGACGGGGCCCTTTTTCCAGATGGCGGATCTGATCGTTTTCCCATCACTGGAGGAGGAGACCCTGGGAAACGTGATCCTGGAGGCTTGGGGCTGGTCCAAGCCCCTGGTGACCACCCGCTTTCGGGGGGCGCGGGAAATCACGCGCCACGGTGAGGATGCCTGGTGCCTGCCCTGCGGGGACGCCCATGCCCTGGCCGAGGGGATCGAGGTGGTGCTGACGGACGACGCCCTGCGCCAGGCCCTCGCCCGGCAGGGCCAGGCCCGGGTCCAGGCCGAATTTTCCCGCGCAACCGTCATGGCGCAGTATCGGGAACTCTATCGCCAGCTCGCTGGTGGCTAGGCCCTATCAACCATCCCCAGATTTGCGTCACCCTCTTGGATTAGCTGATCCAGTCCCTGGGGTCCTCAGCAACGGAGGGCTTGCTTCCCGGTTGCTCGATGAACAGGCGATGCCAGATCGCGAATTGCAGCAGGCACATGATCTCCCGGCTGGCCGTGCCCGCGCGGCGCTGCATAGCAAAGAGCCGGGGCAGATGCCGGGTCTCGAACCACTCCTGAATGGCCCGATTGTGCAGGAGTTGCTGTTCCAGGTGCGTAAGCAGCACGCCGCTCAGCCATTCCCTGACCGGAACCCTAAAGCCCCGCTTCTTTTTCTGGATGTGGTCACGCGGCAGATAGCTTTCCGCCCAGCGGCGTAAAAAGACCTTAGGGGTGGCGCCATCAACCTTCAGTTGGTCTGGGAGGGACAGGCCAAATTCGACGACCCTATGATCCAGAAAGGGTACCCGCCCCTCCAGGGCAAAGCCCATCATCATCCGATCGACCTTGACTAGCAGGCTGTCTGGCAGGTCGGTGACCAGGTCGGTGTACTGGCAGCGGGTCAGGTGGCTCCAGGAATCCGGCGTTGCTTGCCAGGCCTTTTGATAGGGCTCCCGGAACCGGGGCCGCAGGGCACTCAGGCGGGGACCCAGCAGCCGTTGCGACCCGGATCGCCACCAGTCGCTGCGCGTGCGAAAGCCCCCGGAGCCTGGCGCGAGCAGATTCAGGAACCACCAGGCGAGGGTGGGTTGCCGGTAGCGCCGGTAGCCCGCGAAGACCTCGTCACCGCCTTCCCCGCTGAACACGACCTTGAGTTCCTGGCCGGCGGCCTCGGACAGGGCCGAGGTGGGCAGGCTGGCGTAATCCCGCATCAGTTCGTCGGCCGCCCAGACGCTATGGGGCAGGCGCCGGAACAGGGCGTCACGGTCGATACGCAGCGCGGTGTGCTGGCTGTTGAACAGCGCCGCTATCCGCTCCGCGTCGTCCAGTTCGTCCTTCATGACCGCGTCCCGGTAACCAATGGAAAAGGTGCGCACCGGCTGGCTCTGGAAGCGGCTGAGCATGGCCAGCAGGATGGCAGAATCATTGCCGCCGGACAAAAAGAGGCCGAAGGGGACATCCGAGCGGACGTGTTCGCGCATGACCCGCTCGAATAGGACCTCGAATTCGGCCTCGGCCTCCGGGAAGTCGATCGCGCGGGGTATCAGGGTCAGCGGGGACCAATAGCATCGCCGGCTTAGGTTCAACTCGGCATCCACCTCGATGATCTCACCCGGCGCGACCCGCTTGATATCCCTGAAGATGGTTTGCTCGCCGATGCTGCAGTGGTCGTGGAGAAACTCCGAGAGGGCCTCGGGGGCGATTGCCGGGGCAGATGGGAGCAGGGGCAAAATTGCTTTGAGTTCTGAGGCGAAGATGAGGCGATCTGGCAGCCGTGCGTAAAAGAGGGGTTTGATGCCCAGACGGTCCCGCGCCAGTATCAGGCGTTGGCGGTTGCCGTCGTAGAGGGCGAAGGCGAACATCCCATGCAGCCGCTCGACGAAATGGCCGGAGTTCTGGGCATAGGCCTGGAGGATGGTTTCGCTATCGGAATGGGTCACGAAGGGGCGGCCGCTGTGCTCCAGTTCATCCCGCAGTTCGAGGTAGTTGTAAATTTCTCCATTGGCCACGATGGCAAGCCGGCCGCCTTCCCCCAGGATGGGTTGGCTACCCCCGCTGAGATCGATAATCGACAGGCGCGTGTGGACCAGTCCGAACCCATCTGCCGTGAAAAAGCCATGACCATCGGGACCGCGATGCTGCAAACGCTCGGCCATGGGCGCGAGCAGGGTCTCGGTCACCTTTTCTCCCCGCAGAACGACGCCAGCAATTCCGCACACCGATAGGAGTCTCCTAGTGAAGTGAGTCAGCCCCAGCCAGCAGTTCCCGCGCCGAGGCTAGTACCTGGTCGACCTCGTGCAGCCGCATGCAGGGGTATTCGCCATGACAGGTCGGGCGCCGATAGCAGGGGAAACAGGGTAAGGGATGATAGAGTACCCGGCCCCGGGCCGTGCCGGTTGCAAAGTAGGGGTCGGTGGAACCGAGGAGCGTCAAGGTGGGCCGGTTCAGGGCTATGCCCAGGTGGGTCATGCCCGTGTCCACGCCTACCACCAGCGCCGCCCGCTCGATCAAGGCCGCGCCTTCGTCGAGCCGGGTACGGCCGCACAGGTTCAGGGCGGTACCCCGAGAGGCGGCAATGATCGCCTCCCCGTGCGCCCGATCACCGGGGCCGCCCACCAGGATCGGCACTATACCGATCGTCTCGTGCAACCGCTGGGCCAGTAGGCCCCAGCGCTCATCCAGCCAATGCTTTTGGGGACGGGTGGTAAAAGGACAGAATATCGCGAAGGGGGCGGTGACGCCGGCCTCCTCCAGGAGTTTCGCCGCCTGAGCTGCATTGGCGGAGGAGGTGACAATATCCATCGCGAAGCGCTCTGGTGCGGCACCCAGCACCATCATCAATCGCCGATATTCTTTTGCGATCAGTGGGCTATCGAGGTCGCGAGCCACTGTCTCATGCATCAGCCATTGCGATCCCTCCTTGGATCCCAGACCGATGCGCCGCCGGCCTCCCGCCAGCCAGGCCCAGGCCCCGCTCTTCATCAACCCCTGCAGGTCCAGGACCCAGTCGAACTGCTGTTGATGGAGGTCTCGTTGCAATTGCCGGAATTCTTGCCACCAGGTCCGGTATGCCCCTTGCCTGCGCAACTCCCGCCAGTGGCGACGCGGCCAGCTAAAGACGTGATCGAGACGGGGATTATGGCGCAGCAAATCCTCATTACCCGCTTCCATCAACCAGGAGATGGTCGCGGCGGGAAAGGCCGCGCGCAGACAAGGAATCACTCCGGAGGCCATGATGATGTCGCCGATCGCACTGAGCCGAATGATCAAAATGCTGCGTGGCGCGGCGGTTGGCTGAGGCGAGGCTGAATTCATGACAGGGAGGGCGCACCTCTTCTGGGCTAAGGGTCATGCAAAAGGGGCACGATTATCCCGCAAATGGGACAGCCCCAGGGGCACTTCCACCCTGTTTTGGGCTGGCGACTGTTCCGGCCGGGCTAATTCCCGGTCAAGTGACAGGCACTGGGATCGTCGAAGCGATAGCCAAAATGTTCGCAGTCCGCTTGATAGTGCCTGGCGATGAGCGCCGCGGTCTCATCGTCGAAATAGGTCCGGTAATCCTTGCCCCGGTCGGCGGCCCGGCGGCTATGCGCCAATTTGGGTGGCGCAATCCCGATCTTATGGCACGCCGTCTGAAAATCCTGGGCGAGATATTCATAGCGACCGATGTAATCCACGATCAAGTTGCCATGCAGATCGATCAGATAATCGTGTTGTACCACGGTGGACATATCGGCGTGATATTGGGGTGGCCGCGACGGCTCGAATTTCCAGCGCAGGAAGGTGGCGAAGTCCGGGATCTCGGTCATCAAATCCGGCCTCTCCCTCCGGATGTGATGATAGGAACTGACCTGCAGGTCCCAGGGATTGCGAACGAAGGCGAATTTAAAGAGCTGCTGATAGAGGTCGAGAGGCAGCATCTCCAGGGCGGCAATAGCCTTGGCATGGCGCGGAAATTTGGCGCCGATGCGATGCCTCGTCAGGCCGCTGATCTTGCTGCAGAGAAATTGGGGAAGCCGATAGGGATCGGTCCATTTGAACCAGCCGAGGGAATCGCGCACGCTCGTGCCGCCCGTCTTGGCGATATGAATGAAAAGAAAGCGGTATTTCAGCGACAGCAACATGATCCGGGTCCAACAGACGCTAGGTGAGCCCCAGTACTTCGAGATAGCGATGGGCGCTAATAGGGGAAGAGTATTCGCTGACGGCCTGTCGCAACAGGACTGCCGGGAGGGGCTGGTCCAGGGTAGCCAGGATGGCGCTGGCGAGGGCGGAGGCATCTCCTACGGGTACCAGGGGCCCAAAGTCACCGCCACGCAGAATCTCGCGCGGTCCGCTGGGACAATCCGTCGCGACCGCTGGGGTGCCCAGAGCCAGGGCCTCGGTAAGGACGTTGGGGCTGCCCTCCCAGGCGGATGAAAGGACAAAGAGCTTAGCCTTAGCCATGAAGGGGTAGGGATTGGCGACATGACCGGTTAAGCACACCTCTCCATCCAGACCCAGTTCTCCCACCAAACTTTCCAGCTCCGCCCTTTGCTTACCCTCGCCGAGGATGACCAGGCGGCAGGGTCTCTGGCTGCGGACTTGAGCAAAGGCACGTATCAGCGTCGGGAAATCCTTCTGGGGGGTGAGCCGTCCTGCACCCAGGATGACGGGGGCTGCATCGGGCTGAAACCAGGGATGCGTCACGGCCTCCCCAGCCAGCCTGGCCAGGGCCGGGGTAATGACGGGATTGCGAACGACCTCGACACGGTCGGGGCCAAGCCCTGTCAGCCGGCGCGTATCCTCGGCTACGCCCTCGGAATTGGCGATGATGCAATCTACACCTGGGTAGATCAGGTGCATCGGCCAGGTCCGTAGCCATCGGGTCACCGGCGACTTTTGTTGCAGCGCGGCGGAAAGATGGGTTCCTAGGCGGCCCACCAGCCTCGGATGTTGGCCGCTGAGCTTGCGGGCGATCACCGCGGTCCGGATCGCCCGGTCTTTTGCCGCCAGGAGCGCAGTAGGCTGGTGACGTTTGAGGTAGCGGATCAGGGCGGGGGCCGCGGTTGTGGAATGCTGGACGTTAAGCTCGATCAGGCGGACACCGGAATCGCCCAGCGACTGCAATTCCGGTATTGGGTGCTTCAGAATGGCCAACAGATCGACCTTGATGCCAGCCTTGACGAATTCTGGCAGCAGATTCAAGACCATCCGCTCCACGCCGCCGGTACCGGAAAAGGAGATGAAGACAGCCAGGGTTTTGGAATCGGCCAAGGCTACCACTCCAACCCGGCACCAGGGGACATCAAGGGTCGGATTGGCTCGGTTGTGGAAAATCGTGGGCAGTCCGAGGCTTTTTGCGACATGATGTCAAAACAATGCAGGTACACCGTTTCTTTGTCAAGTTCTGGCCAGTGGGAAAGGGCTTGGTTAATGGGTTTAACTGATTGTTATAAAATAGAGTTTTTTTCTCCACACGACACCTTCATCGTGATCTATCCCCGTATCTCCATCCTCATGTACCACCAGGTGGGTCAGTTCTCCCCCATGGCGGCGAACAGGGCCAATTATTGCGACCACCGGCGCTTTGCCCGGCAGATGGGCCTGCTGCACGCCCTAGGCATCCCGGTGCTGGATTTGGACCAGGCCCTAGCCGGTCTTGCGGGGGAGCAATCTGTGCCTCTCAGGTCAGTGGTACTGACCTTCGATGACGGTTACGACAACTTCGCCGAGTTTGCCCTGCCGGTACTGGCCCGTTATGGCTTTACCGCGACGGTCTATGCCATCAGTGGCTGGCTGGGCCAACCTATCCAGTGGTATCGCCAGGAGCCTGGCCGGCTCAGGCCCAGGCTGATGGATGCCGCCCGGTTGAGGGAGATCCAGGCCGCCGGTATGAGCATTGGCTCCCACACGGTCAGTCACGCCCGCCTGGCCGAGATCAGCCCCGAGGATAAGTATCGGGAACTGACCGACAGCAAGGCGGCCCTTGAGGACTTGCTGGGGACCCAGGTCCGCCACTTCTGTTATCCCTTCGGTAGTTTCGATCTGGACGCGGTGCATGCCGCCCGCGCGGCCGGCTACGTCAGCGCGACTACCTGTCTCCGCGGCACGGCCTCACCAGTGGACCACCCCCTGGTCCTGCCTCGCAAGGCCATCTCTTTTGGCGACAACCTCATCGGCTTCGGCTGGAAGTTTGGCTTCAAGCATGCCCCTACGGCGGAACTGAGCGGCTGGCGTGACCGCCTGAGCCAGGAACCTGGGATCTGACCCCCAACCTGATTCTGCCGCTGCGCCAGTGAAAATCCCCGCCAGGCCTCTGTGCTAGACTGCCATCCCTCTGCTTGTTGCTAACCGATTAAGGGGAGTGGTCCTTGAACCGGCTCTACAGCCTGCTGCTCTATGTGGCCCTGCCCTTTGCCCTGCTGCGGCTCCTATGGCGGAGTTGGCGCGCTCCCGCCTACCGCCAGCGTTGGTTGGAGCGTCTCGGCATTTATGGCGATCAGCCCCTGGCGGCCGGGCTCTGGATTCATGCGGTTTCGGTGGGGGAGACCCAGGCCGCCGCGCCCCTCATCAAATATTTCCTCGATGAGCACCCTGAGCTGGGGGTCATGGTCACGACTACCACGCCGACCGGGTCTGCACGTCTAGGCGCCCTTTTCGAAGACCGGGTCCGCCATGTCTATGTCCCCTTTGATCTGCCCTTCATCCTCAATCGCTTCCTGAAGCGCGTCAGGCCGCGCCAGGTACTGGTCATGGAGACTGAGATCTGGCCTAACATGCTACGGGTCTGTCAGCGGCGCGGTATCCCGGTTATTCTCGGCAATGGTCGCCTCTCCGCCCGCTCGGCCCGGGGCTATGCTCGTCTGGGCGGCTTCGCCCGTCAGACCTTCTCCCGCCTGTCCCTGGTCGCGGCCCAGACCAGCGCCGACGCCCAGCGCTTCATTGACCTGGGTGTCCCGGCGGAACGGGTGAAGGTCACCGGCAGCATCAAGTTTGATCTGCGTCAGCCGGCGAGTCTTCAGGACAGCGCCGAGGCTATGCGCCGTCTCTGGGGAACCGATCGCCCGGTCTGGGTGGCCGCCAGCACGCATGAGGGCGAGGAAGAGCCCCTGTTGAAGGTGCATCGCCGGATTCTAGCGCGATTGCCCACGGCCCTATTGGTACTGGTCCCCCGTCACCCAGAGCGTTTTGATCGGGTTGCCGCCCTGGCTGGGCGCCTGGGCATGCCCGCCGTGCGCCGTTCTGCCGGCAGGAGTTGTGGGCCGGAGGACGCGGTATTTTTAGGGGACACCATGGGTGAATTGCCGGTCCTGATCGCAGCGGCGGATGCCGCCTTTATGGGCGGGAGTCTGGTGCCGGTGGGCGGCCACAATCTGCTGGAGGCGGCGGCGGCGGGGGTCCCCGTAGCCATTGGCCCCCATGCCTTCAATTTCGCCCAGATCACGGAACTTCTGGTCCAGGAAGGCGCGGCGGTGCAGGTGGCGGATGCCGATGCCCTAGCCATCCTCATGGTTGACTGGCTGGGTGATGCCGCGGCGCGGGCGCGCATGGGCGAGAATGGCCAGCGGGTGGTGGCGAGCAACCGGGGGGCCCTCGGTCGCCTGATTGCCTTGGTTGAGTCTTTGGAGCCCACACCTGCGCAGCCGAACCCCCTCAGGATCGGGATTCCTTGATTACAATATTCTGTAATAGATAGGAATTTTCAGATTTTAAAGGGGGAAACAGTCTCGGCGGGAAGGCCCTAAAAAACGAACTGTTCGGGCTCGGGGGCCTTGGCCAGGGCCGGGACCGAGGTCTCGAACAGGGCCTTGCGGGTGAAGCCATCGGGGCCGTGGGTGACCAGGGTGGCTTGCATGGCGGGTTCGAGGCCGATGATGGCAAAGAGACGGCCGTGGGGGGAGAGTTGCGCCTCCAGGCCTTCCAGGGCGCTGGGATCGGGTAGGGAGCCGGTGACGGCAATGACGTCGAAGGGACCGCCATCAATGTGACCGGCGAGGCCGTCGCCTTCCCGAATCTCCAGCCGGCGGGGCTCCACTTCTTCCAGATTCTGGCGTGCCAGTGCCGCGAGGTCCGGGTCAATTTCAAGGCTGATGACGGTGTCGCCCAGGTGGCACAGGCAGGCGGTGAGGAAGCCGCTCCCCGCGCCGATCTCCAGGATGCGGTCATCGGCCACGATGGACAGGGCCTGGAGGAGGCGGGCGACGACCTTGGGGGCGAGCATCACCTGTCCATCCCCGAGGGGCACCTCGATATCGGCGTAGGCCAGGCCGCGATAGGCCGCGGGGACGAAACGCTCGCGGGGTATGGCAGCCAGGGTGTCCAGTACCCGATTATCGATGACGCCCCAAGGGCGGATCTGTTGCTGGATCATGTTGAAGCGGGCGGTGTCGAGGCTGGTATCCATCGCGAGTCCTATCTGAATTGCATGGCCGGAATGGCGCGAACGGGAAGCGGCATTTCGCCCGGCGGGTGTCCGGGGCTGCCGTCGGCAAGTCTTGCCAAGACTACGGATTTCCGCTCCGCTGGGCAAGCCGGGGCGGCGGCTTTGGTTGAGAAATCAACCTGCCTTCAGACCCCGGCATAGAGTGCCAGCGGAAAGCTCTCGGTGATGAGGATGACGGGGGCCCCGGCGATGATGATGCGGTAAGTGCGAAAGACGTGCTCCTCGCCGGGGTTGGGATGATCAATGCCGATCTCCATGACCTCGCGATAACTCTCCAGACCGCTGTCCCGGATCAGGACGCCGATCCCGATCTCGCGGTCGATGAGACGCTGGCGAAAGGTCACTGGGATCAGGTCGGCGCGGATGACCGAAAAGGCCTCGGCATAGGTTCTACCGCTATCGATCCCCTGCAAGAGGGCAAGTCGAATCAGGATGTTATCCCCGGTATCAACCCCAAGCCAGTCCACGGGGCGTTCGGCCGTCCAGAAATCCTGCTCCAGGGTACGCACCTCCACCGGCTCCCAGAAATAGGCCTCCAGGATTTTGGTGACGGTACCGTCGGTAACCAGCAGGGCACGCAGGAAGGGGGGGAGCTGGGCCATGGGCAAAGGCTGCCCGCCCGCTCGTGCCAGGGCCCCGTCGCGCAAAAACCCCTCGGTGCGGAAGCGGTTGGCCTCCTCCGACAGGCTGGTTTTATCGTAATAGCGCTCGACCACTTTGGGTATAGGCCTGACTGAGGTTCGCAGTGGCCAGAGATTATAGCGAGGCCAGTACCGGCCCGCGCGGCCATCGACGGGACCAGGTCGCAATATCCAACACATCGGAGTTTTCGATTACCCGACCTGGGCCGGCGGGGCTCTGGCCGGGGGCGCCGTGAATAGGTCCCTTTAGGTAGGCGACAGCATCCCTGTTGTCGACACCCCCGCCAGCCCCCAACCAGCCCTGCCGAGATAGGCCGGGGTGATCATCGGTGGGTATGGATGGGTCAGGGGCCTACAACAGCAGGCGGCGGATATCTCCCAGCAAGTCACCGAGCAGACGGGTGAAGCGCGCGCCCTCGGCGCCGTCGATGACGCGGTGGTCGTAGGAGAGCGACAGGGGCAGCAGGAGGCGGGGAACGAATTCGGAGCCTTGCCAGACGGGCTTCAGGGCGGCGCGGGAGACGCCAAGGATGGCTACCTCGGGAGCGTTGACGATGGGGGTAAAGGCGGTGCCGCTGATGCCGCCCAGGCTGGAGATGGAGAAACAACCACCCTGCATGTCGCCTGGAAGCAGCTTACCGTCCCGGGCCTTACCACTGAGTTCCGTTAGCTCCCGGGCCAGATCCTGGAGCCCCTTCTTGTCCACGTCGCGGATGACCGGGACCACCAGCCCTCTGGGGGTGTCCACGGCGACGCCAATGTGGGTGTAGTGCTTCATTACCAGTCCTTCACCATCGGGCGTCAGGGAGGACTTGAAGCTGGGCATCCGGTTCAGGGCCGTGGCGACGGCCTTTAGGAGGAAGGGTAGAAGGGTGAGCTTGCTGGTACCGGTTGGGGCTCGCTCCACCTGGACTTTGCGAAAGGCCTCCAGCTCAGTGATGTCCGCCTCGTCGAATTGGGTAACGTGGGGCACTGAGAGCCAGGCGCGATTCAGGTGCCTCCCGCTCAGCTTCTGGATCCGGGAGAGTTCCCGGACCTCCACGGGGCCGAACTTGGCGTAATCCACCTCGGGGGCCGGCGGCAGGGCAAAGGGCAGGGTGCTGGCGGCAGGTACCGCCCCCTGCATCAGGGTCTGCTTGACGTAGCCCTGGACATCCTCCTTGAGGACCCGGCCCTTGAGCCCCGAGCCCTTGACGAAGGTTAGATCGACGCCTAACTCCCGGGCGAAGCGGCGCACTCCGGGACTGGCGTGGGTCTTGCGGCCCTTGGCGATGGCCGCCAGCTCCTCGGGGCGGGGCAGAACCGGGGCCTGGCGGCGTTCGACCTCGCCGGGCGCCCGTGCCGCCGGCGTCAGATCCTCAGCCTGGGCCAGGTAGTCCCCGGCTTCCCCGTCGGTTCCCCCTCCACCTTGGTGGGGGAGGGCTGGGGAGAGGGGGGGTGGCGCGGCCCCGAAGGTGGCCGCCGTCTGGTCAGGCGCCCCTGGTTGCTCCGTGGCCGTCGCACCCGCTCCTACCTCGGGATTCCCCGTCCCCCCTAGCGGGGGAGGGCTAGGGAGAGGGGGGGCCGCCGAACCATTCGCCTCCTCACCCACTTCCAGCAGCAGAATCAGGTCGCCCCGGTTCAGCTTTTGGCCGATGGCGACCTTGATCTCACGCACCTGTCCGCCCTGAGGGGCGGGGATGTCCATGGTCGCCTTGTCGCTCTCCAGGGTGAGCAGGGATTGGTCCCGCTCCACCCGGTCGCCAGGGGCCACTAGGATTTCGATGATCTCGACATTGGCAAAATCGCCGATGTCCGGCAGTGTTACTTCTTGAATTGTTGGCACGTCGCATTCTCCCCAGGCCGCACAGTCCCGCCTTATCCACCTTGTCCCATTCGTCAGACCTTCGCCGGATTGGGCTTTTCCGGATCGATGCGGTACTTGTCGATGGCCTCCCGGACCTGGCTGGACGGGATCTCGCCCTCGTCCGCCAGGGCCTTGAGGGCAGCGACGGCGATATAGCCGCGGTTCACCTCGAAGAAGCGACGCAGTTGGCTGCGCATATCGCTACGCCCGAAGCCATCGGTGCCCAGCACCTGATAGGGCTGGGCGAGATAGGGCCGGATCTGTTCGGCGTAAGCGCGGACATAGTCGGTAGCAGCGATAACGGGCCCCGGGGCGCCCGCCAGTTGCTCGCTGACGTATGAATGTCGGGGACTTGCGGTCGGGTGGAGCATGTTCCAGCGCTCTACCTCGACCCCGTCGCGCTTGAGTTCGTTGAAGCTGGTCACGCTCCAGACATCCGCCTGAACGCCGAAATCCGCCTCCAGCAGGTCCGCCGCCGCTAGCACCTCCCGTAAGATGGCCCCGGAGCCGAGCAACTGGACCCGTAGGTCGCCCTCGTCGGCCGCCGTTCGTACCCGGTAGAGGCCGCGCAAGATGCCCCCCTCGGCTCCTTCCGGCATGGCCGGCTGGACATAGTTCTCGTTCATGGCGGTCAGATAGTAGAAGCGGTTTTCTTGCTCCTGGAACAGGCGCCGCAGGCCGTCCTGGATGATGACCGCCAATTCATAGCCGTAGGCGGGGTCATAGGTTACGCAGTTGGGGATCGTCGAGGCCACCAGGGGGCTATGGCCGTCCTGATGCTGGAGCCCCTCGCCGGCCAGGGTGGTGCGTCCGGCGGTAGCGCCGATGAGGAAGCCCCGGGCCCGCATATCCCCCGCCGCCCAGGCCAGGTCGCCGATGCGCTGGAAGCCGAACATGGAGTAAAAGATATAGAAGGGGACCATGGCCTCGCCATGGTTGGCGTAGGCGGTGGCGGCGGCGATCCAGGACGACATGGCGCCCGCCTCGTTGATGCCCTCCTCCAGGATCTGCCCCTGCTTATCCTCCCGGTAGGACATGACCTGGTCGGCGTCTACCGGCTCGTAGAGCTGGCCGACGGAGGAGTAGATGCCGAGCTGGCGGAACATCCCCTCCATGCCAAAGGTGCGGGCCTCGTCCGGAACGATGGGCACCACCCGCTTGCCCAGGGACTTGTCGCGCAGGATGAGGGAGAGGATGCGCACCAGCGCCATGGTGGTGGACATTTCCTTGTCACCGGAGCCCTCCAGCAGAGGCTTGAAGACCTCCAGGGCCGGTGTCTCCAGTCGCGGGGCGGTCTCGATCCGGGCCGGCAGATAACCACCCAAGGCCTCCCGGCGTTCTTGCAGATATTTGAGTTCGGGGCTATCCATGGCGGGCATGTAGAAGGGCGCCTCACCAATCCGGTCGTCCGGAATCGGGATGTTGAAGCGGTCGCGGAAGGCCTTGAGGGCCGCCTCGCCCATCTTCTTCTGGGAGTGGGTGATGTTCATGCCCTCCCCGGCCACCCCCATGCCATAACCCTTGACCGTCTTGGCCAGGATCACCGTCGGCTGGCCTTTGTGCTTGACGGCGGCCTGGTAGGCGGCATAGACCTTGATCGGATCGTGGCCTCCGCGATTCAGGCGCCAGATGTCCTCGTCGGTCAGGGAGGCGACCATGTCCGCCAGTTCCGGGTATTTGCCGAAGAAGTGCTTGCGGGTATAGGCGCCGCCCTTGGCCTTGTAGGCCTGGTAGTCGCCGTCCAGGCACTCTTCCATGCGTTTGAGGAGCAGTCCCTTTTTATCGCGGGCCAGGAGGGGATCCCAGTAGCTGCCCCAGATCACCTTGATGACGTTCCAGCCCGCGCCGCGGAAGTCCGCCTCCAACTCCTGGATGATCTTGCCATTGCCGCGCACTGGGCCGTCCAGGCGCTGGAGATTGCAGTTGACCACGAAGACCAGGTTGTCCAGCCGCTCCCGCGCCGCCAGGGAGATAGCGCCCAGGGACTCGGGTTCATCCATCTCGCCGTCGCCGAGGAAGGCCCAGACCCGGCGGCCCTCGGTATTCACCAGGCCCCGGTGATGCAGATAGCGCATGAAGCGCGCCTGGTAAATGGCCATGAGGGGGCCCAGGCCCATGGAGACGGTCGGAAACTGCCAGAAGTCTGGCATCAGCCAGGGGTGGGGATAGGAGGAGAGGCCGTTACCGTCTACCTCCTGGCGGAAGTTGTAGAGCTGCTCCTCGCTGATGCGGCCCTCCAGATAGGCGCGGGCATAGATACCAGGGGCTGCATGGCCCTGAAAGAACACCAGGTCACCGCCATGATCCTTGGAGCGGGCGCGAAAGAAGTGGTTGTAGCCCACGTCTACCAGGGTCGCCGAGGAGGCAAAGGTGGAGATGTGCCCCCCCAATTCAGTGGAAAGCCGGTTGGCCTGCACCACCATGGCCATGGCGTTCCAACGCACGAAGGAGCGGATGCGCCGCTCCATGGCCCGGTCGCCGGGAAACTTTTCCTGGTGATTGATGGGGATGGTGTTGAGATAGGCCGTGTTGGCGCTGAAGGGCAAATAGGCCCCCGAGCGCCGTGCCTTGTCGATCAGGCTTTCGAGCAGGAAATGCGCCCGCTCCACGCCCTCATTCTCCAGCACCGCCTCCAGGGCATCCAGCCACTCCTGGGTCTCCTGAGGATCGATGTCGGGTTTGTTGCTCATGGGCCTTCCTGTAACGGGGGCGGACGCCGTCATGCAGCGGCCACCGGGAACAATTTCGGCGGATTATAGCGCCAGCAGCCTGATTCAATACTTAAAATTTAAATAAACAATAAATAAGATTGATAGCGCCCATGGGGAATTTTGCCCTATGGCCCATCAGAGGAACAGGGCCAGCCACCGCCAGACACGGGGAGAGGGATCCGTTGCGTACCTGGCTACCGGCCAGTGCTAGCATAAGTCCTCGCGCAAGCCCCAGGAATCGCCAAGGTTTCGCCGTGAATGGGAACGGGTCCCTGGCGAGAAAGCCGATCATTGAATTTTTTGGGAGGGGTTAGGGTGAAGGACGCGTGTTTTTATGCCCACAGTGCCAATACGGCCGGGGAATGGCACCCCCTGAGCGAGCACCTGAAGTCCGTCGGCAGTCAGGCCCGAATCTTCGCCGGCGCCGCCCCGTGGCGCGAGGAGGCCGGGCTTGCCGGAGACCAGCACGACCTTGGTAAGTATGGCGACCGCTTCCAAGCCCGCCTGCGGGGCCAGGATTCCGGACTTGACCATTGGTCGATGGGTGCCTGGCTGGCATTGACGCAGCACCAGGCCATCGCCGCCGCGCTCGCCATACAAGGACATCATATCGGTCTGCAACGGGGTAACCCGGACGGCCTGAGGAGTCTGGAACCGGCCAAGCTAACCAGTCATCATCCCCTCGGTCTGGCTCTCTCCGACCCCGACCTGGCGCGGCTCGTGGCCCGCGCCCGCGCCGACGGACTAGACTTCACGCCACCCGTCACCAAGGCCGTTACCTCCTGGGAAAAGGCCGTCGCTGCCACGCTCGACGTGCGGATGCTCTTTTCTTGCCTGGTCGATGCCGACTTTCTCGATACCGAGGCACATTTTGCAGGCGATGCCTCCGGCAAATGCCCCCGCGCCCCCGGCCCGGTGCTTGATGCCCAAGCCGGCCTGATCGCCCTCTATCGCTACATGAGCGAGGGCATTCGCCCGGGGACTCAGGCCCGACCCGAGGTGCGCGCCGCCCGCGAGACCCTCTGGCTGGCCTGCGCCCAGTCCGCCCAGGCCGCTACCGGCTGCTTCACCCTTACCGCGCCCACCGGCTCTGGCAAGACGCTGGCCATGCTCAAGTTCGCGCTGGAGCAGGCCCGCCGCCACCGGCTCAGGCGCATCGTGCTGGCGGTGCCCTACCTCTCCATCATCGAACAGACCGCCCAGGTTTATCGCGCCGTCTTCGCCGACTTCCCGGCGCAGTTCGTCCTGGAGCACCACAGCCTGGCCGGCCTGGGCGCCGAGACATCTCAAGCCGATGCCCAGCCACCCCAGGAGCGCGAGCGCCGCCTGCTGGCGGAGAACTGGGACGCTCCCATCGTCATCACCTCTAACGTCCAGTTGCTGGAATCCCTGTTTTCCAATCGCCCGTCCGCCTGTCGCAAGCTCCATAACCTGATGGATGCCGTGATCCTGTTCGACGAGGCCCAGAGCCTGCCGGCGCAACTCGCCGTACCTACCCTGGCCGCCCTGTCCCATCTGTCGGCGGCCTACCGCGCCAGCGTCGTATTTGCCACCGCTACTCAGCCCGCCTTTGATGCGCTGCACGCGGCCGTCGTCCAGCATGCCGCGCCGGGCTGGCAACCGGTCGAGGTTGTCCCTGACCATCCCGCCCTCTTCGCGGCCTTGAAGCGTGTCACCGTCACCTGGCCTGCCCCGGGCGAGCGGCTGACCTGGGAGGATCTGGCCGACGAGTTGCGCGATATTCCCCAGGCCCTGGTCGTCGTTAACCTTAAACGCCACGCCCAGGCCCTGCTGGAGGCCTTGGGCGATACCCCGGATTGCGTCCATCTTTCCACCAATCTGTGCCCCCTTCACCGCCGGGCCGTCCTGCAAGGGGTGCGGACACGCCTGGTCGCGGGGGCACCCTGCCGACTGGTATCCACTCAATGCGTCGAGGCTGGCGTCGATCTCGACTTTCCCAGGGTGTATCGCGCCTTTGCTCCCCTGGAGGCCATCGCCCAAGCGGCGGGGCGCTGCAATCGCGAGGGTCGGTTGCGCCAGCCGGGCGAGGTGCTGGTCTTCGACCTCGAGGAACAGGGTGATTGGCGGCGGCGTTATCCAACCCACGCCTATTTTCAGGCGGCCGAGGTGACCCGGCGCATGCTTCTCGAGTTTGGCGCCATCGACATCAACGACCCGGCGGCCTTTCGGGACTACTATCGGCAACTCTACGACCTGAGCCAGCCGGCAAACCAGCTACCAGAGCTTGACCGGGCCATCAAGGAACGCGACTTCGCCGAGATCGCCCGTTGCTATCGGCTGATTGATCAGGATGCTATCCAGGTGCTGGTCCCCTGGGCCGAACGGCTGGATGACTTTGAGACATTACGCGCGGAGGCGGAAACGGAGGGTATCAGTGGCACCTGGATGCGCCGTGCCCAGGGTCTTGCGGTCTGCATCTTCAGACCCCGGATGGACCACCCCGCTTGGAGTATTCTGATCCCGGCTAAACTGCGCCGGACCGGCACGGGGGACCGCAAACAGGATGAATGGTTCATCCTCGAAGACCCCCGCCAGGAGCATTACCACGAGCAACTGGGGCTCAGCCTGCCCCAAGCGGAACCGCTACTCATTGGCTGAACCCCTTGCCCGTCTCGGCGGGCAATTCGCGGCTAAGCGCTCAATCCACAGGAGGCACCATGGCCAACGGCACGCATACCCTGGAAGTCTGGGGCGACCTTGCCTGCTTCACCCGCCCGGAGATGAAGGTGGAGCGGTTTTCCTATCCCGTCATCACCCCATCGGCGGCCCGGGGCATCTTCGACGCCATCTATTGGGATGGTCGCCGGGAGGGCGATCGGGTGCGGCCCTATTTCCACTGGCAGGTCACGCGCATCGAGCTGCTGACCTTGCCGCGCTATATCGCCTTGCGCCGCAATGAGGTCAAGGATCGGGCCCCGGGGACAGCCGTTCTTAATAAATGGATGAGGGGTACCGCCAATCCCGAACCACTCTGGGCCGATGGCGGCAAGGACGAACTCGGCACCGATCAGAAGGGGCGTACCCAACGCCAGACCATGGCGCTGAAACATGTCCGCTACCGGCTGAGCGCCCGGATCGTGCCCAATCCCGCCTTCACAGGGGATCAGGGTGCCATGAACAGCCAGTTTCAACGCCGTGCCCGCGCCGGCAAGTGCTTCCAGCAGCCTTATTTCGGTTGTCGCGAATTCCCCGCCTTCTTTGAATACCTTGAAGACCCGGCAGCCAGCACCCAACCATCGGTACCCTTCGACCAGCATGTGGGGCTAATGCTCTACGACGTTTTCGACCTGTCGCGGGAGACCGTCAAGGATGGCGACCCACCCTTTATTAGCCTGTTCGACGCCACCCTGCATGGCGGGGTCATCGAGGTTCCTCCCTTCGAGAGCGTTGCCGTCAAGAAGCCCGGGAGGCTATGACCATGCTCCAGCAGCTTGCCGACTATGCCGCGACCCACCTGGCGGAATCCGAACCGGGCTTCAAGTCCCGAGAGATCCGTTGGTCCATCGAACTGGCCGCCGATGGCCGCTTCCTGAACGTTCTGCCCCTCGGCGATGGTAAACGGGGTCAGGAGTTAGGCCACTGCCCGGATATGCATGGGATGCAGGCCGGCGGCCGCTCTCACTTCCTGGTCGAATCCTGCCAATGCGTGGCCCTGCTGATCAAAGGTGACGCGGCCCCCGAAGATAAGACCCTCAAGCGCCACGCCTATTTCATCGGACTACTGCGCCAGGCCGCGGAGGCCGTGCCCCTTTTGGCCCCCATTGCGGGCTTGGTGGCCAACTCCGAGCAAGTTGCCGAGGTCCGTGAGGTATTGGCCGCGCATAAGGCGAAGCCGACGGACTGGATGTGCTGGCGCATCGCCGGACGGGACCCGCGTGATGTGCCGGAGGTTCAGGGTTGGTGGCGGAACTGGCGCCGAGTGGACCTGGGTGGTACCACAAGCGAGCCGGAGTTGGATCTGGGGGGTGCGGTGCCCTCGGAAGGGGCCATGCTGTGTCTGCTGACGGGCAAGACCGTCCGCCCGCTGGCCACTCATCCCAAAATCACCGGCCTGTCGGGGGTCGGCGGGCTGGCGATGGGTGATGTCATGGTAGGGTTCGACAAGGCCTCCTTTGGCTCCTATGGACTGGAGCAGTCCGCCAGTGCCGCCATGGGCGCCGAGGCCGTCCAGTGCTATGTCGATGGACTCAACGACCTGATCCGCCATCACAGCCGCAAGCTCGCTAATGCCTTGGTCACCCATTGGTACAAAGAACCTATCGTCCCCGCCGATGATCCTCTTGCCTTCCTGATGAGTATGGAGACTGAAGAGCAGACCGAGACTACCGCGTTGGCTGCGGTCCGTCGTTTGCTCGACGCTATTCGCGCTGGTGAGCGCAGTGAACTGGGAGACAACCGCTATTATGCCCTGACCCTCTCAGGGGCCGCCGGACGGGTCATGGTGCGGGACTGGATGGAAGGCCGCTTTGAAGACCTGGCTGGACACATCGCCGCCTGGTTTACCGATCTCGCCATCATCGCCCGCGATGGCCAGGCACTCGCCCACGACCCTAAATTCATGGCGGTGTGCGGTGCCCTGGTGCGCGATCTCAAGGACCTGCCCGCCCCCACCGCGGCCACCCTGTGGCGGGTAGCCGTCCAGGGCCTGCCGATCCCCAGGTCCTTGCTGGCCCTGGCGCTGACTCGCTTGCGCGCCGAGCGGGTGGACAAGGACCAACCCCCCACCAATCACGCCAGGATGGGCCTCATTCGGGCCTACTATGTTCGACTCACTCCAGGAGGTGACGCCACCATGACCGCCTATCTCAACCCGGATCACCCGGCCCCCGCCTATCATTGCGGACGCCTGCTTGCGGTTTTCGCCAATCTACAACGGGCCGCCTTGGGGGATGTCGGCGCCGGTGTCGTACAGCGCTATTACGCCGCGGCGAGTCAGACCCCCGGACTTATCCTTGGCCGCCTCGCTGCCAACTCCCGTAATCATCTGGGCAAGCTCGACGCCAAGCTCGCCTGGTGGTTCGAGAACAAATTAGCCGAGGTCATGGGGCGCCTGGGCGATGGTGCTCCACGCATTCTTGATCTCGAAGGCCAGGGACTCTTCGCTCTGGGCTATTACCAACAACTTGCCGCTTTGCGCCCGGGCAAGAAGAACGAAACCACCGATGCGGAATCCCTAACGGCCACATCCGCAACACCAGGAGATCAATCATGAGCGCCATCCAGAACCGCTACGAGTTCCTGTATCTCTTCGACTGTGCGAATGGCAATCCCAACGGCGACCCGGACGCCGGAAACAGTCCCCGTCTCGACCCCGAGGACATGCACGGACTGGTGTCTGATGTGGCCATCAAGCGCCGGGTTCGCAACTATATTCAGACGGCATTCTCCAACACGGCACCCAATGCGATATTTGTGGAGCACGCAACAAACCTAAACACGAAAATTGCCTTTGCCCATGAGCAGACTGGTGGCATGCCGCCCTTTGATTCACAAGCGAAGAAATGGAAAGCCACTAAAGGGAAGGTAAACGACGCCAGAGGCTGGATGTGCGAGACTTTCTTTGACGTCCGTACATTTGGCGCCGTGATGTCAACCGGACCTAATGCCGGCCAAATCCGTGGCCCCGTCCAAGTGGCATTCTCCAGATCCCTCGATCCGATCCTCCCCATAGACGCTTCAATTACACGGATGGCCGTAGCAGACAATGACATTAAGGGCGCAAAGATTGGATCGGCAGAATTTCGCGCTTGGGAAGAACGCCAACCGGAAGACGAACTCCGCACCATGGGCCGCAAGTCCCTCATCCCCTACGGACTCTATGCGTGCAAGGGGTTCGTCTCCGCCCATCTGGCCCAAGGCACCGGTTTTTCTGACGACGACCTGACGCAGCTTTGGGAGGCTCTACTCGGCATGTGGGACCACGACCGCTCGGCCTCCAAAGGAGTCATGTCCTGTCGCGGACTCTATGTCTTCAAGCACATCGGCACCGACAGCGATGCAACCCAGCGGGTACGTCAGGCCATGCTCGGCTGCGCGCCGGCTCAGCGGATGCTGGACTTCTCTCAACCTGGACGCGAACAGCCCAACGCTATCATCACCATCAACCATCGCGCCGACTTGCAGGGCTCACCCCGGACCTTCACCGACTATGAGGTTGTGCCTCATCCGGAGCGCCTGCCTGCTGGGGTTGAATTGCTGATCAATGGCAAGCCCGCCGGGTAACTAGGGCGGTGCAGGCCAGAGACGGACAGCATTCCACACGGTCAATCAGAAAGATTCAGGTGGCGGATGGGGACGTAGACATGGAATCTATCCTTGCTGCCAGGGCTGCCGAACCCGTTAACCTTTCAGCCCTCAACCAATACGGCTATTGCCCACGGCGGTGCGGACTCATTTACCTGGAAGGTGAGTTCGAGCAGAACCTTCATACCGTCCGCGGCACGACTGAGCATGAGCGCGTGGACCGGGTCGAGCATGTGGCTGGGTATGAAGGGGCGCAGGTTGAATACGCCCTGCCGGTCTGGAGCGAACGCTGGGGGCTGCTCGGCAAATGCGATGTGGTGGAGTTCTGGCCGGACGGTACCCTTTATCCCGTCGAGTACAAACATGGGCCCAGGAAGAAATACCTCAACGACGATATGCAACTGGCGGCCCAAGGCATCTGCCTGACAGAGATGTTCGGTCGCGAGGTTCCCAAGGGTGCTATTTACCACGCCAGCAGCCGTCGCCGCCGTGAAGTGCGGATCACGGCGGAATTACACCGGGCCGTGACCGAGACGGCCGATGCCATCCGCGCCATACTGGCGTCTGGCCGCTTGCCGCCGCCAGTCAACGATCGTCGCTGTGACGAGTGCTCGTTGAATGGAATCTGTGAGCCGGTGATAACCGCTGCCGTCAGACGTCGTCAAGCCGCCTTAAAATCCCTTTATGACCCAGATACGCCGGGCTGATGACATCTGTTTGCAAAACGGCGGGAGACGGTCATCACCCAGACAGATTTACCGATGCGCGATGGCTTAGGGCTGACTGCCGAACCGATCCCGTGGAATGACCAGGAGAACCCAAAGGGCATGCATACCGTACTAAATACCCTCTATGTCATGACCCCGCAAGCCTACGCGCACCTCGATAACGTCACCATTCGTATCGAGGTGGAGCGCGAGACCCGGCTTCGGGTCCCTCTGCATCACATCGGCGCCCTCGTCTGTTTCGGCAACGTCATGATCTCACCTGCCCTGATGCATCGCCTGGCCGAAGAGGGCAAATCACTGGTCTTACTGGACAACTCGGGACGCTTCAAGGCTCGACTGGAAGGCCCAGTCTCCGGCAACATCCTCTTGCGCCAAGCCCAGTACCGCGCAGCTAACGACCCCGCCTTCACCCTCGCCACCGCGCGCGCTATGGTTGCCGGCAAGCTTCGTAATAGCCGCTCCGTCCTGTTGCGTGGCGCTCGCGAGGCCGCCGATCCTGGTGAGGCCGGGACTCTGACCCGCGCTGCCGGGGACTTGGCGGCTGCGCTGCGCGCACTACCGTCTGCATCGGACCTGGACACCTTGCGGGGCTTCGAAGGCGAGGCCGCACGCGGCTACTTTGCCGCCTTGAACCTCATCATCAAGCACCAGGCACGCGCGAGCTTTGAGATGAAAGGACGTACCAAGCGTCCGCCGCGTGACCGATTCAACGCCCTGATCTCATTTCTTTATTCCATGCTGATGAACGACTGTCGCTCCGCCTCCGAGGCGGTCGGACTCGACCCTCAACTTGGTTATCTGCATGCTGTTCGTCCCGGCCGTGCCGCTCTGGCCCTCGATTTGCAGGAGGAATTCCGCTCCGTGCTGGTCGATCGCTTCGCCCTCACCCTCATCAATCGCGCGCAACTCAACGCCAAAGACTTCGACGAGCGAGAGGGCGGTGCCGTTATGCTCAACGACCAGGGTCGCCGACTCGTTGTCACCGCCTGGCAGGAACGCAAGCAGGAGGAAGTCATCCATCCTCTGTTGGACAGTAAGGTCCCACTGGCCCTGCTGCCCTTTGTCCAAGCCCGCCTGCTTGCCCGTACCTTGCGCGGGGACATTGAGGGTTATCTACCTTACATTGCCAAGTGAAGCGGGGAGTCGAACCATGCTCGTCATCGCCACCTACGACGTCTCTACCGAAACCCGTGAGGGTCGTCGTCGATTACGGCGTGTCGCCAAGGTATGTTTGCGCTTTGGCCAGCGGGTGCAAAAATCGGTCTTCGAGTGCCAGGTAAACCCAATGCAGTACGAAGAGCTTGAACGTAATCTGCTCGCCGAAATCGATCTAGAAGAAGATAACTTGCGTTTCTATCGGCTCAACGAACCCCACGAACTTCGGGTCAAGCAATATGGGGTCTTTCGCTCTATGAACTTCGAAGGTCCCCTCGTCGTCTGATGCGCGAACCCCAAGTGGCAGCGAAAACCCCGGTAGGATCGCACTAAGCCTAACCATCTGATCTTAATACAATTGAAAAAGCTATCGCTCCCCAAACTCCTACCAACCCTAGCGCTCGCCCTATGGTTCGCGCTAACACCCCTTTTTCCGCTACGAAATCAAGCGATTGCCGTAGTGGCAAATCGCCCGGCCAATTGGCCGGGCGTGGATTGAAACCTGTAGCAGTGTGTTGGCCCGAGCAATTATCTGTGCAAATCGCCCGGCCAATTGGCCGGGCGTGGATTGAAACCCCTATGGCTGGGACATCAAAACCCTCGACTGGACCAAATCGCCCGGCCAATTGGCCGGGCGTGGATTGAAACTCAAAATCTATCGCGACTCTTCTGATACATCAAAAAATCGCCCGGCCAATTGGCCGGGCGTGGATTGAAACCCCCACCCAATAGGCGGCGGCAATGCCCACGACCAAATCGCCCGGCCAATTGGCCGGGCGTGGATTGAAACCGCTGGAGTGCCACCCCAGAATGAAACCAATCAACAAATCGCCCGGCCAATTGGCCGGGCGTGGATTGAAACTGGTAGCCGTCAGTCACGATGCGCAGTTGCACCTCGAAATCGCCCGGCCAATTGGCCGGGCGTGGATTGAAACTGGATGTAGTCGGCATAATGGGCCAACGATTCACAAATCGCCCGGCCAATTGGCCGGGCGTGGATTGAAACAAACTGTACCAGTGACTTCCGATAGGCGTCGTGAAAATCGCCCGGCCAATTGGCCGGGCGTGGATTGAAACCTTCAAAGCTGGAACCTATGGCACAGCGGACCAGAAATCGCCCGGCCAATTGGCCGGGCGTGGATTGAAACCATTGCCCGGTACTCGGCCAGGCTCTCAGCGGTATAAATCGCCCGGCCAATTGGCCGGGCGTGGATTGAAACATAAACACCCCGCAACAAGAAACCGTATCTCCCAAAATCGCCCGGCCAATTGGCCGGGCGTGGATTGAAACACCGATTCCTTGATTGGCTTGGGCGGGCAGACTCTTAAATCGCCCGGCCAATTGGCCGGGCGTGGATTGAAACTTGACGGTGTCCACACGCGGCTGGCGGTAGGCCAGGTGAAATCGCCCGGCCAATTGGCCGGGCGTGGATTGAAACATATTTCCTGCGGCGGATGTATAGATAATCAGCCAAATCGCCCGGCCAATTGGCCGGGCGTGGATTGAAACCAGTCCGTGAAATCCTCCTTGGCGCTAGCCATCCGAAATCGCCCGGCCAATTGGCCGGGCGTGGATTGAAACTTTGACAAGCAAGGCACTCGCCTTTCAACCTGCCAAATCGCCCGGCCAATTGGCCGGGCGTGGATTGAAACAGTACTCCGCGCTCAGGAATTCGCCAACTCCTCAAAATCGCCCGGCCAATTGGCCGGGCGTGGATTGAAACAATGCCGAATCCTTGACGCCAAAATTTGGCGCCGAGGACTCATTGCTAAAGCGCCCTTCACGGTGCAAAAAGTCCTGACCGATAACGGCCAGGAATTTACCGATCGCTGCTGTGCCTCCGGCGAACGCGATCCGACCGGACGTCATCGTTGCTACCGCGCCTACGAGCAACACCATATCGAACACCGCCTCATCAAGCCCCGTCATCCGCAAACCCATGGCATGGTCGAGCGCTTCAACGGACGGAATAGCGAGGTGCTGGCGACCACACGCTGCGATGCGGCACAGAGCCTCGAAGAAACCCTGAGCCGCTATGTGCGGCTGTACAATCATCACATTCCACTGCGAGCATTAGGACACATCTCGCCTGTGCAGGAACTGAAGGATTTGCAGGAGAAAGGCCCGGAGCTGTTTAAAAGGAAGGTGTACCATCTCACGGGTCTTGACAATTAAGGAAGAGCAAACAGGAAATTGCGGCGCGATATAAGGCTAGCCGGGTCGAGGTTGTCGAGCCTCGCTAGATCGCTGGTGATATCGCAAGAGGACTCACGGCCATGACATCGATTCAATTACGCGAAAAACTGAAGAATGAGATCCGCGAGATACCGGGCTCGCGTCGGCAAGAAGTATATGACGTCATCCACTTTTTCCGCCTTGGCCTGGAACGAGAGGTCCCGAAGCGGCCTGATGTGATGCGCTTCGCCAGCGCTTGGGAAGAACTGCCGGATTTCGCAGGCCTTGAAGCCGAGCTGAAGCAACGCCGGCGCGAAGCATACAAATCAAGGAGGAGGCAGGATGAAACAAGCGCTGATTGATACCGACATTCTGTCGCGCTTTTTTCGCCGCGATCCGTACCTGGTGGCGCGTTTCGGCGAATACCTCACTTACTTTGATCAGATCGCGTTCAGCATCGTCAGCTACTACGAAATCTTGAGCGGTTTGCGGTCCACTTTGGCATGCTGCCCGGAGTAGACATCGAAGATTGGTCGTGCAACTAGTATGACCAAGCTCCGCTTTGCCCAGCCTACAGACTGAAAACCTCCAGCAAGCCGCCACGCTTCGCCTGAGTTACGTATTTCCCAGAAACCAAACCAGGCATTTCCATGCGCAAAGCAAAGAATCCTGAAATCGATGCATTTTCTCCTACCTCTGGGCCTCGCGGGCTTGATCCTGCCGGATCGCACGCGCCAGGGATGCGGCGTTGGCGGGGGTCGATAGCAGATGCAGGGTCTCCATCAGGCTGTTGTAATGATCCAGGGACATGACCACGGCATCGCCCTCTCCATCCCGACGGCTGATGATGGCCACGTCCGAGTCATGTACGACCCTATCCAGCAGGGATTTCAGGGCATGGCGCGCATGAGCGTAGGTGACGACTTTCATGGCCCGAGACCTGTTCAATAAAGTTGATCAAGGAAGGCGGGCGGCCTATCCGCTTGCCATCCCTGGGTCTCCCGAGGATCGATGTCGGAACTGTTGCTCAATCTAAACACTACCCTCTGCTGAATGGGAAAAAGCAATGACCGACTGGCATGGCCGCATCATATCCGATCCCGATATCCTCTTTGGAAAACCGCGGATCAGTGGCACCCGCATTGGTGTGGAGTTCGTTCTCGATCTGCTGGCCTCCGGTTGGAGCGAGGCGCAGATTCTGGACAGCTATCCACACGTCAAACAACAAGACTTAGAGGCGGTCTTCGCCTTCCTTCGAGACTGTATGAAGGATGAGATCTTCATCATGCAGACAGCGGCGGAGTCCGGCCAGGTTCCTGCGTGAGCCGGGGGTTGCTGGCCGACGATCAACCTGACGGCGCACCCTTTCCGGTCGAGTTCAAATATGGGCGCAAACGCCGCGCCGTTCATGACGACATTCAACTGGCTGCCCAGGCATTGTGCCTGGAGGGGTGGTGCCCTAATCGACAGGAAGGTCGTTAGCTGAAGTCCATTTTATCAATATGTTAGGCGAGATACGCCCTACGCTTTGGGGTGCTACCCCCAGGAGCCTTGCGATGCGAGCCACCATGACTGACCCCGAGATACCCCAACCAGAAACACCCCAGACGCCCGCTGGGCTGGCTGACGTTAATACCGATCTCACCCGGCGCCAGGTGGTCGAGACGGCGGGAATGCCTTGGGAGCCGAGCCCCAGCGGCACTGTCTGGCGCAAGCCGCTGTATCGCAAGGGGGGTGAGTTTGGGCCCGTGACCAGTCTGGTCCGTTATGCCCCGGGCGGTGCCTTCCCCGAGCATACCCATCCCGAGGGTGAGGAGATCCTGGTGCTGGAGGGGGTTTTCTCCGACGACCATGGCGACTACCCGGCCGGCACCTTCCTGATGAATCCCCACGGCAGCCGGCATGCACCGCGCTCCGCACCCGGCTGCACCCTCTTCGTGAGGCTGCGCCAGTATCCGGGCGAGGATCGGCCGCGGTTGATCGAGGACACCCAGGACCCGGCCGGCTGGCGTCCTGGACTGGTGGAGGGGCTGAGCGTCCGCCCCCTCTATTCGCAATCTGGCTATCCCGAGAGCGTGGCGTTAGTGCGTTGGGCGCCGGGTACCTACTTCCAGCGGCATAGCCATTGGGGCGGCGAGGAGATCCTAGTCCTTGAGGGTGAGTTTGCCGATGAGCATGGCCGTTATCCCGAGGGCACCTGGCTGCGTAGCCCGCACCTGAGCCAGCACACCCCTTTTTCCGAGGTCGGCTGCTTGATCTATGTGCGCGTCGGCGGGCTTTGACGGCGCGCAATTAAACTCAGTATCTCTGGGTAGCCGTCGTAATATATCCTGCAAGCGGGAGCCACGAGGCTAATTCATAAACCTGGGCCTGACCCTCCTGCAGGACCCCTGCGCCACCTGCCGTTCCCTGACCCTTTTTGCCGAGCAACGACTCTGCCAGGAGATCAACCGTGACTGATGCCCACCCAGCAGGGTCCCTGGGAGTACCTCGCAACGAACGGAAAAGGAAGGATATCACCAAGCGCCGCCAGGCCGAGTTGGCTCTGGAGCAGGAACGCCATCATCTACGCGCCCTGTTCGACGCCATTCCGGACCCCATCTTTCTCAAGGGCGTCGATCAGACCTATCAGTGGGTTAACCCGGCCTTTTGCCAGTGGGTGGGGCGGCGGGAGGAGGAGATCATTGGGCGGAGAGACGCCGATATCTGCCCGCCTCTAGTCCTGGACCCATGCCAGGAAAAGGATGCCGAGCGAGTCCCGGCTGGCTTGAGCCAGCGTTACGAGGCGGCTATCCCTGCCCCGGACGGTGCCCCGCGCTGGTTTGAAGTCTTCAAGACCTCACTACAGGACGCGACCGGCCGTGATACCGGCTCGTTCTCTATCTTCCACGATATCACCGTCGCCAAGAACCAGGCCCACCAACTTGCCGATGCGGAGTCCCGTTGGTCCTACGCCTTGCAAGGCTCCGGTCTGGGGGTCTGGGACTGGAATCTTGAGGACAATAAGGTCTTTTGGTCCCCGGAGTGGCTGGGGATACTGGGTTACCATGAGGGAGAGATCACCCCGCGCCTCGAGGTCTGGAATGCCCTGTTGCACCCCGACGATCGGGATCGCGTCCTGGCTTACGGGACCAATTTCCTGAAGGATCCCTCGGGACGCTATGAACTCGAGTTTCGCCTACGCCATAAGCAGGGCTATTGGGTGGACATCCTCTCCCGCGCGCAACTGGCGCGGGATTCCCAAGGGAATCTGGTTGTGCCCCGGCGCCTGATCGGCACCCACATGGACCAGAGAGAACGCAAGGCCCTCGAGCTGTCGATGCGGGAAAGCAGTCTCCTCTATCAGGCCATGTGTGAGACCACCCGGGATGGCTTCTTGGTGGTGGGCCTGGATGGCCGTATCCTCGCGGTCAACGACGCCTATTGCCGGATGACGGGCTATAGCCAGGAGGAATTTGCGACCCTCTCGATCCCGGATCTTGAGGTCCAGGAGAAGCACGAGGATACCCTCCGGCACATCCAATTGATCTGGGAGCACGGCAACGATCTATTTGAAAGCCGCCAACGGCGTAAAGATGGGGATACCTTTGAGGTGGAGGTCTCCGTTAGCGCCTCCCCGGTGCAAGGTGGACGTCTGTTTTGTTTCGTGCGTGATATTTCCGACCGTAAGCGTAGCGAACGCCTGGCCGTTCTCCGCCAGCACCTGCTGGAATTGATAGCTCTCGGTGATCCGGAGCAACTCCTGCGCGCCGCCGTGGATGTTGCCGAGGATCTGACCCACAGCCAGATCGGCTTTCTGCATTTTGTCAGGGAGGACCAGGATGAAATCTTTCTACAGGCGTGGTCCACCCGCACCCTCGCCAAGATGTGCCGCGTCCCGGGCCTGGGCCGGCACTATCCGGTGAGTGAGGCCGGTGTCTGGGCGGACTGCATCAAGCAACGCCAACCGGTGATCCACAACGACTACGTCAGCCTGCCGCACAAGAAGGGCATGCCCGCGGGCCATGCCGCTTTGGTGCGCGAGGCGACGGTACCCCTGTTGGTGAATGAGCGCATCGTCGCTGTCATTGGCGTTGGCAATAAGGCTAGCGCCTACACTCATCAGGACCTGGATATCCTTCACCAGGTCGTCGAAATGGCCATGGATTTCGCGGAGCGTCAGAAGGTCGGCAAGCAGATGGAATACATGGCCTACTATGACGTCCTCACGGGTCTGCCCAATCGGGCCCTGCTCACCGACCGCCTGCGCCAGGCTATCGCCCAGGCCGGACGCGCCCAGCACTACCTCGCGGTCTGCCACCTCAACCTTGACGACTTCAAACCCATCAACGACAACCATGGGCATCTCCTCGGCGATGCCGTGCTGGTAGCCATGGCACGCCGGCTCAAGGAGGTCCTGCGGCAAGGCGATTCCGTGGCCCGCGTCGGCGGGGACGAGTTCGGCCTCCTTATCACCGGCCTGGCTTCACCTTTCGACTGTCTTGAGACTGCTCATCGGCTTCTCAACCAGGTCAATCTGCCGATTGAGGTCAAAGGCCATCGCCTGCACCTCTCGGGTAGCATGGGCGTCACCCTCTTTCCCACGGATACGGGCGGGCCGGATGCGCTCTTGCATCATGCCCACCAGGCGATGTTTCAGGCCAAGGGCAAGCGCAAGGGCAGCTACCATCTCTTCGATCCGGTCCATGATCAGCAGGAACGCGAGCGCCGGTGCCTGAACGAGGAATTCAGCCTCGCCTTGCGGAGCGATCAACTCCGTCTTTACTTCCAGCCGAAGGTAGCCCTCGCCGACGGTGAGATTTTCGGAATGGAGGCCCTGATCCGCTGGCAGCATCCGCGTGAGGGACTGCTGATCCCTGATCAGTTCCTGCCTGTGATTGCGGATACGCCCCTGGAAATCGCTCTGGGCGAATGGGTGATCAGCGCCGCCTTGGCCCAGCAACAGGCCTGGCGGGAGTTGGGTTTGGACCTGGGGGTGAGTGTCAACATCAGCCCCCGCCAGATTCAGATGCAGGGCTTTGTCGACTTTCTCGCCCGGTCCCTGGCAGCCTATCCACCGGGTACCGCCGAGCAACTGGAAATCGAGGTCTTGGAGGTCTCCAAGCTCGATAACCCGGTTGATGCCGCCCGGGTGATGAATGCCTGCAAGGCCTTGGGTATCCGCTTCTCCCTGGATGATTTTGGTACCGGCTACTCTTCCCTGACCTATTTCCACCAGTTGCCCTTTGACATGGTCAAGATCGACAGGAACTTCATCCAGGACATGTTGGAAAAGCCCGAAGACCTGGCCATTGTCGAAGGGGTGCTCCGCATGGCCAGGGCCATACCCAACCCGGTCCTGGCCGAAGGTGTCGAGTCGCTGGAAATTGGCCTCATGCTCTATCAGATCGGCTGTCAGTATGCGCAAGGTTTCGGTATTGCCCAGCCCATGACGGCGGAGCAGGTCCCTGCATGGGTCGAGGCGTGGCAAGGTAATCGTCCCTGGCACGACCTGGCCGCCGCGTCTCAGACCGAGACTCTGAATTATGATCTGAATGTCGCGATCTTCAGTCTGCGGTTATGGCTGCATCAGCTCTTGGCCGGTCTGCGGGGCGGGAAGGGTATGACCTTACCCATTCTCGACGAGTATCAGTGTCAGTTCTGCCGCTGGTATCGGGGTATTGGCAAGGCGCGCTATGGGAACAAGGCTAAGTACGGCTTCATTCAGGCCCGGCATCACCAACTCCATGCCCTGGCGGTTGAGTTGGTCGATCAGGCCAGCGCCGGTAAGGATCAGGAGGTCCGGGCCAGGAGCGCCGATCTCAAGGCCGTGGTTGAGGAACTGATCGGCCTGGTACGGGCGCTGGCAGCCTAATGGGCCTCGGTTCGAGATCGTCGGGGGTCTGAGGATTTAGCGAATGCCCACTCGGTTCACGGGGCCCCCGCGGTTCATGGGTTGCACCCCTACCCCGGGTGCGCCGACCCCGACCCCAGGCGCTACGCCGACGCCCGGGGCGCCAACCCCAACCCCGGGTCTGACGCCTACTCCGGGCGCCCCGGCCCCGACGGTGGAGCGTCTGGCGACCCCGGCATAGCTGACGGGTGTAGCGGGACGGCCGACCACCGCCGCGGCGGTGGCGACCAGGAAGCCGGAGCTGTTCGGCCCGAAGTCACCATTAGCCAGCCAACCGGCAGCAGCCAGGCCCAGCATGAGTCCAACTCGAGGTGTGAGGCGTGTCATGGGCTTTCTCCTTGGGAAATTTACTTGGGCAATTCGTCAAGATCGGACAGGGCATTGGGGTTCAGTTGCGTGGCGTCGGCCGGCGGTATGAAGGTGAAGGCGTCGGCAGCCGGTACCACGTCGGTTTTCCAGTTTTTGACGCGCAGGGTGTATTGCGGGGCGTTATTCACCGTTTTACTGGTGATCACCAGCTTACGCGGCATCGGCCGGTCACCGACCTCGACCCAGAGCTGCCAGTCCGTATCAAAGTTGCGGAAGGCCAAATGCTCGCATTCCACGCCGTCGATGACACCGCGGCCAATGTGTTTAGCCTCCAGAACCCCGGCCACCAGGGTGTCATAGGACTTTGACTGGAGCAGGTCCGCGCCCGGCAGGGCGATACCCTGACCCGCCCGCAGGGCCTCCAGCAACTGGTCCACGCTGCCTGGTGCCTCCAATTGGGCATAGCCGTTGAGGTTCTTGCCCAGGATGCTGACGGTCTTGCCATCGAAGACCAGGGTCACGTCGGCATAGCCACCCTGTCGGTGGGCGCGCAGTTTGTCCGGGCGGCTCAAGAGCACCTCGCCGGAATTGGTGAACTGCAGTTTTTCCAGCTCCGGGGTGATGACCTCGATATCGCTGTCAAATGTCAGCTCGATGGTGTGCTGACTACCCAGATAATCCGACATGGATTTAAGAATGGCCTTGGCATCGTCGCCCCCCTCGGCTTGGGCGCCGGAAGAGGCCGTGACCAGCGCGCCTGCCAATATCAGGCAACGGGTTGCCTTACGGACGTGGTTAGGGTTGATGTTTATGGCTCTCATAAGAGGCTCGACTCCTGGGGTTGGTTATTGATGGTTCGGGGCTAGCGAAGGTTGCCGGGGATAGACGGGAAGCCGGTGTTATTCCACCCTCACTACCACATAGCGGCTACCGCTGGTTTGGTAGTAGGTCCCCCCGCATTGATGCAAGGAAGTCCCTTCGATGATGACCGTCCGGCAGCCGGCGGGTAGGGTGGCGGCATAGACGGAAGTTGCATAAATCATGCGGCGGCTGGTCCGGCGGGCCACGCCGGCGTAACTCAATGGGGTCAGGGGCCTGCCAATGATGGCGTGCGCCTTGGGGACGATGAGTCCGGCATCGAGGGCAAGGTCCACCATCAGGACTGAGATCATGGCGAGGGTGCTGAGGAGGAGGGATTTGGACATTTTGTTGAACATCTGACTTCCTCGGTGGGTATTGAAGGGTGTGATTATCCAGGTTTAGACGGGATTATTATCGTGAAGGTCACTTGATGATTGACGACAAGTCGCCGCCGGTCCCTCCTCTGGCTCCAGGCTGTCGGGCGACTTTTACCAATGGAAGGTGACACCCAGGGCGGGGCCGTGCATGTTCATATCTTGCAAGACCTCATCGCCTGTCGTGGCATAGTTGATGGTGCGGAAGGCCAATACGAGATCGCCCCAGTCAAAGCGATAGCCGAGTCCGACCAGGCCTTGCCAGGTCCAATTGGAGTAATTGCCCAAGCCGACATCGAGGTAATAGGGTAGAAACCAACTATGCGTATCGCCAAGGAACACCTCCCCGCGTACACCCAGGATGCCATCCCAGACGTCCAGCCGCTGAGAACGGCTGCTCGAGAATGACAGGATGCCGGTGGGACCGGAGAAACTCAGGCCGGTTTCGGTGGTCACCCCCAAGTAACGAATCCCGCCCAATAGGTCCAGAGTCCCCGCGGCACCCCGGGCAATGGTATAGCTCGCGGCGCCTTGCAAGATCAGCGATTGTATCCTGACATTGATTTCCCGGTTGATCGACAGGGGTTCGGCGCTCAGGGGCCCTTGCACCTGCTTGATGCGCCCTTGCTGGTTGCCAAAGTCGGCATAGATCAGATCCGTGACTAAGGACCAGTTCCCCTTGCGAGCATCCAGGGTACCCATCAGGCCAAACTTCAGGTTGCTGAGGTAGTTGTCTGGCTTGACCCCAACTTCGAGGCTATTGCCTCCCCCCAAGGGGTTCGTATGCTGGAGGGTCTGATCGACATTCGGGAACCACAGATAGGGCGTGAAGTTGAAATGCCATTGCCCGTCGTAACCGTCAACCGTGGCGGCCAAGGCGGTGCCAGTTGATGCCAGGATACTGGAGCCAGTAATCGCTAACCAGGCTCCTGCTGGCAATAAAGCCTTATTCATCTTGGTTTGCCATCCTAAGGGTTGTCCAAGGTGGAGGACCAGGATCCTATCCTAGTGCTTGGCCTGCTGCGCCTGGGCTAAAGGCTGACCTGACCCCTCCCCTGGCGGGGATCGCCGGCGAGGCCGGCGAACCGTCCAGGGGCTATCGGTAGAAAGACCGGCGCCACATACGCCGTCTTGCGCCAGCAAAGGAGACCGGGGTGAGCGGCATGCCGATGATGTCGATGAACAGGGAGGCCGCCCCCGCGCTGGTCGGCGGCGTGCCTTCCAACACCTCCACCTCGTAGCTCAGATCCCGGCCGGCGAGCCGCGGTTCGCGCAGGGTCATAACCACGTTGTCCATGGCTGCATCCTCCACCACGGAGAGGGTCCCATTGGGCGGATCGGACTTGAAGCTGTCCGCGCCTTCGCCCCAAAAGGGGACGAAGTTTGCGGTGGCCATGTGACCGGCAAGCCGATCCGGGCGATCCGAAAACAGGATGGTGATGGGGCTGATGCCTTTGAGGGTGAGGCGTCCGTCGGCGTAGGTCACCCCCTCGGCACTTTGTACGAAGAGAAACTGGGGCTTCGCGTGGGCCTCGTCTTCCTTGTCTTTAGGCTCGGTGGCGTGGGCCGTCTTCAGGGCGAGCGCCAGCGGCGTAAGCAGTGCCGCGCCAGCAATCAGGTTACGTCGAGTCGTCATAAGGTTCTCCGGTGGTACTTAGAGTTATGGCCTGACCGGGAGGAGCTCCCGGTTGGCCAGTGAGTCTATGTCAGTGCATGAACAAGGCCGTGCGCTGTTTCGCCCTAGGGCCTTTCCACCGAAATGGCCAGTTCATCGGCGACCTGCACCGTCACGGCATTACCCGGTGCAACCTGCGCCAGGTCGATGCCCGGGTTAACGCTCACCCTTCTCTTACGTCCATCGGGTAGCTTCAGGGTCACGTGATGGCTGGCAGCGTCCACGGCTACCACCCGGGCCGTCACCTCCGTCGTTGTTGCTACCATGCCGCCTGGCATCGCCCCCTTCGGCGCCAACGCGACCGCGGCCCCTTCGCCGACGCTGGGTGGGGTACCCTGGGGCCGCAAGAACACGGCCAGCGCCTCGGTCACCGTGACGATCACGCGGTCGCCCACCTTGATCTGGTCGAAGTTGACCGCCTCCTTGCCCACCTTGTAGGTCACCGGCTTGCCGTTCTGACCGGCGAGGGTAACCTTGCGATTGCGCTGATCCACCGCCTTGACGGTCGCGGTCATGCGGACGGTCTCGACCGCAATGGCACCTGGCTCCGCCTTGTCCTCCGTCCCCAAGGTGCTACAGGCCGTGAACAGGGGCAGGGCTGCCGCCAGGACGGAGATACGGGTCATTCTCAACAACTTCTTGTTCATAGGGTTTAGGGTTAACCTCATTGCAGGGTCAATAATCCGGATCGGGTAAATTCCCCGATCCGGTGCTATAGGGTCGGGCTCTGCTGTGCTCACCCGACTGATAAACCAGGGGATCTAGACCCGATCAGGGCTGGAGTTGGATCTCGCCAGGCTGCCAGGTCTTGTCGAACCAGGACTCCAGAGGGCCGTAGAGGCGCAGGATCATGAACCAGCCCTTGCCAGGAATGGTCTGCACCCAGTTGTTCTCCATGCCCTCTGGGGCTTTGGGACCGAAGAAGATGTCCACGGAGCCGTCCGCATTGATCTTGATGTCCTTGTCCTGACTGCTGACGCTCGGGGCTTGCTGGTCGGTCTGCAACATGGAACGTGTCTGATTGTCGTAAACGATCACGGACCAGAAGTCTTTCACGGGGATGTTGGGTGGCAGGTGCAGCTTGTAGGTCCTGGCGCCGTCGAAGGGGTTGCCGTCTGCATCCAGGGAACGCCAGGGATACTGGGATCCTTTGCCGACCATCTTCTCCTCCATCGCGGGCGTCACGCCGGTGGCGAAGTAGTAGAAGAAGGCCGCGCCATCGAGGTTGGCAACCCCCGGCGAGACCTCGAACTTGTAGCCGCCGAAGAAGGGCAGCCGCCACTGGCTGTCGGGATAGAAGTAGGCGTCCCTCTCGCGCATTTCGAAGGCCAGGGTGCGTGCGGTAACGGCGCCGATGTTGGCGGCGTCCGTTAGGATTTTTTTCATCCGCTCGTCGGGGTTGAAGGGTTTGCCCTTTTGGATGCCGATGGAGGCGAATAAGCCCAGCGTGGTTGGGTCGGAGCCCTCGCTTGGCTCCTCCTGGATGACCTTGTCGAGCAGCTCCCAGAAGCCGTAGTCACCTGGCGCGACGAAGTTGGCGGGGACGCCCGAGGCATTGGCGAACTTCACAGGAGGGGGGTTGGCGGCATCGGCCAGCGGGTAGATCTTCAGGTGCTTCTTGACCGATTCGACGCCGGGCTTGGGCGACCCGTCGACGAGAAAGGTTCGGAAGGGTACCCAATTGCCGTAGGTGCTCGGGCGTACGACGAAGTAGCCTTCCGGGACTTCACCTGCGTATCCTGGGGGCAGGATCAGGTACTTGCCGCCTTTGCCTATGTCGGGGCCGGTGATGCCGACGTCGGCGACCCAGCGATACCAGAAGTTGTCGATGGCACCCAGCGACATCGGCGGGATCTCCATCACCACCGGCCCCTCATGGGTATCGATCCAGATGAAGTTGTAGATGGTGTTGTCGTTCGCGGTCAACTCGACGGTCTTCGGATCGACCAGGGTCTCCCAGATGACGTCGGTCTGGTTGTCCGGCCCGAATTTGCGCAACGAGTCGCGCATACCGGCCTGGTTGACGATGGGAATGGCCAGCAGGTAGGCCTGTAAGGCCCGCGATCGATCCAGGTTGTCGTAGATCCTCTCGATGGTGTCGGGCTTCGGAAAGCCGTCGACCAGGTTCAGGGTGCCGAGGGAGGTTTCGAGCTTATCGGGGGTCGCGACGCCCGGCGCAATGGGCGTCGTCATCTTATAGGTCTCGGCCGCCGTAGTCGTAGCCACCGTTACGGCAAGGGCCGCGATCAAGCAAATAGGTTTCATGGCCGTTGGCCTCCTCCGTCAAGTAGTCGCTGAAGTGGCGAATTCGCCGGCCACCCCAGGCATCACCCGGGGCGGCCGGCGCGTTGCATAGCGCAATAGCGCTGCTGCTCAGGACGGGGTGCGCAACTACTGCGGCCCGCTCTGCAGGTGGTGGATCGGGCTGCCGTCCACCGCGATCGCCTCGGCATTCTCCAACTTCTTGATGTCCTCTTCGGTGAGCTGCGGCCGGTCCACCTTGATCGTCAGCTTGTCGAGCTTGCCGGTGAAGGTAAACGGAGGCTGGTAGTCGGCATCGTTCACGCCGGTCAGGGTGTCGGAGCCGATGTCAAAGCTCTCGTCCCACTGCAGGATCATCGGGAGCGTATGCGGCAGGGTGATGGTCTGGACCTCCTTGCCGTCCACCTTGAGGGTGCCGGTGCCCGGGCGGCCAAGGCCACTCATGTTGTTGAAGGCGAGAGTGCCGACGCCGAGGCCGTCGTAATTGAAATCGAACTCGACGCTGTGTTTGCCGGGCGTGAGCGCCTCCGGTCCTTCCCACTTGACACGCTTCAGATCGATGAGGTTCCAGAGGAACACCGGCTTGCCCTTGAGCAGGTAGAAACCGTAGCCGGCAAAGCGCCCCCCGGAGGTCAGGATCATGCCCTCGGCGCCGCCCTCGGGCACGGTAATGTCCGCGGTGATGGTGTAGGAGGTATCCAACAGCATGGGTGAATCACCCTGGGGCAGGCCGACCATGGGGTGGGTATAGACGAACTCGCTACGCCCGGCGGTAATGTTGGGTCGCGGGGCGACGATGCGGGCGGCGACCGAGGCGTCCAGAGGGAATACCTGATATTTCCTTGCCTCCTCAATAAACTGCGCCTTCATCGCCTTCACCTTGTCGGGATGCTGTGCGGCGATGTTATGGGACTGGCTGAAGTCCTTGTTGAGGTCGTAGAGTTCGAGGACCTGGTTGTTGAGCGGGTCGGGGTTCGCGGCGCCGAAGGCCTCCCATGGTGCCCGGTTCACCTGGGTGCTGAGCAGCCAACCTTCGTGATAAAGCGCCCACTGGCCCATCATCTCGAAATACTGGGTCTTGTGGTGTGAAGGCTCCTTGGCGTTCTTGGCGTCGAAGGTGTAGGCGAAGCTGGTGCCCTCGATGGGGGCCTGCTTGATGCCGTCCACGGTCTCGGGGGCGGAAATCCCAGTGACCTCCAAGAGGGTGGGGACCACGTCGATGATGTGCATGAACTGGTCGCGCAGCGCGCCCTTGTCCTTGATGTGCCCGGGCCAGGAGACGGCCATACACTGGCGGATGCCGCCGAGCTTGGAGGCGTTCTGCTTGAACCAGGTGAAGGGGGTGTCGAAGGCCCAGGACCAGCCGGCGGACATGTGGTTGTAGGTCTGCTCGGTGCCCCAGACGTCGTACCACTTCATCTGCTCGGCCACCGGCATCTCGTTGACGCCATTGAAGAAGGCCACCTCGTTGGGGGTGCCGAGCGGCCCGCCCTCGGCGCTGGTGCCGTTGTCGCCGTTGATGTAGATGATCAGGGTGTCGTCGAGCTTGCCCATGTCGGCGACCGTCTGGATGACGCGGCCGATCTCGTGGTCGTTATAGGCCTCGTAGGCGGCAAAGATCTCGACCTGGCGGATAAAGAGCTTCTTCTCCTCATCTGTCAGCTCTGCCCAGGGCTTTAGGACCTTGGCCGGCCAGGGCTCGAGCTGGGTGTCGGCGGGGATCACGCCCAGGCGCTTTTGGTTCTCGAAGATGCGCTCGCGCAGCTTCTCGTAGCCATCATCGAAGAGGTGCATGGCGTGGATCTTGTCCACCCACTCCTGGGTGGGGTGGTGGGGGGCGTGGGTGGCGCCGGGTACGTAGTACAGAAAAAAGGGTTTGCTGGGATCGATCTGGTTGATCCGATTCAGGTAGTCGATGGCGTCGTCGGCCATGCCGGTGATCAGGTTCCAGCCCGGCTTGCCGTCGAAGGGGTAGATCTGGGTGGTGTTGCGGAACAGGTTGGGCTGCCACTGGTTGGCGTCGCCACCGACGAAGCCGTAAAAATAGTCGAAGCCCTGGCCGGTGGGCCAGTTGTCGAAGGGGCCCACCTGGCTGGCGGCGAAGGCCGGCACGTTGTGGTCCTTGCCGAACCAGGAGGTGGCGTAGCCGTTGTCCCTAAGGATGGTGGCTATGGTCGCCTTGTCCTTAGCGATGATACTGTTGTAGCCGGGGAAGCCGGTGGACTGTTCAGAGATGACGCCGAAGCCCGCCGAGTGATGGTTGCGCCCGGTGATGAGCGCGGCCCGGGTGGGTGAGCAGAGGGCGGTGGAGTGGATGTTGTTGTAGCGCAGACCGCTCTGCGCGAGGCTATCCATCGTGGGCGTGGGGATGACGCCACCGAAGGTGCTGGGCACGCCGAACCCGGAATCATCCGTCATGATGAGCAGGATGTTGGGGGCCTGCTTGGGCGGCACGATGCGTGGGGCCCACCAGGGTTTCGATTGCAGGGCATCATGCTTGATCACGCCGCCGAATGCCGGGTCCGGCGCGGGCAGTTGCTTGCCGCTGATCGTCGTCGTCGCGCTGGGGGAGCCTGGGGGAGTTGGGCTCTGATCCGGGTCGGCCGCCTGACCAATCCCGGCAACCAGTCCCAGGGCGACCATGAGGGTCACCGTAAATATCTTCATGGGTTTCTTCTCCAATAGGTTGGCTAGATGGTTGCGAGTGGGATGAAAGATGCGCATCTTGGCGATTAACCCCATCACCAGACGCCTGAAACTAAGCGCGGGGAGGTTACCTAGTATGCCTCTGGGATTATCGCTTGAAGGAAAGGAATCTGCTTGACATTTTGCGACATTTTACCGCGAGATTTAATGCGATGAGCCCTGGTTCCACCCCTGTAATAGGTCAGGAGGATACCGCCCTTCACGGGTTCCCCATTCCTGAAGATAGCCTTAGAGTTGGCCCCGTGGTTGGGTTGCCTGGGCTGCTGAAGGAGATGGGCGTGGATGTGGCGGACCTGATCCATCCCTTGGGATTGGACGAGACGCTGTTCAACGACGCCGACAACTTGGTGGCCTTCCCGATCCTGGGCCGGATGCTGCAGGATTGCGTGTCCCGGACTGGTTGTCATCATTTCGGCCTGCTACTCGGTCAGCGTACTGGGCCCGAGTGTCTGGGTTTGATCGGCCAACTACTGCCCCACGCGCCGAATGTTGGCGCAGCTCTGCGCGGCCTGGTGCTGAATCTGTTTTTACACGACCGGGGAGCTGCGCTCCTGTTGTCACTGGAGGGGGAGGTGGCGGTGTTGAGTTACCTGCTCCACCGCCAGGTGGATGGCAGCGACCAGATCAATGATGGCGCCATGGCCATCTGCTTGAATGTGTTGCGCTCGCTATGCGGTCCCGCCTGGCTGCCCAGCGAGGTCCTGTTTGCCCGCCGCCAACCCAAGGATCTTGCCCCCTACCGCCGCTTCTTTCAGGCCCCGTTGCGCTTCGACCGGGAGCGGACGGCCCTGGTCTTCCCGGCAAGGTGGCTTGATCAGGCCCTGCCGGAGGCCGATCCCGCGCTTTGCCGGGAAATGGAGCAGCGGATCGCGGCCCAGGCTAACTTAGACGCGCATGATCTGGTCGGTCGCTTGCGTTGCGCCCTGCGCACCCGCCTCATCACCTCTGGGGGTTCTCTGCAGGAGGTCGCGCAACTCCTTGCCATCCACCCCCGTACCCTCAATCGCCGACTGGCGGAGCAGGGCACCACCTTCACGGCCTTAGTGGCGGAGGTCCGTTATGACATTGCCCGCCAGTTGCTGGCGAACACGGCTATGTCCATCAGCCAGATTGCGGCTATCCTAGGCTATGCGGAAATCAGCGCCTTTACCCGGGCCTTTCGACGCTGGTCGGGCCTGTCGCCCATGGCCTGGCAATCGCAACTCAGAAACAAATAGCCCCTTTCTACTCCTATTCACGGCCTAGGCCATCAGTCAGAGGTTCTGAGCCCGACCGTTCGAGAAGTGTAACGCTGACAAGACGCTGCCCGGCCAAGGGGTGGCGGGGGAGACATGATGAGTAAGGCACAAGCCGCGGGGGCAATTCCCCCGGTCGATGGTTCCCTCCGTTTCGACCTGGTGGCCGGCCTCACGGCGGCGGCCGTCGTCCTGCCCAAGGCTATGGCCTATGCAACGGTGGCCGGACTGCCGGTGGCCGTGGGCCTCTATACCGCCTTCGTGCCGATGGTCATCTATGCCCTACTTGGTTCCTCGCGGGTGCTCAGCGTCAGTTCGACGACCACCCTCGCCATCCTGGCTGGAACCGAACTGGGGATGGCGGTGCCGGATGGCGACCCGGCCCAACTAGTGACCGCCGCGGCGACCCTGACCGGCCTGGTGGGGGTCATGCTGCTGCTGGCCAGTCTGCTGCGTCTGGGCGTTGTCGCCAACTTCATCTCGACACCCGTATTGACCGGCTTCAAGGCCGGTATCGGCCTGGTGATCGTGCTCGACCAGGTGCCCAAGCTGCTCGGGGTCCATATCGAGAAGGCGGGCTTTTTCCGTGATGTCCTGAGTCTCGCGTACCATCTACCCGAGACCTCAGTGACCACACTGGCCATGGCGGCGGCCACCCTGCTGGTGTTGGTTGTCATGGAACGGCAATGGCCCCATGCGCCGGCCCCGTTGGTCGCCGTGGGCGGGGCCATCGCCGCTAGCTGGTTGCTGGGGTTGCCGGAACGTGGCCTGTCGATCGTCGGCCTCATTCCCCAGGGGTTGCCCGCGCTGACCCTGCCCGATCCGGCCCTGGTCGAAATGCTCTTGCCGGGTGCGCTGGGTATCGCTCTGATGAGCTTTACCGAATCAATTGCCGCAGGCCGTGCCTTCGCCAAGGAGACAGACCCGCCTATCAATGCCAATCGCGAACTCCTGGCCACGGGGGCGGCCAATCTCGGTGGCGCCCTGTTCGGCGCCATGCCCGCTGGGGGTGGTACCTCCCAGACAGCCGTGGTGCGCGCCGCCGGTGGGCGTTCACGGATGGCCGCGTTGATGACAGCGGGGGTGGCAGCGGCCACTATGCTGTTGTTGGCCCCGGTCCTTGGCCTGCTGCCTTATGCGACCCTGGCGGCGGTCGTGATTGTCTATTCGGTAGGGCTCATCCAGCCGGCCGAGTTCCTCGCCATCCGCAAGGTTCGGCGGATGGAGTTCCGCTGGGCGCTTGTGGCATGCCTGGGGGTCCTGGTCTTCGGTACCCTCGCGGGTATCGTGGTCGCCATCATTCTGTCCCTGCTGGGCCTGGCCAGCCAGGAGGCCCGAGCGAATCTGTACGTCGTAGGACGCAAACGGGGTGCGGATGTATTGCGGCCCCTCTCCCCCGAGCACCCGGACGACGAGACTTTTCCGGGTTTGCTGATCCTGCGTCCCGAGGGACGCATCTTCTTCTTCAACGCGCAGGAACTCGGTGAGCGGATACTGGCGTTAGCGGAGGAACAGCAACCGCGCGTCGTCTTGCTCGACCTGAGCCGGGTGCCGGACATCGAGTATTCGGCGCTGCAGGCGCTGATGGAGGGGGAGCGGCGGGCGACCGAGCGAGGCCTTGCCCTGTGGATGGCTGGGCTCAACCCCGGTGTTCTGGAGGTGGTGCGCAACGCGGGTTTTGCCGACCGTTTGGGCCGGGACCGGTTACTGTTCAATGTGCGGCTGGCGATCCAGCGCTATCAGGCCCTGCCGCCGATGGCAGGGCCTGAGATGGGAGGTTAGATCAGGCCTTCGGGTCCATGCACTTCAGGAAATTGGCGCGGCGCTCCTCGCTGGCCTTGATGGCCTCGGCGTGACGGGTGGCGGCAGCCTTGCGCATTTCGTTGAAGCGGGCCTCCATCTGCTGGCGACGCTCGGTATGCCTGGCCATCATGGGATGGGCCGGGGTGATCGGAGCCTGGCCAAAACAGTCAGCATCCGCGAACTCGGGCATGGGGGGCATTTCCGGTATTTTGCCAAATTCGGGCATGGGGGGCATTTCCGGCATTTGACCGAACTCGGGCATGGGCGGGAATTCGGGCTGCTGGGCGAATTCCGGCTCGGCCGGGAACTCGGGCATGGCTGGGAATTCCGGCATCTTCGGCATCCCGCAGGCGGGGTCCATGGCGGGTGGCTGGCTGGCCTCCCTCATGGCTTTTTGCCATTCGGCGTACATTTTGGCCTGGTCCTCGAATTGACGCGCGGCCTGTTGGCGCATCTCCTCTTGCATGGCCGGATCTCCGTAGGGGGCACCGGTCCACCAGGCGCTGGCGGAAGTAGAAAGGGCCGCGAGGGCGGCAACCGAGACAGCAAGGGCGATCTTGTTCATTGTGTTACACACCTCGGAATATCATAGGAATATTGAGACTGCAGAGCTTGTTGTTGTCCTGGGCCGGATGGAGTATCCGGACCCATGGGTGATTAGTATATTAGAAAATTCTAAATTAGCAAAGGGTCAATTTCGATTGGAATCGCCACGGAGTTTCATCCCCCTGGCTTGCCATCCCTAGCCCTGTGGAGCCACCCGTCAGGGCGGATCATGATGTGGGCGGCAACTTTTCGGCCTGACTGCTAGACTCGGACCCTATGATCCACGGCCTTCGCGGAGTTCTCCCATGTCACGGCGCCTGCCTTTCGCGATACTTTTCCTGACTCTTCTGGCCCCGGTCTGGGCCCTGGTCCAACCCCTGAACGCTCAGGCTGGCGACCCTGCCAGACGCCAGTTGGTGGTGGTGGAAGGGGTGGACTACTTTGGCCGCGACCTGGAAACTCGCCAGGACATCGACCTGGAGGTCTGCCAGGCGGCCTGTCTTGCCGATGAGCGCTGCAAGGCCTTTACCTATAACCGCAAGGCGCGCTGGTGCTTCCTCAAGAGTGATTACGAGGACGCCCGCCCCTTCCCGAACGCTATCTCGGGACATATCACCGCCGGGGTGCGGGATGACCAGGAACCCAGGACGCGCCGCCTGGCAGAACTTGGTTTCCTCCCCAGGGGTTACGCCGAGGAGGCTCGGCGGCAGGCAGTGGAGATCGCCGCCCGGCCCCGGCCAGTCTCGGCCCGCTTCGATCGCCTGCTGGCCGAGGCCGAGGAGGCCATGCGCGCCCAAAACGGGCCCGTCGCTCTGGCCCGCTATGCCGAGGCCTTGCGCTTGACTCCGGAGGCACCCGCGGCCTGGCTTGGCCTGTCGCGGGCCAGTCTGGGCTATGATCCCAACGACTGGCAGGCCCGCCAACGCCTGTTGGGGGCCGCGACAGCCGCCGCTATCAATGCCTATCTCACCTCTGGGACCGACACTGAGCGCCTGCGCGCCCTGGCGGCCCTGGGCCAGAGTCTGGCAGCCCGCGATCAGTGGCGGCCGGCCATTCGCGCCCTGCGTGCCGCCCTGGTGGTGAAGGAGGACGAGTCGGTTCGCGACCTCTACGACCAATGGCTGGCGGAGCACGGCTTCCGCATCATCGGCCATCGCGTCGATTCCGACGCCGCCAATCCCCGCATCTGTATCGAGTTGTCCGACCCCTTGCCCCGTGATCGCGCGACCTTGACCGATTTCCTGCAGGTCGAGACCGGACGCGGCCTGACGGTGGAGGTGGATCCCCAGGCCCTGTGTGTCGATGGTGTGGTCCACGGCGAGCGCTACCGCCTGCGGGTGCGCGCCGGCCTGCCCGCTGCCGATGGCGAGACCCTGGCCAATTCGGCGGACCTGGATATCTATGTCCGCGACCGCTCGCCCTCGGTGCGCTTCCAGGGTCGCGCCTATGTGCTGCCCAAGGGCGGCGAGGCGGCCATCCCCCTGGTGTCGATCAACACCCGCCTGGTCAAGGCCGAGGTCCTGCGGCTCGGTGAACGTTCCCTGGCCACGGCGGCCTGGGAGGGAGGTGCCCTGCTCAAGTCGCTGACCCCCTACTCGACCGAGAACCTCCGCGACCGTGAGGGTGAGGCCGTCTGGTCTGGTGAGGTTGAGGTGGGTATGGAACTCAACCGGGAGATGACCACGGCTGTTCCGGTGGGCGCCCTGATCCAGGAGCTTAAGCCCGGCGCCTATGTCATGACCGCCCGTCCCGCCGAGGCCCCCGACCAGGGCGATGAACTGGCGACCCAGTGGTTCGTCGTCTCCGACCTGGGGCTTTCGGCCCTCACCGGCCATGACGGCCTGCATGCCTTCGTCCGCTCCCTGTCGAGCGCCCGGGCCCTGAAGGAGGTCAGCCTGCGCCTGGTGGCCCGCAATGACGAAATCCTGGGCCGGGCCAATACGGACGCGGCGGGCCATGCCCGGTTCGAGCCGGGCCTGCTGCGTGGGGAAGGGGGCAACAAGCCGGCCCTGCTGGTGGCCGAGGGGCCGGACGGCGATTTTGCCTTCCTGGATCTGGCCCAGTCGGCCTTCGATCTCGCGGATCGGGGCGTGGATGGGCGCCCGGCACCGGGCCCCGTGGATGTCTTCCTGACCACGGAGCGCGGCGTCTATCGGGCCGGCGAGAGGGTGCAGGTCACGGCCCTGGCCCGCAATGGCGAGGCACTGGCCCTGACGGGTCTGCCCCTGACTCTCAAGATTCGGCGGCCCGATGGCGTCGAACACAGCCGCGTCCTGCTCCCGGATCAGGGCCTGGGCGGGCGGCATCTGGGCCTGGATCTGCCGGCCACGGCCATGCATGGCACCTGGCGCGCTTCCATCCATGCGGACCCCGAGGCCGCGCCCCTGGCGGAGCAGCCCTTCCTGGTGGAGGACTTCGAGCCTGAGCGTTTGGCCTTCGAGCCGACCCTCGAGGCCCCGATCATCACTCCGTCCGTCCAGCAGGATATCCAGCTTGAGGCCCGTTTTCTGTTCGGCGCCCCCGCCGCCGGGCTGGAGGTGGAGGGGGAGGTGCGTATTGAGCAGAGCGACCGCCTGGCCAGCCAGCCGGGCTATCACTTCGGTCTGGCGGACGAGGAGTCCAGTCCGGCCAGCGCGCCCCTGCCCCCTGCCCGGACCGATGCCATGGGTAAGGCCAGCCTGCCTCTGGCGTTGCCGGTACTGCCCGCTGGGAGCCGTCCCAACCTCGCCAAAATCGAGGTCCGGGTTCTGGAGGGCGGTGGCCGGCCGGTGGAGCGCACCCTGGAGCGCCCGGTGCAGGATACCCAGGCCCGTCTCGGCCTCAAGCCCCTCTTTGAGGGCACGGTGGACGAGGGCGGCAAGGCGGCCTTCGAGGTCATCGCCCTTGCCCCTAATGGCCAGCGCCTGGCCCAACGGGGTCTGCGCTGGACCCTGTCGCGGGTGACGACCAGCTTCCAGTGGTTTCAGTCTGACGGGCGCTGGGATTATGAGCCGGTGAGCCGTCGCGAGCGCGTGGCCAGCGGCGACCTGAATCTGGGAACGGAGGCCCCGGCCCGCCTCGAGGCCCCGGTGGCCTGGGGTGGCTATGAGCTGGCGGTGACCGGTCCCGAGACCGGACCCATCCCCGTCAGTCTGGCCTTCGAGGCGGGTTGGTATCAGGCGCCCAAGGCCATCGACACCCCCGACCTCCTCAAGGTCTCCCTCGATAAGCCGGGCTACCAGGTGGGGGAGATGGCGCGGGTGCGCATCGAGGCCCGCTTCCCCGGCACCGCCCTGGTCCTGGCCCTAGGCGATCGGCTGCTGACGATGCAAGAGGTCCAGGTCCCGGCCGAGGGCCTGACCGTCGAGCTCCCTGTGACCGCCGACTGGGGCGCGGGTGCCTATGTCACGGCCCTCCTCTATCGGCCCATGGACCTGGCTGCCAAGCGGATGCCGGGGCGGGCCATCGGCCTGGCCTGGGCCGGGGTAGCCCCGGGTGATCGCAAGCTGAGTGTGGACCTGGCGCCCCTGGGCCCGGTGGCGCCGCGCCAGCCCCTGAATCTGGAGGTTTCGGTTCCCAACCTAAAAGCCGGCGAGGAGGCCTATGTGACTCTGGCGGCGGTGGACATCGGCATTCTGAACCTGACGCGCTTCACCGCGCCGGACCCGGATGCCTGGTACTTTGGCCAGCGCCGGCTGGGGATGGAGATTCGTGACCTCTATGGTCAGCTCATCGACCGGATGCAGGGGGCTCCCGGCGTGGTGCGTACCGGCGGTGACGGGGGTATGGTGCGCTTGCAAGGCCCACCACCGACCGAGGACCTGGTAGCCTTTCACTCCGGCATTCTGCGTCTCGACGCCCAGGGTAAGGCCCGAGTCAGCTTCGCGCCCTCCGACTTCAATGGCACCCTCAAGCTCATGGCCATGGCCTGGACGGCCGCCGGTGTCGGACATGGGGACCAGGATCTGATGATGCGCGACCCCATTGTCATCCAGGCTAGCCTGCCGCGTTTTCTCGCCCCGGGCGACAGCTCCCGGGCTCTCATCGAGTTGACTCATGTCACCGGACCGGCGGGTCGGGTTGAATTGGCTCTGGAGACTGAGGGGGGGCTTATCGAACTGGATGCCCAGTCCGCCCGGCGCACATTGGACCTGGTGGCGGGTGGCCGCGCTCGCTTGGAAGTACCCCTGCGGGCCTTAGGCTTGGGCGATGCCGGCCTGCGGGTCCGGCTCAAGACCCCGGATGGCCAGGAGATCGTCAAACAGCTACGGCTGCCGGTACGTGACAACCGTCCGCCCCTGCGTCAGACCTGGGTTGAGACCCTCAAGCCCGGTGGCCGGGGTCTGGTGCTCTCCCAGGATCTCTTCAAGGACCTGCAACCGGGGAACGGCTCCCTGCTGATATCCGCCAGTGGCGCTGGCCGCCTGGATCTGCCGGGCCTGCTTCAGTCCCTGGATCTTTATCCCTTCGGCTGTGCCGAGCAGATCGCCAGTCGCGCCCTGCCCCTGCTCTATTTGAACCAGATCGCCCTGGCCGCCGGCCTGAGTGGCGAGCGGGAGGCGGGGCCGCGCATCCAGGCCGCCATCGCCGACCTCATTGGCAAACAGGGATCGGATGGGGGTTTTGGGCTCTGGGGCCCCGGGGGCGATGATCTTTGGTTGGACGCCTATGTCACCGACTTCCTCACCCGGGCCCGGGAGACCGGTCACGCCGTACCGGATGTCGCCTTCCAGTTGGCCCTGGATAATCTGCGCAACCGCCTGGCCTATGCCGGGGATCTTGGAGATGGCGGCGAGAGCGGAGGCGAGGATGTGGCCTATGCCCTCTATGTGCTGGCACGCAATGCCCGCGCCGTCATCGGTGACCTGCGCTATTACGCCGAGGCGAAGCTCGATGCCTTCGCGACTCCGATGGCGCGGGCCCAGCTTGGCGCCGCCCTGGCGCTTTATGGCGACAAGTCCCGCGCCGACCGTGCCTTTGCCTCGGCCCTGGCCTTGCTGGAAGAGGGCGAGGCGGGAGAGGGCTGGCGTCCTGATTTCGGCTCGGGTCTGCGGGATGCCGCCGCCCTCCTGGCCCTGGCTGCCGAGAGCGGTACCGGGGCTATCAATTTGACGGCCCTGGCCGCACGGATCGATCAGCTGGGGGCACTGGACGCGCGCCTCAGCACCCAGGAGCAGGCCTGGTTGTTGCTCGCGGCTCACGCCTTGATGGAGGGCGCCGCCAAGCCAAAACTGGAACTGGAGGGCAAGCTCACGGAGGGTCCTCTGTTCAGGCGTTTCGATCCTAGTGCCTTGGCTGCCGGCCCCGCGACCCTTCTCAATCGCGGCAAGCAAGCCGTCGAGGTTCTGGTTAGCCTGTCGGGTATCCCCAAAAAGGCCCCGCCCGCCGGGGGTCATGGTTATAGCATCGAGCGCGCCTACTATGACCCGGAGGGCCGGCGTGTCCAAACCGATAGGCTGAGCCAGGGCCAGCGCCTGGTGGTCCTCCTCACGGTGACCGCTGACCAGGCCGGTGCGGCGCGCCTGCTGGTCAATGACCCCCTGCCGGCAGGTTTTGAGATCGAAAATCCCAGCCTGCTGCGGGCCGGTGATCTGCAGGGCATCCCCTGGCTGGGGCTGCTGGAGACCAGCGCCCACCAGGAATTCCGCGCTGACCGCTTCGTGGCCGCCGTGGATCGCCAGGCCAGTGAGCCGGAGCGCTTCCAGCTCGCCTACCGGGTCCGCGCCGTCACCCCGGGCCGCTTCCTGCACCCTGCTGCGACCGTGGAGGACATGTATCGGCCCCGGCAATACGGTTGGACCGGGCAGGGCCAGGTGGAGATCGGGCAGAACCCCTAGGGCGCCGGCGGGGGGAGGGCCGGGGATGAGTTCCCGGTATTGCCAAGCGGGTATCTACCCCGCATCTCTTCATCCCTGACCGCTGACTGGGGCTTGTGAGGAGTTGTCTAGGTCCAAACAGAACACCCCGGTGGAGCGGGGGTGTTCTGTTATGGCTGGGCTAAGCGCGGATCAGTCCTGAAGGCGCTCACCAATCAAACCCGCTATCGTCGTCGTCGCCGCCTCCTTCGTCGCCACCACTGAAGAAGTTGTCGAAGAAACCACCACCCCCTTCGTCGGCCGGAGTGTCGGTCGCCTCAGGGGCCGGGGGCGCCTTATGGGTAGCCACCTCTGGAATGGCCGCCTCAGCCGGGCTGGAGAAGAGGCTGCCGATGGCATTGCCGAGAAGGACGCCGCCGGCTACGCCCATGGCGGTTTGCAGGGCACCAGCCATGAAGCCGCCTCCTTGGGCGCCGGGCTGTTGTTGGAAGGGAGTAACCCCGCCCCGGGTCAGGCCCTGAGCCCCGGCGGGGCTGTTACTCCAACCGCCGCTTGTGGCTTGGCGTGGTTGAGTGGGGGCGGCAGGCTGGCTACCACCCCCGAAAAGTCCGCCCAGGAAGCCACCGCCGCCCTGGGGGCGCTCGGCCAGTTGGCGTTCCAGATCCTCAACCTGGGCCTGGAGGTTCTTCAGACCCTGCTCTTGCACCAGGACCGCCTGGGATAATAGATAGGGGGCGGCGTGCTGGCGGGTCATGAGGCTGTTGATCAGGGCCTCGGCCTCGGCATCGCGCTTGCCTAGCTGGGACTCCGCCTGTTGGAGGCGTTGGAACAGCCCCTCGATCATGCCTTTTTCCTGTTCGTTCATGGGTATTAGCCTCGCTAGGCCAGGTGATGAAGTGAAGATTCTGCTTAGTGCGGCTGGTGCTGATTTAGTTCCAGGGGATCGACATCCCAGGGGGAAGCCGGGATGCCCTTGCGCAAAAGAAATGGGGCTCACCGGACCGGATAAAGCCGGTTCGGGGGGCCCCATCAAACCTCGGGGTTACTCAGGCGCGGTTGGACGCCCTGACCTGATTCAGCCGAATTAGATTCCTTTGGCGTCTGGAGTGACGAATCAGAGCCGCTCGAAGATGGCCGCGATGCCCTGACCGCCACCGATACACATGGTGACCAGGCAGTACTGGCCGCCGATGCGCTCTAGCTCATAAAGGGCCTTGGTGGCGATGAAGGCACCGGAACAGCCGACAGGGTGGCCGAGGGCGATGGCACCGCCGTTTGGATTGGTCTTGGCGGGGTCGAGGCCGAGGACCTTGGCGACGGTGAGGGCCTGGGCAGCGAAGGCCTCGTTGGATTCGATGACATCCATTTGGTTAAGGGTCATGCCGGCCTTCTTGAGGGCCAGGCGCGTTGCCGGGATCGGACCCTCGCCCATGATCTCGTTCGGTACGCCGGCCACGGCGTAGGAGACGAGGCGGGCCATGGGCTTGAAGCCTGCCTGAGCGGCGACATCGGCGGCGGCCAGCACAAAGAAGGCGGCGCCGTCATTGATACCAGAGGCATTACCAGCGGTGACGGTGCCGTCCTTCTTGAAGGCCGGCTTCATCTTGGCCAGGGCCTCCAGGGTGGTGCCGGGCCGCGGGTGCTCGTCGGTATCGAACACCACCTCGCCCTTGCGGGTCTGTTTGACGATCGGCAGGATCTGGGACTTGAAGTGGCCGGCGGCGATGGCCGCCGCGGCGCGGCGTTGGGATTCGACGGCGAAGACGTCCTGTTCCTCACGCGAGAAGCCGTGCTTCTCGGCCAGGTTTTCGGCGGTGATGCCCATGTGGCCGACGCCGAAGGGGTCAGTCAGCACGGCGACCATGGAATCAATCGCCGTGGTATCGCCCATGCGGGCGCCGTTACGCAGGGCCGGCAGCAGGTAAGCGCCCTTGGACATGACCTCGACGCCGCCGCCAATACCATAGTCGGCGTCGCCGAGCATGATGTTCTGAGCGGTGGTGACGATGCCCTGCAGGCCCGAGGCGCACAGGCGCGACACCTGCATGGCGACGGATTCCATCGAGAGGCCGGCCTGGATTGAGGCCACGCGGGCGACGTAGGCATAGCGGGAATCGGTCGGCATGGTGTTGCCAACGGTCACATAGTTGATCAGGTGGGGATCGACTCCGGAGCGGGCGACCGCTTCCTTCATCACAATGCCGGCCAGCTCGCTGGCATCAAACTCGGCCAGGGCACCACCAAAGGTGCCAATGGGGGAGCGCACCGCGCTCAAAACAACGACGTCTCGACTCATCTGGGTATCTCCTTGGATTAATTATGTTTTAGCCTGTAAGACTGGCGTGGGTCTATGACAGCGTGGCATTTGCGGCCAGGGCAGGGGATTCTAAACGTTTCCTCCCAACCGGGGGACAAAATCAGAGAACCTTTTCGACCAATTGCACCCCCGGATCCTGACGATCGCGTTCAATACGGAAACCGAGGGAGCGCATCAGGGCCAACATGCGGCTGTTGGCGGTGAGCACCTCGCCATCCATGTGGCGGAAACCGCGGTCACGGGCATTCTGCATCAGGGAGCGCATGAGACGGGCGCCGATACCCCGGTCCCGCCAGTTGTCGGAGACGACGATGGCGAACTCGCAGGTCTCGCCTCCCGGATGAGAGGAATAACGCGCGACGCCGGCCATTTCGTCGCCATCACCCCCCTCCTTCACCCCAATCAGCGCCATCTCGCGGTCGTAGTCGATCTGGGTGAAGCGCACCAGCATTTCCGGTGTCAACTCCTTGATGGCCTGCATATAGCGATAATACTTGGTTTGCTCCGACAGGCCGCGCACGAAGGTTTGCACCATTTGGGCATCCTCGGGCTGGATGGGTCGAATCACCAGGTCGGTGCCGTCAGGCATCTGCACCCGCTCGATGAGATGGACGGGATAGGGGTGGATGGCCATGTGACCATAGGGCGGCAATTGGGGTGGCCGATACTGAACCTGGATTCGGGCATCCACCGCAATGACATCCTTGTCATTGCCAATCAGAGGGTTGATCTCCATGGAGATGATTTCCGGCAGTTCGCAGACCATCTCGGAGACGCGTTGCAAAATTTTCGCCAGGGCCTTGCGGTTCATGGGCGGCATGTGGCGGAAGGCCCCCATGAGCCGGGCGACCCGGGTATGGTTAATCATGGTCTCGATGATAAAGTCATTGAGCGGCGGCAGGCCCACGGCGTGATCCTCCAGCACCTCCACCTCGATGCCTCCGGCGCCGAAGCTGATGATGGGGCCGAAAATAGGGTCGCGCATGACCCCGATCATGAGCTCTCGGGCCGCACGGGTCGAGACCATGTGCTCCACGGTGACGCCCTCGATGCGTGCCTCGGGTCGCATGGCCTTGGCTCGTTCCACCAACTCGGTGAAAATGCGGCGCACCGTCTGGGAATCGCGGATATTGAGCCTGACCCCGTCCACGTCAGATTTATAGGTGAGATCCGGCGAGCTGATTTTCATCACCACCGGAAAGCCCAGGGCCTGGGCCGCCATCAGGGCCTCGTTGGCGGAGCGAGCCGCCACCGCCTGCATGGTGGGGATGCGGAAGGCGGAGAGAATGGCCTTGGCCTCGACGATGCCCAGGGTCTTGCGGCCCTCAGCCATGACGCCCTCGATAATGAGGCGTGCCCCCTCCACATCCGGGTTACGGCGCTCGGACAGGGGGCCGGGGTACTGCATGGAAAGCTTCTGGTTGCGGTGGTAGTTGGCCAGATAGGACATGGCCTCCGCCGCCTGTTCCGGGCTCTCGAAATGAGGCACACGGTTCTGGGCGAAGAGGGCTACGGCCTCAGCGACCAGGCCCGCGCCCATCCAGCAGGCCAGCACCGGTTTACGGCTCATTTTCGCGATTTCGACCAGGCGCTGGGCCACCCCCGTGGTGTCGGTCATGGACAGGGGGGCCAGGATGGCCACTACCCCATCCACATTGCTGTCGGCCAGACAGAGTTCCACCGCCTTGCCGTAGCGGTCCACCGTGGTCTCGCCCAGGACGTCCACCGGGTTGCCATGGGACCAGCAGGTCGGCAGGACCTCGCCCAATTTGACGTTGGTCTGTTCCGAGAGCGTGGCCAGGGTCAGGCCCAGTTCCGCGGCCCGGTCGGCGGCGAGTACGCCAGGACCACCCCCATTGGTGACGATGGCGATGCGGTCACCGCCCAGGCGTTTGTTGGAGCCAAAGACGTGGGCGGCGGCGAAGAGTTGGTGCAGGGCATCCACCTGGACCGCTCCGGCTCGTTCCATGACGGCGCGAAAGACCTCGGCGGACCCAACCCAGGCCCCGGTATGGGACTTGGCGGCGCGGGAGCCTGCCGCCATGCGGCCAACCTTGACCACGATCACGGGCTTGATTCGGGCGGCGGCGCGTAAGCCGCTCATGAAGCGGCGGGCATTGCGGATGCCCTCAACATAGAGGAGGATGCACTGGGTGTGGGCGTCCAGGGCCAGGAAGTCAAGCACATCACCGAAGTCCACATCCGCCGCTGCGCCCAGGGAGATCATGGAGGAAAAGCCGATGTGGCGCGGCACCGACCAATCCAACATAGCGCTGCAAACGGCACCGGACTGAGACACAAGGGCAACGTTACCGCTGACCGCCTTGGTGGAGACGCCGGAGGTGGCGTTGAGGCGGTTCTGGGGTCTGAGCATGCCCATGGTGTTGGGACCGAGAACACGGATGTGATGGCGGCGTGCCGTCTCCACGATCTTGTCCTGCAGGTGGGCGCCGGCCTCGTCGGCCTCGGCGAAGCCTGCAGAATAGATGACGGCCATGCGCACCCCCTTGGCGCCGCATTGGTCCAGGATGGCGGGTATGGCCTCCGCGGGCGTGGCGATCAGCGCCAGATCGAGAGGTTTGTCGACCTCTTCCAGGCTGGCATGGCTGCGCTTACCGGCGACCTCTTCGTATTTGGGGTTAATGGCAAAGCAGGGTCCCTTGAATCCGCCCTCGACCACGTTGCGGAAGACCAAGCCTCCCATGGATTCCGGATTGTCGCTGGCGCCGAATACGGCAACTCCGGTGGGAACGAACAGCGGATCCACGTCTGAAAGCTTCACGATTGGATTCCCTTTATGGGGTTGGCGAATTTTGTTGGAAATTAATGGATAGATGTCGAATCGCGCGGCGCGATCGGGTTAAGCTTAAGGGCGGCGGCTGGGAGCCTGACTTCACGGAATCCGCATCCCAAGAATCATCAATATACCTGATAATGTGACCTGCCCGTTAGGACAGGGGCACTATTAACACTATTATTAAGGCTTTTCTCGACGGGACCAGGCCCCCAGGTTGGGACAAGCGCAAACGGGGAGAGACTAACTAGCATGAACCTCGCCTTTATCGGTCACCATCTCTGTCAGGAGCACAAGCCAGGCGCTCATCATCCGGAGTGCCCGGAGCGGCTCTATGCCATCGCGGATCGTATGATTGCCTCCGGCATGGAAATGCTGGTTACTCACTACGATGCCCCCGAGGTCACCCGGGAGCAGTTGCTGCGGGTTCACGATCCGGATTACGTCGATCTCATCTTTAACTCAGCCCCCCAGGTCGATGGCCAGCTGGCCTGGATCGATGGCGATACCGCCATGAGCATAGGCACCCTCCCCGCCGCCCTGCGCGCCGCCGGCGCGTCCATCATGGCGGTTGATTTGGTGATGAGCGACAAGCACCATGCCGCCTTCTGCTGTGTCCGCCCGCCGGGTCATCACGCCGAACGCAGGCGCTCGATGGGCTTTTGTTTCTTCAATAATGTCGCCGTCGGTGCCGCCCACGCCCTGGCGGAGTATGGCCTCAAGCGCATCGCCATCATCGACTTCGATGTTCACCACGGCAATGGTACCCAGGATATCTTCGAGGGCGACGAGCGGGTCTTGTTTTGCTCCAGCTTTCAGCACCCCTTTTATCCCGGCACCGGCTGGGAGACCGACGCCCCCAACATTGCCAACCTGCCTTTGCCCAAGCTGACCGACGGACCGACCTACCGGGCGGCGGTGGCACAGCATTGGCTGCCGCGTCTCGACGCCTTCGCACCCGAGTTGATCATGATCTCCGCCGGTTTCGATGGCCATGCCGAGGATGACATGGCCCACTTCAACCTGCACACCTCCGATTTCGGCTGGATCACCCGTCAACTTCATGACCTGGCGGTCAAGCATGCCCAGGAGCGCATCGTCTCCTGCCTGGAGGGTGGCTACGAGTTGAATGCCCTGGGCCGCTGTGTCAGCACCCATGTCGATGAACTGATCGGTCATGCCTAGGCGGATATTTTGCAAAGGCCGGAGTGAAGCGGGAATGAAGGGATTACCCATTGTTATACATGCTGGTGCGGGCCTCATGTTACTTCTGGTCTTGAGCCCCATCGCCCTAGCTAGTTCCTGGACAGAGGTCCGCTCCGTCTCTCCGGGCCCGCCCGAGGCCATCGGCGAGGCCGCCAATGGCTGCCTCGCTGGGGCGGCTTCCTTGCCGGCCCAGGGCGAGGGTTTTGTCCAGATTCGCCGCGAGCGCCTGCGTCATTACGGCCATCCCCTCACGCTGGCCTTCGTTAGGGATCTTGGGGCCGACCAGGCCCAGCGCACCGGTCGCTTTGTCATGATCGGTGATCTCTCCCAACCGCGCGGCGGCCTCATGTCCTCCGCCCACCGCAGCCATCAGAATGGCTTGGATCTGGATATCTGGTTCCAGCTCGCCGATTCCCCTGCCCAGGCCAACCGGGCTTACCCGGAAGCCGAGGCCCCACCCACCATGGTCAGGTCCGATGGTCTGGCTGTGAACGGCCTCTGGGGTCAGGAGCAGCGCCATTTGCTCAAGCTCGCCGCCGAGGATGCCCGCGTCGAGCGCATCTTCGTCAATCCCGCCATCAAACAGGCCCTATGCGATAGTGAAACCAGTGATCGCCGCTGGCTGCGCAAGATCCGCCCCTGGCGAGGTCATGACGCCCACTTCCACGTACGCCTCAAGTGTCCCAATGACAGCCCTGCCTGCCAGGACCAGTCCCCCATTCCCCCCGGCGAGGGCTGCGGTACCGAGCTGGCCTGGTGGTTCACCGAGGAGGCCCTCAAGCCGAAAAAGGGTGGCGGGGCTAAGCCCTTCCCGCCCATGCCGGCCGCTTGCCGGGCCTTGCTGGCGAATGAGGCTCTGGCGCGTAAACAGTAACGCGAGGGGACGGTTTTCCCCCGTGTTCCAAGTGCCGGAAGGCGAACAGCAGCATCGACTGCTGATCACTGGTTTTCAGAACGCTGTTAACGACTTGCCCAACTCAATTAGGAAACAGGATCATGACCCAACGCGCCCTCATCACCGGCATCACCGGTCAGGATGGCTCCTACCTGGCTGAATTCCTGCTGGACAAGGGCTATGAGGTCCACGGTATCAAGCGCCGTGCCTCCTCCTTCAACACCCAGCGCGTGGACCATCTCTATCTGGACCCTCACGCCAATCAACCGCGTTTCCGGCTTCATTACGGCGACCTGACCGACTCCTCCAACCTGACCCGTATCCTGCGCGAGGTGAAGCCTGACGAGGTCTATAACCTTGGCGCCCAGAGCCACGTCGCCGTGAGCTTTGAGTCCCCGGAATATACCGCCGACGTCGATGCCATGGGCACCCTGCGCCTGCTGGAGGCCATCCGCTTTTTGGGCATGGAGAAAAGGACCCGCTTCTACCAGGCCTCCACCTCCGAGCTGTTCGGCCTGGTCCAGGAAGTCCCTCAGCGCGAGACCACCCCCTTCTATCCCCGCAGTCCCTATGCCGTCGCCAAGCTCTACGCCTACTGGATCACCGTCAATTACCGCGAGGCCTATGGCCTGTATGCCTGCAATGGCATCCTCTTCAACCACGAAAGCCCGCGCCGCGGCGAGACCTTCGTCACCCGCAAGATTACTCGGGGCCTCGCCAACATCGCCCAAGGCCTGGAACATTGCCTCTATCTGGGCAACCTCAACGCCCTGCGTGATTGGGGCCACGCCAAGGACTATGTGCGGATGCAGTGGTTGATGCTCCAGCAGGACCGGCCCGAGGACTACGTCATCGCCACGGGCGTCCAACATCGGGTCAGGGACTTTGTCCGTTGGTCGGCCGCGGAACTGGGCATCAGCCTGAGGTTTACTGGTGAGGGCCTGGACGAACACGCCATTGTCGAACGTATCGAGGGCGACCGGGCCCCGGCCATCCAGCCCGGTGACGTTATCGTCCGCGTTGATCCCCGCTACTTCCGCCCCGCCGAGGTCGAGACCCTGCTCGGCGACCCCACCAAGGCCAAGGAGTGCCTCGGCTGGGTGCCGGAGATTTCCGTGCGCGAGATGTGCGCCGAGATGGTTGCCGAAGACCTCAAGATCGCTCAGCGCCACGCCCACCTCAAGGCCCATGGCTATGATACGCCCCTGGCGTTGGAGGATTGAGCATGGCCCGGCAATTGGATCAACTCCTTTATATCGCTGGCCATCGCGGCATGGTTGGCTCCGCTCTGGTCCGCCGTCTGGGGGCCCTGGGCTACCGCAACCTCCTGACCGCCGGCCACGATCAGCTTGACCTGCTGGACCAGGGGGCGGTCAACCACTTCTTTAGCACCCACCCCATCGACCAGGTCTATCTGGCTGCAGCCCGGGTCGGTGGTATCCACGCCAACAACACCTTTCCGGCGGATTTCATCTATGAAAACCTGATGATCGAGGCCAACCTGATCCAGGCCGCCCATCGGAATGGCGTCCAGAAGCTGCTCTTTCTCGGCTCCTCTTGCATCTATCCCCAACTCGCCCCCCAGCCTATGGCCGAGGAGGCCCTGCTCACGGGCACCTTGGAGCCCACCAACGAGCCCTACGCCATCGCCAAGATCGCCGGCATCAAGTTATGCGAGAGCTACAACCGCCAGCATGGCCGCGATTATCGCAACGTCATGCCCACCAACCTCTATGGCCCCGGTGACAACTATCACCCGGAGAATTCCCACGTCATCCCCGCCCTGCTGCGGCGCTTTCACGAGGCCGTGCAAACCGGCGCCGACCAGGTGACCATCTGGGGCAGTGGCACCCCACGGCGGGAATTCCTCCACGTGGATGACATGGCCGCCGCTTGCGTCCATGTCATGGAACTGGAGCCAGCAGCCTACCTGGCCCACACCCGCCCCATGCTGTCCCATATCAACGTTGGCAGCGGCACGGATGTGACCATCCGTGAGCTGGCGGAGACCATCGCCGGCGTCACCGGCTTCCAGGGGCGGCTGGACTTCGACCCCAGCAAGCCAGACGGCACCCCCCGCAAGCTGCTGGACGTGTCGCGCCTTAAGGCCCTGGGTTGGGAGGCCGCGATTGGGCTGGAGGAGGGGTTACGGGATGCTTATGCCTGGTATCAGGGGCATGTCGACATGGAGACGGCATGATGGGCAAGAGGTTTGAATGCCTCCCGTGTCGGGGTTGTTCGTTGAGACCTTAAAGGCTGTGGTCGAAGATGCTCCTGATGCCAAGCCAGAGGAGATCCCGATGCCCCGCCTTGCTTTGAAGATGGGGCCGACGGCTTTATTGATAGTGCTGATATCGGCTTTAGCGGGGTCGCCAACCGCCCAGGGGCAGGATGCCGACCGCGCCACCGACCGCGCTGGCTTCCTGCGGGCCGAGCGGGCCCTGAAGAATGGGGACCACTCCATTTTCGAGGCTCTGCGAGACGAACTCCGGGACTATCCCCTCTATCCCTACCTGCGTTTTGCCGAGCTGGGTGATCCCCAGGCGGCGCCGGATGCCCTCATCGAGACCTTTCTGGCCGAGTTTCCGGATACCCCCCTGGCCGAGCGTCTGCGCGCCGCCTATGTCAAGCGCCTTGCCCAGGCCGGGCGCTGGGGGGATCTGGTGCGCATCTACCGGGAGGATGGTGACTCGGTGGAGCGGCAGTGTCTCTACTTGCGGGCCCTGATGGCGACGGGAGGGCCGGACCAGGCCCTTCTCACCGCACGGCTGGAGCCCCTCTGGCTGAAGTCAAAGGCCCAGCCGCCGGTCTGCGATCCCCTGTTCGAGGCCTGGCGGGATCAGGGTGGCCTGACCCCGGAGCTGATCTGGCGGCGTATCCGGCTAGCCATGGAGGCCGGGGAGACGGGGCTTGCCCGCCAACTGGGAACCTGGTTGCCGGTGTCGGAACGGCCCTGGCTCGACCTGTGGTTGCTGGTTCAGGCTCGCCCGGTTCTGGTGCTGGCACCCCTACCCGAACCGGCAGGGGCTGACACCCAGGCCAGTCCCCCGCCGAGTGCCCGGGCCAATGCTCAGAATGGGGTCCAGCCCAGGGCCCCGGTGGGCGCCAACCCGCTCCCGCCCTCCCTGGCGGCGGCCATCCTCGCCGATGGTATCGTCAAACTCGCCGGCGTTCAGCCCGAGCAAGCCGCCGCCGCCCTGGAATCCAGCCGCGCCGCCCTGGAGCCGGACCCCCGGGCTTGGGACCGAGCCCATGCCGCGGTGGGACAGGCCCTTACCGCGGTCGATGGGCCCCGGGGGCTGGCGATCTGGGACCGGATGGCGGCCAGTGCCGAAAACCTGGAGGCCCAGGAGCGGCGCCTGCGGGTGGCTATTGGCCAGCGGGATTGGGCGCGGGTCGCCGAGTGGGTGCGGGGCATGCCAGACCAGATGGAGAAGCGTGACCGTTGGCTGTACTGGCAGGGGCGCGCCGAGACCGCCTTGGGGCAGGACGCGGCGGCTCGGGAGAGCTTTGCGGCCGCGGCTCGCCAACGCAGCCTGTGGGGCCTGCTGGCGGCGGACCGGCTCGGGCTCTCCTACAACCTGGACTCGCGCCCGGTCCCCACCGAGCCCGAGCACGTCCGCCGTCTTGCCGCCCTGCCCGCCTTGGAGCGTGTTCGGGAGCTTCAGTACCTGGGTAGGGACGCTGATATGCGCCGGGAGTGGCGCACCCTGTCCCGTGACCTGGAGGCCCCCGACTTACAGGCCGCGGCCACCCTGGCCGCTCAGCTGGGTTGGCATGATCAGGCCATCTTTACCATGGCCCGCACCGACTACTGGGATGACCTCGAGCTGCGCTTTCCCCTGGCTTATCGGGACTTGGTGGAGGAACAGGCCTGGCAGACGGGGCTGCCCGAGGACTGGATCTATGGCGTGATCCGTCAGGAGAGCGTCTTCAATCCCACGGTAGCCTCTCAGGCCGGGGCCTTGGGGCTCATGCAACTCATGCCGGGTACCGCCCGGGAGCTGGCGGTCGAATCTGGCGAGCCGGCGCCGGGGCGCTGGGCCATTCTGGAACCCGAACGGAACATCACGCTGGGGAGCGCTTATCTCGCCCGGATGCGGGACCGCTTCGGCCACCCGGCCCTGGCTACCGCCGCCTATAATGCCGGTCCTCATCGGGTGTCCCGCTGGCTCCCCGCAACCTGCACCGAGGCGGATCTGTGGATTGTCACCATCCCCTATGCCGAGACCCGGGGTTATGTCGAGCGAGTATTGGCCTACCGCATCATCTACCGGGCCCGCCTGGGGCTCGAACCCGTACGGCTAATCGACCTGTTGCCGCCGGTGCCGGCGGGGTGACTTTCTGATCCTGGCGCCGGCCACCGCGATGCCCACCCTTAAGAGATCATCCCCGCCTCAGGCGAAGACTACCCAGGTCGTGGCGATGTATTTCACCCCCGCTTCCAGGCGGGCGGCGCGGTGTTCGTGGGTCCAGAAGGGGGGGAAGAGAACCAGGGTGGCGCGCTCGGGGGTGATGCTGACATCCTGGTAGGCGAACTGGGTCTCGCCGCCGGGGCCGGGCACGTCATTGAGATACCAGAGGGCGACAAGTTGGCGCTGGCTGAATTCGTGACTGCCGCCGTCGATATGCCAGTGATAGTACTCCCCCGCCTGATAACGCTGGACCTGATAGCCCATGTCCTTAAAGGGCCCCTTGAAGTAGGGATAGGTCTCGCGAAACTCGCGCAGGGCGGCGGCCAGGGAGCGGAAGAACATCTGGTCCACATCCTGCCAATCCTCCTTGTCGCTCACCACCAGATCGGTCGTGGCCTTGATGCCGAGGTCCTTGGCCTGAACCTGGCCGATGCGCCCCTCGTGCTGCTGTTCCGGATGGGCCTCGAAACGGGCGATGACCTCATCACAGAAGCTCGGGGGCAGGGCGTTAGGGCGAGCGAAGATGAAGCTCCCAGCTTTGACCTCGCGGATGCTCGGCAGGGGGACGATCTCACGGTCGATGGGGGTCATGGCAGAGGCTTCCAGAGGTTGGACGGGAATCGGGATTGTCCCGATGGGGTGGCCTGGGGGTCAAGGTTCATGCTAACACCCGCAGGGCTGCGCGAATGATCTCCTCGGAGGTCTTGGACCCGTCATCGGCGGCCCGGGCCATGCGATTGGCGTCCAGAGGCCGGTAGCCCAGGGCGATCAGGGCCTCGATGGCGTCGCTGAGGGGGGCCGCCTCCGCCGGTGCCCGGGAGGGTATCGAGGTCGCTGGCAGTCCAGCCGCGAGGGCGCCGACACGGTCGCGCATCTCGATCACCAGGCGCTCCGCGGTTTTCTTGCCGATGCCGGGCAGTCGCATCAAGGCGGTGTGGTCCTCCTGTTCGACGCACTGGGCGAAGCGGCGGGCATCCATGCCGGAAAGGATGGCCAGGGCCATGCGCGCCCCGACACCGGTCACCTTGAGGAGGTCGCGGAAGAGGGTACGGTCGGCCTCGCGTAGAAAGCCGTAGAGGGTGTGGGCATCCTCCCGTACCGCCAGGTGGGTCACCAAGGTGACGGCCTCACCCACGGCGGGCAGGTCATAGAAGGTGGACATGGGGGCTTCCAATTCGTAGCCGACCCCATTGACGTCCAGGAGCAGCCAGGGTGGCCGCTTATCAATGATGTCCCCGCGTAAGCGTCCAATCATGGTCGAAAATCCCTCCAGGAGGCGGCGGCGCGCCGACGCGCCGGTATGCCCATGGAATGGGCATGGCAGATGGCCAGGGCCAAGGCGTCAGCTTCATCCTCCGCCACCGCCTCGGTCAGTGAAAGCAGGATGCGAACCATGTGCTGAACCTGGGACTTCTCCGCCCCACCGCTGCCGACTACGGCCAGCTTGACGGACTTGGGGCTGTATTCATGAACCTGAACGCCGGCCTTGAGACCGGCGCAGAGCACGGCGCCCCGGGCCTGACCCAGCTTGAGGGCAGCGGTGGGATCGCGGGCGAAGATGAGTTGCTCCACCGCCATTTCGTGGGGGGCATAGTCCGCCACCACTTGGGCGACGGCGTCGAAAATGAGCCCCAGCCGTTCCGGCCAGGGCTGGTTGCCGACCCGGATGCAGCCGCTGGCGATGCGCAGGCTACGCATGCCATCTGAGTCGATGACCCCGAAGCCGGTGTTGCGGGAGCCGGGGTCGATCCCCAGGATGCGGTGGCGTAGGGGGGGTGGCCCGATATCTGGGGGATGGACCCGGGGCGGAAGCGGTACCAGGATCAGACCTCCAGTTCCGCCAGGATGGCATCGGGGATGTCGGCGTTGGAATAGACCTCCTGGACGTCGTCCAGGTCCTCCAGGGCATCGATCATCTTGAGCAGTTTCTCCACCGTATCGCGGTCGTCCAGGGTGGCTTGGGTCGAGGCGTTATAGGTCACGTCTCCCTCCCCTTGGGCGAAGCCGGCGATGGTCAGGGCATCGCGCACGATCCCGAAATCCTCGGGCGTCATGATGACATCCAGAGAACCGTCCTCGTGGCTGACCACATCCTCGGCGCCCGCCTCCAAGGCCGCCTCCATGATGCCGTCCTCGTCAACGCCGGGCGGGAAACTGATGACCCCTTGTTTAGTAAAGAGGTAGGCCACGGAGCCGCCGGTCCCCAGGTTGCCGCCATGTTTGGAGAAGGCGTGACGCACGTCGGCTGCGGTACGATTGCGGTTATCGGTCATGCAATCGACCATCACCGCCACCCCGCCGGGTCCATAACCCTCGTAACGGATTTCCTCGTACTGTTCGCCCTCGCTGCCCCCAGCCCCACGCTTGATGGCGCGCTCCACCGTGTCGCGGGGCATGTTGGCGGTGAAGGCCTTATCCATGGCCAGGCGCAGGCGGGGATTCATCCCCGGATCGGCGCCGCCCTCCCGCGCCGCTACCGTTACTTCGCGGATCAGCTTGGTCCACATCGAGCCGCGCTTCTTGTCCTGCGCCGCCTTGCGGTGCTTGATATTGGCCCACTTACTATGACCGGACATGAATCTCTCCTACCAGAACGCTTGAATTTGGGCGCATTGTAACATCGGACAAAATTGCGCCGAGGCGGGTATGGGCGATTTTCAGCCCGGAGGGTCCGCCAGGAGCCGGCTTGTGCCGGAGAGGGGGGCTTGGCGCAGGGTGCTGTCCACCCAGGCCTGATCTGGGCCCGGGCCACGACCTTAGCGACCGCTGGCCCTGACAGGCATTGGGTTATTCGTCGCGCAGGGCCAGGATAGGATCGAGCCGTGCCGCGCGCAGGGCGGGCAGAACCCCGGCGACCAGGCCGATGAGGCCCGCGCTGATCTCGGCGGCGAGGGCGTATTGCCAGGCGATATGGGTCGGCAGGGCCGGCACCAGGGCCCCGATGAGTCCGGCCCCGCCGAGGCCGAGGGTGAGGCCAGCCAGACCGCCGAGAAGGGCCATGACCAGGGCCTCGCCCAGGAACAACACCAGCACCTGGCGTTGGGAGGCGCCCAGCGCCCGCAGCAGGCCGATCTCCCGACGGCGCTCGCGGACGGCGATGGTCATGATGGTCAGGATGCCGATGGCGCCGACCGCCAGGGAGATGCCGCCGATGGCGCCGACCGCCAGGGTCAGGACGTTCAGTACCGAGCCGGCGACCTCCAACATCTGATCCTGGGTGGTGATGGTGAAGTCCTCATGGCCATGCCGCTTCATGAGGGCCTGGCGTATCCGCTCCGCCATGGCCGCGCTGCTGGCCTCGGGGGCATAAAGGATGTCGATCTCCATCAGGCTGTCGCGATTGAAGAGGGCCAGGGCCCGCTCCACCGGGATAAAGATGGTATCGTCCAGGTCGAAACCCAGCATCTGGCCCTTCCCCTCCATGACCCCGACGACGCGAAAAGGCTCGCTCCCGATGCGGATGCGGGCCCCTAGGGGCGAGGCGGAACCGAACAGTTCCGCCTTGAGCTTGGCGCCCAGCACGGCCAGGGCCCGCCCTCCGTCCCCCCCTTCGTCCGGCAGGAAGCGGCCCAGTTCGGGCTTCATGCGCCAGACCTGGGGCACCTGGCCGCTCGCTCCCAGCACCAGGGTGCGGCGCGTCCGGTCGTTGCCTTCCACAGCGGCATTGCCCTGGATCACGGGCACCAGGGCCTCCACCCCTGGTAACCGGCTCAGGGCTTGGGCATCCTCCAGGCTTAGGGGGCGCACATTGCTGACGATAGCCCCCGACAAACCCAGGGTGGTGACCTTGCCGGGGGCAATGGTCAGCAAATGGGTGCCGAACTGGGTGAACTCGGCGAGGACGAAGCGATGGATGCCCTCGCCGATAGCGGTGAGCAGGACTACGGCGGCGATGCCAATGGCAATACCGGTCACTGTCAGCAGGCTGCGGGCGCGATAGGCGCCCACGGCGGTCAGACTGAAAAGGGCATAATCCCGGGTGAGCATGGCGTCAGCCCCCGGATAGGGCCGCGACCGGGTCCAGGCGCGCCGCGCGCAGGGCCGGCAGCAGGCCAAAGAGGAGCCCGGTGGCCAGGGAGACCGCCGTCGCCGCGAGCGGCGCCCAGAGGGGTGTGACCAGGCTGAAGGCCGGGACTTGGGCATTGAAGAGGGCGACCGCCGCATAGGCGACCAGGAGGCCCAGGGCTGTCCCCGTCAGCGCCAGCAGCAGGGCCTCGGTGAGGAAGAGGGCGAGGATTTGCCCCTGGGCCGCGCCCAGGGCCTTGAGAAGTCCGATCTCAGGGGTGCGCTGGGAGACGGCGACCAACATGACGTTCATGATGAGGACCCCTGCTACCAGCAAGCTGATGGCGGCGATGCCGGTCACCGCCAAGGTGAGGGCATTGAGGATTTTGTCGAAGGTGGCCAGCATGGCATCCTGGGTGATGAGGGTGACATCGTCCTCGCCCTCATGGCGTTCGCGCAGTATGGCGCGAATGGCCTCCTCAGCGGGGGCCAGGACGGCACGGCTGCGGGCCTGAATCAGGATGCGAAAGAGGGCCGGGCTATCGAAAAGGGCCTGGGCGGAGGCGACCGGGATCAGGGCCGTGTCGCCGAGATCCGCCCCCAGGGAGAAGCCGGAGCTTTGCAGGAGACCGATGACCCGGAAGCGGCGGTCACCGATGCGCACCCATTGGCCGAGGGGAGACTGCTGGTCGAAGAGCTCCTTGGCCAGCTTCTCGCCCAGAAGCGTAACGGCCTGACCCCGGCGGGGATCACCCGGCGGCAGGAACTGGCCCTGGGCCAACTCGATCTGGCGTACCGGCTGGAAATCAGCGGTGGTGCCGACGATATTCGCCTCCCGCTCCCGGTTGCCGTGGGAGACCGGGGCCGAGCCCAGGCTCAGGGGTGCGATCCGCTCCACCAGGGGCGAGCGCAGCAGGGCCAGGGCATCGTCCAGAGTCAGATCCCGGGCCGTCCCGCCGATCAGGGGCGGCGGCCCGCCCGTGGTCTCGTTGCGGCCCGGCAGCACTATGATCAGGTGGGTCCCGAGCTGGGTGAATTTGCCCGTGACATAGGAGCGCGCCCCCTCCCCCAGGGAACTCAGCACCACCACAGCCGCCGTCCCCAGCCCCATGGCCAGCAGCGTCAGCCAGGTCCGGGCCCGTTGGCTGGTCAGGGCTCGCAGGCTAAAGGTCAGGGCATCTTCGAGGCGCATGGTAGTTGAGGACGAGAATGGTTAGAGCGGAGCCTTGCAAAGGCTGGACGCGCGGCCAAGGTAAGCGAATATACTCGACAGCAAGTCAAAGCAGTGACCCAAATGATCGCCCTTGAGGAAGAGGCCATGACAACCGCCATACGCTACGAAGATGATGTGGTCACCTGGTCCAGCGAACAGGCACGCCTGCTGCGCGAGGGCCGGTTCGATCTCCTGGATATCGCGCATCTGGCCGAGGAGATTGAAGACGTGGGCAAGAGCGAACAACGAGAACTGGCCAACCGCATGGCCATCCTTCTGGCCCATCTACTCAAGTGGGAGCGGCAGCCCACGCGGCGGGGCGCGAGCTGGCAGATTACCATCCGTAATCAGCGCCGAGGCATCGCCCGCCGCCTGGAGGAAACTCCGAGCCTGGGCCCCAAGCTCACCGAACCGGACTGGTGGGCCGGTGTCTGGGATGACGCCACGGCTCCAGTGGCCGAGGAGACGGGCTTATCGGATTTTCCCGATACCTGTCCCTGGAGTGCGCGGCAGGTATTAGATCAAGCCTGGCTTCCTGGCTGACCGCAAGTGCCGTCCCTTGTGCTCAAGGCATGGTCCGGGTCTTAAGGCTGCCGTGTATCCCGATCAAGCCGAGCAGGAAGAGGGCGATTAGGACCGCGGCGAGCAACAGTGCGGGCCGCGTCCACCCGTCGACAAGGGGATACCGTAGCACCGTGATGAGCTCCAGGAGGGCGAACACCAGGTAGGCGAAGCTTGCGACCCGGATGCGGGCGTAATCGTTCTCGCGTGCCGCGGCGAAGAGGCTCACGCCAATGGCGAGGTAGAAGCTGCCGACCATGCGGGCCGTGAGCGGGGTGAGTAGCCACGGCCAGAGTTGCTCGGCGCTGGCCGGGGCCACGAAGAGTGCGGCGCCCATCACCACCATCAGGCCACCCAACGTCCACTGACCGAGGCGTAAGCCGAGGGGCAGGGCCGGCCCTGGCCCCGGTGTCGTCGCGGGTTGGCGCCACTGCGCCCAAAGGGCGGCCATCAGACCGGGGACCAGGGCAACATAAAGGGTGAGCCAACTCCAGGCCCAGGCCTGAGCGGTCCAGATCGGGCTATGCAGATGGAATTTGTCGAGGTGCAGGAGGCTGGCGATCAGGATGGAGACGAGTCCCGTGGCCACGACCCAGACACCTACCCGGACCGACGCCCAATTCGCTTCGCGCAGGGCCAGTCCCAGGGCCGTGGTGACGGCGAGATAACCGCCGCCGAGGAATGCCGCCGTGATGGGGGGCTGGATGGTCCAGGCGAAAAAGTGGCTCGTCTGCTCGCTCAGCAGGAAAAGGGAGAGCCCCGCCGCCGCGACGAAAATGAAGGCGGCCCACATGAAGAGACGCACACTCCTTGTGGCCGGGGTGATACTGGCAAGATCGGGCATGGCGATTATCCTTGTACGGAATGAGGTGTGATGCCAGGCAGGGGATGTCGGGGGGGTTCTCTTGGCTATCGAAGCGCAACTCTATGAAATCAGTCGGACCTAGGTAGGGCAATGTGAACGGGCTTGACGACGGGGCAAGGTACCCCCCGCCTCTACTCATGGCGCTGGCGTAAGCTGATGCCGTGACATCACGACCTTGTTGGGGCGGCCGAGTAACTCAAGGAGGAGTTCGACGCGCTCCTTACCAGTCTCTGCCAGGATACTGGCCGGCAAGCCGGCGAAGGGGCCGGAGAGAATCTCGACCCGGTCGCCAGCCTGGAAGAGATGCTCCTGGCGCACCACGCCCTCTGTACTCGCCGAGGCGGCCATGAGCTGCTCCACCAGCCCGGGTGGGACGGGCGCCGGGTCGCCTCCAAAGCGCACCAGACCCAGGGCGCCCCGGGTGGAGCGTATGGGGGAGGTATCCTGAATAAGCAGGTCCAGCTGCGTGAAGAGATACCCCGGAAAGAGGGGCTCGATGACCTCGATCCAACGCCCGCGCCGACGCCTTGAGTCCTTGATCTGGGGCAGAAAGGTCACAAATCCCTGTCGTTTGAGATTGTCCTCGGCCAGCTTTTCGTCGCGGGCCTTCGTGTGGACGGCGTACCAGTGTTCCATGAGGATCTCGATGCTTGCCGTGGACTAGAGGGCCAGGGCCCCGGCGAGTAAGGGCGCCAGCTCCAGGCGGTTGCTCGGGTGGGGAATGCTGTCGGTGCTCCAAATATGGGTCACCCCGGCCAGGCGCAGACGTTCCAGGGTGCCTTCCAGAAACAGGGCGTGGGTAACGAGCACGGAGAGAGAGGCGGGGCGGCTGGCAGCCAAGGCGGTGACGGCGTTCTCCAGGGTGTAGCCGGTGCTGGCAACGTCGTCCACTACCACCAGATGACGACCGGGAGGCGGTAGGTCTGGGAAGCGGACCTCGACCTCCCGGTCGCCGTGACGCTCTTTCGCGCCAATCCGGTAGTCGAGACCGGCGTGGGCGGCGATGGCGGATACCCACTGGCGGGCCTCCTCGTCCGGGCCGATGAGGAGGGGGGCCTCCAGCTCCCGGGCGAGGAAGGTGGCCATCAGCGGCGCTGCGGTGAGACAGTGGGCGCGTTTGACGGGGATGGCCTCCTCCAGGCGCGGAACCCGGTGGAGGTGGGGATCGACGGTGACTAGTTCCTCCACCCAATCCGCCAGGAGCTGACCGATGATGGGCTGGCTGATGGCCTCCCCGGGTCGGAAGGCCTTGTCTTGGCGCATGTAGCAGAGGTAGGGAGCGACTAGGGTCAGGTGGCGCACCCCCAGTTCCCGGGCGGCGGCTGCGGTCAGGGCGAGCTCGATAAGCTTGTCGTTGGGGTGATCCAGACTCCGGCACAGGATGACCCGCTCGCCTAGGCCAGCGGGGAGACGCACCCGGCTCTCGCCGTCGGGAAAGCGGTGAATCTCCACTTCGGCATAGTCGAGGCCGGCCGCGCAGGCCAGGTGCTGGGCCTGTTCCCGGTAGTCGGGGAAGCCCAGGAGTAGGGTCGGGGCTGGGGCCGAGGGAGTTTTCACGCGGGTTGTCGTTCTCGTCAGGGTGTTGAGGGGAGTCTGTGCCTATCGGTAAGAGGCTGTCCAGGCTCACTTGCGCGGTCCCAGGTCCCGCACCGGGATACGCCAGTTGCCGCCGCCATGACCATGGCTGCTGAGGGGCTCGGCAATAGCATAGCCCGTATCCTGGCCGGCCAGGGCGCGTGCGAAGCGATAGTCGGCGGGGAAGCGGGCGTAAATGGCGTAGAGGGTTTCGCCTTGACGCACGGGGTCACCGAGTTTGCGGTGCAACTCGACACCGGCGCCCTGGTCCATGGGGGCACCGGCCAGCCGGGCGATCCGGGCGATCTGCAGATTGTCGATGGCAGTGACGATGCCATCCACCGGGGCCGGTACCTCATGGCGCAGGCCTCCCAGAGGGGGCGGGTCCGGGTTGGCGCCCTGGGCGGCGATGATGGCACGGAATTTCGCGGCGGCGCGGCCGGATTCCAGGATCTCACGGGCCAGTTCGTGTCCGGCGCCGCCGCGCACCTCCGGGTCGAATTCCAGGATCTGGCCGGCGAGCAGCAGGGCCTTGTCCCGCAGGTCCACCGGGGCCTGGGGGTCATTGTCCAGCACCGCCAGCACATCCCGGCTCTCCAGCACTGGGCCTATGCCACGGCCAATGGGTTGACTGCCGTCCGTCAGTACCACCTCCAGGTGCAGGCCCAGGCTGTCGCCGACGAATTCGAAGAGCTTGCGCAGCCGCAGCGCGTCCTGGTGGTGCCGGACCTTGGCGGTCGGGCCGACGGGGATGTCGATAAGCAGGTGCGTTGCGCCAGCGGCGACCTTCTTGGCCAGGATAGAGGCCACCATCTGGCCGGGCGAGTCCAGGGACAGGGGGCGTTCCACGGCGATGAGCACGTCGTCGGCGGGGGCCAGGCGTGCGGTGCCGCCCCAGGCCAGGCAGCCGCGTTCGCGGTGGACGATCTCGTGCAACTGGTCCGGGGACAGATCGACCCGTGCCAGGACCTCCATGGTGTCGGCGGTGCCGGCGGGGGAGGTGATGGCCCGGCTGGAGGTCTTGGGGATGAGGAGGCCGTGGGCGGCGACGATGGGCATGACAATGAGGGTGGTCCGGTTGCCTGGTACCCCACCGATGCAATGTTTGTCCGTTACCAGGTCGGAGCCCCAGTCAAGGCGCTCCCCGCTATCGATCATGGCCCGTGTCAGGTACAGAACCTCCTCGCGCTCCAGGCCCACCTGGGCGCAGGCAACGATAAAGGCTGACATCTCGATCTTGGAGTAGCGGTTGTTGACGATGTCGCGGGTGATATCGGCGTATTCCCCTTCCTCCAGCCGTTCCCCTCGGATCTTACGATGGACGGAGCCCAGGGATGCCGGCGGCTGGGCCTGGCAGACGGTAACGGGGGCGCCCTCGGGCATACTGATTTGGGCGAAGGCCTGCTCCGACAGCCCCAGTTCGTCGGGGCCGACGATGGCGCCGTTGTCCACCACATTGAGGACCGCAAGCACCGGCATGGCGTCCGGTCCGGCGAGGATCTCCACCTTGTTCAGGGCCTGAAAGCCTTCGCTGCGATAATGGGGGCAGTCACGATGGAGGAAGGCGACGTTCTCGCGGTAGGTATCGATGGCGATCCGTCGTAGTTTTAGGGTGTCCATCAGGTGTCTGGGTCTGCTCCTGGTTCTTTTGGCCGCTTTGGGTTTTGGACCGGCCAAGTTCTGGGATCCCTGGTCACCTTTTCATTTTACCTCTATCCGACAGGAGGGTATTAGGTGGGATATTTCGTGTCCAGATGCTAACCTGATAACCGCAAGCGCCGCTGGGGGGTTGGCTAATCCATTGCGGGAGGCTCCTCGTTGTAAATCTTTTGAGTGGTGATCGCATCCCCTTTTGAAGGGGCGGTGGCAGGGGTCTAGGCGGCCTTGGGCACCCAGAAGCTGGGTTTAATTTGGCCTAGGGTCAGGGTGGGATCTTTATTCCGGGTTGCGGGGTTCCGGTGGCTAGCGGGGGCCAATTTGGGTATGCGGCGCGACTCAGGTCATAGCCCAAAAAAAGGGACCGCCAGGATGAGGTGTGTATCCACCCTGGCGGCCCAACTGGCTTGCTGCCCAGAAACTGGCGTGGACCTTAGGGCAATTCCCCTGGGATCTTGCCCGTGGCATCCTGCCTCTATCAGGTCCTGATCTCATTGTTATTTATCGGGTGACTGTGCCTGATGGGGTTGCAGAATCAACCGGCGCATCGGCGGAGTTCAGGCTTGGCCTGGCTGGTTTGAGAGTCCCTTGCCATGCCTGGGTTCCTGGTTTCTCAATCCTCCTCAGCAACCCAGAAACGCTTGCTGAGGAGGTCTCGTCGTGGCTCAGGGCAAAGTCTCGGGTTTGCCCGGTACCGGCGTATCTCGGAGGCTCTGTCATTTCCCCTCACGATGCCGATGAGTAGGCCTGCGGCTAGCAGAGCCACCACAAAGCCCCCAATAGTCAAGGCGTCAAAGCTCATGCCTGCTTCTCCATTAAAGTAAAACTCATTGAAAGCAAATAATAATTTTGATTCTGGCAGGGATAAGCCCAAGTGTAAGGCCTAATGATTTCTTTGGTATTTCAGTATATAATTATTTTGTAACTAAGTGTAACTGCTCGCCTCTGTCCTGGCAGCCCGGTGTTCTGGCACTAGGCGCCTGGAGGATGGCCGCGGGCAGAAAATCTGCGATCTAGGCATGACTTTGGAGGAAATTGGAGGTCGCTTGCCCACATGACCGATCAACCCACCCGTCTTCTGATTGTTGATGACGATGAGCATATCCGGGTCCTCCTGACCCGCTATCTGACTCAGGAGGGCTTTACCGTGGCAGGGGTGGAGGATGGCGCCGCTATGGATGACTGGCTTACCCGGAACCAGGCAGATCTGGTAATCCTCGATCTCATGTTGCCGGGGGAGGATGGTCTCTCGGTCGCGCGGCGTTTGCGGCGGGAGTCGCGCGTCCCCATCGTTATGCTGTCGGCGCGCGGGGAGGATATCGACCGCATCGTGGGCCTGGAGGTGGGTGCTGATGACTATCTGGCCAAGCCCTTCAATCCCCGTGAGCTCTTGGCGCGGATTCGCGCCGTCCTGCGCCGTCAGCCAGTCCAAGTCCCGGCAACGCAGGAAGACGCCAAGGCACCGCTCCAGGCCTTTGGTCCCTATGTTCTTGATGCCAAGCGCCGGGAATTGACCCGTGATGGTGTGCCCTTGGCCCTGACCAGTAGTGAATTCGATCTGCTTCAGGTATTTGTGGCTCGGCCGAACCGTCTCCTGAATAGGGACAGCCTTTTGGATCTGTTGAAGGGTTATGAACGCTCTCCCTTTGATCGCAGCATGGATGTTCAGGTGGCACGATTGCGGGCCAAGATCGAGCCTGACACCAAGCACCCCATCTATATCCGGACCGTCTGGGGCAAGGGCTATGTCTTTACCCCCCAGGGCGAACCCTAGCAGCCCCCAGCCATGCGTTTGTCCCTCTTCAGCCGGGCCTTGTTGACCCTGGTCGTGACCTTCGGACTCTTCGCCTTTCTGGCCTTTACCGCCGTGGTCCAGTTCGCCCTGATACCCGTGGCTGATCGCTCGACCCAGGACCTGAGCGCGCTGATGTTGCTGGCAACCGATACCCTGGCCCACCTGGCCCCATGGCAGCAGGATGCCTTTCGTGTCAGCATCGACCGCGATCATGGGCTGCGTCTGCTGGCGCCAGGTCAGGAACCCAAGGGGTTGACCGACTATTATTTTCCCTACATGGAACGTCTGAAAAAGACGTTGGGCGAGCGCGTCGGGAGACCCGTGGAGGCGGGCAGCAATATGGAGGGCGGAGAACGTTGGTTTTGGGTCCATCTCCCCGTCCGCGGCAAGCCTGTATGGATCGGTTTCCCGAGGGAACGGGTCGGGAGCCGACCCTTCGAGGGTCTGGCCTTGGTTATCTCCCTCTCCATCATCCTGCTCGTCGTCTCGGCGGCGTTGCTCGCCCGGCGCGTCACCGTGCCCCTTGAGCGCCTGTCGAAGGCGGCGGAACAGGTAGCTCAGGGTATTTCACCGACGCCTCTGCCAGAAACGGGCCCCCGCGAGCTGGCCAATCTGGCCCGCCAGTTCAATGAAACGAGCCGTCAGGTGCGGGAACTCCTCGCGAATCGCACTCTGATGCTGGCTGGCATTTCCCATGACTTGCGCACCCCGCTCACCCGGCTGCGTTTGGCTCTGGAAATGTTGCCCCGGGACCCAGCGTACCTGGACCTGATGGAGCGTATGGAAGGGGATCTGGAGGAAATGAACGGACTGATCGGTCAGGCAACGGAACTGGGAAAGACCCTAGGCCGGGGCGAGCCCCAGTGGGTCGATCTGGGCAAATTGCTCGGGGACATCTGTGGGGGCAATCCGCGTCTGAAATGGCAACCCATGACCTATTGTTGGCACCCCGTCGATCCCTTGGCTCTGAAGCGCATCGTCGGCAATCTGCTGGAGAACGCCTTGCGCTACAGCCAGGGTGAGGTCGAGATACGCCTGGCTTGCGGCCATTCACCGGAAATCCAGGTCATGGATCGCGGCCCGGGTATCCCCGAGCACGAGCGCGAGGCCGTCTTTCGGCCCTTCTACCGCCTCGAGCAATCCCGCAACCGTTCCACGGGCGGTAGTGGCCTGGGATTGGCGGTCAGCCGTCAACTGGCCTTTGCCAACGGCATCGAACTCCGCCTGGAGCCGCGGCCTGGTGGTGGTCTGATCGCCAGCCTGCGTTTGGCCAGGAGGTCAGTCGTGGGTAACCCGGCCTCTCATCCCGCGTCGAATCCAGTTGACGCCACCGACGGCACTGCCTAAATTCCCCTTACCGGCCAAGTCGGCGCCAAGACTGACAGGGGCGGGACCCCGGCCGGCCCTCGCGTCCAAGACCGGCCAGGTTACGGCTGATTCGACCACCTAGCGGAGTATTGATAGATGCTGCAACCCGGCGATCCCGCCCCCCCCTTCTCCCTTCCGGACGCGGACATGGACCGCTTCCATTCACATGATCTGATAGGCCAGAAAAACCTGGTGCTTTACTTCTACCCCAGGGACGATACCCCAGGCTGCACCCTGGAGGCCCTGGAGTTCACGGACCTGCAGCCCGAATTCGAGGCCCTGGATGCCGAGGTTATCGGTATCAGCATGGATAGCTGCGTTAGCCATGGCGCCTTCCGGGATAAGCATGGCATCAATGTCCGCTTGCTGGCAGACCTGGAGGGTGAGGTCTGCCAAGCCTATGGCATCTGGCAGGAACGCGAGCGTCAGGGCGAGAAGCGCTGCGGCATCCTCCGTTCCACCTTCGTCATTGACAAGACCGGCGTCATCCGTGAGGCCATTTATGACGTCAAGCCCAAGGGACATGCCGCCCAAGTCCTGGCATTGCTGAAGGATCTGTAAGGGTCAGGATAACCCAACCCCGTGAAGCTTCGTGGCGCGATCCTGTTGTTCCTTCTGGTGTTCGGTCTGACCCCCCTGGTCATGGCGGTGGCCATCAACCTGCCGCTAGTTATTGACCGGGTCAGCCTTTTTTATCAAAAGGCCTATCTGCAAAATCTACGGGCGGACTTCCGGGATCTGGATCAACACTTGGCCAGCCGGCACGAGATGATTCGCCTCCTGGCCAAGCTGCCTGAGCCGGGGCTCATCCTCGGTGAACAGGGCAAAGAGGAGGAGATCGACCTCGCCAGGGCTCGCTATACCAGCTGGATCAATCAGATCCTTGGTGAGCAACGGGACATCGTACAAATCCTCTTTCTCGACGCCAAGGGTCAGGAACGCTTCTGGTTGGAGCGCGACGCCAAGACTCAGGAATGGCGGCCGACGGTCAGTCTTCCGGACCATCCCAGCGATGAGTTGGCGGCGGCTAGCCTGCATATTCCGCCTGGCGAGGTCATGGTCAGCCGTATCCGCATCGAGCCTGATGCCGGTGGCACCGATCCCCGTCAACTCATGCGCCTGAGTCTGCTAAGCACCATCGCCAAGGATCCGCAGTCGCAACCCGAGGGGCTGGTGGTCATGACCATCGACGTTGGCGGCCTGGCTCAGTTCTATCGGGATACCTTCTGGGTTACCGATAAGGGCCGCTATTTGCGCCCCGGCCAACCCTGGCGTGACGAGGCCCTGGCCTTCGTTGATTTTCCTGGACTGGAGGAAATCTTCACCCAGCATATGCCGGGACTCTGGCGTGGCGCGCGCGACAGACAGGTCTTCTGGGTGCCCATGTTCGTCACCGAGGACGCCAGGCCTCTATGGGTGGGCCGACCGGTGGATCCCTCGCCCCTTGACAGCTTCCGCAATGCCCTGGTTCTCCGTGTGGGCGGCATCATCCTGGTGCTGATTCTGGCGGTGATGATCATGGCTGGTTGGATCGCCCGCCGCCTGGAGTTGATGGGACGGGAGCTGACTATGGGCGTGGACCGGGTGGTCCGCTCGGGCGAGGGGGTGCAGTTCGCCTGGCGGGGGCCGCAAGAGGTGCGGGCCTTTGGCGACCAGCTCACGGCTTTGGCCAAGACCCATGTCGAGTATCTGCAGGGCTCCCGCGCCCACACCCTGGAACTGGAACGTTCGAACCGCTATAAGTCGGAGTTTCTGGCCAACGTCAGCCATGAGCTGCGCACCCCGCTGAATTCCATTCTCCTCTTGTCCAAGATGCTGGCGGACGATAAGGCCGGGCTCTCTCCCCCCCAACAGCGCCAGGCGCGGGTCATTCACGCCGCCGGGCGCGATCTGCTTGCCCTCATTGATAACATTCTCGATATTTCTCGTATCGAGGCTGGTAAGACCATTCTCAACCTGGAGTGGATTGATTCGCGGGTCCTGGCCGAGGAGGTACTGGAGCTGGTCTCGCCCCAATTTACCGATAAGGGTCTCTACTTGCGCCTGGATGTGAAAGACACGGCCCCGGTGCGTATCCACAGCGACCCTGCCAAGGTGCGGCAAATTCTCAAGAATTTTCTTGCCAACGCCGTCAAGTTTACCGAGCGCGGGGGTGCCACTGTCACCCTGGAACGGGAGATCCAGGGTGACCTGGTTTTGACCGTGGCCGATACGGGCATTGGCATCCCAGCGGATAAGCATGCCCTCATTTTTGAGGCCTTTCAGCAGGCGGATGGCTCCACCCGGCGCCGCTTCGGCGGCACCGGCCTGGGCCTGACCATCAGCCGTGAACTGGCCCAGCGTCTTGGGGGCAGTATTCGTGTCGAGAGCCAGGAGGGGCACGGGGCGCGCTTCATCCTGCGTCTGCCCGTGGAGGCGGATACGGGGTCCTTGGAGGAGCCGCCTCCGGGGGGTGAGCCGGACATGCCACAAGGCCTGCCGGCCATGAGTCTAGAGCCAGCGGTCGTCGCCAAAGGCGGAGATTACACGGGGCGCTGGGTGCTGCTGGTGGAAAGCGACGCTGCAAGTTTGGTGGCGGAGACGCGGATGCTGGAGTCCTTCGGCTTGCGCATCCTGATGGCGGCGGACACCGAGGAGGCTCTAGAAACCCTGCGCGAGGAGGCCAACTGCGCCCTGATCCTTTTGGCCGAAATGGTGTCTCTGGCCAATACATGTGATACGATTAAGGCTATTCGCCTGGATCCTGCGGCGGGAACTCTCCCGCTCATTATCATTGGTCGGTTTGGAGAGGCGAAGGCCCGCGACGCTTATCTTGGGGCTGGCGCCCTTGATTTTGTCGCAAAACCCGTGACGCGATCCAGGCTGGAGGCTGTCCTCGCCGCCACCTTGGGCGCTGGATAAGATCAGAGCAGGTAAGAGACGGCATGAACCGCTATTCCGGCTTTAAACTCCTTATCGTTGACGATCATGCCCACAATCTTTTTACCTTGCGGACCTTGATCGAGGCTCACACGGATGCAGCCATCCTTGAGGCCTCATCCGGACAGCAGGCCATTGACCTGACATTGCACCACCCAGACATAGATCTCATCATTCTGGATGTGCAGATGCCTGAGATGGACGGCTTCCAAACCGCCGCCCTGCTGAAGATGCGTAAGCGCACCCGCGATATTCCCATCATCTTCCTCACCGCCGCCTTTAAGTCCGAGGAGTTTCAGCAGCGCGGCTATGCCATCGGGGCCGTCGATTATCTGCTCAAGCCCATCGAAGACAATCATCTCATTAACAAGATCAGCACCTACTTCCGGCTGATCGAGAAGGAGCGGGCCCTCAATCAGGTGTTGGAGCGCCAGGTTGCCGAGCGCACCGCCGAGTTGGCCCAAGCCAAGCAGTACCTGGAAAATATCATTTCCTACATGGGTGAGGCCCTGCTGATCTTGAACCCCCAGGGAGAGATCAAGTCCGCTAATCCCGCCGCCTGTCGGATGCTTGGTTACCGGGAATCGGCCTTGCTGGGCATGTCCATTGGTGACGTTTTTGAGGAGGAGGGTGACGAGCAGGCTGGCGCCTTCATGGGTCTTTGGCTGGAGGCGTTAATACGCGCCGGGGCCTTAAGCAAGATCGATGCCCGCTTTATCGCCAGCGATGGTCGCCGCGTACCCATCCTCTTTTCCCGCACCGCCGTTCGCGACCCGTCCGGCGGTATCGCCGATATCATTTGCATCGCCAAGGATATGACGGGCTATGTCCGTGTCGATCAGGATGCGGAAGAGGCGGTGCAAACCGCTCAAGATCCCCTTTAGGAGCCGTCCATGACTGAGCCAGACCACAACACCCTGCCGGAAGATGATGAGACTTCCCTGACCGCTAATGCCCTCAAGGCCATGGCTCATCCCTTGCGGTGGAAGATCATCTGTTCCTTGGGGGACCGGGAGTTGTCCGTGGGCGAGATCGTCGAACGTACCGGCACATCTCAGAGCAATATCTCCCAACACCTGGAGCAGTTGCGTAATAAGAATATCGTCGTGGCTCGCAAGGAGGCCAATCGCATCTTCTATCGCATCCGCAATCCTCAGTTGCTGGATCTGATCGGTATCATGCGCGACGTGCTCTGCCCGGCGAACCTAGACGACCGTTACCCGCGATAGTTCCGTCTCCGATGCCTAGGTGCGGCCCCCCCTCTTCCGACTAGCTCTTAGGCCGAAAATTACCGAGAAGGGAGAGCAAAACCAGATTGACAAAGGTGGTGAGCAGGAGGGGGCCAGGACTCGCGGTAATCCGCCTGCGGAACAACGGCTTTTTCAATGAAAAGCGTGGCGGCTCGCAGCAATAAATTATTGACATTCTACCCGGTGGTTCCAGAATGGAACAATCCAGCGGACAGACGCTTGGCTAAGGCCAGTCAACCCCTAACCACCCAGGAATACCGTGAAAGTCCTCGTTACCGATGACGCCGCTGATTTTCGACTCTATCTGCGCGTCCTGCTGCAACGCTGGGGCTACCAGGTGGTGGAGGCGGCTGATGGTCAGGAGGCTTTGGCCTGCCTTCAGGCCAACGACATCCGGCTGGTGGTGAGCGATTGGATGATGCCCGGCATGTCCGGACCGGAACTCTGCCACGCGGCGCGCGCCACGGATTTGGGGCACTATGTTTACATCATTCTCCTGACCGGGCGCTCCGACAGCGCGGACCTGGTGGAGGGGCTCGATGCCGGGGCCGACGATTTTGTCACCAAGCCATTCGAGGCCCAGGTTCTGCGGGCGCGGCTGCGGGTGGGCGAGCGAATCCTGGCCCTGGAACAGCGACTTGCCGACCAAAACCATGACCTCCAGGAATCGCGCAACCAAGTTGCCAAGGCCTACAATCAGATTCAGGCTGATCTGGCTATCGCCGCGCGTATCCAGCGCCAGCTCCTGCCCACGAACGACCAAGTCATCTTGCCCTGTCATGCGCAATGGCTGTTTTTGCCTGCCGCCCAGGTGTCCGGTGACAGCTTCAACTTTTTTGAGCTGACCCCGGAACTCATCGGCTTCTACCATCTCGATATTTCGGGGCACGGTGTCCCGGCGGCACTGCTCTCGGTTAGCCTCAACCACTCTCTGGTGCCGGGGGGTGGACCAGGGGTCGCCGCCACGGACTTCCTTGACCCCGCGAAGTTTCTCGTGGACCTCAACAGGCAACTCACTAACCGGGACGGGGAGGTGCAGAACTACGCCACCATGGTCTATGGCACCCTCGAAAAGCACACGGGCCGGATACACCTGGCCCTGGCGGGACATCCCTATCCCATCCTTATTCGTCAGGGTGGTGCTATTGAGTATCTGCGGCAGGGTGGACTGCCCGTCGGAATGTTTCCCCACGTCGAATATGACACTCAGGAACTGTTTCTAGACCCCGGCGATCGATTGATTTTCTATTCCGATGGCATCACCGAGTGCAGCAATCAGAGCGGTGAGGCCTTTGGCGAACAACGTTTTCGCGAGACGCTCGCTCGGGCCATCCAGATGTCCGGGGGAACTCCCTCACTGGCCTCCACCCTCGAACGCGGGTTGCGGGCCTGGCGGGGCTCTTTTGACTTTGAGGATGACATCTCCATGCTCGCCCTTGAGCGACCCCTGGCTGTGCGAGAGGACACTCTTAGAGACGAGGATCCGCTAACGAACTTTAAAGGGACCCGCCAATGAATCAACAAGATCCTATGCAGGGCGAAGGAGGGCTGGATCAGGACAGCACACGGGACTCAGGCCCTACTCATCTGTTAGTGCAAAGCGACCCAGAAGGACTGGCCGATCTCCAGACTCGACTTCTCGGTTTATGTAACCTGGCCGGTCTTGATGAGATGGCCGCCTTTAAACTGACTTGCGCCACCATCGAGGCCCTTAACAACTGCATCGAGCATGCCTATGGCGGGGAGTCTGGACATCCCATAGACCTTATCTGGACCAGGAAACCGCAGGAGGTTGCCATTGAGATTCGCGATCAGGGCCACCCCATGCCCGATATGGCGGCGGATGCCTCCTCCATGCCTGGATCCGATGCGGAGTCCGGACGGGGATGGCATATCATTCGCGAGTGGACGGACTCGGTGAGCTACACCCGGGAACCCCAGCACAACGTGCTGACCCTCACCCATCGTCTGCCTTAACCCAATATCTATCGATGGCCTCAGGGTCCCTTGACCCTCCCGATCATCAGACCGCCCAAGACCGAGCCACGGCTGCACCACCGGAGTAACGACAAAATGAACCTCGAACATCGCACCCAAGATGGCGTCGATATCATCAAGCTGCCCGAGCGCCTCATGATGGCTGATGCCGCAGATGCCCGCGCTACCCTCAAGGAGATCATCGAGCAGGGAGACGGTAAGTTAATCCTGAACCTCTCGAATACCTCCTTTATGGATTCCAGTGGTCTCGCGGTTCTGGTCAGTGGTCTCCAGGCGACACGTAAACGCAACGGCGATGTGTTTCTTGTCGGCATGAGTAATACGGTCCGCGCCCTCTTTGAGCTGACCCGGCTGCATACGGTATTCCAGATCTTCGATGATGAACCCGGCGCATTGCGCGCCTTTGGCTGAGGAAACCGAGACACCGACAACCCAAGAGGTGACCTTAACCATGAGTAATCCCAAGTCCCCCAAAATCTCCATGGTCGTCTTCATCGATGCCCTCGGCTGGGAAGTGCTCAAGGGACGCCGCTTCTTGGAGTCACGCCTGCCCGTGCGGCGTAAGCTCCGCTCAGTGTTTGGTTTTTCCTCTGCCTGCATCCCCTCGATCCTGACTGGCCTCATGCCCCGGGATCACCGTCACTGGTCCTTTTTCTACTATTCACCCAAGACCTCGCCCTTTCGCCCCCTCAAGCTCCTGGGGTACCTGCCCAAGTCCCTGGTGGATCGCGGCCGGGTCCGCAACCTGATCAGCAAACTGGTCAAGCGGTTTTATGGTTACACGGGCTATTTCCAGCTCTACAACATCCCCTTCGACCAGATTGACAAATTTGACTATTGCGAGAAGCGGGATCTCTTTGTCCCTGGCGGCATGAATCAGGGAAAAAACATCTTTGATCACCTCACCCAGGCCGGGGTGCCCTTTCACGTCTCCAATTGGCGGGAGTCGGAGGAGAGCAATCTGACGGCCCTCAAGGCCGACCTGAGCCAGGGCAAGATAAAATTTGCCCTCCTCTACATGGCCGCCATGGATGCCCTCCTGCACGAGGTCGGCAAGGCCAGTCCCTTGGTAGACGATAAGCTGGCCTGGTACGAGACCCAACTGGAAGATGTGTTACGCCTCGCCGCTGAACATTATGAGGAGGTGCGTCTCTTCATTTGCTCCGATCACGGCATGGCGACCATTCATACCCATCTGGACTTGATGAGTAAGGTGGAGGGCCTCGGCCTGGTCTTTGGCTGCGACTACACCGCGACTTACGACTCGACCATGGGACGTTTCTGGTTCCACCGGTCGGGTGCTCAGGCTCGCGTCACCCGCCTTCTGGAACAGGTTCCCGAGGGCCGCATCCTGTCCCAGGAAGAACTTAAACGGCTGGGCTGCGACTTTGAGAACGACCAATTTGGCGAGCTGATTTTCCTGGCGAACCCGGGTGTTCTTATCGTGCCGAGTCACATGGGTACCAAGCCCATCACCGGCATGCATGGCTACCATCCAGACGATGCTGACTCGGATGCCTCCCTCCTCTCCAATGTCGAGCCCCCCACGGACCCCAAAGTCATCACCGACGTCTTCCACCTGATGCGCGCTGAAGCGGGCGTCTAGGGACCACTCCCAGCAGGCCGCCGATCATGCGTTGGGTTCTCAACATCGCCAGCAACTACCTGCGCGTCATCGTCGGTATTGCGGTGATGTTCTTCCTCATCCCCTTCACGGTCGGGCATCTGGGCCTGGATCTGTTCGGGCTCTGGTCCCTGGTCTTCGCCGTAGTGGGGCTGTTCGGCCTGCTGGACCTCGGCTTTGCCACCGCGGCCATGAAATATGTCGCCGAGTTGACGGCGAGCGGCGACTTGGCCGGGCGCAATCAGGTGCTGTCCACCCTGCTGGTGGTTTACGGGGTCCTCGGCCTGATTTGCATGGTGCTGGTAGCCATCCTGGCGGGACCGGCCTCGGGTTGGTTCGAGCTGAGTCCGGACAAGGCCGAGCCCTTCACCCTGGTTCTATGGCTGCTGGGGACCGTGGTAGCCATCAATTTCCCGGCCAGTCTCATCAAGGCCATCCTCATCGGCAGTGGGCGGATGCATCTGGTCAACGCCATCGAACTGGTGACTACCCTGGTCAATGCCGCCCTGGTGGTGATCCTGCTGGAGGCGGGCCTGGGCCTGATGGGCATGGCGATCGCCACGGCCGTGACCATGCTCCTTGGGCCGGTGGTGATGTTGCCCCTGACCATTCGTCTTACCCCTGGGCTATCGGTCTCGCCGCGGCTCTTCAGCCGCGCCCGGGTGCGCGAACTGCTGGGCTTTTCCGTGTATTTCTTCATTGCCAACGTGGCGGTCCTCATCATCCTGCGCATGGACCCGGTGGTCATCAAGATGTTCCTGCCGCTGACCGCCGTGGCCATCTATGCCGTGGGGGCCAAGATCGCCGAATATACCTACCTGCTCAACAAGCAGTTCTCCAATGCCCTGATGCCGCTGGTGTCTCAGTCCAAAGGCGCGGGCGACACCGCCACGGTACGCCGGATTCTGGTGGACGGAACCCGCTTCCTGTTGGCCATCGCGGTCCCCTTTATCGCCCTGCTGCTATTTTATTCCAAGCCCTTTGTCCTCCTCTGGATGGGGGAGGAGTTCGCCGAGTCTATCCCGGTGCTGCGCCTCCTACTGTTGGCCATGCTCTTTGCCAGCGTGCAGTTGAACGCCGCCAATGTGCTGGGCATGACCGGTAAGCACCGCTTCGTTGCCTTCGCCATGGGGGGCTCGGCCCTGCTCAATCTGGTCCTGTCCATCATCCTGGTCCAGTTCTTTGGCCTTATCGGTATCGCCCTGGGGACCTTGATCGCCACCTTGGTCGTAGAGTTTTCCCTCGTGGTTCCGCGGGCCTGTCGCGACCAGGACTTGCCGTTGGCCGGCTTCGTGAGCCAGGCGGTCTGGCCGACCCTTCCGGCCCTGGTCCCGGCTCTGGGAATCGCCTGGCTCCTGGCCCAATGGCAGCCCATCACCGGATTTATCTGGATCTTTCTGGAGGGGGCGATCAGCGCCCTGGTTTATTTCGCGGTTTTCTATGGGAGCGGCCTGGTGCCTGCCGAGCGAGCCCTGATCGCCGGCAAGCTGCGCCGTGTCCTGAATCGCGGCCGCCCCAGCCCCCCGCCCCCCCACCGCACCCCAACCTGATCAGGAGCCATGATGCCGGGACCGCTGAGCCTTGTTCGCCGAACCCGCGAGGCCTTGCGACTTCACTGGTATCGACTCCGTCTGGGGGCCCTGGGGGGCGATTGTCATATCGACCCTGGGGTCAGTCTCCAATACCCAGGTCGCATCCGTCTCGGCGACGGGGTGGGCATCGGGCGCAACGCCGCCCTCCGCGCCAATACCGATGCCAACCCCGGCATTACCCTCGGTAAGGGGGTGAACATCAACGATGCCGTGGTCATCAATGCCAACCGTGGCTTTGTCACCCTGGGCGAGCGCTCCTGGCTCGGCCCCTTTTGCCTGGTGTACGGCAATGGCGGCGTGACCATCGGCCGTAACGTCCTGGTTGCCGGGCACACGACCATCAACACCGTTTCCCACGCCGCCGAGCGTTGTGATATCCCCATCAACGACCAGCCCGTGCTAACCGGCCCCGTGGTGATCGAGGACGACGTCTGGATTGGCCTCAACGCTGTCATTCTGCAAGGCGTGACCCTGGGGCACGGGTGCATCGTCGGGGCGGGGGCCGTGGTGACCCGCTCCATTGCCCCCTGGTCCATCGCGGTGGGTGTCCCGGCTCGGGTGGTAGGTCGGCGCACCGGGGCGCCGGCGGTTGTGGAGGAGACACCATGAAGATCGTTCAGGTCCCCCGGCGCTTCGTGGTGTCCGAATGGGGCGGTACCGAGACCACCATCCTGCAGACCAGCCGCGCCCTGCAAGGGGCTGGACATGAGGCCGCCATCTTTACCAGCCTGGCCTTGTCCAGCCAGCGCCGCGAGACCATCCAGGGTGTGCCGGTACGGCGCTTCCCCTACAGCTACCCCTTCCTTGGCCTCACGGCCAACGATCGCCGCGACATGGACAAGAAGGGGGGCAACCTGCTCTCCTTATCCTTGCTGTTCGGCCTGTTGCGAGAGCCTGGGGTGGATCTGATCCACGCCCACACCGGTAAGCGCGTCGGGGGTGTGGTCCGCACCGCCGCCCGGCTGCGCGGTATCCCCTATGTGGTGACTCTGCACGGAGGCTTCTTCGAGGTCCCCAAGGGCGAGATGGACCAGATGCTGGCCCCCATCCAGAACCGTTTGGAGTGGGGCCGCGTCTTCGGTGCCTTGCTCGGCGCGCGGCGGGTCCTGGAGGATGCCGCCGCGGTGGTCTGTGTCGGCGGCGACGAGTACGCCGCCGCCAAGGCGAAGCTCCCCGGTCAGCGGGTGGAACTGATCCCCAACGGGGTGGATTGCGACGCCTTTGCTCAAGGCGATGCCGCCGGCTTTCGCGCTGCCCATGGCATCGCTGCGGACCGCCGCCTCATCCTCTGCGTCAGCCGCATCGACTACCAGAAAAATCAAATCGGCCTGGTGGAGGCACTGGCCACCCTAGCCACCCGGGTTCCCCAGGCCCATCTGGTCCTGATCGGCCCCGTGACCGTGGCGGGCTACCACGAGCGGCTGCTCGCCAGGGTCAATGAACTCGGACTGACAGACCGGGTCACCCTGATCCCCGGCCTACGTCCGGATGATCCTATGCTCCCGGCCGCCTATCATGCCGCCGAGGTCTTTTGCCTGCCATCCCTGCACGAGCCCTTCGGTATCGTCATCCTGGAGGCCTGGGCCGCCGGTCGGCCAGTGGTCGCCGCCCGTGTCGGTGGCATCCCCTCCTTTACCCAGGACGGGCAGGATATCCTCCACGCCCAACCCGGCGATACGTCGGACCTGGCCGCCCGCCTCATCCAGGTCCTGGACGACCCCGAACTTGCCGGACGTATCGCCGCGGCAGGCCAGGCCAAGGCCCGGCGCGACTACGCCTGGTCGGCTATTGCGGCACGGATGGTCGACATCTATCAGGAACTGCCGCGAGGACGTCGGGGCTGATTGCAGTTGCAGCAGGGTTATCCATCTATCCGCAGAGAGATTAGACCGCATTTGTCTAGCTCATGCGGGAAGACCGTTATCGCCCCGACCCTTAGCATTAGGGTAGCTGTCAGCTAATTTGGTCTAATTTCAATCGGGATTTCGTGTGGAGTTGCCGCTAGCTACAGCCATTCCCCGCTATTTTTTCAGAGATCAAATGACCCACCGCCAGCACCCCCCAGGTACTCCCTTGCGCGTCCTGCACATCCACGAGCGGGCCGGCTTTTATGGTGGTGTGGAGCAGATCCTCCACGACACCGCCCGCGGGCTTATGGCCCGGGGTTGGCCCCAGGGGTTGCTGCACACCGACACCCAGCCGCAGGCCGACTTCCTAGCGGCCTTCGCCCAGTCTGGGACCAGCGATGATCTGATCGCCGTCTTTGCCCCGGACCTCCTCTTCTTGCATAAGGTCGAGGATCCGGCGCGGGTCGCAGACCTAGCGCGCCGCTATCCCACGGTGCGGATGGTTCATGATCATGACCTGGTATGCCTGCGTCGCCACAAGTATTTTCCCCTCAGCGGCCGCATCTGCGACCGGCCGGCGGGCTCGGCCTGCTATTTCAATCTGTGCTGTGTGCAGCGGGCCGCGCCAGGTTCGATGCTGCCCATTGCCTTGCAAGGCTTGGGCGAGGTCAAGGCGGCCATCCGCGCCCATCACGAGGTGCGTCGGCTCATGGTGGGCAGCCACTGGATGGAGCGGGAGTTGGTGATGAATGGGCTGAACCCGGAGCGGGTGGCCATAGTCCCGCCGATACCCGCGGCCCTGGCCGAGGCTAAGCCGGTGCCACCGTCCCGGGAGCCCGAAATTCTTTTCGTGGGCCAGGTGATCCGTGGCAAGGGGGTGGATCTGCTGCTCAAGGCCTTGGCCGAGGTGCCGGGAGACTGGCACGCCACCCTGGTGGGTACCGGCAACCATCTGGATAGCTGCCGGGCCCTGGCGGGGGAACTCAAGATTGCCGAGCGGGTGACCTTTGCCGGTTGGGTTCCCCATCAGGCCTTGGAACCCTACTATGCCCGCGCCGCCGTCTGCGTCGTGCCCTCGCGCTGGCCGGAGCCCTTTGGCATGGTGGGAGTGGAGGCCATGGCACGGGCACGGCCGGTGGTCGCCTTCGCCGTCGGCGGCATCCCGGACTGGCTCGCCGATGGCGTGACCGGCATCCTGGCCCCGGAGGCTGACACCGCCGCTCTGGGAGCGGCTATTGCGAGCTTGCTGGGGGATAGGGAGCGGGCTGATGCATTGGGCCGGGCCGGGCTGGCGCGGGTTCGGGCCGAATTCCAGCCGGCCCACTATCTGGATCGGCTGATGGTCATTATGGAAGAGGCGGCTTGACGGCAGCCACCGCCGCATGCACCGCAGCCAGAGGCGGATCGGGCTCTTGGTTATCCCGGCGCGGTGCCCTAAGTGCGGCGTTTGAGGATGCGCGTCAACCGCACCCGGGGCCCGTTGAAACAACGGAGGCCGAATTTGTGGGTGAAGTAGCTCGGCCATTCCGCCGCCGCGTCGCGCTTTACACCAGCCCGGTCGCAGATATCCTGCAGAATGGCGATCAGCTGCTGGCGATGGGGCTGGAACTTCGCGATGGTCCGTTGCCGGATTGCTTCCGGGGTCAGGGTACAGGCCTTCATGGCCTCTACCCCCTCGCGCACGGATTCGGTACTGTCGTCGGCGGTATAGGCATAGGCGGGATCGAAAAAGACGTCCCGCCCACCCATGTTGCGCGTCGAAACTAAGGGGCGACCGGATAAGAGATACTCGGCGCTGACGAACATGGCTCCCTCCTCCGCAGACAGGCAGAGGCCGCAATGGGCCTCGTCGATGGCCCGGGAGACGAAGCCCGAGAAGACCTTGCGCTTCCAGCTCGCATGGGGAAACTGGCGCATCACCTCGGCGAAATAGGCGGCCTCTTGGGGTGAGTGGTCACCGATCAGGCGCAGGGAGGCGATCCCCAGGGCCAGGTGATGGCGTTTGAAGGGCGTAATGCGGGCCAGGTAGATCGCATCGTATTTGATGGGGCGGGCGTAAATTCGATAATGACCTTCGTCGAGAAAGGCGTTCTGATGACAAAATTCGGCCCGCAAGCCCACGCCGGCGATTAAGGCGAGCTCCCGTTCCGAATTACAGAGAAAAATCATCTCCGCCTCGGGACGCAGGCGGCTGACCTCCGCGGCCTCCCGCGCCACCTCGTCGGCGCGCTCCTGGGTCTCCCGGTGCCAGCCAAATTGGAACAAGAGGTGTGGTTTCGACCCATCCAGGGCTTTGAGGATGGCGTCGCGGTGTTTGAGGAAGTCCTCGAAATAACTGATGACCACTGCCGGCTCGCGAAAGATCACATAAGCCGGTAGGGCGTCGCCCTGGAGGAGTCGCTTGATGAACTTGGCGGACTGCGCAATCATGACGAATCATCTGTAAATTTCGATTCTTGGCATGTTACGCGCCGGACCTGCCCCATTCAATATCGGAACCGGGCCCGCAGGCGTCGATTGAAGACAATTCTGGAGGGGGTAGTATGAAAATCGGCATTTCGGCGTTCGCCGCCGACGGGGGCAAGTCCGGCATCAGCCAATATATGGCTAACATCCTGGGGCGGCTGCCCGATCTGGCACCCCAGGACCAGTTTGTGGTTTTCATCGACCGCGCGGACGCGGATCTCATCCAGTCCTGGCACCCCCGGTTGGAGGTGATCGCCTACCCAACCTGGACCTCCCATCCGGTCCTGAGCATCTTCTGGCATCTCTTCGCCCTTCCCGCCGTCTTGCGCCGTCATCACTGCGATGCCGTATTCATGCCCGCTGGCAATCGGCGCCTGGCCTGGTGGTACGGGGTGCCCAGTGTCGGGACCATCCATGATCTCTCCCAGTTGCATGTGCCCCAAAAATACGATGCCCTGCGCACCTACTATGTGATGCGCATCTTGCCTCGCATGATGCGCCGTCTGACGCGGGTGATTGCCGTCAGCCAATCGACCCGCCGGGATCTCGAGGACTATGCCAAGGTGGACCCGGGCAAGATCCGCGTCAGCCACAACGGTGCCGATCTGGGTCGCTTTTTCCCCCGGGACCGCGCCGCAGCCAAGGACCAGGTCGGCCGCGAACTGGGCATTCCCCCGGATTTTATTCTCTACATTGCACGGCTGGAGCATCCAGGCAAGAACCATGTCATGCTGCTGGAGGCCTTTGCCCGGCTCAGGGCGGATACCGGGCTGCCCCACAAACTGGTTTTCGTTGGCAGCCGTTGGGGCGGGGCCGAGGTCATCGAGGCCAGGATCCGGGAACTTGGGCTCGAGGACGCCGTGATCCGCCCTGGATTCGTGCCGAACGAAACCCTGCCGGTGCTTTATGCGGCGGCAGACGTCTTGGCCTTTCCCTCGCTCTTCGAGGGTTTCGGCATCCCCTTGCTGGAGGCGATGGCCTCGGGGACGCCGGTCTGCGCATCCGACATTTCAAGCATCCCGGAGGTGGTCGGCGATGCCGGACTCTTGTTCGATCCTCAGGATCCGGGCGCGATTGCCGAGGCCCTGGGACGGATTTTGCGTGACCCCGATTTACGGGCCCGGCTGGTGGACCTTGGTCTGGCACGCGCCCCCCTCTTTTCTTGGGACAAGGCCGCGGCGGACGTCTTGGAGGAGTTGCGGCGGGTGGCCAGGGCATGACCGGATGGGGGCTTGCGGGCGGGTTGGCGCTCGCCGTCCTGGCAACGGGTTGCGCCTCGCCCCAGGCTACCTGTCTCAGCCCGGCCACGCGTTGCAATGCCCTGCTCGGTAGTTGCGAACAGCCAGCTACGAACTGCGCCGTGCCTCCCGCCGGCGTAACCCATGCTTTGGTGGAGATTCTCTCCTCCCCCACCACCGCCGAGATTTACGTGGAGGGAAAATCCATCGGTCGCACCCCCGTGACCTATCCCCTCTGGTATAGCAGCAAAACCCGTTTCATCCGGGTTTCGGCCGAGCCGCTCTATCCGGATCAGGCCCGCCAGGAGCACCAGCTCCGGGTCCCACCGCTACCGACCCGCATCCAGTTTTTCATGAACAATCCGCCCAAGAGCGATGTAACCGAACCCTCATCCTAACGGTTAGCCTCCCCCTGTCTCTTTAAGGTACCCCAGGTTGACGCTCCCTCCCGAACTTTGGTCTGAGCCGATCCTCGCCAAGCATGTGGTCTTCGTGGCCTTGACGATCGGCTTCCTGGCCGTTGCCATCCCTTTGGCGATCAAACATGCCTGGATGGATCGCGTCTGTATGGCCGGGATCTGGTTCATGGCCATCAACCCGGTAAAAATGACCCTCTTCAGCTATACCCTGTATCGCGGGGATATCCGAGGTCTGGAGTTCGGCGTCACGGATTGGCTTGCCATCACCATGGTCGTGGCGATGCACAAGGCCCCCCGGTGGCAAAAGCGCACCCTCTACACCCGTAATCCCAATGAGGTCTGGTTGGCGCTTTACCTGGCCTATTGCCTTTTTACTATCAGTACCGCCCTCATCCCCCAGTTCGCCGTGTTCGGGGTCAGCAAGATCATCCGCGCCTATGTGACCTTCTGGGTCGCCTACAATTTCATCCGTAGCGAGGATGACCTGCGCTTCGTTATCTGGACCGTAGTGGGGATGACCTTCTACAGCTTCATCCAGGTCCTGTTGGATAAATATACCCGAGGGGTCTTTCCGCCACGTGGCTCCTTCGACCATCAGAACGGCCTGGCCACCTTCCAAAACATCATGAATTTTATTATCTTTGCCGTCCTCATGCAGGACAGCGAGAAGCTCTTCGATAAACGCTCCCTCATTTATTGGGCAGGACTTGGGGCGGGAGTCCTCACCAGTGTTGCCACCCTGTCCCGGGGGGGCATGGCCACTACGGTCATGGGCTTCACTATGATCATCGCCATGTCCTTCTTCCTGAAACAGAAATCGGTCAAAATCAAGAAAAAGCTCTCGGCCATCGGCTTGATGGTGCTGCTGTCCATCCCGGCCCTGGCGGTTATATTGCCGCCGATTATCCAGCGTTTCGAGACGGCCCCGGAGGAATCCGGGGAGTCACGCCATGGGGCCAATATCGCCGCCGGACACATGGGCCATGACTATTTCTTCGGGGTGGGACTCAACAACTATTCCTATGCCATTAACTATATGCCTTACGGCGAGGACCTGGCCCCCCTGGATCGCGGCATAGCGCACCACATCTTTTGGCTCCACTACGCCGAGTTGGGTATCATCGGCGTAATTCTATTTACCCTCATGACCGCCAATTTCATGTGGATCAGCTTGCGCTTTATCCTGAAACGGGAAGACAGCCTGGAACGGGTCTTTGCTATCGGGGTCTTGGCCGCCTTTATCATCAATTGGCTGGTGGGAACCCTGGAGTGGAACTTCCGCACTCTCCAAATTACTCTGACCTATTTCATGCTCGCCGGCTTTGTCACCTCCCTCGATCGGGTTGAGCGTGAGCGGCTGAAAAAGGAACGTGACAAAAAGAATCGCCTGGCTATGTGGTACCTCATGATGACCCAGCGCCAGAGTACGGCCAAGTCCGCGGCGCCCCCACCCGTCAGCCTGCCCCCGGGCCGGTCCGCCTCCGGGCTCCGTCGCCGTTGAGTCAAGCCGTCCCTTCAATCACCCAGGGGAGTGCAACTGTGCGAGACCTTTCCCTCGATTTACTGAAGGGCGTCGCCTGCGTCCTGATGGTCCTGGCGCACACCCAACTTCAGATCGACCTGCCATCCAAGGCCCTGACCTTTCTCGGCAGTTTTACCCCCATTCTCTTTTTCGCCGTCTCTGGGATCACCGCCAATTTTCAGGCGAGCAAATACCCGGTGGCCGGGATCATCACCACCTATGTGATGATCTTTCTTCTGGGCCTGAGCTTCACGGCTATGGCCAGGGAGGACTTCAGCACCTTCTGGTTCCCTTTTGATATGGACATACTCCAGATCATCGCCGTGGGTGTACTGACCCTGTACCTGGTGCAGCGCTTCCTCAAGCCAGGCCCCTGGTTTCACCTCGGTGCCGCGGTGGCCATCTTTGTTCTCAAACTCACCACCGACGGCCTGCGTGATACCGGGTGGATGGCTTACCTGGCCTATGTCTTCGTGGAACCCGGCAATTTTGTCATCATCCCCTGGCTGTTCCCCTTCTTCCTCGGCATGTTTTGCCACCTCGCCCCCAATCGGCATAACCTCTGGCTCGCCGGGACGGCGTTAGTCGGGATGGGATTGGCCTGGGGCCTGGGTCTGTCGCTCGGCATCGACAATCGGTGGGATATGACCCTCGGTTACTTCCTATTTTCCCTGTTCCTGACAGCGGTGGCCTTCTATGTCGCCCGGTGGTTGCCCCCGGCCTTCGTGGCACGTTTTTTGTCTCCGCTGCTCTGGCTTGGTAAATTCTCGCTACTCTTCCTCTATGTCCATATGGGCGTCATCTGGCTGATACGGCACTATACCCAGGGTATCTGGGGTACCTATTGGGTTTGGCCCGTCGTGGGGGTGGGGTCCATCGTTGTGATGTGGATTCTGCCGCCCCTGTTTGGGGCCCTGCGCATCCCCGCGGCCATGGACAGATTCCCTGCTTGGCTCCTGCTCCTGGCCCTGGTGCTCCTGACCCCGCTGGTCTTGTCCCCAGGAGCAATCCTGGTCCTGACTCAACTCACCTTGGGGCTGGTCTTTTCCTTGTATTACGCCGCCATGACTCAGGTCCTCAAGGGGATGGCCTGGCCCCTGGCTCGACCGGTGCGGTTGGGTTAACGCCATGGCAAAGATGCAACCCGTAACCACGGGTGGACGCGATCCCTGGGTCGATTACGCCAAGGCCATCGGCATCGTCCTGGTGGTCTATGGGCATGTGGCCCGCGGCCTTTTCAACGCGGGCATCCCGATGGATGTGCCGCTCTACGAACGGGTGGACAGCATTATCTATAGCTTCCACATGCCCCTGTTCTTTTTCCTCTCAGGGATCTTTTTCCTGCATTCCCTGCACCGGCGCGGCTCCCTGGCCCTCGCGGCTAACAAGATGGATACCATCCTGTACCCTTATATCCTGTGGTCCCTAATTCAGGGGTTGACGGAGGTCTGGCTCAGCCGCTACACCAACGGCAAGGTGCCCCTGACGGAGGTGCTGTCGCTGTGGGACCCCCGGGCCCAGTTCTGGTTTCTTTATGCCCTTTTCCTGGTCATGCTGGCCGCAATTCTGGTTTACCGCCGCGACACCCGGGCACTGATCCTGGGCGTTCTGGCCCTCGGCGCCCTGGCTTATGTCTTCCAGGCCAGCATCCCCTCGGCGCTGCACTCGGACTATGTGGTCAAGAACTTCGTCTTCTTCGCCCTGGGGGTCTGGTTCAATACCGTCAAGGACCGATTAACGCTGCATCCAGGACGCTGGGCGGCGGCAGGGATCATCGGCTTCCTGATCGTACAGTATGGCTTCCACATCGGGTTGGGGATGCAGTCTGGCGACAAGGGGGTCGCCTCCCTCCTGGTGGCGATCATCTCGATCCTGGCCGTGGCCAGCCTGTCCATGTGGCTAGCCCGCTCGCCCGCATCCTGGGTCTTGGCTCTAGGGGGCGCCTCCATGGGCATCTATCTCATGCACATCCTCGCTGGCAGCGGTGCCCGCATTCTATTGGGCCGGTTCCTGGGGGTGCGAGACGTGGGGGTTCACCTGATCGTAGGGTGCCTCGCGGGGATCTTGCTGCCCATGCTGGTCATCTGGCTTATAAAGCGCTTCGGGATCGGGGGGCTGTTCGATGCCCCCGCCCGGATCTCCGTCGAGGCCTTGTATCGGCGCCATTTCGGGAAGGGGACGGGCTAGTAGATTCTGGACCTGGCGAGGCGGGGCCGGGGGTCCCGAGGTTATCCATAGGCCTTGGTTTGGCTACCAGGCCTGACCACGCCGAGACCAGGTGTCATATACTGCGGACTACCAGCCGATCATCGAGACAAATGACAGTAGGCACAGACGCGGCGCACCCATGGACACCTCCATAGCGGCGGGCTTGAGCGAGACCAACCCGCCCCGGCAACCCTTTGACAACACCCGCGACACCCGCTACTTCTTTCATTCAAGCGGACATGCGGAGGCGCTGTCGCGCCTGCTCTTTCTGGCCGAGGATCGCAACATGGGCATGGGCCTGCTCACAGGCGAGATCGGCTCGGGCAAAACCCTGTTGCGTACCGTGCTGCACGCGCGTCTGGGCGGAGAGCAGCATTTGCGTGTGAGCGTGGAAAATGGCCTGCTGGGGTTCGACGACCTGCTGCTCGAGATCATCAGCCAAATGCGTGGCGAGCGCGTCGAATCCCGGGATCTGACCGACCGCTACAGCCGGCTCTCCACCTTTAAGCGCCTGCTCACCGAGTTGGTGGCCAATCGCGACCGCCATCTGGTGGTCCTCCTTGACGAGGCGCAGCAGCTTGACCCCGACAGCCTCGATGCCCTCAAGGGGCTAACCAACATTGCCTCCGAACGCCAGAATTTTCTTACGGTCATCCTCATCGGCCAGCCTGAGCTGCGCCACCGCGTGCGCCGGTTACCTCAGGTGGACCAGCGTATCAGCCTGCGCTACCACCTTGGCGCCCTGACCCAGGACGAGATTGAACCCTATTTGTGTCATCGCCTTGAGGTTGCCGGCTACCAGGGCCACTTCCCCTTTTCCCAGGACGCGATGGATCTCCTCTACCGTGCCAGCCGGGGCATTCCTAGAGAGATCAACCGCATCGGCAAACTCGCGCTGGAGCACGTGCTTAACCAGGGGCTCGGTCGCTTCGACGAAGGCGTCATCGCTACGGTGGTGAAAGATCTGCGGCGGCATGGGGGTTTGTTCGAGGCCAGCGTCGACGCCCTATGAGCGACGAACTGAGCCTCCGCCATAGTCGGCAACGTCTCGCTGGCGGGGAATTTGATCCACTGACGGCTGAAGTAACCACCCGGGACTCCATCGGTGAGGCGGCCTGGGATCTAGGGGACTCGCCTCTCCCGGACCCGCTCCCTCCTGTTGAGACCCCGGCCGATAGCAGCCCCCCGTCGCCCTTCCCCAGCTTCCCGGGTTTTGGTGACGAGGAAGCAGAGCCCGTCAAGCCCAAGACGGGTGGCCTGGACCCGATGCGTTTCCTGCGTGGCATCTGGACACGCAAATGGCTCGTGGCCGGTATCGCCCTGCTTATCAGCGCCAGCTTTCTGGGGGTGGCCAAGACCATGATCCACCCCAATTGGGAGGCGGTGGTCGCGCTCATTATGCGCACCCAACAAGACCAGTTCAGCCTCGGGGTCGGGCAGGCGTACAAACCCCAGCAGTACAATCTCAAGACCCAGCTTGATACGCTCAAATTTCCCAGTTCCCTGCGGGAGGTATTGGAAACCACCGGCGTGAAGGCATTGCCCCGCACCCTGGCCGCCGCCATCGAGGTGGTTTTGGGAAAGGACTCCAACATTTTTCAAATCAAGGTTACCTGGAAGGATCCGGTAGTCGCCGCTACCCTTGCGAATCAGGTGGCCGCCGCCTTCGTGGAGCGTAGCCGGGACATTCGCCGGCAGGATGCCGAGGAGACCTTCACCAGTTACAGCGCCCAGTTAGAGGAGGCCCGGGAAAGGTTGCGCGCCATCAATGCCGACTTCCTGGCCTTTAAGGAGGCCAATAAGATTTCCAACTTCGAGGCCGAAATTGAGGTACTCATCGGCGATCTTTCCCGCCTTGACGCCGAGTACAAGACCAAGCTGGCCGAGGCGGAGGCCATGCAGGCAAGCCGCACCCGCCTGGAGGCTCTGATCGCCGAGCAGCCGGAAATGATCGTGACCTCCACCATCTACCGCAGTCCCCTTAAGCAGCGGCTTGCGGATTATGCCTGGCAGTTACAGGAGGCGCGCAGCCGTTATACCAGCGAGAATCCCAAGGTCATCAAACTCGAAAAGCGTATCGAGGTGCTCGAACAGATGATCAAGGAAAGCAACGACGAGTCAGCGCCGGAGAATACCTACTCGCCTAACGGCCTGCGTTCCGACCTCGATCTGCGTCTTCAGGAAATGATCGACGCGATCAAGGTGCGCGAGGCCCAGGTGTCGGCCCTAGAGGGCACAACCCAGGGCATGAAGGATAAGCTCGCCCTGCTCGCCGCCAAACAGAAGGAATACCGCATGCTGCGGGCCAGTATCGAGGCCGCCGAGGTGTTGGAAAAAAATCTGGTGAGCCGGGTGGAAGAGGCCAACGCGATGGTGCAGCGCAATGAGTCGAACTTTACCATCATCGAGCCGGCCACCACGCCTTTGGAGCCCTTGCCCTCAAAACGCAAACTGGTGGCAATCGGGGGTACCGTATTGGGCATCGGGGCGGGCCTCTTCGTAGCCCTGCTCCTGGAACTCCGGGACCCCTATGTCCGCAGCCGCCGTGACGCCGCCGGCGCCGTCGGGGTGGACTTGGTCGCTGAGTTTCAACAGGTCCCGGCAGGTGAAGACCTGGTCATCGACCCCCGGCGGCCGGCTCGAGAGATCGCCATCTTGTTCCGCAAATTTATCAATGAGCTGGACAGTCAGCTCGAGGAGGATGACTGGCGCTCCCTCGCCGTGATCAGTCTGGAGCCGGAGGCAGGCCGCACCCTGGTCGCCACTAATCTGGCGTTATCCCTCGCCCTCAAGGAGCGCACCGTCATTCTGGTGGACGCCGATCTGCGCACCCATGCAGGCGTCAGGTCCCCGGCGCTGCTGGGCCTTGACGTCAGTGCCCAAGGCCTCTATGCGAGCCTCCGTGGCGGGGGGACGCCCGCTTTGCGCAACACCAGTACCCCGGGATTGCGCATGATCGCGGCGGGCGATCCGCTTCCACCCGAAGACCAGGGACTGGGGGCTCTGGGCAGCCGCCAGTTTGAGTCAACCGTGACGCATCTGGCAGGCCCCGGCCGACATATCCTCTTTGATTTCCCTCCCCTGACCGCTCAAGAGACGGTTCTGGAGGCTGCGGCTGTCATTGGCAATGCCCTGTTGGTGCTGCGCAGTGGCCATAGCCGGCGGGCGGATATTGCCGAGATCATTGACACCCTGACGGCGCGTGGCGTCAACTTGCGCGCGGTGGTGCTCACCGAGATCCCCGCCGAATTGATGAGCATCAAACCCATCTTCGAGCCCCGGCCGAAAGACACCCAGGCTCGGCCAAAAGACCCCAAAAAGCCCACCCGTTGGCGCTTCAAGCGAGCCCAACCAGACCAACAAGCCGGAGCCAACGGACATGCGGCCTGACCTTAAGCATCTGATCACCTCCGCCCTGCTGGCCAGCAGTCTGGCTGGTGTCCTGCTCGGCACCCTGGTTGGGGGCTGCGTCACGACGACGCCGATGGATACCTCCAGCGATGCCCCCCCGCCCATGCTGGCTGCCGCCAAGCCGCCACCCCCCCAGGAAATCAGTCAGCGCAAGACCACCGAGCAACAGCTCGCGGAGCTTAACCAGATGGTCGCGGCGCTCAACAGCAAGCCCCGTCTGGGCAAGGCGGATATTCTCAATATCTCAGTCTATGACGAACCGGATCTGACCATGGATGACGTTCCGGTGCGCCCCGATGGTCACATCTCCTTCCCCTTGGTGGGGGATGTCCTGGCTGAGGGGCGGACCGTGGACGAACTGACCGCGGATCTCACCCACCGCCTGGGTCAATATCTGCTGTCCCCCAAGGTGACCGTGGTCGTGCAGCAATTCAATAGCCTGAACTACACCATTGCCGGCGAGGTGGTGAAACCAGGCGTTTATCCGCTGCAGACCAACGTCAGCCTAGTGGATGCCGTCGCCAAGGCCGGAGGCCTGAATAAGGGCCAGTACCGGGCCAGTTCGGTGGAACTCGCCGATCTCACCCATGCCTTCGTCTCCCGTGAAGGCAAGGTGCTGCCCGTGGATTTCGTACGCCTGCTGCGGCAGGGCGACATGCGCTTCAATATTCAGATGCAGTCGGGTGACTACATCAGCATCCCCTCGGGGCTATCCAAGGAGGTCTATGTCATCGGCGAGGTCAATCTCCCCAACCTCTTCGCCTTCCGCGAGGAGATGCCCCTGTCCCGGACCGTGGCTATTGCCGAGGGCTTCACCCAGGATGCCGACCTGTCGCGTATCCATGTGATCCGTGGTTCCCTGTCCAACCCGACCCTGATCGTCGCGGATTACAACAAGGTCATCGCGGGCCAGGCCCAGGATGTCCAACTGGAGCCCGGCGACATTGTCTTTGTGCCCGCGACCGGTCTCGCGACCTGGGCACGCATGCTCGACAAGATAGTGCCGACCATCACGGCCCTCCAGACCGGCATCGTCCTGCAGAGTTCGCTCTCGAACTCAAAGTCGAGCAATTGACCAGACTGCCCCGCCTCCCGCCGGGAGGCCAGGCGCGGTGGCTTGGCGTCACCCTTGGGCTCGTGGCGGGCCTGGCCTGCTCAGCACCTCCGGCAGGAGGAGATCAGGTGGGCATCACCTCCCCCTTGGGCTGGGCCCCGGCGCTCCTCGCCGCCAGCCAGATCGAGCCCAAGCCCGCACCCGGGGTCCGCTACCTGGAGACCCGTTCCGAACGGGCCATAACCCTGGGGCTGGAGGGGCTGGATCATCCGCGCGTCACGGCCGACCCCGGGCGCTACCGTCTCTCTAGCCCCACTGATCCTCGTTACCGTGAGCCCCTCGGCGCCACGGGTGCTGGTAGCGATCAGCAGGTCGTGGGCCTCAAAGGCAACCGCCAGCCGATTATCGAGGCCCGCCTCCATCTCCTCTTTCCCTACCCGCTGCAGCCAGGCCATGAATACTGGCTGGATGTCGCCAGTGCCCCAGGTGCCGTCGGCCGCCCCTTGGGCCCGGCCCTTGCCGCCATCCCCTTCGCCTACCACCCCGAGCGCCTCTCGGGATCGATTCAGGTGAATCAGGTGGGTTATGCGCCTCATGCGAAAAAATTCGCATATCTCGGTAACTGGCTGGGGACCTTGGGACCCCTTCCGCTTGATCAGGTCCCATTCGAGGTGATTACGGCCGACAGCGGCAGGACGATATTCGCCGGTGTGGCCAGACTGCGTGCCGGTGCCGATCCCTGGAGCGGCCATGATGTTTATGAAGTTGATTTCTCAGCCCTGACCACGCCCGGGCGCTATCGGCTGCGGGTTCCCGGTCTCGGCATCTCCCATACCTTCACCATAGCCGCCGAGGTCTATGAACCCGTCTATCGGGCCGTCATGCGCCTCTTCTATTCCAGCCGCAACGGCACCCCCATCCTCGCCCCCTGGGCCGATGCCGGTTACGAGCGACCCGAAGGGGGGGTGCCAGCCCGGCTCGACGGCGTCTTTCACGCGGCTGTCGGGACCAGCCCCCTGGGTCGCGGCGAGACCGCCGGTGGTCGCTACCCGGTGTACCGGGGCTGGTTCGACGCGGGTGATTATGGTCAATATGTGGTCAACGCCGGGCCCGTCTGGTACCAGATCGGCGCGGCCCTGGATATCGCGCCGGGGAACTTCCGGGATGGGGATCTGGGCATCCCCGAAAGTGGCAACGGTGTGCCCGATGTCCTGGACGAACTCGAATGGGGGATGGACTGGCTGCTGACCATGCAGGATCCCGAGGACGGGGGCGTCTATTACCGGATTAACAGCGCGACCTGGGACAGCGTGCCCCCCTACCGGATCGATCAACCCAGGCTGATCTTCGAGAAAACCACCCACGCCACAGCCGTTTTCGCCGCCGCCGCGGCCATCCATGCCCGCTTGCTGCGGGATTACCGCCCCGAGAGGGCTGCCAAGGTGCTGAAGGCCGCCGAGGCCGCCTGGGATTTTCTCCAGGCCCATCCCCAATGGCCCGCCGAGGGTGATCGCTACCAGAACCCCAAGGGCATCCGCGCCGGGGATTATGCCGATACCTCCGCCCTGGACAATGTGCTTTGGGCCAGCGCTGAGCTGTATCGCACCACGGGGCGCCAGGTTTATGGTGAGGCCTATCGCCGTCGGGCGCAGGACCTGAAGGTGGATCCCACCGCTAATGTCTCCTTCAAGGATCAAGGGTTGGCGGCGCTCTGGGCCTATCTGATGACGGCAGACCCGAGTGGCGACCCGGTTCTTTACAAGCAGGCGAAGGGGGCCTTCCTGGCTGCGGCGGATTGGCGGATACGCGAGGCCGAGGCCCATCCCTTCCGGGCGCCAACCCATCATGCCATCCAGTGGGCGGGTTGGGGTTCCTTTGGCCGCTCGACCTCCGCTACCCTGCCGCTGTTGCAGGCCTACCATCTCACCGGCAAGGACAGTTACCGGGAATGGGCCTGGCTCACCCCTCAGCCCCAGCTTGGCGCCAATCCCCAAGGGCTCAGCTACATCACCGGCCTGGGGGCGCTTTCACCCCGTTTTCCTCTCTCACTGCTGTCGAAGACGGATGAGGTGGCGGAACCCCTGCGCGGCATTCCCGTACATGGTCCCCATTTCCACCTGCCAGCCCTGTGGGCGGAGATGCGCGCGGTCAATGAAGGCTATTTTCCTCCCGATAAGCCCTCCATCCCGCAACCCAAGGACGCCAGGGACTATGGAGATGCCTATCCGGTGCTACGCCGTTATACCGACTCGGACGCCCTGCCGCCCATGTCCGAGCCCACCATCGCCGAATACGCGCAGGTAGGGGTGGCTTATGGCCTGCTGCGGGACGAAAGGCTAGGGCGCCCGGACCTGGGCGAACCTCACCATCCCCAAGCCTCTGGTCGGTGATGGGCCCAGGCCGGATTTTTCTCCCGGCCCGCGTCCAAGGATTTTGGGAAACCCCACCCTCAAGCCATTTTCGCCAATTTGGCAGCCACCGTCCCACCCAGCTGCCCACCTGGCAGTCCGTCTCCCCCGCCGGCCCGATCTAGCCCCGGATACAATTCATATTATCAATATAATCAGTTTGATATAGCGTAAGGCTCCGCCTGGCACGGGATTTGTATTAATCAATGCAAGTTACTAATCCCTTTCCCATCCAGGACGCCCCATGAGCCACGCCCTTGCCACTTTCGCCCGCCCCCACGCCCTGCTGACGGCCCTGCTGCTGACCCTGGCCGGCACTGCAGTGGCCGCCACTAGCGACACGGGTTTCCGCTACCAGTCCAGCCAGGGCACCGCCGTCGCCATCCACCTGGCCACCGACGGCAGCCCCGCCCTGATCAGCTTTTACAGCGAGGGCCCCAACGGTCTGCGCCTGCTCGAGAACGTCTTCACCGACGCCGATGGCGCCTTCACCGGCGAACTGCGCCTGCCGGCCCACCTCCAGCAGGTGGCGATGGTCATCCGCACCGAAGATCGGGAGGGCACTCTGATTCTGACCATGACTGACCAAACCCTCGGCTACACCGAATAAGTCGGGCCCCGACCCAAACGCCATTCCCAGACCCTGTGAGACCCCCACCATGATGTTAAATCGCCCCCTCCAGCTTCTCACCGCCGCCGCCTTTGGCCTTCTGCTCAGTCGCGGCGTCCAGGCCCAGACCGTTACCCCCTCCGCCTTCATCAGCTTCAGCCCCCTCACCATCAGGGATGGCGGTGGCGCCTCCCTCCAACGCGCCACCATTGCCTATCAAGACCAGAGCTATCAGGTGATGGTCAACGGTCTGGGGGTCGGCGGCGCCAAAGGCACCCTGGTCAAGGTCACCGGAGAAGTTTATGGCCTCAACGACGCCGCCGACCTGGAAGGCGACTTCGTCAGTGAATTGGCCGACGCCCCGCCCCGTGAGGTCAGCACCGATGACCTCTGGCTCGACAGTGTGCGGGGGGTCAGCCTGCGCCTGTATACCGACAACCGCGCTATCACCCTCGCCTCTGGTAGCGATACCGTCATCGTTAAGTTCGGTTGGGAAGACTTCGGCTGGGAGGAGTAGGAGATCCCTGTGGAATAAGGACGCACCTACGCTTCACGCCTAACCCAGTTCCTCATGTTGCCCTTTAGGGCCTTGGCCAAATTACCGGAGGCAGGCAAAGCAGTGAACGGGGATGACGAGACCGAGGCGAGGCAAAAAATGGCAAAATTACTAAACGAACCCCTTTGCGGTGGGTTTGGACTCATCTGCCTTAAGATCAGCCAAGAGCCGGTATAGGGTGCGCTCCCCAATACCCATTACTCGCGCCAAATCGGCCCGGCTACCGGAACGCCGCTCCAGCAGGAGTTTTAGATAGCTTTGCTCGATTTCGGCCAGGGTGGGTTCATGATCAAAGGTCAGTGTTATCACGGCGGTGGTGGCGGAGTTGGTCGCGAGGGAACGCGGCAAGGTTAAATGCTCCGCATCGATCTTGATCTTATTGCCAGATAAGATGATGGCCCGCTCGATCACGTTGCGCATTTCCCGCACATTCCCCGGCCAGTCATACGCCTGCAATTGCTGCATGGCCGCTTCGCTGACGCGCTTGATAATCCGCTGGGAAAAGCCTGAGTGCGTCAAAAAGTGCCTTACCAGCGGGGCTATGTCCGCGCGTCGATCCCTCAAGGGCGGTACCGCGACCACGAAGGCGTTGAGGCGATACAGGAGATCCTGGCGAAATTCACCCCGCTGGGCCATGCCGTCCAGATCCCGGTTGGTGGCGGCGACGATCCTGACCTCCGCCTGCAAATCGGAGGTGCTTCCCAGACGACGGTACCGCTTGGTCTCCAAGACGCGCAAGAGCTTGGCCTGAATGACGGCGGGCAGCTCGCCGATCTCATCCAGAAACAGGGTTCCCCCCGTGGCCTGCTCGATCAGCCCCGGTTTTTTTTGAGCGGCGCCGGTAAAGGCCCCGCGCTCATGGCCAAAGAGTTCCGACTCGAACAGGGTTTCCGGTAGGGAGGAACAGTCCACCGCGACCAGGGGACCCCCGGCCCGGGGGCTCAGTCGATGGATCTCCTGGGCCACCTTCTCCTTGCCGACCCCGCTTTCACCCAGGATCAAGACGGTAGCCTCGCTGGGGGCCACGGCCCGGAGTTCGGTCAGGAGCCGGAGCAGAGGCGCGCTTTCCCCGACCAGCAGACTCGGCGCCTCGTGCCGCAGGACGTTGGTGTAGAACTCGCCGCGTTGGTAGAGGAGGGCGTTATCGATGATCCGCCGGATGGCGTCGGCCAGTTCATCCCGATCCACGGGCTTGACCAGGAATTCCGTCGCCCCCTGGCGCAGGATCTGAAGCGCGGCAGTGATCTCGCTTTCAAGGCACAGAACCAGGACCGGATATTCCCGAGTCCAACGCTCCAGTAGGGGCTTGCCCAGGTCCTTGGGCCAGGGATGTTCCAACAGGATCAGGTCGGGTGGTTGCGTCGCCAGGGCGCGCTGAGCCCCGGCGATATCCGCGCTGGCGGTTACCTCATAACCGCGATCCCGCAGGTCAGCGGCGGTTTCCGAGCGGGAGTGCGGGTTCCCCCCCGCCAGCAGGATGTGGTCGGCCATGGTTGTGCTTGGTTGTGATAAGTAATTAGCTTGAGGCCTTTGCCGCCTGGGAGCGCGGGGTAGCAACTGCCAAAGCCCCCCAGCCTGATATCAGGAGCTGGGTGGCTCGGAACATCACAGGCTCCGGTCCCTTGAAGTGGTTGGTCCCGCTCAGGCGAAGCGCCGCCACAGTCCCAGAAAGGCCGCCACGGCGTCCGGCCAAGCAGAGCCGGGCGCCAGGGCCAGGGCATTGGCCAGCACCGGGGATGCGGGGGCACCGGGTTTTTCCAGGAGCAAGGGCAGGGCGGAGATAAGCCGCTCTCGGGGATAACGCCGGGACCAGGCTGGCCGTCGCAGCAGTTCGGCGGGCCCGAAGTCGCGCAGGGTGATGAGGGCGTTGCGCAAGCCACCCCAGGATTTTCCCCCTTGGCCCTTGGCAAAGCCGGGGGTGCCGTAGGCGCTCCAGTCCGGGATGGACCGGCCTGTGCGCCCTTGCTCGAACCAGGTCAGGGTTGCGAGCCAGATGGGGACCAGGCGCCCCTGCCAGGTGGCGGCGTCCTCGGCGGCGAAGCGGGCGTAGTCAGGGTGAAATTTGTTTTCCCAGGCTTGCCGGTAAAGGTCCATGAAGGCGGCCTTCTCCGGCCAGTCCAGGGCCTCCAGACGCTCGATCTTCTTGAGGTAGGAGGGATGGTAGCAACCGCTACCGGCCAGACGGGCATCCCCACAGGCCAGGATGGCCTTGAACAGATACTTGAAATGGATTTCCTGATCGGCGGCACTGAGCGACTCGGAGGTGCCGAGGCGGCGTTGATTCAGCAGCAGCAGGCTGCCGCGATTGAGCAGGAGGCGGGTGTATTCCCCGGGCGGCAAGGTGGCGAAGGGCATGGCGGGCATGGTGGCGAGCACCTCCGGATCGCCCGCCACCACCCGGTGGCCCCAGAGCATCTCGGCATTCATCAGCGAATATTCGGCGCCCGGCAGCCGGTCCTCGCGCAGTAGGGCGAAGTCCACTTCGACCCCAACCTGGTGTTCGAGGGCCTTGGCTGCCACCCCCAGGTCCCGGGTCACGGAGTCCCGGGCCGCCCGATCCAGCCCCCGCACTACCACGAAGTAGTCGTAGTCGTTGTAGGGTTCCGGATTGCCCTCACGCCGGACGAAGCCGCCTTCCCCGCGACCATAACCGCCCATCAGCACCAGGCCGCGGAAGACCGGCGGGGCCAGGAGGGCGGTGACAGCCTGGGCCACCAGGTTCTGGTCACGGGCGATGCGCGCCTCCACGGCGGCGTCGCCGTCCAGGGTGTAGCGGTTGCGATCCGCCGGGGCTATGTCGGTGTCAAGCCGTGACATGATGCTTCATCCCTTCGCGTACGCCTTGCCAGCGCGCCCACTTCTGAACCGCCCGCAGGGGCACAGTATCCAGGATAGCCTCCAGAGATCGCTGTTCCAGACCCCAGCGCAGGTCCCGCAAGACCTCCATGCCAAAGGGCAGCAGGCAGTAGCGGAGCAGGGAGGTGTTGAGTTCGCCCTGGCGAAAGATCCAGGCTTCGGCCTTACCCTCGCCGAAGTGCCGCTTGTAGGACTGACGCAGGGTGTAGTTATGGGAGTGAGTGGCCGCCGCCTCCGGCACATAGGCGATACGCAGGCCTGCCTGTCTCAACCGGTAGGACCATTCGATGTCCTCGGAATACTGGACCTGGGTCTCGAAGGGGAACCGCTCCAGGATCTCGCGGCGGGCGGCGGCATTGGCCATGGAGAAGAAGTGCACCCAGGTGGCAGCCTCCCGGCCATCGCCAAAGGCCCGTTCGGTATCCTTGACGAACAGGGAACGGCAGTCCGGGCGCGCGGTTTGACGACCATAGACAGCCCCCACCTTGGGATCGGCGAGAGGAGCGATGAGCCGCTCCAGCCAGTCATCAGTCTCGGGGGTGGCATCGGAATTGATAAAGACCAGGATTTCACCACCCACGGTGCGCACCGCCTCGTTGAGAACCCGACCGGGGTTATAGTCCTTGGAGTCGTTCAACCGGATACGCTCGGGGGTGTTGTATTCCCGGATGATGTCCAGGGTGCCATCCTTCGACGAAGAATCGAAGTTCCAGAGTTCGAAATTCCGGTAGCCTTGCCCCAATACCCGCTCCAGGGTCTGCCGGATGACCGCGCGGTCATTGTAGGATCGCATCACGATGGCCACTTGGGGCCGATCGCCCGCCGCCTTGGGGTGCTCGGTTTTCATGGGTAAGCCTCGTCTTCCTCTATTGAGTCCCTGGGTTTGGATGATCCCTGGGTGGTTCGTCTCCCAGGTGCTAAGTCAGATCACTCCGGGCGGCGCCAGGCATCGGCACTGAACAGCATCTTTATGCCCTCCCAAAGCACAACCAGATCTCGCCCCCAGCCCCTTTGGCGGGCATGGAAGGCGTCGCTGAGCAGGCGTTCCTCAATGGATGCGTCCGAGGATACCTGGAGCTGGGTCGGGCCAAGGAGACCCACCGGGGCGGTATCGCGGACAAATTGCCAGTCCTCATCGCGGGCGGCGGATTGCTCGGGGGTCAAGGGACTCACGCCCACCAATCGCAGGTCACCCCGGACCACGGCCAAGAGCCAGGGCAGGTGACGCAGTACCGGGACGCGGGTGCGCCAATTGAGCAGGACCACCGTCCGCCGCGGACCGGTCTGATCTCCGGGGTGCTCGCGCGGATCACCCTCCATATCCCGGGCCTCCAGCAGGCGGCCTCCACCCCCCTCCCGCCCCGACAGGAAGGCTGCCACCAGCCAGAGAGGCAGCGAGAGGATCAGCAACACCAGCCCGGCAAGGCGGTCAAGCCAGCGTCCTAGCACACCATCCATGCCGCCCTTGCCGAGGTTGGCGAGTAGGAAGGCATCGCTGATGCGCAGCACCGCGCCGGTATCGACGCGGATGAGCAGATTGGAGGCGACCACGGCATTGGCGACCTCGACCAGTTCGCCAACATAGGTTTTGGACAGGATGACGCTGTCGCGGATGGTGGCACCCCGATCCACGACGACGTCGTCGCCGATGACCACCTCGCCGACCAGTTCGGCCTCGGGATGCACCCGGCTGTTGGCACCCACGAAGGCAACCCCCTGTTTGAGGGTCTTCGGCGATACGCTGGCCCGACGGCCCACGCTGAGCCCAAGGGCCACGGTCCGCCCGGGAAGCGGGATGCCATGGAAACGGCCGGCGACGATATCGCGATTGGCGCGATGGTAGTCGGCGATGTCCGCAAGCAGGTTGAGGTTCATCGCCTCTATTTCCAGCCTTTCAGCCCCATCGGCGGGGACTGGGGTCTCGGACCTTGTCCAGCGCAGCTCACTCAAGGGGGAGGTGCCAGCACCGGCGCGCAGCAGGACCAGGGAGCCCCGGGGGTCGGCCAGGGCGGCGCCGATGACGGCCGTGCCCGACCGGCCTTGTGCCTGCTCAAGAAAGCTCGCTACCGCTGGCGATCGTAGCACGTCGCCCCGCAGGATGAGCACGGGTTCCTGATCGCCCAGGTTGAGACGTTGCCAGATCTCTGCCGGGTCTTCCTCGCCGCGGCTGAGGACGAAGCGAAAGGTCGCCCCCCACCGCCGGCCATCACCGAGGGCAGTCTCGATCCGATCGCCGTGGGCGGAAACCACGATGACCAGGTCGCGAATCCCGGCGCCAACGACGTCTTCAATACCATGGACCAAGACTTCCTTGCCCACCACAGGCAACAAAGCCAAGGGCAGGTTCTCGGTGAGCGGGGCCAGTTCGGTGCCCTGGCGATCGGCAAAGACAAGTGCTCGCATGCTGAATGCTCCCCGGACGCCTCTTCGCCTGGGTTGGAAGAGGCGCCGTCGGTCTAATAGGCCCCTTTACCCAATAGCAGGGCGGGAATAGTCTTCAGGAGGATTTTGAGATCCGTCCAAAAGGATTGGGATTGGATATATTCCACATCCAGCTCTACTTGCTGGTCGAAGGGAATCTCCGAACGTCCGGAGACCTGCCAGATGCAGGTGATGCCAGGGATGACCTCAAGCCGGCGGCGATCGGCGAGGGAATACTCGTTGACCTCCACGGGCACCGGTGGCCGAGGCCCGACCAAGGACATGTCACCCTTGAACACGTTCCAGAGCTGGGGCAGTTCGTCGATCGAGGTCTTGCGGATAAGGCGTCCGACCCGGGTGATACGCGGGTCCTCGCGCATCTTGAAAATCACCCCGCCCTGCATCTCGTTTTGCTTGAGTAATTCGGCCTTGCGGGCCTCGGCATCTGCAAACATGGAGCGGAATTTCCACATCGTGAACAACTCGCCCCAGCGACCCACACGGGTCTGCCGGAACAGGATGGGCCCTGGGGACTCGATGCGGATCGCTAGGGCGACCCCCAGAAACACCGGGATCAAGAGCACCATCAGGATCGCCGAGGCGATGATGTCCAGGAGCCGCTTGAGCAGGTAGGAACCCTGTACCACCCCAGCCCAACCGGCACGCTTGAGGCGGAACCGCAGGCGGTGAAGCAAACTGGCCCGCGCCAAATTGCCATAACGGGCCAGCACCAGCTCGCGCATTTTCTGTTGATGGGTTGCTATGGTCATATGCTGTCACCCGAGGTCGATGGCACCGCTGTCTCCCTGCCCGCTGCGCGGGCTATGAGGGGGAACCGCTCGGGATGACGCATCTGGCGCCACACCCGGGACAGGAAGAGGGGGTTACCAATGATGTACCTTCTCCACATGCGTTTGGGCTCCTGTAGCAGTCGCCAGACCCATTCCAGGCCGATCTCGCGCATCCATACGGGCGCCCGCGCGATCCGACCGGAGTAAAAATCGAACAGGCCCCCGACGCCGAGGCAGATTGGTGGTCGCAGGTCGCTTCGCCAGCCTGAGATCCACAGTTCCTGCCGGGGTACCCCAAAAGCCACCAGCAGGATTGCCGCCCCCGAGGCATTGATTGCCGCCACCACCCCGGGCTCCTCCTCGGTGGAGAAGAAGCCATCGCGGGCGCCAGCGATGCGGAGTTCGGGAAAGCGCTGAACCATATTGTTGGCCGTCGCCTCGGCAATCCCGGGCCGGGCCCCGAGCAGATAAATCGACAGGCCGGTCTGGCTGGCCGCCTCGCACAAGAGCGGGAAGAGATCGGTGCCATTGACATTCTCCCGTAAGGCCGTGCCTAGCATGCGGCAGCCGATATGGATGCCGATGCCGTCGGGCAGTACGCGATCGGCATCCAGGAGGACCTGTTTGTAGCCCTCATGATGCCAGGCGATGTTCAAACAATCCGGATTGACGAAAGCGAGGGTGTGCCGCCCCCCCGCTGCAGCCTCACGGACGATCCAGCCTACCGCCTCGGCCATGGTCGTGTTGACGACCGGGATGCCAAAGAAGTTGAGTACTGGCGGCGCCTCCGTGGGGGCCTTACTGCCCAGGACGCCAGCGACCAGGGAACGGGCCGCCAGCCCCAGATCGCCACCCAGGCTTTGACCATAGACCAGATCCCGATCCAGCTCCGACTCCTGCTGATGCGCGATCCCAACCCGGCTGCGGAGCCGATAGGGCGACAGCAGCCCAGGACGCACGGAGAACCGGGCCAGGTCACGGAGCGGGACTCCTTCGCCTTCCTCTGGGGTCAAGGCCCTTGGTCCGATGATGGCCATGTCACCGCGCAAAATATTGAGCCAGATAGGCAGAGTACGCAACGGCCCCCGGCCGGCAAACCCCAGCTCATCGAAGGGTGCCCGGAAACGCCCCAGTCGGCGTGTCCGGGTCAAAAGGATCCCCACCTGGAGCTTGCTGATCAGGGCTCGCACCCCCCAAAGCGGGGCCAGTACCAGCAGCAGTGTCCCACTGACGAGGATGTCCAGAAACCGCGACACCGCCTCCCCCGCCACCAGCAGGATGGAATGAAGCAGCCGACGGAGGCCGGAGAAGCGCCGACGGCGGCCACGGGTCCCGATAGGACCGGGAATGTCGATGGATTTCGTCAATTTAGGATTCCTGACAAGCTTTGAATGGCGGGGCCATCAATCCTGGGCTCTGACATAGTATCCGACATATTTCGGATTGTTGTTGGGCCTGGTGACTAAAGTTGGCCAGGCCGATCCTGAAAACCTCATGGTGGGAGGCCAGTACCCCACAGGAGGAGACCTTGCTCAGTATAATCAAGACTGACGTTGGGAGTTCTGGCGGGCTATGGCCAGCCCCTGGGTCATGTTACGCCATCAGGATCCTCGCCTTTGGCCTGCCTGCTCGCCTGGTTCCTGGGCTGGTAGACACCTCTGCCAACCCCTTCCTGAATTCTGTGGGAGATTGAAAACAGCCCATAAATCTCTGCATGACCAGGCGGCTGTCTTCCGGTAGTATCCAAGCCAACAGCCAAGGGGGGCCGCTATGCTGACAGAACGCAAAGTACGCCGTTACACCGCTTTTTTCCCTGGTTGGGCGACGGCTTTCGGTGCCCATGATCAAGACGCGAGCGATCCACGGCTGTTCTGGCTCCATGGTGAAAATCAGTTAGGACTCATTCTGTCTCCGGAGATAAAGCATTTCCTATACCCCCTTTTTTTGGGCCATAGTCATGAGGAGGCTCCAGAGGTCGTGCTCGGGGCTGGCGTTCTGCGTGTCGAAGGGGTGGAATATAACTTTGGCGAGAAGGACAGCCGGGCCTTTAAGTCCCTGATGGATCTGTTGGAGGGCGAGGGGGATCTGCATCTGTTCCAGACCTACCATCTGATCTATCCCAGCGGCACCCGTATCCTTACCTTAGGCCGCAAGGCGCCCTTGCCCTTGGTGTATCGTGAGATCGCCCCCCTCCTCCTCCAGATGACCTGATACCCAGGATTGCCGCCTAGGATTCGTCGCTTCCCCTTGCCGCCACGGATGCCCCCCATGGAACCCTCCTACCCCCTGGTCCTCGTTGACGCCTCCTCCTACCTCTTCCGCGCCTATCACGCCCTGCCCAAGCTGACCAATTCCAGGGGAGAGGCTACGGGCGCCCTGATCGGGGTGCTCAACATGTTGCGTAAGTTGCGGGAGGATTTCCGACCCGAACTCATGGCCGTGATCTTCGACGCTCCTGGCGAGACCTTTCGTGATGTGATCTTTCCCGCTTACAAGGCCCACCGCCCACCCATGCCAGAGGACCTGCGGGAACAGATCGAGCCCCTGTGCGCGGTGATCCAGGCCATGGGTTTGCCCCTACTACGGGTCCCCGCGGTGGAGGCGGATGATGTCATCGGCACCCTGGCGACCCGTGCCGCCACCCAGGGGTTGGCGTCCCTGATCTCTACCGGCGATAAAGATCTGGCACAACTGGTCGGCGACCATGTCACCCTCATTAACACCATGAGCGACGAGCGCCTAGACCGCCAGGGGGTTATCGACAAGTTCGGCGTACCGCCGGAGCGCATCGTCGATTATCTGACCCTGGTAGGGGATAGCGTAGACAATATCCCCGGCGTACCGAGCTGCGGACCCAAGACGGCCATTAAGTGGCTCCAGGAATTTGGCGACCTGGAGGGGGTCATGGCCAATGCTGATCAGGTCAAGGGTAAGGTGGGCGAAAATCTGCGCCAGAGCCTGTCCCGGCTGCCCTTGTCGCGGTCCCTGGCCCAGATCAAGCTCGATCTTGACCTGGGTTTGGAGTTAGCGGACCTGAAGCCCACCGCCCCGGACCCTGAGACGCTCCGGACCTGGTATCGCCGCATCGAATCACGCCGCCTGCTGACGAGCCTGGACGGGATGGAGGCTGCGCAAAGCGCGACACCGGCAGATGTGGCGGTGACTGGCCCGGCGTCGGCCGTCAGTCAGGGTGACCCACCTGCCTACGAAATCCTTTTCGACCCGGCACTCCTCGACGTCTGGCTGGCCCGTCTGGAAGCGGCCAAATTCTTCGTCATCGACACCGAGACTACCAGCCTGGACTATATGCATGCCCGCATCGTCGGCCTGTCCTTCGCAGTGGAAGCAGGGGCGGCGGCTTATGTTCCACTCGCTCATACCTATGTGGGCGCTCCGGCCCAACTCGACCGGGGAGGGGTGCTGGCGCGGCTCAAGCCCCTGTTGGAAGACCCGGCGCGGCCCAAGGTCGGCCAGAATCTCAAGTACGACATGAGCGTGCTCGCCAACCATGGCATCGAGCTCCGGGGTATTGCCCATGACACCATGCTGGAGTCTTATGTCCTCGATAGCACCGCCATTCGCCACGATATGGACTCCCTGGCCCTCAAGTATCTGGGTCATAAGACGATCCATTTCGAGGACATTGCCGGCAAGGGAGCCAATCAGATCGGTTTCGATCAGATCCCCATCGAGGACGCCGGTCCCTATGCCGCCGAGGATGCCGAGGTCACCCTACGCCTGCACCAGGCCTTCTGGCCCCGGCTGGAGCAGACCCCCAGCCTGGCCCGTCTTTATCAGGAGATCGAAATCCCCCTGGTGCCCGTACTCTCGCGCCTGGAACGTCAGGGGGTGCGCATCGACCGGGAGCGTCTGGCCGTCCAGAGCCGCGACCTGACCGGGCGCATTGCCGCCCTGGAGGAGGCCGCCTATACCCTGGCCGGGCGGGCCTTCAACCTGGGCTCACCCAAGCAAATCGGCGATATCTTCTTCACGGAGCAGGGCCTGCCTGTCGTGGAGAAGACCCCCAAGGGGGCACCCTCCACCTCCGAGTCCGTGCTGCAGCAGCTCGCCGATGCCGGTCACGAACTGCCGCGGATCATTCTGGAGCATCGCGGCCTCGCCAAGCTTAAATCGACCTACACCGACAAGTTGCCACAGATGGTCAGCCCTCTCACCGGGCGGGTGCATACCTCCTATCACCAGGCGGTGGCCGCCACCGGGCGCCTCTCATCCTCGGACCCCAACCTACAGAATATCCCTATCCGCAGCGAGGACGGGCGCCGCATCCGACTGGCCTTCATTGCCGATCCGGGCTGCAAACTCATCGCCGCTGACTATTCCCAGATCGAGCTGCGCATCATGGCCCATCTCTCCGGGGACGCGCGCCTGCTGGCCGCCTTCGCCGCCGGTCAGGACATCCACCAGGCCACGGCCGCCGAGGTCTGGGGTTTGGCCCCAGACCAGGTCAGCGCCAACCAGCGGCGTTCGGCCAAGGCGATCAACTTCGGGCTGATTTATGGTATGTCCGCCTTCGGCCTGGCGCGCCAGCTCGGTATCGAGCGGGCTGAGGCCCAGGCTTACGTGGACCTCTATTTCCAGCGCTACATCGGCGTCAAAGACTTTATGGAGCGCACCCGCCAGCAGGCGCGGCGGGATAAATATGTCGAGACCCTCTTTGGCCGCCGCTTGCATTTGCCCGATATCGACCACCCTAACCAGGCCCGGCGGGCCGGCGCCGAGCGCACCGCCATCAATGCCCCCATGCAGGGCACTGCCGCCGACATCATCAAGCGGGCCATGATCGCCGTCGATGGCTGGATTCAGACCGAGCACCCCCCGGTGCGCATGATCATGCAGGTCCACGACGAGCTGGTCTTCGAGGTGGAAGAGGCCGCGGTACCAGAGGCAGCGGAGCGCATCCGCGCCGCCATGGAATCCGCTGCCGATCTCGCAATCCCCCTCCTGGTTCAGATCGGCATCGGGGACAATTGGGAGGAGGCCCATTGATTGCTGGCCGGCGCATGCTATCGGCATCCGGCCTTTCGCAACGTGAGGAATGCGCTATTCGTTGCGAATGCGCAGCCGTTCCTGATTCATCGTCACCATTGCCCCACGCGCCAGGGCAGGCCCGTGGCGTTCGAGAACGTACTCAATGTAGTCTGCCTGCTTACGCGATGGGATCCCTACCAGGCGGAGGATGCCCGAGTGTGGATGCCGATAGACAATCGCCAGTTCGCCAAAATCCTTATCCAAGGTTACGAGGATGCGGCCTGCCTGGTGAGCGATACGCAGGATTTCCCTATCGCCAGGATCAGGTTCCCAGGCACCGGACCACACCACATCATGCCCCAATCCGTTTAGTAGCTGAACGGCGCCACCCCAGACGCAGGTATCCAGCAGAAGCTTCATGCGGCCTTGGCAAACATCACGGGCTCGACGCGTTCATGCTCCACCAAGCGATGGGCGTAGGCCAGGCAGGCCAGGATGTCTTCACGCTCCAGCCAGGGATAACCCTCAAGCAAGGTCTCGAAATCATCCCCGGCCGCTAACTGGCCCAGGATATGTTCCACCGCCAGGCGCCGGCCGCGGATGATCGGCTTACCACCAAATATTTCTGGATTTATGGTTATCCGCCCAAGGAGGTTTCTTTCACTCAATGCCTTATCACTCTTGCTGTCATGAAGTTCGGCCTGGAATGGGAGCCTGGCCACCCTTCCTGGTCCTCTGACCCCGGTTTACTGAACCAGCCCCAGCCTTATCATACCCTCGTTAGCTGACTCGGAAGCTCACCATGCATCACCAACCACCCCCACTCCGGGCCATGCTCGATGACCTGATCGCCCAGCCCACGGTGAGCAGTGTCAAGCCGGAATTGAACATGGGCAACCGGCACCTGATCGACCGTCTGGGGGAATGGCTGCTGGGGGCCGGTTTCCGGGTGGAGATCATGGAATTGCCGAATCAGCCGGGCAAGGCCAATCTGATCGCGACCCTAGGCATGGGGCCCGGGGGGCTGGTGCTGTCCGGGCACACCGACACGGTTCCCTATGATGCCGGGCGCTGGCAGCGCGACCCCTTCGAGGTCACGGAGGAGAACGGCCGGCTTTACGGCCTGGGCACCAGCGATATGAAGTCCTTCCTGGTCCTGGCACTGGAGGCCGCGCGGGGACTGACCGGAAAGGATTTGCAGCGGCCCCTGACGATTCTGGCGACGGCGGACGAGGAGTCCTCCATGAGCGGGGCCCGAGCCCTGGTCCAGGCAGGCCGACCCTTGGGGCGCTATGCCGTGATCGGTGAGCCGACCTCCCTCCGGCCGGTGCGGTTGCATAAAGGGGTCATGAACGAGGCGGTACGGTTGATCGGCCAACCGGGTCACGCCAGTGACCCGGCCCTGGGCAATTCGGCCCTGGAGGGGATGCACGAGGTCATGGGCGAGATACTGGCCTGGCGCCGGGAATTGCAGGAGCGCCATCGCCATCCCGCCTTTGCAGTGCCGGTACCGACCATCAACCTGGGCCATATTCATGGCGGCGACAACCCCAACCGTATCTGCGGTGACTGCGAGCTCTTGCTGGACCTGCGGGTGCTGCCGAGGATGAATGTAGAGGAGTTACGCGCCCAACTTTCCGGGCGGGTTGCCCGCGTGGCGGAGCGACGCGGCCTGGGCTGGGAAGTGGCGGCCCTCTTCGAATCCATACCGCCGGCAGAGACCCCCGCCGCCTCTGCCATCGTTCATGCCAGCGAGGCGCTGACCGGCCATGCTGCCGAGGCCGTGGGTTTTGGCACCGAGGCGCCCTTTTTGAATCAGCTGGGCCTGGAGACCGTCATCCTGGGACCCGGGAACCTGGCACAAGCCCATCAGCCGGACGAATACCTGGAGACGGCGCGCATTCCGCCAACCCTGGACCTGCTGCGTACCCTCATCCGCCGTTTCTGCATCGAGGGTTAATACCACCGGCCGGGCCTGGCTGCATCGCGAAAGGTTTTCCCCATCCATGCGGTGAACTTTATCCGGTTGAGCGGTTCTGACGGGGTAAGCGCTTTCCAAGACCCAGTTGCCTGACTCTTCCCCCTGGCAACCTGGGTGCCCGGACACCCCACCGGGAACGCCCTTACCCCGCCCTTCACCTCCCCGGAACGGCGGGGTTTCTTTTGTGTGCCCCCTGTTCCGGCGGACATGCACATACCCCAGCCGCCATTGCCTGTTGCGCCGGGCCCTGGGTTGGCGATGACCTACCAGCTAAAAAGGAGCCATTGGGGCACGGCATTGTTCCAGACCCGATCCTGCTTGACGTCCAGGGTCCCATCGCCATTCGTGTCGAGGAGAAAGTAGGGTGGGCCGATCTGGGGCTGGATGCGCACCATGTAGAGTTGACCCTTGATGCGGTACTCATAGACGGTGCCACGATCCGTCTCCAGAATGGTGATGTCCGGCTGCACCGTCTGCCCGGTGTAGCCTGGGGGTGGCAGTTCCGGCGCTGCAAGCTGGGTTTGGGATTGGGCCCAGGCCGCCAGGGAGGCGGCGCCCAGGAGGGTCGCGATCAGGATCCGTTTCATCGGGTTCGACAAAGCCTTCGAGTTTCCGTTAGTTCGCGTATGTTAGTACGTCCCGCCCCGGAATTCCCTCCTTTGTTGCTCCCGGGTGGGTGGGCTCGGGCATAATGCCTCCCTGCGCGCCCCAGCCTTGCCCCTTCTGGCCGTCCCATGAAAGACCTCAATCCCCGACAGCTCGAAGCCGTGCGCTATGTAGGTGGGCCCTTGCTGGTCCTGGCCGGCGCCGGTTCGGGCAAGACTCGCGTCATTGCCCGCAAGATCGCCCACCTCGTCTGCGAATGCGGTCTGGCGCCGCGCCACATCGCCGCCGTGACCTTTACCAACAAGGCGGCGCGTGAGATGAAGGCCCGGGTCGGGAGCGCCCTCAAGGGTCGGGAGGGTCGGGGACTCACCATCTCTACCTTCCACACCTTGGGCCTCGACATCCTGCGGCGCGACCACGCCCGCGCGGAGCTGAGACGAGGCTTCTCGCTCTTCGACCCCCAGGACGCCGAGGCCATCATCAAAGAGCACCTGCGGGGCAGGCGTCAGGATGACGCCCTGACCCCCGCTGCTGTCCAGGGCCGCATTTCGGCCTGGAAGAACGCCCTCGTCGAGCCCGCCGCGGCCCTCGGCCACGCCGAGGATGACTTCGAGGCCGATCTCGCCAGTCTCTACGCCGATTACCAGCGGAGCCTTCACGCCTACAACGCCGTCGATTTTGACGACCTCATCCGTCTGCCCGCAAGGCTCTTCAGCACCCAACCGGACTTATTGGAGGCCTGGCAGTCGCGCCTGCGCTACCTTTTGGTGGACGAATACCAGGACACCAATGGCGCCCAATACGAATTGGTCCGGCGCCTGGTCGGCCCCCGCGGTGCCCTGACAGTGGTTGGCGATGACGACCAGTCGATCTACGCCTGGCGCGGCGCCCGACCTGAAAACCTGGCCCGTCTGAAAGAGGACTTCCCGACCCTCAAGGTGGTCATGCTGGAGCAGAATTACCGCTCCAGCGGCCGTATTCTCGGCCTCGCCAATGCCCTCATCGCTCATAACCCCCACCTGTTCGAGAAGCGCCTCTGGTGTGCGCACGGCGCAGGGGAGCGCCCGCGGGTCATCACCTGTCGCGATGAGGCTCACGAGGCCGAGCGGGTGGTCTCCGAGATTCTGCATCGGCGCTTCGTCGACCAGGTCAACTATGGCGACGTCGCTATCCTCTATCGCGGCAATCACCAGGCGCGGCCTTTCGAGCAGGCCCTGCGTGAACACGACATCCCCTATTTCCTGAGCGGCGGCACCTCCTTCTTCGCCCGGGCCGAGGTCAAGGACGTCATGGCCTATATGCGTCTCCTCGCCAACCCGGAGGACGATGCCGCCTTTTTGCGCATCGTCAATACCCCGCGCCGCGAGATCGGTCCCAACACCCTGGAGAAGCTGGCCGGCTATGCCCGCGAGCGCGGCCTGCCCCTCTTGCGCGCCTGCAGCGAACTGGGGCTGGGTCAGCTCCTGGAGCGGCGACCTCGCGAGCGCCTTGAGCAATTCGCCGCCTGGCTGGATACCCATGCCCGCCAGGCAGACAGTGAACCGGTGGCTGCTGTCCGCGCCTTGGTGGAAAGCATGAACTATGCGGCTTGGCTCAAGGAAAACGCCTCCAGCCTCCCCGTTGCCGAGCGGCGCCTGGAAAATGTCCATGACCTGCTCGCCTGGCTCGAAGCCCTCGGCAAGGGCGAGAATGAGGGCAAGTCCCTGCAGGATCGGGTCGGCCACCTGTCCCTCATGGATGTGCTGCAACGCCAGGAGGAAGAGGAGGGTGGCGACCGTGTAGCCCTCATGACCCTCCACGCCGCCAAGGGGCTGGAATTCCCGCATGTCATCCTGGTCGGCATGGAGGAGGAACTACTGCCTCATCGCTCCAGCATCGAGGACGACAGCATCGAAGAGGAGCGGCGTCTGGCTTATGTCGGTATTACCCGCGCCCGCAAGCACCTGACCTTCACCCTGGCCAAGCGCCGCAAGCGCTTCGGTGAAATGGTCCAGGTCCAGCCGAGCCGTTTTCTGGAGGAATTACCCGAGAGCGACCTGGATTGGGATAGCCGGCGCGAAGCCCATGCAGAGGTTAGCCGCGCCCGGGGCACTGCCCATCTGGCCGGCTTGAAAGGCCTGCTGGGGAGCCGTTGAAAGGCCAGAGCCAAGGGGTTGCGCGGTTAGGCGGGGGTTCCGGCAGGCGCTGAACTAAACGAGGCGCCCAGGAATTTTGCCGCCAAGGGTGTCAACGGGATGACAAAGCCGCGGAACCAGTTATATACTGAGCCGCCTTAGGCTGAGTGGCAGAGTGGTCATGCAGCGGCCTGCAAAGCCGTGCACCCCGGTTCGATTCCGGGCTCAGCCTCCACCTTCCCCTCGCTTTTCACTTGCCAGAGCCTCCCGGCCCTACGGCAAGGCCAGATACCCTCAGATCCCATCACCCGCACGCCCGGGTGGCGAAATCGGTAGACGCAAAGGACTTAAAATCCTTCGGAGCGATCCATGCGGGTTCGAATCCCGCCCCGGGCACCATTCAAAATCAAGGGGTTAGAAAAATCTAAACCCGTATTTCTAGCCTGCTATTTTCATGGGGGAACACAGGGGGAACTTTGGGCAGACTCGCCCCCCTTTTCGGGGCCACGGGGCAGGGATGAAAAACCCCGCACGGGGCGGGGGTCCTTGGGGTGGTCAACAGCGTTGCGTTTGCGTTGAGTTGAGTTTCTGGCGCCACTGTTTCTAGTTTTTTCTAGCCCCCCAGGCGCCCGCAGCACTTGAGCCATGCCTTGGCCTAGCCCTTGGCTGGCGGGGCTTCTGGCGCCTTCCTGGGGGCCTCCTGGGGGCCTTTACGTTGCGCCCGTTGCGCCCGACAGATGCGGTAAACATGGATGGTTGACACGTTGTATTGCTTCGCCAGTCGGATAGCCTCCGCTTCCCCGCCGGTAAACTCTCGCGCAATGGCGCGGTCACGCCGCAGGCGCTCTATATAGTCCGCCCGTGGTAGGTAAACCTGAGTGCCGCCCCAAAGGGCCAGGAAGCTCCCGGTAATTCTTTGGGCCAGGGCTTCGGCCATATTTGCGTCCACCTCGGGCCGGACCGTCTCCGCGATGGCGAGTCGGGACAAGCTCATAAACTCCTCCAGAAATTCCAGCCGGGGGACGTGGGCCATGATGGGGTGTCTCCTATGGGTCGTTGGCTTCGTGGGCGATGCTGGCCAGGATAGCGCCGGGATGTAAGGTTTTGTTAGGTTTTGCTAGGTTCCCAAACTGTAGTTTTCTGTAGTAGTCAGTCAGGGGTGCGGGCCTCCTCCCCCTCCAACAGGATCAAGGCCGCCTCCTGGACAATGGCGCGGTCCCGTTCGTCGTCCTCCATCAGAATGGGGAACCGCAGGCGGTCCAGCTCGGGCTTGGCCGCTCGTTT
>JBGAUE010000059.1:0-14285 GCA_044228795.1 Chromatiaceae bacterium | reverse complement strand
AGCCGAAGTGTACGTTCTGGGCAAGGAAGAAGGCGGCCGACATACCCCCTTCTTCAACGGCTACCGCCCCCAGTTCTACTTCCGCACCACCGACGTCACCGGCGCCTGCGAATTACCCGAAGGCGTGGAAATGGTCATGCCCGGCGACAACGTCAAGATGACCATCAAGCTCATCGCCCCCATCGCCATGACCGAAGGCCTGCGCTTCGCGGTCCGGGAAGGCGGTCGGACGGTCGGCGCCGGTGTCGTGTCCAAGATCATTGCGTAATCACTAGCCCTTGTGGCGGGGCGGATTGGGATCACCCCATCCTTCCCCGAGACATGGGCCAGATTTTTTAGGCCAGTAGCTCAATTGGCAGAGCGGCGGTCTCCAAAACCGCAGGTTGGGGGTTCGATTCCCTCCTGGCCTGCCACTTTCCCCTCGCGTTGAGCGGCGTGGTAACCTCCATGAATGTAAAAGCCGAGGCCGGCGCCACCAGTTTGGATACCGCCAAATTGGCGGCGGCGGCCCTTTTGTTGATAGCCGGTATTGGCGGCTTCTATTACCTTGCCGACTATTCGGCCCTGCTGAGGGTCTTGGGTCTGCTGGTTATTAGTGGAGTGGCGGCGGTGATCGCCCTCCAGACCGGGGTGGGGCGTCAACTCTGGCATTTTGTGGGTGACGCACGTACCGAGATCCGCAAGGTGGTGTGGCCTACCCGCCAAGAAACCCTGCAAACCACCTTTATCGTCGTGGTCATGGTCCTGATCCTAGGTATCATCATGTGGCTATTTGACATGGTGCTGATGCATATTCTGCGTTTGCTGACCGGGCAAGGGAGTTGAGCGTGGCCAAACGCTGGTATGTGATTCATGCCTTCTCCGGCATGGAGAATCAGGTCAAGCGTGCGCTGGAAGATCGGATCAAGCGCGCCGGCGTGGAGGACCAGTTCGGCGATATCCTGGTTCCGACCGAAACCGTGGTCGAAATTCGCAATGGCGTTCAGCATAAAGTTGAGCGTAAGTTCTTTCCAGGCTATGTCCTCATTAGTATGGAGATGACGGACGATACCTGGCATCTTGTCCGGGACGTTCCGAAGGTCATGGGCTTTATTGGCGGTCATCGCGATCGACCGGCACCCATCCCCGACAGCCAGGCGGATGCCATCCTGCAACGTATGCAGGATGGGGCTACGAAACCAAGGCCCAAGGTGCTCTATGAGCCCGGTGAGATGGTGCGGGTGATCGATGGCCCCTTTACGGACTTTACGGGCGTGGTTGAAGAAGCGGATTACGAGAAGAACCGTCTGAAGGTTTCGGTTCTGGTATTTGGACGGTCGACTCCGGTCGATTTAGAGTTTTCCAAGGTCGAGAAGGGCTGAGTAGGCGCAGAGATTATGACGCCGACCTTGTGGCGTTTTTTCGTGAGATCTACCTTCCGCGAAACGATTTCATGAATTCAAATTCACGAGCCGATCCACCCCTGCTCTGGAGGGGAGACTGGATCAGGGGAGCCAGCCCTTCGTGGCCGGCGGTCGAACCCACCCATAAGAGGTTGAAATGGCAAAGAAAATAACGGCTTATATCAAGCTGCAAGTCAAGGCTGGCGAGGCTAATCCTAGCCCGCCCGTTGGGCCGGCACTGGGTCAGCGCGGCGTTAACATCATGGAATTCTGCAAGGCCTTCAACGCCAAAACGCAGAATTTGGAAAAGGGTATGCCCACCCCGGTGGTCATCACGGTCTATGCGGACCGCAGTTTTACCTTTATCACCAAGACCCCGCCCGCCACCGTTCTGCTTAAGAAGGCCGCTGGGGTGACTAAGGGCAGTAAAATCCCTCATACCAACAAGATTGGTACCGTTACACGGGCCCAACTCGAGGAGATCGCCAGCGTCAAAATGCCAGATTTGACGGCCGCCGATATGGATGCCGCTGTTCGCACTATCGCTGGCAGCGCTCGGGCCATGGGTCTGAATGTGGAGGGAGTCTAAAATGGCTAAGCTTTCAAAGCGCATGCAGGCGGTCAGGGCCGGGATCGAAAAAAACCGGGTTTATGGGGCGGAAGAAGCCTTTGTAGTTCTTCAGAATCTTTCTAAAGTCAAGTTCATGGAGAATGTTGACGTATCCGTGAACCTGGGTGTTGACCCCCGGAAGTCGGATCAAGTGGTTCGCGGCGCTACTGTGTTGCCAAATGGCATTGGCAAGCAGGTACGCGTTGCCGTTTTTTCCCAGGGCGCGGCGGCGGCTGCGGCCACGGCGGCTGGCGCCGAACGGGTTGGCATGGAGGATCTGGCGGAAGAAATGAAGGCGGGCAACATCAACTACGATGTCGTCATTGCCTCGCCGGATGCCATGCGCGTGGTTGGCCAATTGGGACGTTTGTTGGGTCCTCGCGGCCTGATGCCCAATCCCAAGGTTGGAACGGTGGCCGCCGATGTGGCCGAGGCCGTGCGGAATGCTAAGGCCGGTCAGGTGCGCTATCGCACGGATAAGGCAGGCATCATCCATTGCCCCTTGGGTAAGGTCTCCTTCGAGGCTGGCGCACTGCGCGAAAATCTTGAGGCTCTGCTACGAAACCTTATGAAGGTCAAGCCTAGCACCTCCAAAGGGGTTTACATGCGGAAGGTTACGGTCTCCACGACCATGGGGCCCGGGCTGACGGTGGACCATCAAGCCCTAGTCTAGTTGTTCGGTTGGGGTTGACGCCCCACCCTGATCTGGCGGCCATTCGGATTGATGGCCGCGACAATTTTCGGGTTCTGGCCTATGACCAGGGCCCGATAAGTTCTTTGGGGCCCCGGCTATCCGCCGGGGACTGTCAAAGACCGCGGGCGTCCGGGCTGCCACAAGGATTCAAGGTTGCTCCAGACTTAATTCACGCAGACCCGCGCAGACGGTGCTCCCGAATCGGACTGGTGACGTGACCGCGCGAGCGGTGCGAAACCCTGATTACGGCGCACAGAACCGTCGCCATACTGGGTTACGGATGCCCAAGGCGGCAATCGGCAAAGGGGGATCCTCCCCAGACAACCGAAATCAGGAGGTGACGAACTGTGGCACTGAATTTTGCCCAGAAAGAAACCATCGTCGCCGAGGTCGCGGAAGTCGCGAAGAGCGCTTATTCGGCCGTTGGCGCCGAGTACCGGGGCTTGACCGTCGCCCAGATGACCAACCTGCGCGTTGAGGCGCGCAAGGCTGGGGTATATCTGCGTGTCGTCAAGAACACCCTGGCCAAGCGCGCCGTCGAAGGTACGGATTTTGCCTGCATCCAGGGGGCCCTCAAGGGGCCTATGGTCCTGGCCTTTTCGCAGACGGATCCGGGTTCGGCGGCACGCGTGGTCGAGGCGTTTGCCAAGGGTAATAACGCGCTCAAGGTCACGCTTGTGTCCATTGGCGGCAAGCTGCTCGCCCCCTCGGAACTCGGCACGCTCGCGAAGATGCCGACCTACGAGCAGGCGATATCCCAGCTCATGTCCGTAATGAAGGCCCCGGCGCAGAAACTCGTGGCGACCATCAACGAGGTCCCGGGCAAGCTTGTCCGTACCCTCGCGGCGGTCCGCGATGCCAAAGAGGCGGCCTGACCCATTGGGTCCGGCCCTCGGTAGGGCATCAACCAGCTATTCGATTTAGGAGAAACCTATGTCTATATCCAAAGAAGATATTTTGGAAGCCATCGCCAACATGACAGTCATGGATGTCGTTGAGCTCATCAGTGCGATGGAAGAGAAGTTTGGCGTTACCGCTGCCGCCGCTGTCGCCGTGGCCGCCGCTCCCGCCGCCTCCGCCGCCGAGGCCGTTGAGGAGAAGACCGAGTTCGACGTTGTTCTGACTGGTTTCGGTGAGAACAAGGTTGGCGTCATCAAGGTGGTCCGCGCTCTGACGGGCTTAGGCCTCAAGGAGGCCAAGGACGCCGTCGAAGGCGTGCCTACCACCGTGAAGGAAGGTGTTTCCAAGGATGAAGCGGCTACGGCCAAGAAGCAACTGGAAGAGGCTGGTGCCACTGTCGAGGTTAAATAATCTCGGCCTTGCGTCGTTATTCTTCCACTAGGAATGAGGGGCTGGCGGTCCTTGGACCGCCGGCCTTTACCTGTTTCCGTCGCGGGGCTGTGAGCCACGCACGCATCGGGTGGGAAGTACGGTTCAGCATTCCGAACGATTCCTCCCGATCCGCCGCCCCTGATAGGGCGGCCTAATTATCAGTACGTCGAGGGTAAGGCAGCATGGCTTATTCGTTCACCGAGAAAAAGCGTATCCGCAAGGACTTCGGCAAGCGCACCAGCATCCTGGAAGTCCCCTTCCTGCTCGCGACCCAGATTGACTCGTATCGGGATTATCTTCAGGAGGGCATGAAACCCTCCGAGCGGCACGACATGGGGCTGCATGCGGCCTTCAAATCCGTTTTTCCCATTGAGAGTTACTCCGGGAACGCGGTGCTGGAGTACGTCAGCTACCGTCTTGGGGAGCCTCCATTTGACGTGCGCGAGTGCCATCAACGTGGAGCCACCTATGCGGCACCCCTGCGGGTGCTGCTGCGTTTGGTGATTTACGATCGGGACGCCCCCGCCGGGTCGCGTGTCATCAAGGATATCAAGGAACAGGAAGTTTACATGGGGGAGATGCCCCTCATGACCGATACCGGTACCTTTATCATCAACGGCACCGAGCGGGTCATCGTCTCCCAGTTACATCGCTCGCCCGGCGTTTTCTTTGACCACGACAAGGGCAAGACCCATTCGTCCGGTAAGCTGCTATTTTCGGCTCGCGTCATCCCCTATCGGGGTTCATGGCTCGACTTTGAGTTTGATCCCAAGGACAACGTGTTCGTGCGCATTGATCGCCGCCGTAAGCTGCCTGCCACCATCCTGTTACGCGCGCTCGGCTATGACACCCAGCGGATACTGAACTGCTTTTTTGAAACCGATAGCTTCCGCCTGAATCAGGATGAGTTTGAACTAGACCTGGTGCCGGATCGGCTGCGTGGCGAGACCCTGGGCTTCGACATCAGTGTGGGTGGGCAGGTGGTCGTTGAAGCCGGCCGCCGCGTAACCGCGCGTCATACGCGCGAACTTCAGAAGCTGAACGTCGAGCGCCTGACGGTGCCCGCTGACTTTCTTCTTGGTCGCATTCTGGCTCACCACCTTATAGATACCGAGACCGGCGAGTTGCTAGCCAACGCCAATGATCTGATCACCCCCGAGTTGCTGCAACTGGTGAGGGAGAAGAGTATTGGCGAGTTGCGCACCCTCTTTGTCAACGATCTGGACCAGGGTCCCTACATGTCCGAGACCCTGCGCATCGACACGACGGCCAATGAACTGGAGGCCCAGGTCGAGATCTATCGCATGATGCGACCCGGAGAACCCCCTACTAAGGAAGCCGCCCAGAATCTTTTCCACAACCTATTCTTCACACATGATCGTTACGATCTCTCCGCTGTGGGCCGCATGAAGTTCAATCGGCGCCTGGCTCGGGATGGCGAGGAAGGTCCTGGGATCTTGTACGATTCTGTCTATTTCGGCGCCCGCAATGATGAAACCTCCCACAAACTATGCGCCGCGCAGGGGGAGGGCTCAGACATCATTGATGTCCTTCGCATCTTGGTCGAGTTGCGCAATGGGCGCGGAACCGTGGATGACATCGATCACCTCGGCAACCGTCGCATCCGTTGCGTGGGCGAGATGGCGGAGAACCAATTCCGTGTGGGTCTGGTCCGCGTCGAGCGCGCGGTTAAGGAGCGCCTGTCCCTGGCTGAGTCCGAGGGACTCATGCCCCAGGAACTCATCAATGCCAAGCCGGTTTCCGCTGCCATCAAGGAATTTTTCGGCTCTAGCCAGTTATCCCAGTTCATGGACCAGAACAATCCCTTGTCGGAGGTCACCCACAAGCGGCGCGTCTCGGCTCTCGGCCCCGGCGGCCTGGCCCGCGAACGCGCTGGCTTTGAGGTGCGCGATGTTCATCCCACCCATTACGGCCGGGTCTGCCCGATCGAGACCCCGGAAGGACCCAATATCGGTCTTATCAATTCATTGGCCGTCTTTGCCCGCACCAATCGCTATGGCTTTCTGGAGACGCCCTATCGCCAGGTCGAGAATGGCAAGGTTACCTCTGAGATCCATTACCTTTCCGCTATTGATGAGGGCAAGTTTGTTATCGCCCAGGCCAACGCCACCCTGGATGACGAGGGTCGGCTGACGGATGCCCTGGTGTCTTGTCGTCACCAGAATGAGTTCACCATGAAGGCCCCCGACGAGGTCCAATACATGGACGTGTCGCCCCGCCAGATTGTCTCCGTGGCGGCCTCTCTCATCCCCTTCCTGGAGCACGATGACGCTAACCGCGCCCTTATGGGTTCCAACATGCAGCGTCAGGCAGTGCCAACCCTGCGTGCCGAAAAACCCCTGGTCGGTACTGGCATGGAGCGCGTGGTGGCCATCGACTCCGGAGTGACCGTGGTGGCACGGCGCGGTGGCGCGGTTGAGTCCGTGGACGCCGCGCGCATCGTGGTGCGGGTCAACGATGACGAGGCGGAGCCTGGTGTGCCTGGCGTCGATATCTATAATCTGACCAAGTACACCCGTTCCAACCAGAATACCTGTATCAACCAGAGACCCCTGGTGGCGGTTGGCGACCTGATCTCCCGGGGCGATGTCCTGGCGGATGGACCTTCCACCGACATGGGTGAACTGGCGTTGGGTCAGAACCTGCGCGTCGCCTTCATGCCCTGGAACGGCTACAACTTCGAGGACTCCATTCTCATTTCCGAGCGGGTGGTACAGGAGGACCGTTTCACCTCCATTCATATTGAGGAGCTGACCTGCCTGGCTCGTGACACTAAGCTGGGTCCGGAGGAGATCTCCGCCGACATCCCCAATGTTGGCGAGGCGGCCCTGGCCAAGCTGGACGAGTCCGGCATCATTTATGTCGGTGCCGAGGTACGCGATGGCGACATCCTGGTTGGCAAGGTAACTCCCAAGGGCGAGACTCAACTCACCCCCGAGGAAAAGTTGCTGCGTGCCATCTTTGGCGAGAAGGCCTCGGATGTGAAGGACACCTCGCTACGCCTGCCTTCTGGCATGGCCGGCACGGTGGTTGATGTCCAGGTCTTCATCCGCGATGGTGTCGAGAAGGACAAACGCGCTTACCAGATTGAGGAAATGGAACTGGAACGGGTACGTAAGGACTTGGCCGACCAGTTGCGAATCATGGAGAACGATACCTTCCACCGCATCGAAAGGATGCTGGTAGGCAAGATCGCCGATGGTGGCCCCCGGGGCCTTAAGGCGGGGGCCAAGATCACCAAGACCTATCTCCAGGAGATCAAGGACAGCGAGTCCCGGGATAAGTGGCTGGAAATCCGCCTGCGTGCCGAGGACTCCGCTAGCCAGCTTGAGACCATTGCCAAGCACATCAAGGAGCAACGCGAGGAATTCCGTGCCCGCTTCGAGGTCAAGAAGCGCAAGATCACCCAGGGTGATGACCTCGCCCCCGGGGTGCTCAAGATGGTCAAGGTTTATGTGGCGGTTAAGCGCCGCGTCCAGCCGGGTGACAAGATGGCTGGCCGGCATGGCAACAAGGGCGTTATCTCCATGATCGTGCCCGTGGAGGATATGCCCTTCTCCGCCGATGGTGAGCCGGTGGATATCGTCCTCAATCCCCTGGGCGTGCCCTCGCGCATGAACGTGGGTCAGGTCCTGGAGACTCATCTGGGCTGGGCCGCCAACGGTCTGGGCCGTCGCATCGACGAGATGCTGCGCGCCCACCGGGCGGTCGGCGATCTCCGCGACTTCCTGGGCCAGATCTACAACTCCAGCGGTAAGCCGGAGAACCTGGACAGTCTGACGGACGAGGAGATTTTTGAACTCGCCCGTAATCTTACCAAGGGCGTGCCCATGGCGACGCCGGTGTTCGATGGCTGCGCCGAGGAGGAAATCCGCGAGATGTTGCGCCTTGCCGGCCGGGATAATACCGGCACGGGCATCCCCATGGCTCAGACCCAGCTCTATGACGGGCGCACCGGCGATGCCTTCGACCGTCCCGTCACCGTCGGTTATATGTACATGCTTAAGCTCAATCATCTGGTGGATGACAAGATGCATGCGCGCTCCACGGGTCCCTACAGCCTGGTTACCCAGCAACCCTTGGGCGGTAAGGCTCAATTCGGCGGTCAGCGCTTCGGGGAGATGGAAGTTTGGGCCCTGGAGGCTTATGGCGCGGCCTATACCTTGCAGGAGATGCTCACCGTCAAGTCCGACGATGTGAACGGGCGTACCAAAATGTACAAGAATATCGTCGATGGTGACCATCGCATGGAGGCCGGCATGCCCGAGTCCTTCAACGTGTTAGTCAAGGAAATTCGCTCTCTGAGCATCAACGTCGAACTCGAACAGGACTGAGAACGCCTGGTACGGGGTGGCGGTCCTGGATTAGGACTGCTTACCCCTCAGGCCTCATTCCTCGGCGCCTTCTCGGCTCCTGGGTCCACGCCCTGGAGTCCTCCATCATGGAGACACTGAATTGAAAGATCTGCTCAAAATTCTCAAGGCCCAGGGTCAGGCCCTGGAGTTCGACGCCATCAAGATCGGGCTGGCTTCGCCGGATACCATCCGGTCCTGGTCCTACGGCGAGGTCAAAAAGCCAGAGACCATCAACTATCGCACCTTCAAGCCGGAGCGCGATGGCCTCTTCTGCGCCAAGATCTTCGGCCCCGTCAGCGATTACGAGTGCCTGTGCGGCAAGTACAAGCGCCTCAAGCATCGCGGTGTGGTCTGCGAGAAGTGCGGCGTCGAGGTGACCCTGGCTAAGGTGCGCCGCGAGCGCATGGGCCATATCGACCTGGCCAGCCCGGTGGCCCATATCTGGTTCCTCAAGTCACTGCCCTCGCGCATCGGCCTGCTCCTCGACATGACCCTGCGCGACATCGAGCGCATCCTCTATTTCGAGTCCTTTGTCGTCATCGATCCGGGCATGACCCAGCTCGAACGCCGCCAACTCCTGACCGACGAGCAGTATCTGGAGGCCCTGGAGGAAAACGGCGACGAGTTTGACGCCCGCATGGGCGCCGAGGCCGTCTATGAGCTATTGCGTACCCTTGACCTGCCGGCGGAAATGCGCCAGATGCGGGAGGAGATCGAGGCCACCAACTCCGAGACTAAGATCAAGAAACTGTCCAAGCGGCTGAAGTTGATGGAATCCCTGCAGGAATCCGGCAATCGGCCCGAATGGATGATCCTCACCGTGCTGCCGGTATTGCCGCCGGAACTACGGCCCTTGGTACCCCTGGATGGGGGGCGCTTCGCGACCTCTGACCTCAACGATCTCTACCGCCGCGTTATCAATCGCAACAACCGCCTCAAGCGCTTGCTGGACCTGATCGCGCCGGACATTATCGTGCGTAACGAAAAGCGCATGTTGCAAGAGTCCGTGGACGCCCTCCTCGACAACGGCCGCCGCGGCCGCGCCATCACAGGCACCAACAAGCGCCCCCTCAAGTCCCTCGCGGATATGATCAAGGGCAAGCAGGGCCGCTTCCGCCAGAACCTGCTGGGAAAGCGCGTGGATTACTCGGGTCGTTCCGTCATCGTGGTCGGCCCCAAGCTAAAACTGCATCAGTGTGGTCTGCCGAAGCGCATGGCCCTGGAACTGTTCAAGCCCTTTGTCTATGGCAAGCTCCAGCTACGTGGCCTAGCCACGACCATCAAGGCTGCCAAGAAGCTGGTAGATCGCGGTGCCGCCGAGGTGTGGGACATCCTGGAGGATGTCATTCGCGAACACCCGGTCATGCTCAACCGCGCCCCGACCCTGCACCGCTTAGGCATCCAGGCCTTCGAGCCGGTGCTCATCGAGGGCAAGGCAATCCAACTCCATCCCTTGGTCTGTACCGCCTTCAACGCTGACTTCGATGGCGACCAGATGGCGGTCCATGTGCCCCTGTCCCTGGAGGCACAAATCGAGGCCCGTGCCCTGATGATGGCCTCCAACAATATCCTATCGCCCGCCAATGGTGAGCCCATCATAGTGCCGTCCCAGGACGTAGTCCTGGGTCTCTATTATATGACGCGCGAGCGCGCGGGCGTCCGGGGTGAGGGGAGCGTCTTCGCCAATATCGACGAGGCGCGGCGCGCTTATGAGACGGGCCAGGCCGCTATTCACGCCCGCGTCAGGGTGCGCATTCCCGAGGTGATAATCAATGAGGCGGGCGAGCGCGAGTCCTGTATTTCCCTGAAGGATACGATCCTGGGCCGAGCCCTGGTCTATGAGATCGTGCCGGAGGGCCTGCCCTTTAGCTTAGTGGATCAGGCCTTGGGCAAGCGTCAGATTTCGCGCCTCATCAACACCTGCTACCGCACCCTGGGCCTCAAGCAAACCGTGGTCTTTGCCGATCAGGTCATGTACCTGGGCTTTCGCATGGCCACGCGCGCCGGCATCTCCATCGGTCTGGAGGACATGGCGGTGCCGGAGGAAAAGCCGAGCATCCTGGGTGAGGCGGAGCGCCAGGTGAAGCAAATCGAGCAGCAATATGCTTCGGGCCTGGTCACCAATGGCGAACGCTATAACAAGGTTATCGACATCTGGTCCCACACCAACGACCTGGTGGCCAAGGCCATGATGGGCAAGTTGGGCAAGGAGACGGTCACCGATACCAAGGGTAAGGCGGTACTGCAGGACTCCTTTAATTCCATCTACATGATGGCGGACTCCGGCGCCCGCGGTTCCGCGGCTCAAATTCGCCAGTTGGCGGGTATGCGTGGCCTCATGGCCAAACCCGATGGTTCGATCATCGAGACGCCTATCACGGCCAATTTCCGCGAGGGTCTGAACGTCATCCAGTACTTTATCTCCACCCATGGCGCGCGCAAAGGCCTCGCGGACACGGCCCTCAAGACCGCCAATTCGGGTTATCTGACCCGGCGTCTTGTGGACGTGGCGCAGGATATGGTGGTCCTGGAAACCGATTGCGGCACCGAGCGTGGCCTGCTGATGACTCCCATCATCGAAGGGGGCGACATCGTCGAGCCCTTGCGCGAGCGTATCCTTGGCCGGGTCCTGGCCGCGGATGTCTATCGCCCGGGCAGCGACGAACTTATCTGTCCTGCCGGTACCCTCCTCGATGAACAGGGGGTAGTGGCCATGGAGCACGCCGGTATTGACCAGGTGCGGGTGCGTTCGCCCATCACCTGCGAGGCGCGCTCCGGTGTTTGCGCCCATTGCTACGGACGCGATCTGGCCCGCGGTCATCTGGTGAATATGGGTGAGGCGGTGGGCGTTATCGCCGCCCAATCCATCGGGGAGCCGGGCACGCAGTTGACCATGCGCACCTTCCATATCGGTGGCGCAGCCTCCCGCGCGGCGGCGGTCAATAGCATCGAAATCAAGTCCACTGGCACGGCGCGGCTCCACAATCTGAAGGTCGTGCGCCATCAGATGGGCCACTTGGTCGCCGTCTCCCGCTCCGGCGAACTTTCTGTCGTCGATGACCTGGGGATGGAAAAGGAACGCTATAAACTGCCCTATGGCGCCACCCTGCGGATTGGCGATGGGGACCTGGTGGAGGGTGGTCAGGTGGTTGCGACCTGGGATCCCTTTACGCACCCGGTTGTAACCGAGGTGGCCGGGCGGTTGCGCTTCGACTCTTTCATCGAAGGCGTTACGGTGCAGCAGGAGACCGACGAGGTTACGGGCCTGAAGTCACTGGTCGTGATCGATCCTAAGCAGCGACCGGCCGCGGGTAAGGATTTGCGCCCCATGGTCAAGTTGCTCGATGAAAATGAGCAGGAACACAACATTGCGGGGACCGATATCCCCGCCCGCTATTTCCTGCCTTCCGGGGCGATCGTGGGTGTCGCCGACGGCGCAGATGTCGGGGTTGGGGACGTCCTGGCGAGAATTCCGCAGGAGTCGAGCAAGACGCGCGACATTACCGGCGGTCTGCCGCGGGTGGCCGATCTCTTCGAGGCGCGCAGACCCAAGGAACCCGCGCTCCTGGCGGAGGCCTCAGGTACCATCAGCTTTGGAAAAGATACCAAGGGTAAACAGCGCCTGGTCATCACCACGGACGAGGGCGAGCAGATCGAGGAATTGATTCCCAAGTGGCGTCACGTCAACGTATTCGAGGGGGAGCGCGTAGAGCGGGGCGAGATCGTGTCCGATGGGGAACTCAACCCCCACGACATCCTGCGCTTGAAGGGAGTTACCCAGCTCGCCGAGTATCTGGTGAAGGAAATCCAGGATGTCTATCGCCTCCAGGGCGTCAAAATCAATGACAAGCATATTGAAGTCATCGTCCGCCAGATGTTACGAAAGGGCGAGATCCTGGATGCGGGCGATACCCGGCTCCTCCGCGGTGAACAGGCGGAGTTGAGCCAGGTGTTGATCGAGAATGAACGGGCCCTGGCCGATGGTCGCCACCCCGCCCGCTATGAGCCCCTCCTGTTGGGCATTACCAAGGCCTCTCTGGCGACGGAGTCCTTTATTTCCGCGGCCTCCTTCCAGGAGACGACCCGCGTGCTCACCGAGGCAGCGGTACGGGGCTCGACGGATCGTCTCGGCGGCCTCAAGGAGAACGTCATCGTGGGCCGTCTCATTCCCGCGGGCACGGGCCTGGCGTCGCACAAGGAACGCCGCCGTAAACGGCGCGAGGAAAGGGAGTTGGAGGCCGAGGCCGGTGGCGCTAAGATCGAGATGGCCAGCGCCGAGGTTGAGGAGGCCTTCAAAGAGGCCCTCAATATCGCCGAAGCCGAGTGACGAAAGCGTGACCTCAAACCCGGAAACCCCGTCAAAGTATTGACATGATCTAGGGTCAAACCTATACTTCCGGGTCTTAGCCAAGCCGGCCATCTGGTCGGCTTGATTTATTACTGGGCATGGTGAGGCGCCAAAGGCAAGTCCGGCGTTTCCCGGATTTGGTGCGCGAAGGCGCCGCTGGAGAGCGATTGCATGACAACCATCAATCAGTTGGTCCGCAAGCCGCGTAAGCGTCAGGTGGCCAAGAGCACGGTGCCGGCACTTGAGGAATGCCCTCAGAAGCGTGGCGTCTGTACGCGCGTCTATACGACGACGCCGAAAAAACCCAACTCGGCCCTGCGTAAGGTCGCGCGCGTCCGCTTAACCAATGGGTTCGAGGTCACGTCGTATATCGGCGGCGAAGGTCACAATCTGCAGGAGCACTCAGTGGTGCTCATCCGCGGTGGACGCGTTAAGGACTTGCCAGGTGTTCGCTACCACACGATACGCGGTACCCTGGATACCTCGGGCGTGGACAAGCGCCGTCAAGGACGCTCTAAGTATGGCGCCAAGCGCCCAAAGAGTTGAGCGCTCGTCGAATATACTAAGGTCGGAGTTTCTACATGCCCAGAAGACGTATCGTTGCACGCCGTCAGGTTCTGCCGGACCCTAAGTTCGGGAGTAATCTGCTCGCCAAATTCGTCAATATGCTGATGGAAGACGGTAAGAAGGCCGTTGCCGAGCGCATTATGTATGGCGCCCTGGAAACCATGGCTAATAAAAAAGGTGGCGAGCCATTGAGTATGCTCGACCAAGCTATGGAAAATGTGCGCCCCGTCGTCGAAGTTAAGTCACGACGCGTGGGTGGTGCGACTTACCAGGTTCCCGTCGAGGTGCGTCCGCAACGCCGGAATTCGCTGGCCATGCGCTGGTTGATAGACGCCGCTCGTAAGCGCTCTGAAAAGTCCATGGCTTTACGGTTGGCAGGCGAACTTATGGATGCGGCTGATTCGCGCGGTACGGCAGTCAAGAAAAAGGAAGATACGCACCGTATGGCTGAGGCTAACAAGGCCTTCTCGCATTACAGGTGGTGATGAGGGTGAGCGGTCGCACAGCCGATTCCAGGCTGTGTGGGTTCGTCACGCCCTGAATTCTCTTTAAGGCTCTTGATAGAGGCTTTATCGCCAAGGGTTGGACAGATCAAGCGGCACGGAATTGATGAAACTCCGGAGTCGGATTGTGACGAAGTTACTGGAGCAGGATTGCCCGGGATAACTTGCCGCCCAGCCGCAACGATTTGACGCGGAAGGCGGCGGAAGCGCCGCCACCAATAACAATGAGGCCGTGGCGGCCTATACGGGTTTGTTAGGTATTGCCAACAATCCACCTTCGGGCATCTTAAGGGTGCGCCAGAAATACTAGGAAATCTGTCCCATATCACGAGGTACCGGCGGACCGCCGATGCCGTCATCAAGACAAACTAACGAGCACATTTAGGGTAGATCGGGATGTCCAAAGCCAAATTCGAACGCAAGAAGCCGCATGTCAACGTAGGCACTATTGGCCACGTTGATCATGGCAAGAC
>JBGAUE010000058.1:0-14335 GCA_044228795.1 Chromatiaceae bacterium | reverse complement strand
GGCGGGACGCGCCAACCAGGCCCGGGGCTGGCGCAATTGGTCGCGGGCCAGCAAGCGGCTCACTAAGGTGATGCTGGCCGGGTTGAGGCTGGGGTCACCGAGCAGGCGATAGGTCCAGTGCCGGAAAGGTTTGCCGTCAGGCTGCATGAGTGGGTCCGCGCGCACCAGGGTTGAGAACAGCGGCGCTGCCCTACCGGGCTGGCCGGCGGGCTGGTGTGCGGACAGTATCCAAGATGGCGCGCGGGGCTGGGCAAACCACAAGCTTGCCGCTGGGACGCCGAGGAGCTGGGCCGCCTGACGGAGGAGGCGCGCAACCTTCCCCAGGTGCTATCTGACCGCTAGTAGGCGCCCCGGAGCCGTGGTGGCCCCGGTACGACCGCGCGCTGACCCCACGGCAAGCGCTGATCCGGAAACTGTGCCACCAGGCCGTGGCAGATCAAGCCGGCCAGAATACCGGCGGCCGCTAGGACGGGGCCTAACCGCCAATGGCCACCGGTCGGGGACGGCAAGCATGGCCGGCCAGGCGGGGCCTTGACGGGATTACCGGGGCAGCGCTATATTCGGCAGCAGTACCCACCGCCACCAATAACCCTACTTTGTGAGCTAATCATTCGGACCCTGCGCATGAAGTGTTTTTCCCCCTTATATCTCATTGAATCTAAAGGGGCAGCCAAGGGGCGAGGGGTACGACCGCAGACCCGCTTTTTAGGGGATTAAGACTTGAATAATTTGCCAAGACTGAAATAGCGAGCTGTACGACCGCAGACCCGCTTTTTAGGGGATTAAGACGGCTGCACAAGGACTGTCTGCGGCAGAGGTATTGGGTACGACCGCAGACCCGCTTTTTAGGGGATTAAGACGGTGCCACTGGTGTAGATGCCGAAACCCATAGTGTACGACCGCAGACCCGCTTTTTAGGGGATTAAGACAGCACTCAAAGTAGTCGCTGCCACACTAACGGTCTGTACGACCGCAGACCCGCTTTTTAGGGGATTAAGACTCTGCTGACGGGAGCTAATGGGCTGAGAATAGCTGTACGACCGCAGACCCGCTTTTTAGGGGATTAAGACACGACGGCAAGGGCTTCTTTGAGAAGTGTTTCCCGGTACGACCGCAGACCCGCTTTTTAGGGGATTAAGACCGCATGGCCATGTCGGGTTTCCCTACCCAGATCGGTACGACCGCAGACCCGCTTTTTAGGGGATTAAGACATGTCGGCGAATATTCTATGCTGGGTAAAAGCATCGTACGACCGCAGACCCGCTTTTTAGGGGATTAAGACCACTTCATTGCATCCTCTTCTTCCTTGAATATAGGTACGACCGCAGACCCGCTTTTTAGGGGATTAAGACCAACGTATTGTTGCGGAATTTGCGTTGTGTCGAGTACGACCGCAGACCCGCTTTTTAGGGGATTAAGACTAAGCCTGCGGATTCAGCAGGTTCATGGTACCGGTACGACCGCAGACCCGCTTTTTAGGGGATTAAGACCCTAACCCCGCACCCTGACCCTTCCTCGACCCCGTACGACCGCAGACCCGCTTTTTAGGGGATTAAGACGGGGTGACGACCGCTCCCAAGCGCTCGGTATCCGGGTACGACCGCAGACCCGCTTTTTAGGGGATTAAGACGATCGGGTCGAGTATGTCTTGCTTGACCCCTTGCTGTACGACCGCAGACCCGCTTTTTAGGGGATTAAGACGACCGCCTCTGGTCAGGAAGATGGACTGGTACACCGTACGACCGCAGACCCGCTTTTTAGGGGATTAAGACGTAAGAGGTGGGAATCCAGAAGCCCTTATTGAGGTACGACCGCAGACCCGCTTTTTAGGGGATTAAGACCCCTGATGCCGGAGCGCACCCTGACGCAACTGTCGTACGACCGCAGACCCGCTTTTTAGGGGAATAAGACTACATTCTTGCCATGGATGGGCCCGCCCCATCATGTACGACCGCAGACCCGCTTTTTAGGGGATTAAGACCTTTTAGCGTTGGCGTTGCGGCCACCGCGTTTAGTAACACCCCGCCTCCCATTTAGGGGCGTATCCCGCCCATATCAGACACCCTGCCCGCTAAATTCCGCCATCCATGGCCCTCTGCCCCGCCCGTGCACCAACCGGCGCGACTTGAAACCTCCCCACCTGCCCACCTCCAGCCACAAGCTTGCCGCCCCCGATCATGGACTATGGACCTGGTACTCTGATGGCCTGGGGTTGGGCGCGGTTGGGGTGCCAACCGATGGCTCAGGAGCCCCTTAACATCACCAACGGGAGAGGAATAATGAAGAGCGTATGGTTGTTAGGCGTGGCGGGCGTCCTGCTCATGGCGAACAGTGAGGCTAGTGACCCCCAGCCCATCCCGAGGATGTCCAGCGTCTGCCCACCCGGGTATGCCAGGAATGGCGCCTATTGCGTACCGGCGGCGGGCGATCCAAAACCGGCGATTCCGCGGGAGTCCAGCCTCTGTCCGCCGGGTTATTACCGGAACGGCGCCTACTGTGTTCAGAATAGGGGTAAATGACCAGGCTGCTACCGGCCAGGTCAGTTGCGAGCGGGTCTTTGATTACTGGCTGCGCTCCCGGCTGGCGGTGGCAGGCACCTGGACCGGTTCGCAGTGGCGTTGGGGGCGGGAGAGGCGTGGCGATAGGGATTGTCGACGGTGATGGATAACATCAACCGCCGCTGGGGGCGGGGTACCCTGCGCTATCTGGCGGAGGGCGTGGCCGGGGGCCAGCCGCGGCGGATGCGACGAGAGTGGATAACCCCGGCGTATACGACGCGGTGGGAGGAGTTGCCGGGGGTGGGGTGAGGGGGGAACGGCAGGGGCTGCCGAGACCCGGCGCGCGCAGGTGCAGCCCTGGCTGCCGCTGGACCGAGAGGGGCCCGCCGTGGCGAAGCATGGCGTTCCGCACCGACGCCTCTGGCGGGGCGAGCCAGGGGCCTCAGGCTAGGCGAATTGCTCGGCATAGTCCGCGAGCAGAGCGTCGTAGCACCCACAGGCGGCGACTTCCAGACCGGGCCGATCGAGAATGCGGATGACACCCCGGACATAGTGGATGAGGCCGCGTTGTTGGAGCGCCCCCGCGGCGAGGGTGATACCGCTCCGGCGGACCCCCAGCAAGGCGGCCAGGTCTTCATGGGTTAAATTGAAATGATCGGCGTGCGCCCGATCCTGGGTCATCAGCAGCCAGCGCGCCAGGCGCGGCTCGATTTCATGAAAATGGGTGCAAGCGGCGGCTTGGGCGCACTGGGTCAGCAAGACGTAGAGATAACGGGAGATGATGCGTCTCAGGTCCGGGTCGGTGAGCACTTGCTGCTGGAAGTGCGCGCGGGTCATCCGCCAGGCCGTGCCGGCCCCCTGAACCACCGCCCGCATGGGCGCGGTCTCGACCCCGAGCGCCAGGGTGGCGCCGAGCATGCCCTCATTACCAATCAGCCCCATTGCCAAGGTCCGATGGCGGCCCAGGAGGGTGACCAGGGCGATGACTCCCAGCCGCGGGAAATAGGCGTGCTCAAGGACCGCATCGGGTTCACACAGGGTTTCCCCCGCTACCAGCTCCACCGGCTCGCACTGAGCCAGGGTCCGTGCCCGCTCATCCGGCTTCAGGCCCGCTAGCAGGAGATTGATCGGCAGGGTTTGCGCTGAGGCTGACATGAATTCCTCCTTTGGTTCCCAACTTCCAGGAACGCCATGAGGCCCGTCGGCCGTGACGCGCCAGGGGTTCGCAATCCGTCTCCTGCGGTGCGATAGTTTGAATTTAGCACAGTTCCACGGCGACTTCTGTGCGCTGAATAACACAGCAATCATGACCATGGCGGGGCAAGTTCGCCCACTCCGCGGTCAAGGGTGTCCGGTTGGCCCCTCCGGGTGACCGCCTAGCTATCCCGCTCATATTGCTGGTTCCGTCCCAGCCAATCGACCAGGGCTTCATGAGTGATGCGATGGTGGCAGCCCACCAGAAAGGCAGCCAGACCGCGGGGATCGGCCCCGCGGACCGCCGGATGCTCGCCCCGGGCGCACAGTTGCAGGAGGGTGGAGCGGGAAATGCGCAGCAGGCGACACACCTCCCCGGGTCGGTAGACCCCCGAGCGCGGGATGCCGGTCGCCCGGAGGAGGGCCTCGAGTTGGCCCTCGGCGAGGGTGCGGTGGGCCGGGTGGGGGTCAGGGGTGCCGATGCCCCGGAGGGGGGCTCGCCAGTCCGTCAGCGTCCTCACCGACCCACCCCGCTACCGAGGTAGCCCTCCCCCGCGCGAGCGCCCCAGAGGGGCCCTGCGGGCCGCAGAGCGCTCCTACCCCCCTCGGGGTCTGACCCGGGGGGTGGGTAGGTCGCGGCCCAGGAATCGCGCCCGCCGAGGAAGTGGTCGAGGCCGGCCTGGACCTCGGGGAGGCCGCGCGCCAGGAGGGCCAGGCCACCCGCCCGTCGCACCTGGGCGAGGAAGGCGCGCTGGGCGGGCCGGACGCGCCCGCCCTGGCGCTTCACTTCAATCGCCAAAAGGTGACCGGTGACCAGTTGGCCGAGGATGTCGGCGCAGCCGGGGAAGGCGTAGCGCACGAAACGGCGGGACGGTTTGCCTGTCTTGTCGGTGCCGGTGACAAGGTGGGCGCCGCTGTTGAAGCGGTGCGCCCAGGCAACGCGGTTATCCCAGGCCAGATAGACCAGGATGGCGCCCTGGAGGTCGTGCTCGCTGGGGGCGAGGGCGGTGAGGCGGTAGCCTGTCATGTGCCGGACTCCGGGCGCGGGCGTGGCTGGGGCGCGGCGGTGGCGATGCGGGCCTTGAGGGCGGCGAGGTGGGCCTGGGCGGCGGGTCCGGGTGGGGGCGGCGACAGGGCCGGGGGCTGGGGGCGCGGCGGCAGGTAGTCGAGCAGGTCGGCGGGGGCGGGCCAGCGGCGGGCATGGCCGGCCAGGGCCAGGAAGGCGGCTTCCAGGCGCCGGGCGTCGCGTTCGGCCTCCCAGTCGCGCCGGGCCCACAGGGCGGCGATCCAGACGGCGGCGGCCAGCCGCAGATCGCCATCGAGCGGGGTGCTCGGTAGGCGCATGGCGGCCAGCCGTTGCAGGCCGGAGACGATTACGCTGGTAAACCAGGGCGCAGGGGTGGTGCCCATTTGAGGTCCTCCAGGGCCAGGATGCCCCGCATGGTGGGTGAATCGCTGCGCTGGGGCGGGGCTTGGGTGTATTCGTCCTGCCAACGGGCGCCGCGCAGGTAGGTGGTCGGCATGGGCGCGTAGCCTCTGAGCCAGAAGTCATCGCCCACCTGGCGTCGGGCGACGTCCACGATGATGGCGTCGGCCTGCTCCTCCAGGCGCAGAGAGCGCCAGGCGGCGAGGGCGGCTTTGCGTCCGCGCTTGCGCTGGCCGGTGGGCCAGGCGGCCCAGAAGCGGGCGAAGCCGGGGGGTTCTCCCGGTTCCCCTGGTGCCCCTGCCAACACCGCACGCCCCGCCGTGCGCGCAGCGCACAGACTCTTGTTGTTCTTCTCTGACGGTTCTACTAACGGTTCATAGGACATAGCTATGTCCGGTTGCACGGACATAGCTATGTCCGGTTGCCCTGCCCCAGATGTCCGATTGCCCCGGTCGCACAGGTCCGGTTGCCTCGGTCCTATATGTCCGCTTGCCTCGGTCATGGATGTCCGGTTGACCGGCCCCGCGCTGGCTTGGACCTGGGCGAGGTTGAGATGATAGGCGTTGGAACTCCGCCCGTTGCCCTTGCCGGGGCGAATGATGACCTGGAGCAGGCCCCGGGCCGTCAGTTCCTGGAGGTTGCGGCGGACCTGGCGATCCGAGCATTCGACCTGATCGGCCAGCCGCATTTGCCCGGGGTAGCCGTAGCCGTCGGCGTTGCAGGCGTCCGCCACGGCCAGGAGGGTTAACTTCAGGTGGGTGGGCAGGCCGCGCACGTTCCAGGCCCAGGCGCTGGCTTGGACGGACAATTCATGCCTCCACCGATGGCCTGCGGCGCGGGCGGGGGTTGATCAGGGGTGGCGCCGTGCCGTTGCCGTGGTTGGCCGTGACGGCAAGCCCGGATACCAGGTCGGCGGCGGTGGTGCCCAGGGCGGCGGCGATGACGAGGAGCTGGTCCACGTTGGGCGTCGAATAGCCGCGATCCCACTTGGAGATGTTGGTTTGGCCATAGCCGCAGATGCGGGCCAGTTGCGACTGGTTCATTTTCGCTCGGGCGCGGGCGGCCCGCAGGTTGGCGGCAAAGTCGGCAGTGGGTGACATGAGGGGCTCCGGGTGAGGGTGGCGAGGAATAAGACCAATAAGGGCTAATATATGACATAAAGGGCTGAAAGACAGCAAGCCCGCTCATATAAAGGTGGTTGGAGTGCTAAACTAGGTTCATCAGGACTAAAAAGCGGTGCTCGACCATGATTGACGGACCAGGTGTCCCTAATGCGCGACTGATCTCCGCGCGGAAGGCGGCGGGGATGTCGCAACAGGAACTAGCCCAGCGCGCTGGGCTGAGCCAGCGGCTGGTGAGTCACATCGAGACCGGGGCGCGGGAGGGCAGTCTTAACAGTTATTCCCAGTTGGCGAAGGCCCTGGGCTGCGCGGTCTCGTACCTGGTGGGTGAGCAGGTCGGCCAGCAGAGCCAGGCGGGCGGGCGCGAGCAGGTCCTCAACGATCCCCATGCTGCGCCGGGTCTCACGGCGCTGGCGCGTAATGCCGTGCTTTGCGAGTTGCTCGCTATCCAGACCGAGGAATGGGCGACGCTGCGCTCGCTCAAGGTGCCACAGGCCCTGAGTCAAGATACTTACTTGGCGATCCTGCATGTGCTCCGTGGTGTGATGCGGGTGTGATGCATTATGGTCGGCGACAGGGGTTTAGCGTCCCCTCCAGTCCCTATATCACACACAGAAATGATGTAACTATCTGGAAAGAAACAAAAAACCGAGAGCCTTCCGTCCTCCGAAGGCAGGGGTCGCACGTTCGAATCGTGTCAGGCGCGCCAAATTCGAATAGATACAAATCAATAGCCTACCTGCGCGGGTTGTTTTCCTAAGCTGGTATTTACCCAGCAAAGCCCGTTTATTTGTTCGCCACTCGACCTGATGCCAACCCGGCACCGGGACAACTCCCTGCCAGGGCCCAAGGTCGGCGCCATCCCGGGCTCCCCGTTTGCTGGAGGCCCTCATCTAGCCTACGGCGCTCCCTGGCCTGCGCTAAGATGCCCGCATGAAACATGAGATCGGCATAGTCATGGACCCCATCGGGGCCATCAAGATCGGAAAGGACAGCAGCTTCGCCATGTTGCTGGCCGCACAACGCCGTGGCTGGCGCCTTCAATACCTGACTCTGGGCGACCTCTCCCTGCGTGGCCAGCGTGCCTGGGGTCGAATGCGGGAACTGGCGGTGACGGACGACCCGTCCGGCTGGTACCGGGTGCTTGGCGAGGCCTTCCGTCCGCTCGATGAGCTGGATTTGATCCTGATGCGTAAGGATCCGCCTTTCGATACGGAATTTCTCTATGCCACCCTCATTCTTGAACAGGCCCAACGCGATGGCGCCTTGGTGGTCAACGCCCCCCAGGCACTGCGCGACGCCAATGAAAAGCTCTTTACCCTGGAATTCCCCACCTGTTGTCCGCCGAGCCTGGTGACTCGGAGCCAGGGCGACATCCGCGCCTTCCTGGATGAGCAGGGGGACCTGATCCTCAAACCCCTCGGCGGCATGGGCGGCTTCTCTATCTTCCGTGTCCGTCGGGATGATCCTAATCTGGCGGTCATCGCCGAAACCCTGACCGCCAATGAAACCCGGTACTGCCTGGCCCAGCGCTTCATCCCCGAGATCGCGCAGGGCGATAAGCGCATCCTGATGGTGGCCGGCGAACCCGTGCCCTTCGCCCTGGCCCGCATCCCCAAACCCGGTGAGACCCGCGGTAACCTGGCCGCCGGCGGGCGTGGCGAAGGCCGACCCCTGAGCGACCGTGACCGCTGGATTGCCGCCCAGGTGGGACCCGAACTGATGCGGCGCGGCATCTATTTCGCGGGCCTGGATGTGATAGGCGACTGGCTGACTGAGATCAACGTCACCAGCCCCACCTGTATCCGTGAACTGGATGCCCAATTCGGTCTGGATATCGCCGGCGATCTGCTGGACAGGCTGGAGGAGCAGATCCTTGCACCCTGAGTTCTGGACGGGACCCCCGGACCAGGGGGCTTGGCTCGCACACCCCACCCCCCAGAGATGGGCTGTCCGGTTGACGGTTGGGATCTCCGTTTTGTTATGTCTGCTCGCGCTGGCTGGCTGCCGGGACGAAAGCCCCGTGTATAACTTCCACTTTGGCGCCTTCCATGGGCTGGTTGATCTGACCATCGTCGGGGTGAAGCGCAGCGAGGCTGAGAATGCCGCCCGTCTCATCGAGCAGGACTTCGAGTCCATGCGCCGTGCCTGGGGCACCCCAAGCGCGGCCCCTCTGGAGCGCGTCAACAACTTGCTTCCTGGGGGCAAGCCCTTCGCCTCACCGCCCTGCATTCTGCCCTTGGTGCGTCGGAGTCAGGAACTGGCAGCGGCGAGCGGCAACCTCTTTAACCCCGCCATTGGCGCGTTGATCGACCTCTGGGGTTTTCAGGCGGGGGAGTCAGAGCGGCGGCACACCCCGCCGGAAAAGGCTGAGATTGATGCCTTGATGAAGGCCAGGCCGCGAATGGACAATATCCAAATTGACGGCATTCTGCTACAGGGCGGGAATCCCAACCTCAAGCTTGATTTTGGATTTATTGCCCGGGGATATGCCATCGACATGGCCGTGGAGCAATTGCGCGAGCTGGGTATCCACAACGCCATAGTCAACGTCGGCGGTGATCTGCGCGCCATCGGAACCCGGGGTGGCCCGCCCTGGCCCGTGGCTCTTCGTAATCCCATCGGCGGGGGAGTCCTCGCCATCCTTCAGGTCTCAGGTGACGAGAGCGTCTTCACCTCGGGTGATTTCCAACTCAATTTCACCTATAAGGGCAAGACCTACCACCACGTCATCGACCCCCGCACGGGCTGGCCGGCGGAAGGGGCCCGCCTTGTCACTGTCATCCATCAGGATGCCACTAGCGCGGCTGCCGCCGCCAACGCCTTGATGATCGCCGGACCCGACATGTGGCAACAAACTGCCCAGGCCATGGGCGTCCGCTCCTGCTTGATCATCGATGCGCGGGGCCGAATCCACATGGACCCGTCCATGGCCGAGCGGATCGAACTCCTTGACCGCAATGCCGAGATCATCCCTCTCCCGCCCCTAGTTCCTGGGGACGCCTCGGTGCCACCGGGCTCATGAGCGTGACGACCTCGCCAGCTTGGCCGCCGCGGGGCGCCATGATCCTGGGGTCCTGGCAACATCATTCCCGGTCCGCCCCATTTTGGCCTGCTCTACTGCTGGCGCTTGCCTTGCACGGCTTGCTGATTTTCGCTTTGGGTTTCCGGGCCCCGGAACTCCCCCGCGCCTCCGGCCACACCCTGGAGGTCTTGGTCCTGCGCCAGCCGCCAGACTCCACCCGCCCGCCGCCCCCCGCTACCGAGGCATTGGCCCAGGCCAATCAGGAGGCTAGCGGCACCGGCAGTGAGACCTCCGCCACGGATCTTCGCCCCACCGAGCGGGGCGCCGAGCCCAGCAACCTGCCCGCCCCGCCCCTCCCATCGGAGCCATCGCCACTGCCGGGTATGGCCGAGACCGTCAGTCCCTCAGGCCCTGCGATTCTGGAGGTTCCTCCCGCCTCCATGCCCGATGCGGCCTCTGTGACCGCCACGCTCCCGGAGCCACTAGCCGCCAAGCCCCCGCTGGGAATTGAACGAGAGGCAGAGCCGGACCGGCAACCCGCCATCCCAACGGATCTGGCCCAGGTCCCCAAACGCTCCGTCGCCGAGATTCTGGCCAGTCGCGGCCAGGAGATCGCCAAACTCAACGCCAAGATTGAGGAGGACACCGCTGCCTACGCCAGCCGGCCGCGACGCAAGGCCATCAGCGCCAGCACCCAGGAATACAAGTACGCCAGTTATCTGGAGGCCTGGCGCCGCAAGGTGGAGGCCATTGGCAATCTCAACTACCCAGAAGAGGCTAGGCGTCGCCAGCTCTTCGGCAATCTCATCCTGCGGGTTGCCTTGCGCGCCGACGGCACCCTGGAGGAGATCCGCATCCTGCGCTCCTCTGGTTCCGATGTCCTTGATCAGGCCGCCATGCGCATCGTCAACCTCGCCGCCCCCTATGCCCCTTTTCCCCCCGATATCCGCCAGGAGACGGATATCCTCGACATCACCCGCACCTGGCAGTTCCTGAGTAACAACCGCTTCGGCGAAAAGCGCTAGGTCCCAAGGGGCGCCGGGCTGTCGTGGTAGAATCTCGCTCTGGTTCACCCGAGAGTCCTTCCCATGTCCGACGACAAGACCACCCACTTTGGCTACAAGCAGGTTCCGGTCGAGGAGAAATCGAGCCATGTGCGCGCCGTATTCGACTCCGTCGCCTCGCGCTATGACCTGATGAATGACCTCATGTCCCTCGGCATCCACCGCCTGTGGAAGCGCTACACTATTGAGTTGGCGGGGGTCCGTCGCGGCCAGCGGGTCCTAGATCTGGCGGGCGGCACCGGCGACCTCGCTGCCCGTTTTGCCCGTATCGCCGGGCCTGAGGGTAGGGTGGTGTTGACGGATATCAACGCCGCCATGCTGACCACAGGGCGCGACCGCCTCCTGGACCAGGGTCTGGCTGGCAATCTCCTCTTCTGCCAGGTCAACGCTGAGACCCAGCCCTTCCCCGACAACTTCTTCGACTGCGTTACCATCGGCTTCGGTCTGCGTAACGTCACCCACAAACAAAAGGCTCTAGCGGAGATGTGCCGGGTCCTCAAGCCGGGCGGGCGCTCCCTGGTTCTGGAATTCTCCCACCCTACGAGCCAGGCCCTCGCCAAGATCTATGACCTCTACTCCTTCACCATGCTGCCGATCCTGGGGCGCCTGATCACGAATGACGCCGACAGCTATCGTTACCTGGCGGAGTCCATTCGTATGCACCCGGACCAGGAAACCTTGCGGGGTATGATGCAGGAGGCCGGCTTCGAACGGTGTGACTACTTCAATCTCACCGGTGGCGTCGTCGCCATCCATCGGGGTTTCAAGCTGTGATCCCTGTATCCCCTATCCCGGACGCGGCCCTGGCGATTTTGGAGAACGCCGTCAACCATTACCTGGGTCTGGATCCCGAAGGGTTAGCGAATCTAAGTCCGTTGCAGGGGTACATCATCGCCTTTGAGTTCCGGGGCTTTGGTAGCCGCCTTTACTTCATCCCCGGCCCCGAGGGGTTCCAGATTTTTGGTGCTTACGACGCCGAGCCGGACTGCTTGCTACGCGGTACCCCTCTGGCGTTGGCGCGCCTGGGGATGACCCATCGTAAGGAGGATGCCCTCTTTTCGGGTCAGGTCGAGATCGAGGGCGACACGGCCCTAGCCCAGCGCTTTGGCGACTTTATGGCTGGTCTGGAGATCGACTGGGAGGAACAGGTATCCCGCCTCACTGGCGACTCCGTTGCTCATGCTGTCGGCACCCGCCTGAGTGCGGCGGGTCGGTGGGGTCGAGGCTCCCTGGCCACCCTGGGGCAGGATCTCAAGGAATACCTCCAGGAAGAGGGTCGCCTGCTGCCGACCCGCTACGAGATGGATCAATTCCTCGCCGCCGTGGACCGGCTGCGAGATGACGGCGAGCGCCTCGCCGCTCGGGTTGAGCGCCTACGCCGGCGCATCCCCTCTGGCATCGGGGCGATCGCCGTGGTCGGAGTGACCCCCGCCGAGGACGAACCTCCGTGCTGACTCGCGTCTCGCGGCTGTGGCGCCTGATTCATATCAGCCTGGTGCTGGTGCGTCACGGCCTCGACGAGGTCCTGCTCGCCACTCACCTTTTCCGCCCCGTTTATTTCCTGTCCTACCTGTCTCCCTGGTATTGGTATCGCCGCACCCACCCTAAACCCTACCCGGTGCGCATCCGTGAGGCCCTGATCGCCTTGGGTCCCATCTTCGTCAAGTTTGGCCAGATCATCTCCACCCGACGCGATCTGCTGCCGGACGACCTGGCCGACGAACTGGCCAAGCTCCAGGATCAGGTCCCGCCCTTCCCGGGGGCCCAGGCCCGTGCCATTATCGAAAAGTCCTGGGGTAAGCCCATCGAGGCGGTCCTGGACGGCTTCGACGAACAGCCCCTGGCCTCTGCCTCCATTGCCCAGGTTCACACGGCTCGCCTCAAGGACGGTCGCGAGGTGGTGGTCAAGGTGGTGCGTCCCGGCATCGAGCGCATCATCCGGCGCGACCTTGGCCTCCTGCTAACCCTGGCGGAGCTGGCCCACCGCTACTGGAAGGATGGTCGCCGTTTGCGCCCGGTTGAGGTAGTGAAGGATTACCAGAAAACCATCCTCGATGAACTGGACCTCCAGCGGGAGGCCGCCAACGCCAGCCAGTTGCGCAAGAATTTCCTGGGCAGCGGCTTGCTGTATGTCCCAGAGGTGTTTTGGGACCTCTGCTACCCCAGCGTCATGGTTCTGGAACGGATCCATGGCATCCCGGTGGGGGAGGTAGAACGGCTTAAGGCCCAAGGCGTCAGCATGAAGCTCCTGGGTGAGCGCGGCGTCGAGATCTTTTTCACCCAGGTCTTTCAGCACAACTTTTTCCATGCCGACATGCACCCCGGCAACATCTTCGTGGAGCCAAACGGGCGCTACATCGCCGTGGATTTTGGCATCGTAGGCACCTTGACTAGCGAGGACCAGCGCTACCTGGCAGAGAACCTGCTCGCCTTCTTCCACCACGACTACCGACGGGTCGCTGAGCTGCACATCGAATCCGGCTGGGTTCCGGCCCATACCCGGGTGGATGAGTTCGAGTCGGCCATCCGTACCGTCTGCGAACCCATCTTCGGCAAGCCCCTGTCACAGATCTCCTTCGGCTATTTTCTGCTGCACCTCTTCCAGACCGCCCGGCGCTTCGATATGGAGGTCCAGCCCCAACTCGTCCTGCTGCAGAAGACCCTGCTCAATATCGAAGGCCTGGGCCGTCAGCTCTACCCCGAACTGGACCTCTGGACCACCGCCAAGCCCTTCATGGAAAAGTGGATGAAAGACCAGGTCGGTCCCCGCGCCCTCTGGGCCAGGCTCAGCCGAAACCTGGGCCCCTATTCCGAGGGCTTGCCCGAGCTGCCGCTCCTAGCCTATCGCATCCTCCAGGGCCTCGACCGGCAAAGCCTTCCTATTCGTTGGCGCTCCGATGAGCTCGACCGCCTGCGGGGAGAAATCCACGTCCACCATGCCCGGGTCCAGGCCCTCATCGCCGGGGCCGGTTTGGTTGCCAGTGGTACCTTGCTGCTGGTTTTCGGTCCTGGTCCCCTGCTCACTATACCCGCGGCTCAGACCCTGGCCATTGGCCTTATCCTGGTCGGGAGCTTGTTGTTGGCAGGGCGGTGGCGTTAGCTGTTGGCTCCCCCTGCTTGCCTTGTTTTCACACCAGTTAGCAATAGCGAGATAACCTGACTGAAGTTTCCCCTTTTGGACTACGCCACGAGGTCCATAACCGTGGCGATCAGCGGATTTCGCGTGGCGTTGCCGGGAATCTGGCAATCGCTACCGAAACCCTGGCCGCCGAGGTCCTTAGCGAGGGCACGGCGCAGATCGGCAAAGGCGTATTCGGTCCGTTTGGCTGTCGCATAGCGTCGTGGCGGCGCCTGGTGCAAATGGGCGCCGTAGATCCAGGTAATAGTCGTCGCTGCCATACAGAACTGCAGATGATGGGTCACGGCATCGGGGTGGCGCGTTTACGTCTCGGCACTGCCGATCTTCTGCTTGATCTCGCGGAATCCAGCTTCGATTTTCCATCGCGCCCTATAATACTTCGACAATCTGTGCGACCGAGAGGGTCAGATCGGTGGTCATCAAGGCCAGCCACTGGGTCTTGCGGAACACCCAGACCACCCGGACTTGGCAGCGCAGGGTCTTGAGCATGACCAAGCGCTCGACGTCCAGCACCCCGCGCACCCCACCCTACCGGTTGAGCGGATAGGTGCCGGCCGCGGCGCGCAGGCCGGCGGCCAACTGTGCCGTGTTGCCCAAGCGCGCCCCGTACTTGCGCGGTCGTCCCGCGGTGCCGGGCGTCGGGGTGGGCTGCGCGTAGAGCACCGCGTTCACGCACAGGCGTGAGAGCAGCTGCGCGCGCGGCCCCAGCGCGGCGCGCAGTGGCTTGAGCAGTCCATTGTTGCCAAACCAACTGTCGGCCACCACCAGGATGGGGGCCTCACCAAAGACCCGCGCCAGAGTGGCGATCAGCCGCACCGCCTGGGCAACTTGCTCTGAAGCACCCGCGCCTCCCCGCGTACCCGGATAC
>JBGAUE010000057.1:0-14440 GCA_044228795.1 Chromatiaceae bacterium | reverse complement strand
AGTCAAGGCCAAGGCCGACTTTGAGCGCGCCACCACGCTGGTCGCCAAGGGCGATGTCTCCAAGCGCGTTTACGATGAGGCCGTGGCCGCCAACGACGTGGCCCAAGCCAACCTCGCCAAGGCCCAGGCGCAGGGCACCCAGGCCAACTCGGCCAAGCTGCAGGCCCAGGCGGAACTGGCGCGGGCCAAGGCCGAGCTCGGGGCGCCCGGCGAGGATAACGCCCAACTGCGTGCCGCCAAGGCCGCCTTGGAGACCGCCCAGTTGAACCTAGAGTTCACGGAGGCGCGGGCCTCGGTGGACGGCTACGTGACCAACCTCAACCTGCGCCTCGGCAGCCAGGCCGTGGCCAATCAGCCCGCGCTGGCGCTGGTGGACATCGCGAGCTTCTGGGTGCACGGCTACTTCCGGGAGAGCATGGTCGCGGACGTGCGCCCGGGCGACCGCGCCATCATCACCCTGATGACCTATCCGGACCGGCCCCTGGAGGGCCGAGTCGACAGCATCGGCTGGGGTATCTCGCAGAGCGACGGAAGCACCGGTTACGACCTGCTGCCGACCGTCAGCCCGACCTTTCAGTGGATCCGGCTGGCCCAGCGGATACCCGTGCGGGTACATCTGGATGCGGTCCCCGAGGGCGTCGCCCTACGCGTCGGCACCACCGCCTCGGTGCTGGTCATGACCGGCACGGCCGGCACAGAAAAGAAGCCGGTGCCGCCGGTACCGCACGCCCTTCAGTAGGCGGGAACAGATCCGTGGGCGCGTGTCTCGACGAGACCTGCCCGGCGCGCGGTGGTGCGGTCAAATATGTCGGTTATGCTACCTAAACGCTTGCAGCGGCATCGTTGACAGGAAACCCGGAGAATCTACGCCCGCATGGCAGCACACGACCTGAAACAAGCCATCCCTAGCGCCGCGCCGCTCCCGGCCCCAATGCAGCGGCTCGTCGCACTGTACCGCTCCGAAGCCTTCAGGCAGTCGGTGCGGGTGGCACTCGCCATGGTCATCGCCTACTTCGTCTCGCTGGCCATGGGCTGGGATCGGCCCCACTGGGCCGGGCTCGCCGTCGCCCTGTGCAGCCTCGGCACGGTGGGGGGGTCGACCGAAAAGGGCCTGCTACGCATCCTCGGCACCGTTCTCGCCGGAGCGGTCGCGATCGCGCTGCTGATCCTGTTTCCGCAGGACCGCTGGTCCTACCTGCTGGCCGCGACGCTCTTTATGGCCTTCAGCGCCTACATGATGGGCCATTCCTCCCGCTGGTACTTGTGGTCCATCGCCGGCTACGTGATGGCGCTGGTGGCGATGGCCGGTGGGCCGGTGGGTGCGACGGAGTTCGAGACGGTGGTGCTGCGCATCCAGCAGACGACGATGGGGGTCGTCGTCTACAGTCTGGTCGCGACGCTGCTGTGGCCGCAGTTCGCGGAGGCACCCCTCATACAGACGGTGAGCGGGCTCTTGGACGTCCAGCGCCGGCTGATCGCGCACTACGTTGCGTCGCTCAAGCGCACCCCGGTCGATGTCGAGGCCTCGCAGCTGCGCACGCAGGCGACCAGGGGCGTGGCGCAACTACCAGCCGACGTCGACGGGGCCGAACTCGACAGCTTCGAGGTGTGGGAGACCCGCCGGCTGTGGCGGCGCTGCGTGGCCGACCTGGCCGCCCTGAACGAGGCGCTGGAGCGATGGCGCCACGGATTCCCGGAGCTCGACCAGCTCGACCTCGAGCGACTGATGCCGGGTCTCGGGACGCTGGCGTCCGAGCTGGACGCTCGGCTGGCCGAGGTGGGACGCATGCTCGCGGGCGAAGCACCGCGGCGCTGCCCGGAGGAGGCCGCCCCCGAGCTCGACGCGGGGACCCTCGCTTCGATGACGCCGTTCGACCGTGCCGCGGTTGTCTGCTGTCACGACCAGTTGCACCGGATCGAGCGGCTGACGCGGGCGCTGTTCGAGACGGTCGCAGACATCCGCGGCTTCGGCGTGCAGACGCGACAGGAGCAGACCGAGCGGCGGTCCGCCCCGCCGTGGACCCTCGATCCCGACCGTCTGACCGCCGCGGTGCGCGCCTTCGCCGCGATCTGGCTCATCCTGCTGGCCATCATTTACATCCCCGGCTTTCCGATGCCGGCCGGAGTCGTCCCGGTGACCGCCGCGCTGGTGATCCAACTCGCCATCATGCCCCAAGTCTCGGCGAGTGTGCTCCTCGTGCCGGTCATGGGAGGGATAGCCTTTGCCGGTGCCTTCCACATCTTCTTGATGCCGCATCTGTCGAGCTTCGTCGGCCTGGGGACCGCCATCTTCATCGGGATCTTTCTCATCTGCTACCTGTTCTCGAAGCCGGCGCAGGATCTCGCCCGCAGTCTCGTCCTGGCGCAGTTCGTCATGATCATATTCGTCAGCAACGAGCAGACCTACGACTTTCTGTACGTCGCCAACAGCGGGCTCATGTGGCTGCTCGGGATCGGTGCCGTTTGGGTATCGGGCTGGTTCCCCATCGCCTTTCGGCCGCAGCAGATGGTGTTCACGCAGTTGCGCCGTTTCCTGCGCAGCTGCGACCGGCTCATGGTGCCGCAACGCGGCGAGTCTGGGCATTGGCTCCGGCGAATGTCGCTTGCGTTCCATGTTCACGAGGTGACGACGCTCCCCGGCAAGCTCGATCGCTGGCTGGCGGCACTGCCCGCCGTGGCCGAGGGGAAGGTGGCACGCGAGCAGGTCGGTGCCCTGGCCGACAGCCTTCAGGCGCTCTCCGGACGTGTGAGGGAGTTGGTCGAGGTGCGGGGCGCCGCACAGTCCGCGGCGATCGTGCATGAGCTCATCGGCGACATGCACGCCTGGCGCCTCGGAATTCAGGAGGTGCTGCTCGCGCTTGCCGTGGATCCTGCCGGCATGGATGCGAGGGCGCTGCGCGCGCGACTGGACGCGAAGCTGGAGGCGCTCGAGGCCCGGATCGAGACCGCGCTCGATACCGCCCCTGGGGACGGCGCCTCGACCGAAGAGATCGATAACATGTACCGCATGCTCGGCGCCTACCGCGGCTTGTCCGAGACCTTGGTGGTATTGGTGCAGCGTACTGCCCTCATCGATTGGCGGGAGGTGTGCGAGGAGCGTTTCTGAAGAGGATGCCGGGCTATCTGCGTCGAGCAGCCACATACCTTGCCGAAAAGTGAGGACAGGTTCAACGAACAGAACGAGACGCGGACAGTTCCGGGTACGACGTCCAGCCTGCTGTTCAACCGCCTGTTCGTACATGACCCTGAGGTCAAATTCGACGGTCCGACCGACATGACGAGTTTGGAGTTGATCAACGAGAGCGCCAAGGATGGTGTGCCAGGCTGGACGGTCACCCGCAGCGACCTGGAACAGATGAATCAGGTCGTCCGCCTCCTGGACGAGGATCTCCGCCAGGGTGCGATCGGCATGGGGGTCGGCAGCGCCTACATGGCCAGGGGGTTGACCCCTCACGAACAATTCGAAGCCCAGCGGGCGGCGGCCCGCTATGGGCGGCTCGCCTCGGTTCACACCCGGTTCCACGTGAGCAACCAGGCACCGACCGAGCCCAGATCGGTCTGAACGAGGTTCTGGTGAAGGCGCTGCTGCTCAAGGCGCCGCTGATCCTCGCCCACGACAACGACTACGGCTGGTGGGAGGATGAAGAGAAACTGCGCATCCCGAACATGACCGTGGCCACCGATTCGATGATCGGCATCGGCGTCGCTGGCAAGTTCCTGCCCTGGGACGCCGACTACAGCAAGTTCGCCGACAATCCGCGTACGCCGGGCGCCATGGCCAAGACGCTGTGCCTAGTGCGCGAGCAGGGCGTGCCGCTGATGCTCACCCTGGCGCAACTCAGTTATTGGTCCGCGCTGCATCTTGGGGACACCGGACTTCAGGACATGAGGGATCGCGGCCGCGTGCAGGTCGGCAAGCCGATCCGTTTCCCGGTCGAGACGATTCACCTGGACGACATCGGGGCGGTGGAAGTTCTTGGTGACAAGAAATGATCTTGTAAGCCCCCCGCAACGCGGCGCTCGACTAAGCGAGACACGTCTGCTGCACCACTTCGCCATCTACTGTACCAAAGAGATCGCGCAGGACCTGTCGATCTGTAAGAAGACCGTCAAGTTTCACCTCAAGAATCTGTATCGAACGCTGGGCGTCAGCAGTTGCCAAGAGGTCGCCAGACGCGCCCAGTCGCTGCAAACTTTGTTAGGCGCTGGGTGAACTCGGGGTCACGCGGGGACGGAGTACCCCCCCCAAAAACCACCCGTTTTCATACTGGTACCTCAGGTAAACTTGGGAAAATACCTTCAAGGAGAAGGCGCACCCGCGATCTGATTACCTCGTTGGATGAGAACTGGCTTCGGGAGCACCTCACTGGCCTTTGCCTTTGGACTCTTGGGCCTTCACGCAGTCTGCCTTACAACGAATTGCGTTGTCATGGCATTGGATCTTCCATCCTTAATCACCCCCTTCGCATCCTGCACCCCGAGGACAGTCCCGACGCTATCCGCGAGATCGCTAGCAAGGACGGCAGCATCGCGGTCATGACTGGCTGACGCGCAGCGGCGCCGAGGGATTTCTATCCAGGTCAGTCCATCCGCAATCTCGCTCCGGACTGATCCTCGATTTATCAAAACTGATAAAGGAACCAAAATGAAGATATCGAACATTCAATACCCTGCGGAGCAATGACATGGCAACGGACAACAAACCATCAGGCGGCGATAGGAGTCCCTCGGACGAATTGGAGAAGGCCGGCCTCGACACCGTCTATGAGAAGCTCGGCACCTCCGCCCAAGGGCTTACATCGGCCGAGGCAGAGGCCCGCCTTACCAAGTACGGCCGCAACGAACTGGTCGAAAAGGAGGTCAGCAACCTGGAGAAGTTTCTGCGCTTCTTCTGGGGACCCATCGCCTGGATGATCGAGGCAGCGGCCTTCCTTTCTCTACTGATGGGCCATTGGGCCGATCTCACTATCATCCTGGTACTGCTCTTCTACAACGCCATCTCTGGCTTCTGGCAGGAACGCAAGGCCTCCGACGCCTTGGCCGCCCTGAAGGCGGGCATGGCCCCGCAGGCCACGGCCTTGCGCGATGGGGAGTTCAGCGCCATCGACGCCGCCGAGGTTGTTCCCGGTGACGTGCTGCGCATCAAGCTGGGTGAGGTGGTCCCCGCCGACGTGCGCTTCATCGAAGGCGACTATATCAGCATCGACCAGGCGGCCCTGACGGGCGAATCCCTGCCGGTGAGCAAGAAGGTCGGTGACGAGGGCTACTCCGGCAGTATCGCTAAAAAGGGCGAGATGAGCGCAGTGGTCATCGCCACCGGCAACAACACCTTCTTTGGCCGCACTGCCAGCCTGGTGGCGAGCGCTGGCGGCGGGGCCTCGCACTCCCAGAAGGCGACGACCCAGATCGGCGACTTTCTCATCATCACCTCGGTGGTTCTCTGCGTCCTCCTGGTGGGCTACGAGCTCTACCAGGACCTGGTGGTGCAGACTACCTGGCAATGGGCCGACCTGGCCGACATCGCCCGCATGGTGCTGGTCCTGCTGATCGCCTCCATCCCGGTGGCGATGCCGACCGTGATCACCGTCACCAACTCCCTGGGCGCCCAGGCCCTGGCGAAGAAGAAGGCCATCGTCTCCCGGCTCGAGGCGATCGAGGAGTTGGCCGGTGTCGACATCCTCTGCTCCGACAAGACCGGCACCCTGACCAAGAACATCCTGACCCTCGGCGATCCGACCCTGTTCCAGGCGAAGACTGCCGATGAGCTGATCCTGGCCGGTGCCCTGGCCTCCGAGAAGGGCAGCGAGGACGCCATCGACAAGGCGGTGAGCGGCGGCTTGAAAGACCCCAAGGCCCTGGATGGCTACCAGGTCACCAAGTTCGTGCCCTTCGACCCGGTCGGCAAGCGCACCGAGGGACAGGTCACCGATGCCCAGGGCAAGGCTCTGAGGTACACCAAGGGCGCCCCCCAGGTCATCGTCGACCTGTGCAAGCTCGACACCGATACCGAGGCCAAGGCCAACCAGACCGTGGCCGACCTGGCCGCCGTGGGGATGCGCGCCCTGGGCATCGCCGAATCGGCCGACGACGGCGCGACTTGGAGCTTCCTCGGCATCCTGTCCATGCTGGATCCACCCCGGGACGACTCCAAGGAGACCATCGAGCACGCCAAGGAGCACGGGCTCCAGGTCAAGATGGTCACCGGCGACGACGTGGCCATTGGCAGCCAGATCTCCGGACAACTGGGCATGGGTACCCATCTGATCGCCGCCGCGGATTTCTTCACCAAGGACATGGACATGAGCCATCTGCCGGAGCCGATCACGGCGGCGGTGGAGAGGGCCGACGGCTTCGGGCGGGTGTTCCCCGAGCACAAGTACGGCATCGTCCACGCCCTACAAGACCGCGGCCACGTGGTCGCCATGACCGGGGACGGCGTCAACGACGCCCCAGCGCTCAAGCAGGCGGATTGCGGCATCGCCGTGAGCGGTGCCACCGATGCCGCCCGCGCCGCGGCAGCCCTGATCCTCACTGCCCCTGGCCTGTCGACGGTGATCGACGCCATCGACGAGTCACGCCGGATCTTCGAGCGCATCATCAACTACATCCTGTTCCGGGTGGCGATGACCCTCGACATCATGTTTGTGGTGGTGCTGGCGACCCTCTTCTTCGGCTTCTCCCCGCTGACGGCGGTCATGATCATCCTCATCGCCCTGCTCGACGACGTGCCCATCATGACCATCGCCTACGACAACACCCTGTTGCCCAAGGATCCGGTGCGCTGGCATATGCGCCGGCTGTTGCTCGTCTCCAGCTTCATGGGGCTGATGGCGGTGGCGCAGACCTTCGGCCTCTTGATCATCGGCATGTCGTGGCTGAACAACGCCGAGTGGCAGTCCTGGATCCAACTGACCCAGGACCAGATTCAGACGGTGATCTTCCTGCAGATCGTCGCGGGCGGCCACCTGCTGTTGTTTGTCATGCGCTCCCGGGCGACCATCTTCAGTCCGCCCTGGCCGGCCATGCCCCTGTTCGTCGCTATCGTGGGCACGCAGATCCTCGCCGTCCTCATCTGCGGCTTCGGCTGGTTCGTGCCCGCGATCCCCTGGGCCGTCATCGGTTTGGTGTGGGTCTACATGGTGATCTGGATGATTGTCCTCGACCTGGTCAAGCTGGCACTCTATAGCCGCTTGCGGCGGGGTTCCGCCCAGCCGCGTTGGTATCAGCGGTTTCTCAAGGGGCGGCATGCGGCGCACGCCATGGCCCAGGCCGCGGAGGTCGGTGCCTAGCCCGCTTGGTGCTCCCCCCGGAACCCTTTCCGCCGGGCACTGAGGGGGAGCTATCGAGATCACAAGAGGGGATCGGGGCGTCATGGAGACGCCCCGTTACTGTAACGAAAGCATCGGAGTCATCGTCATGAACTACGCCAAGCAATTCGGGGTGAAGCCCGGCAGCAAGGTCGATCTTGCCCAGGTCGACGCCAGCTTTACCGACACACATGAATCCCAGGAGCACGCCCTGCCGGAGATTGAGACCTACACCCAGAAATTGCACGATCTGCAGTACCTCATGTACGCGGAGGGCAAGCGCTCCCTGCTCATCTGCCTGCAGGGCCGGGACGCGGCGGGCAAGGACGGCACCATCAATCATGTGCTCGGCGCCATGAACCCGCAGGGCTGCACGGTTACCGGCTTCAAGGTGCCCAGCAAGGAAGAGGCCGAACACGATTTTCTGTGGCGTTATCACCAGCACACGCCGGGTACGGGGCAGGTGGCGATCTTCAACCGCTCCCATTACGAGGACGTGCTGGTGGTGCGGGTTCACGACCTGGTGCCCAAGGCGGTGTGGTCCAAGCGCTATGCCCAGATCAACGATTTCGAGAAGACGCTCGCCGACAACGGCACCCACATCCTGAAGTTCTACCTGCACATCGACCCCGAGGAGCAGCTCGCGCGCTTCAAGCAGCGCATCGACGACCCCGCCCGCCATTGGAAGATCAGCGACGGGGACTATGCGGAGCGCCCCTTCTGGGACGCCTACACGGAGGCCTTCGAAGATGCCTTGGGCAAAACCAGTACCGACTACGCCCCCTGGTTCATCATTCCCTCCAACCACAAGTGGTTCCGCAATCTCGCCATCTCCCGCATCGTCGCCGAGACCCTCGAGTCGCTGAACATGAAGTTCCCTGAGCCAACAGTAGACATCGACGTGATCAAGCAGAAGTACCACGCAATCTTGGCAGAGGAAGGGCATGGTGAAGCCGAGCCAACGCCGGCAGGCGGGAAGAAGGAAAAGAAGAACAAGAAAGGCAAGAAATAGTTGGCAACGAGGCCCAATCAGATGGCCTCAGAGCAGCACGGCGGTGCCCTGGTTGCGCTCAACGTCACGCGGACCAGGGTCACGGTGCTCGCGTTCAACCTGACGATCATCTCCGTCATGCTGTCGATCAGCGTGGCGAGCGGGGCGCTGGGCCATCACGATTTTCTGGCGCATCTGTCGACTACGGCCGCCTTGTTCGTCGGTTTTTGCCTGACCCTGCTGGGGCTCTGGTGGCTGCTCGTCTCCCAAAACCTGGATGAGGTAGGTTTGAGCCAGCCATGGACCTTCACCCTGGGGGCGATCACGACCTATCTGGCGCTGTCGCAAACCGTCACCGCCTTCATGCATGATTACCTGGTGGCGATCAAGACAGGGATCGAGACGGGGCTGCCTGGCGCCGCCAAGGGGCTGCGGTCCTTGGCCGGGTACGAGGATCTTGGCGATTCGGCGCTGCTGATTCTGCTGGGGATCGGTGCTGCCACCTGGGTCTTGATGACCTATGTAGCACCGTTGGTCACGGTTCTCCGGGGCCCCGTCCCCGGTAAGTGGAGATGGCTCTTCGCGGGTTACTACGTCGCCCTTCAGACACCCATCCATTGGGTTTACGCCAACGCCTGGTATCTGGAAACGGCGCCCTCAGGGCACTCGGAGGGCATGGCCACGCTGTTTGCCCTGCAATTCATGCAGCCCCTGCTCTGGTTCCGCTGAGTTGTTGGTGAGAAGGGATTTAGGCCCTGGCACCATCTGTCCAAGGGTCCGCGTGCATCCGCAAGAAAGCCGGTTACCGCCTCTCTTAAATCTAGGAGAAAATCGCTATGGCCATGAATTCCACGATTACCTGGCTGGGCATCTTGCTGTGCCTCAGTCAGTCGGCGATGTTATCCGGGCTGAATCTGGCCTGCTTTGCCGTCAGCCGGCTGCAGCTCGATATCGGGGCCGGGCAGGGCAACCAGGATGCGATCAAGGTCCTTGCGCTTAGGAAAGACGCCAACTTCCTACTTTCGACCATTCTCTGGGGAAATGTGGCGGTCAACGCGCTCCTCGCCCTGCTGTCCGGCTCCGTGCTTGGCGGCGTGGCGGGATTCCTGTTCTCGACCATCTTCATTACGATCTTCGCGGAGATCGGCCCTCAAGCCTACTTCTCCCGAAACGCACTCAGGATGGCCGCATTCCTATCGCCCGTCATCCGTTTCTACCAGATCTTGCTCTACCCCGTGGCCAAGCCCACGGCCAAGGTTCTGGATCTCTGGCTGGGGCTTGAAGGTGTCCACTACCTTCGGGAGCAGACGCTGAGGGATTACATCTTGAAGAGTATGGGCGCCGCCGGCAGCGACATCAACCGATTCGAGGGACGCGGTGCGGTCAACTTCCTCGCCCTGGACAGCCGGCTCGTGGGCCTGGAAGGCCATGTGTTGGACCCGCGGAGCATCATCCCTTTACCGGTCGCCGATGGTCGCCTGGCGATTCCCAGCTTTGGCAGCCCGGCTTGGAAGGATTTCCTTGAACGGGTGCAGTCGTCGGGGAAGAAGTGGATCGTCCTGACGGACCCCGACGGGAAGCCCCAGCTACTGCTGAATGCCAATCGGTTCTCGCGGCTGTTGTTGCTGGAGGCGAACGAAGCCATCGATCCGAGGGAATGCTGCGTGGAACCTCTTATCACCACGAACCCCGGGGACACCCTCGAAGGGGTTTTGCTCAACGCGAAGTTCGTGGATACCCAGTTGCCGGACCAAGGGGTCATCCTGCTTTGGGCGGACGAGAAACGCGTTATTGCCCACTACGATGTGATGAAGCGCCTGTTCGACGGCGTGTTCACCCTAGTTCCGGGAGCAAGCTGACTGCACGACTCAGTCCTGTAAGGGCGGTACTGGTCTGCCGCCCAGCCGACCTTTTATGGCATCAGTAGTGGTTTCACCACATCAGTGCTGGATTATGGCCCCACCAAGGTCCTTAAGAAGCGAGAAAGGGTAATGCTGGTACAGGAACGGCAGTCCTTGTACTCCCGGATAAGGCTCCATATCAGACGTCGAGTATACTTCTGCAAAGGATGAGCAGGGTGGCACGGGCCGGTACCGGCTTCGCCTTTCCCTCGCGCAGGCTATTTCGCGGATCCAGGGTGACGGATGTTTCGGAAGCCGGTAAATCGGTTCCGACCTTTGTCGTTGCAGCTGCAGTAAGTGACCCCCCAGACGCGCCCAGGTTCTTGTCCCGGTCGGCGGGTTGGCGGCGATACTCTCAAACCAGCTCGGAAACCTACCATGCCGGTAACACCCTATCCCATGCCGGATAGCATCCTGCGGACCAAGCTCCACCGACCGCCGGTGCCGCGGGACTACGTCTGCCGACCGCGCTTGCATCCCGCGATCGATCATGCAGCTGAGGCATCGGTTGTCCTGGTCTCGGCACCCGCAGGCTACGGCAAGAGCCTGCTGGTCAGCCACTGGATCGAGTTGCGAGGCGAGTCTTGCGCCTGGGTGTCGCTGGACGCCGCGGATGCCGACCTCGACGTGTTTCTCGAGTACCTGCTGGCAGCCGTCGAGGCCATCGTTCCCAACGCATTCCCGAAGACCCGTCTGTTGGTCAGGGTTCCGGAGGTACCGCCTGTTGACATCCTGGTCCGCCATTTAGTCAACGAGTTGGATCTCCTCGATCAGCCCTGCTCGCTGGTTTTGGACGACTACCACCACATCCCCGCCGACTCGGACGTGCACCAGCTGCTGCAGAAGATCCTGGAGCGCCCGCCGCACGGCGTCCGTCTGTTCCTGATCGCGCGGCGTGATCCGCCGCTGGAGCTGGCCGGGGTGCGGGCACAGGGACGTCTCACCGAGGTTCGGCTCGCGGATCTGCGCTTCACGCCCGCGGAGTCCCGGGATCTGCTCCAGGCGATCGTCGGATTGGACGTGACGGAGGCCGCCATTGCCAATTTGGAGCGCGAGATCGAGGGGTGGGCGGTGGGATTGAGGCTGGTTGCGCTCGCCGCGCGCCAGGCACCGAATCCGGACCAAGCGCTCCGTACCCTGTCGGGAGGGATCCTGCATGCGAAGGAGTACCTCATTAGTGAGGTGATCGACCGACAGCCGCCCCAGATCCGGGATTGCCTGTTGAAGACGGCGCTCTTGGAACGCTTTTGCCCCGCGCTGTGCGAAGCCGTGTGCGCGCCGCACGGGATGGCCGGCGAAGAAGTCGCAAGTGGGCAAGCATTCGTTCGCACCTTGCAGGAATGCAACCTGTTCGTCATCCCGTTAGATGCAGAGGGAATCTGGTTCCGCTTCCACCACCTGTTCCATGAGCTGCTCGAGGCCGATTTAGGGCTGCGCCTGACCCCGGAAGAGATTGCTGTGCTGCACCTGCGCGCCAGTCGGTGGCTCGAGGCGAACGGCCTGATCGAAGAGGCGGTTCGCCATGCCATGGCTGCGGGTCTACCCCTACACGCGGCCGAGATCATCGAACGGCAGCGGCGACCCGAGCAGGAGCGGGGCGGTTGGCTAAACGTCGAACGATGGCTCGCGCTGTTGCCCGGCGAGGTGGTGGAACAGCGCCCCGGGCTACTGCAGGCCATGGCCTTCGTGCGGCATTACCGGCACCAGTATCGGGCGATTGCCCTCATCGTCCAGCGTCTCGAAGCGATGAGCGACGACGAAGCGTTCGATGACCTTTCGCAGGGGGAGTTGAAGCTGTTTCAGGGGGCACTGCTGTTTTGGGGCGGCCATTTAACGGAAGCGCGCGAGCGGCTCCTGGCTGCGGACGCGCTGATCGCGCCGACCTACGGAACCGCGGCCGGACTGGTGCAGGTCTATATCGCGCTGACGGGCCAGGCGCTCGGACAAAGTTCTAGGGTCCTGCAGGATCTCGACGAGCGAATTGGGGCGGCTCAGGAGCTGCCGGCCAAGTACAGGGCCAACCTGGCGAATGCTCGCAGCCTCGTCCATCTGTTGTCAGGGGATCTGGAGCAGGTGATCCAGGGTGCGCATCTGGTGTTCACGATCGCCAACGAGAGGGATCTCGCCAACAACTACGCCTGGGGACATTATGTCGCCGCGAGCGCGCATTTTCGGGCCCTGCAGCTGGACGCCGCCGTTCCACATTTTCTATCGGTTCTCGATCACCGATACGTGGTGCAGCCTCGGGCCGCCGTGGATGCGATGGCCGGACTCGCGCTCGCGTACCAGAGCCTTCAGCAGGGTCCCGCCGCCGATGCCGTCGCAGACGATATGCTGGCCTATGCAAAGCAAGGCAATGACCTCGACCTTCTGTACGTCGCCCAATCGGCGCGGGCACGGTTGGCGCTGAATCGGGGCGACACGGATGCCGCGTCCCGGTGGGCCTTGTCACACGAGGTCGCCGTCGATGCCGCGTCGCTGGTTGTGTGGCTCGAGAACCCCGCAATCACCCGCGCCCGGGTGTTGGTGGCGATCGAGGCTTATGATACGTATCGGGAAGCGGCAACCCTGCTCGCAGCCCTCGCTGAGGGCACTCGGAAGCGGCACAACGTCTGTCAACAGATCGATATCCTGGTCCTCAGATCCTTGGCACTAGACGGGCTCGGCCAACCCGAGAAAGCGCTCAGCGCCCTGCGACAGGCCGTGCGCTTGGGGCAGCGCGGCGGCTGGATGCGCCCCTTCGCCGAGGCGGGTTCCTCCCTTGCTCCGCTTCTGCATCGTCTCGCCGCCGGGCCCGGGCCCGATCATCGGGACCGGGCCTATCTCGAGCGCGTGATGGCCGCGGTGGGCCGCGGCGACGGAAGCCCTGCGGGACCTGCGGTGGCAGGTCAGCAGATTGTCAGTGCCGACGCGGCACGCCGGATCGAGTCGTTGAGTGTTCGCGAACTCGATATCTTGGAGTGCTTGACCCAGCGCCTGCGTACCAAAGAAATCGCGCAGGATCTGTCGATCTCTGAGGAGACCGTCAAGTTTCACCTCAAGAATCTGTATCGAAAGCTGGGTGTCAGCAGTCGCCAAGAGGTCGCCAGCCGCGCCCAGTCGCTGCAAACTTTGTTAGGCGCTGGGCGAGCTCGGGGGTCACGCGGGGACTGAGCACCCCCCCAAAAACCACCCGTTTTCTTATTGGTACCTCACCTCCAGGTAGGTAGACTGGCGAAACTGCCTTCAAGAGCAGGTGTTCTGCTGATCCATTTGCCTCATGGGTGAGCATTGGTTCGCCAGCACCGGTGGTCGATGCCTAAGAGCTCCTAGGCGTTCAAGCGGTCTGTCAAACAACGGATTTCGTTGTCATGGCGTTAGATATTCTATCCCTTCGCATCCTGCACCCCGGGGACCGACCCGACGCTATCCGAAAGCTCGCTAGCCAGGACGGCAGCATCGAGGTGATTACTGAAAGGACGCGAAGAGGTCCTGATGGATGTCTATCCAGGTCAGTCCATCTACAGCCCAGTACTGGACTGGTCCTTAGTTTAAAAGATGGGAAGGGACCGAAATGAAAATCCCCGTCAAGTTCCTGCTCGGCGTGGAGTACTCGGTCGTGAGCCCGGATGACTTCGGTTAGGTGGCGGCTATTAAGCGGGACGCGATCCCAGTGATTCCATCATTGGTTGACCAGCCGATTTTCGGCGGCAGAGGCATAACCGCCGCCAGACGCGCCTAATTACCAAGGATCTCGTGAGTTCCGTCTCCCACCTCGCCGGTTGGTCACCGGGGCGGACGTCATGTGTAGGCGGCGGCCAGCATATTTGCGCGTGCATGTGAGAGCTGAGCGCACGATTGCAGCGCATACCTTACGAGGATACGACTGTCGTGAAGGCACAAAGGACCAAGGCTAACCCACCCTTGCACGCCGATTTCACGGTGAGCGCGGCGCTGAGAGAGATTCAGCGCCAGGTTTTCAAGCCATCCTGGAGTGGGAGGACGCGGCCCTTTCCTGGGTGGACATTGAGGGATGGAAGGGTTTGTTCCTGCCAAGTACTAGGGCTATCTCGGGCTGCTCGCCGGGAAAGACGAAGGCGAAGACCTGCAGCCGCTACGGCTGCAGGAGGTCCAGCACTCCGCCAATTCAGCGATGCCCTCGCCGGCGCGCGGGCGGACACCCACGAGGTCTTCCGGCGCCTGTCACTCGCTCCCGATGCGGCGGATCATGTTGGCTTCCGCGCCCTGCTGGACGGCCAGCT
>JBGAUE010000056.1:0-15264 GCA_044228795.1 Chromatiaceae bacterium | reverse complement strand
GGCGCCGAGTCGGGTCATGAGATTGCTCCCTTGGTGAAAGAAGCCCCAGTATCGGGGCGGGTAGCGACAGGATAGGTCGCAGGCCGCGTAACCCCGCGCACCGGGAGTGGTGCCACAATGCGACCCATCTGGTCGTAGCCCTGATCTACCCTATGCTCGGTCAATGGCGGAGTGACCTAGCCCCCCGCGACCCCTCAAGGAGAAACCTATGCCAGAAATCCCCAACCACGCGCTCCAGTTGGCCGATATCCCACCGCCGGAGGCCCCGGTCAGCACCCTCCTCAGCTTTGCCCTGACCTTCAACGGCTATCGACACTATGGGTCGCTGGAGGCCTGCGCTGAGATCGCCCAAGCGGATCGACCCAAAAGCCTGTCCGAACTTCGCGCCACGCTGTTCTTTCATCAGCGGACGGCCCATCACATGAGTGCCTGGACCGACTATGAGGAACATCACGAGGAACTGGCCCGCCTGGTCGGCGCGATCCGGGATAAGGTTGCCAACGGGGAGATCGCTTAACCCGTCAACCAGGCTTAAGATCGTGGCGGGAACGGAACGGTACGCTCACTCAACGATGATGGAGACCCCATGATGCCCGACCCCCGCCTGGATGAACTGCGTAACCTCATCCTCAAGGCCAAGCACGCCTATTACTACAGCGGCGCGCCCATCATGAGCGACGCCGAGTACGATGCCCTGGAAGACCAGTTGCGCCTGCTGGCCCCGGAGGATCCGGTGCTGGCCCTGGTTGGCGCTCCGGTCTCCGGCGCGGCCATGTTGACCAAGGCCCGCCATGCCATCCCCATGGGCAGCCAGAGCAAGGTCAACGCCGAGGAGGAATTCCGCCAGTGGCACCTCAAGGCCGGCGGGGGCGCCCTCCATGCCAGCCTGAAGGCCGATGGCGCCAGCGCCGCCGCCTACTACCGCGAGGGCCGGCTGGTGCAGGCCATCAGCCGCGGCGATGGCACCCTGGGCGAGGATATCACCGCCAACGCCCTGCGCTTCCAGGGCCTGCCCGCCTGGGCCGGGACCCCGGAGGGGGGCTTCACCGGCGCCGTGCGCTTCGAGGTCATCCTCACCCTCGAGAATTGGTCCCGGGTCGATCCCCAGCGGCGGAAAAATCCCCGCAATGCCGGCAACGGCATCATGGGGCGCAAGCACGGCCACCAGAGCGACCTGCTCACCAGCTACGCCTTCGACCTCGACGAGACCCGCGCCGGCCAGCCGGTGCGCTTCGCCACCGAGGGGGACAAGGCCCAGCGCCTGGCGGAACTGGGCTTCAACCTCATCCCCCAGCAGCGCTGCGCGGCGGGTGATGCCGCCGTCGCCTATTTCCAGCAGGTCGCCCGGAGCCGCGATCAGGTGCCGTTCTGGATCGACGGTATCGTGCTCAAGGTCGATGACCTGGCCACCCAGCAGGCCCTCGGCGTCACCGCCGGCCGCCCCAAGGGCCAGATCGCCTGGAAGTTCGACTCCGCCGGCGCCGAGACGGTCCTGGAGGGGATCCTGGTCAGCGGTGGCCACACTGGCGCCCTGATCCCCGTCGCCCAACTGCGGCCCGTCACCCTCGGCGGGACCACCGTGAGCAGCGCCACTCTGGGCAACTTCGACGAAATCACCCGCCTCGACCTGGCCCTGGGCGATAAGGTCTGGGTGATCAAGGCTAACGACATCATCCCCAAGATCATCCGCGTCACCGACCGGCCCCCGGAGCGCCAGCCGATCCCGGTGCCCAGTACCTGCCCCTTCTGCGGCGGCGCGGTCGGGCGCAAGGTCACCACTGGGGGCGAGGCAGGCGCCATCCTCGGCTGACGCAACCCGGCCTGCCCTCAGAAGTCCATCGGTAAGATCGCGCGCTGGATCAAGAGCCTCGACATCCTCGGCATCGGCGATGCCGTGTTGAATGCCCTGGTTGAGCGCTTCGCCATCGAGGACGCCGGGGATCTCTATAACCTCCGTGACCAGGCGGAGGCCATGGCCGAATTGCTCATCAACCCGGAGAAGGACCTGCGCCTGGGGGCCAAACGCACCGCCAGCATCCTGGCGGCCATCGACGCCACCCGTACCCTGACCCTGAGCCAGTTCCTCGGCTCCCTGGGCGGCGAGGCCCTGGGCAAGCGGCGCGTCGAGTTGATGATCAAGGCCGCCGGCGGCGACCTCGACCGCCTGGATGACTGGCGCGGTGGCCGCCTGCGCGATCCCGAACTGGCGGAACGGGCCGGGGTGCCCAACCTGGGCGGCCCCATCCAGGACGCCCTCGCTGCCCTGTCCCCGGTGATCGACAAGTTGCTCGCCAACGGCGTGGAGATCCTGCCCCCGGCGGCGGACCTGCATGCCGGACCGGAGGGCGATGCCCGGCGCACCCTCTGTATCAGCGGTCGCCTGCCTAGCGGCCAGAAGAAGGCCGACTACCAGGAGGCCCTGGCGGCCCAGGGCATCGATCTGGTGGACAGCGTCACCCAGGGCCTGGACTGGCTGGTGCTGGCCGACCCCCATTCCGCCAGCGCCAAGGCAGTCAAGGCGCGTAAGTTGGGGGTGCGGGTCATTGGGGAGGAGGGGCTGATGCGCCTGGCGGCGGGTGGCGGCTTGCCCGATTAGCGGCATCGCCTGTGGGGCCCGCCATGCGACTCGTCCTGTCGTTACCCTGCGGTATCCTGCTTCCCTCATGACGACGAACGGAGCCTACTTTATGCCTGATGCCTACCGCCAGCCTCCCCAGGATGACACCCCCTATTGGCCCTACTGGTCCGAGGACAGTGCTATCAAGCGCTGGACCCGCGAACTGACTCAGGCCGCCGCCAACCCCGGCGACACCGAGCGCTGGGCCCTCACCGGTCAGGCGGTGGTGGTGGAACAGGGGGATCTGGAGGTCATGGATGGCGTGCTCCATGGCGTCGCCACCCGGGCGGGTCTGGCCTATCGCCGCGTGGCCGCGGCGGACGTGGTCGACGCCTTCCCCGCTTGGGTGGAGGCCCTCCCCGCGGACACCCCCTGCCTGGTTCATCTTGAGGCGGGGCTGTGGGTCGGTCCCGCCCTGGACGGTGACGAGGATGATCTGGGCTTCCCCCGCGCCATCGGTCACGACGAACTGGCCGCCGCTGCCTGCCGTCAGGCCCTGCGCGCCTGGCTGGAAACCGGTCTGCCCGAGACACCGGTGGTGATCGTCGTCGCCCTCAAGTCCTTTACCCACCTCGATCCGGCGTTGCGCCGTCAAGGTTGCTTCGACCGCCGTCTGCGCCTGCCCGCGCTCGCCAACGAGGACTTGGGCCGGGCCTTCGTCGCCGAAATGGGCGCCAGCCTCTGCGACGCCACGGTCACCGCGGACCTCAACCATCTGGGCAGCTTGGTCCGCTACGAGTATGCCGACTTGCGCCGGCGCGGTCTCTTGCGCCAGGCTTTGCGCCGCTTGCAGTGGCGGGAGGGACGTCAGGTCAGCTTCAACGATCTGGTGCTCTTCGCCACCTACGGCACTCTGGATGAGGAGGAGGTGCCACGCACCGCGGCCCAACGGCGCATTCCCGCCATTCACGAGGCCGGGCATGCCCTGGTGGCCTGTCTCGAGGCCGACCGCCGGTCCCTACCGGTCTATGTCAGCGTCAGCCAACGCAACCAGATGTCCGGGATCGTGGTGCCCGCCTATGACCAATGGGAGGAGGACGAGGAATTAACCTATGCCGACATGGTCCACCGCATCCGCGTCGGTCTTGCCGGGCGGGCCGCGGAGCATCTGGTGCTCGGCATCACCCAGGTCACCTTCTCCGGCTCCCACACCGATTTGCAGCGGGCCCATGCCACCGCCGCCGATCTCTTTGCCAACAATGGCCACTCCCCGGATCTCTCCAGCGCAGCCGCCGCGGCGGCCAACCTGACGATCCTGCCGGGCCATGCCGTGGACGCCGAAACCCGGCGCATCGAGGGCATGTGCCGCCGCTTTTTGCAGGCCCAGTACCTCGGCGTCCTTGAGCTGCTCCGGGAACAGCGCGACTTGCTCGACCGGATCACGGCGGCCCTGATGGACAAAGGGGTCTTGTTCCAGGACGACCTACGTCAGTTGTTAGCACCCCAGGAGAAAACCCAATGAACGAACCGATGACCACCCCGCACCTGGTGGACCCCGTGGCTAGCCTCCTGGCGGGCCAGGCCGATCTGGGGCTAGCGGCCCTGACGGTGAAGATCCTGGGCGTGGACCCCCAGGGTCCCGACGAGGATGGGGATCTGCGCCTGACCCTGAGCTATGCCGTCACCAATACCACCGCCGAGGATCTGGAATACCTCGACATCCGCACCCAGTTGCTCACGCCAGAGGGGCTGATCCTGGATGAAAGCCAGGATACGGAGCAGGAGACGCTACCCGCCGGGCAAACCGGTCGCTACGAGGTGGGTTTCTGGTTGAAGGCCGCCTTGTTTGGCCCGGACCTGGAGCGCCTCCTGGCAGTGATCGCAGTAACGGGATGCGACTATGGCAAACAATCACTCGGACGGCTGGCGGTGCCCGCGCAGGCCCTGACCCCCGTCGCCCTGCCCACGGTCACCCTCGAACCGGCCCTGCGCTTGGTGAGCGGCGCCCTGTGGCGGGCCGAACCCGACCGGGATGGGGATTGCCTGGTGGAGGTGACGTGCCTGCTGCGTAACCTCCTGCCCCAGTATCTGCCAGAGGTGGAATTGATCGCCCCGGTTAGCGATAAGAAGGGTCGGGAGGTGACGAACGCGGGGACCCGGGTTGAGGTGCGCCCCGGCGCGCTTACCACCCTCCACGGCAATGGCTACGCCAAGGCGCACCAACTCAAAGGCGCCACCATCGAGCTGGCCCTGAGCGGCTACTGGCCGGTGGCCACCGGCCAGTGGGCGGGGACGTTGCCGGTGCGGCTGCGGGGTCGGCGCTCCGCCGCCGCCGCGACGGCCGGGGGCACGGGGTTATCCCTGACCTGCACCGGTACGATGAGTAAGGCCTGGTATAACTTCGCTGAGTATGAAGATGTGACGATCGCGGAGCGGCAGGCCACCTTGCGCCAGGCATTGGAGGAGGATTGTGAGGGGACCCTGGCCGGGTTGATCTATGGCGATCTGGAGTTGAATGAACTGGATGAGCCATACCGCCAACTCATCGCCCTGCCCCCGGAGGTGACCGTGGTCAAACCCATTGCGGTGCGCGGCGACTGGAAGATCAAGGACGGTGCGCTGCGGCTCGACCTGGAGGCCGATTGGGTGCTGCCCCTCACGGCCCGGCCCGACGATGAGGATGATCTGCAGTATGCCCTTAGCGGGCCAGCCTATGATGCCCTCTATGTCAGCAATGAGGTGGGGTGGTTGGAATACGATAACGACTCTGGCGGGGATACCAGCCTCGTGGTGGAGGGGGACGAGGAATAGCCATGGCCATCCCTGTTGGTCTTCGTCACCTCTGGTTCCCTGGATTGCGAGGGGGCGAGGTGGCCAGTGGGCAAGCCAACCCTCCGCCAAGGACAGTTAACCATGATCTTTACGGGTAATCATGACTGGCAATGCAGAGCAGGAATCACTATGAATGACAACGACACCCTTCACCTTACCCTAACCGAAGCGGCCGTCAGGAAGATCCAAGAGCGGATCGGCGCCGCGGCTAACCCTGGATTGATGCTGCGCCCCTACTGGTCGGCCGATGAGTGTTGGGAATTTAAGTTCGATGACGAATTACGGGAGGATGACCGGTTGCTTGAATACGAGGGCAGCAAGGTGGTAGTGGGCAGCGAGGTTGTTGACAGCCTCCGCGATGCCACGCTTGATTGGAATGAGGAAACCGATGAATTTGAGCTCAGGGACGCAGAAATCCCCGATCACGCCACCGGCTGTCCGCACCTCGCCGCGTTACCCGTCATGCCTGATCAGGAAGCCCTCAAGGTGATGAGAAAGGGGCTGCGCAAGCGGAATCCGCCCGACGCCCACGACATGTATCACGGTGGCCATGACCATATCGGCGGGTTCTCCTTCGAGCGGCGCCAGGACGAAATTCTCATTACATGGAATCTGGTCGGCGGACCCCGCAAGCAGGCGACCTTTGACGAGTTGTGCTTTGAGGCCGAAAGGGAGCTGGATCGCCTCGAACTGGGGTGGATGATCGCCAACATGGCACTACTGGATATGAAGCACAGGCTCGAAGCTGCCCAGAACAACATTGCCCACCCGATCTACTGCATGAACGAGATGAACAGGATCAGGGGTTACTATGAAAAGATCGAGGAGCGCTGGCGCCACTGGGCCATCGTGCCGGCTGGGCATATGCGGGTTTAGCTGCCGGCTGTCTGGTTCACCCAAGCAGGTCCTCTGCCAATTCCAGGGCATCAACCGGTCAATAATGCTTGGGCCGCAGGCGGCGAATCCACGACTGCCCGGCGACCGGACGGCAGTTCAGCACGCGGTAGGTCCATTGATGGGGGATGGCGTCCAGGCCGTAGACCACCCCCAACAGCGCCCCGCAGATTGCCGCGTTGGTATCGGTGTCACCGCCGCGCATCACGGTATCGACGACCCCTTCCTCCAGACTCGAGGCATGGAGCAATTGCCACAAGGCGTTGCGCCAGGCGATCAGCAACCAGCCCATCTGCTTGATATATGCAGGAGGTGGTGCCACTGCGGCGCCCTCGATGGCCGCCAGCAGGGACGGTGGCACCGCCAGTTCCCGTGCCCAGGCGACAATCGACGCATACAAGGCCTGAGCATCCGCCCCGGTGGCGATGGCATAGGCGATCGCCATGATGTAGAGGGCATTGGCCTCCTGGCAGACGGGATGAGGATGGATCAGCGCGGCATCCTGCCGTGCCCAGTCCGCGACCTGGGGTAGTGGATGGCGGGCGTCGAAAATCCCCAGGGGGTTGATGCGCATCAGGGCGCCGTTGGCCTGGCTGTCAGGGTTGGGCTCGCCCGCCAATCCCGCGGCCACGGTCGCGCCGCAGTCGAAGGGCCGGGACTCATGAATCATCCCGTGATGCGGTCGACTCAGGACCCTACCCGGTATGGGTTGACAGAAAATGGGCCAAAAAAATGGTTGGTTCTCTATCGAGGATCTTGAAGATTTCTATACTCAGGGAAGTATTTCACCGAAAAGGACTTCTTTTCTTATCGCTCAAGACGAAAACTGGGCACCGCAACCCCGGGACTATCCCTGGCCAGAAGAAGATGAAGAAGCAGAGCGTTATAAAGATGAACTCGAATCAGATCCTCCAAAGCCCGCCTTGTTTGCTTGGGAAATCAAGGTCGATGACGTCTCGGTCGCTGACACCCTGGCGAAGGTTTTGTCCAGGATCAAGCAATTAGTAACCACTGGCTACAGTGATCGCGCTGCTGCGCCCCCTAGTCCATCGGCTTAGCGGCTAGGGTCCCAGCCTGCCTGCGACAGCGGACAGGGCACGCAGCGCCGGGCGATCCACCATTAGCCCGGCGTTGATTGACTATTCAGCAACGCATCCGTGGCGGCGTAGTCGTCCAACTGGCGTTGCAGATCCCCGGTGATTTCCTCGCGCAGACTGGCGGGGCTCATGACGACCGCCGTGGCACCCAAGGAACGGACCCAGTTGCGCAATTGCTGGGTATCGGCGACCTTGACGCGGACTTCCGACCACGTCGGGTCCAGGGCCTGGATCTTCTGGCCCTTGGCAAGGGGGGTTTCGTGCAGGTAGGTGGCCAAGGGGTTATGCACCCGCAGCACCAGTTTGAGGGGTTCCGTGCCGAGACGGATGCCGAATTCCTGGGCGATAAAGGCGTCGATGTCGAAGCCGGGTGGCCGCCGGGCCGGCAGGCGGAATTCTCGCAAAGGCGGGCAAGGGTGTTGCCGAAAGCTGAATCCGCAAAAAGTCGGCACCGGCGGGACGGCGCAAAGTCGATCACTCCTCCTCTGCAAGTGCCTCCACTGCCGTCTTGCCGCCGAAGCAGACAGCCATGTACTTTGGCAGGGCGTGATACATCGTCCCCAGGCCAGCATTGAGGATGTTGGTGATGTGCGCCGGTTCGAAGGCGGCATTCTCGACATCGATGGCGCCGTAGTACCGGATCACGCGCTCGTCGCGCAGCAGTTGCAGAGTACCGATCATCATGTCTTTGCTGACCAGCGTGACGAACTGCTGTATCTCGTCGAGCTTCTTCTCCGGAACCTTGGTGTCAAAGTAATACATGAAGACCTTGAAGACCTCACCCTGTTCGTTGGCGTCGTACCAACACTTGAGAGCGAAATCGCCCACCGCGTGGCTAAAGCCGGTGGAACTGGTCTGATTCTCGGCATCGATCACGGGTTCTTCATTCCATTCCTGTTCGGTGAGCCACTGCTTGATGGTATCGGTGAGGCGCATGGGGTGTCTCCTTGGTTTGCAACGGTGTCCGGTTGAGGTCATAGGTAGGCCTTCAGCATAGGCCCTAACTCGCGTTCATAGAGCCCGGGCGAGGCTGGTTTAAGGAAACAGAGTTTGAAGAACCTGAGCACCTGGCGGCTCACCTTGGCGGTATAGCGAAACAGGGGCACCGTCCAGTCGGGGCGGTCGGTGCCATCGGGGTCATCCAACTTGGCCTTCTGCCGCCGTTCTTGTTTGGCCCAGGCCTTCTCATCATGGGCCCCCGCCGCGCCAAGGCGGGCGTGGAGGAGGATGGCCACCAGCAGGCTGGTGATGATGGCCAGCTGCGCCTGATTGGCGATAGCCACCCGGCCCTTACCCCAGGCCTTGGCTTGGGCGAAGTCGTTCTTCCAGGTATCGAAGCACTTTTCTTCTTCCCAACGTCGGAAGTAGAGGAAGGCCACCACGCCCGGTAACAGGCTGAAGTCATTGGTTAGGAATTGCAACTCACCGCCGCGGCGGGCGCGGTAGGTGATGAGACGCCAGGTCGCCTTTGAACTCGTCAGGGTGACGCGCAGGTCCCGGATCACCCCTTCATTGGCCGGATCAGCCGCGATGGGCAGGCCCTCGGTCGAATCCACGCACAGATTGCTTTTCATGCGCGTGATCAGGGTGATCTGCAAGGCCCGTTGCTTGGCATCCCAGAAGGGAGCATCGATGAAGGCGCGATCCACTAGCCACAAGCCGCGGCGCTCACGCGTCAGGGCCTGGGGCTCTTGGTCGTAATCGCGCAAGATCCGGGTTTCGTGGCGGCTGCGGGTGTCGACCCGGACGTCTTCCGGCACCCCAGGCGCAGATTGTAGAAGCTCAGCAAGGCATGGCCCTTGGGATTGTCCTCGCCGCCCTGGCGGGGCGTGCGACGCCGGTAATGGGCGCTTTCGGCCTGGTAGGTACCATCGATGGCCCGCACCGGGCGCTCTCCCAGACCCGGTAGGCCCGCCAGCCGATCGGGCAGCACCGCGTTGGCCTCCTTGACCAAGGCCGGCACCACGTCGCGTAAAACCGCCTGCCGGGTCGGTGCCGTGAGGGCATCGGACCAAGTTGAGCGGGCCAGCGGCCCCCGCGCTGCGGTCTCCGGGTCCAGATGGAGCAAGGTCTGCACCTGCTCGCGCAGGGTCGGCATCCCCTGCAGTTGACGGAGCACCCCCAGGGCGATGAAATCCGGCATCGTCAGGGTGCGGCCCACGGCCGCATGGCGCACCCGCGCCAGGGCCCGCGAGACGGGATCGAGCAGGTCGGCTAGGACGGTGTTATCGGTGAGGCGGTGCATCAGGGTCTGGAGACGATCGATCATGGTTGGCTCACGTATCTTACTGTTTTTCTACAGAAAACGCGAGCCAATCGCCAGCCTCTTGTCAAGTTTTTTTTGGCCTAAAGGTGAAAATAATGGCGCCTCCAGCAGGCCTCTCATCCACCCCTTCAGCAGGGGCGAAAAAACGTAAAATCCCCCGTCGGCGGGCTGTCAGGCGGCCTAGAGGGCTGAGGCGAGTTATGTCGATGAGACCCTGGGCGGATCAAGCGGACACCGTTGCTTGGTTTGCTAACCATAAAAAACTCTGGAAAGGCAGATTTGAATTAACGCCTGAGTTCGCTAAAGGCATCGTCCATATACGTGTCGACACAGGACTGGTTTGGCATGCCGGCTATGTCGGAAGAGTAGCGCAAACGCCCGGCTGAGCAAAGCAAAACGGCCCAGCCGCAAGCTGCTGAATATGTAAACGTTCAGACCCCCCCTTAAAAACAGCGCGTTGGGGGACATCATCCAGAATCTGTGAGAAGACCCAGCCGGCCCAGGGTGAGGTCGAGCCGGCGCTGGGCACGGTGGCGCTGCGGGAATGGCGACTGGTGGGGCCGGGTCTGGCGACCCTCATCGTCGCGCTGAGTTTGCGCTTGCGGCTGTCGCGGGCGCGCATCCAGGAATTTCTCCACGACTGGCTGGGGGTCCAGCTCAGCGTCGGGACGATCCACCAGACCCTGCACGAGGTGGGGGCCGTAGTCGCCCCGGCGGAAGAACAACTCATCGCCGAAGTTCAGGCCAGCGGCTTGCTGCATGCCGATGAGACCTCCTGGCCACAACAGGATCAGACGCTATGGTTGTGGGTCTTTATCACCACCACCACGACCCTCTATGTGATCGCGGGCCGGGGCAAGGCCACCACCCTCCGCCTGTTGAGCGGCTTCACCGGCTGGCTGATGAGCGACGGCTGGTTCGCCTACCGCGATTATCTCCAACGCCTGCGCTGCTGGGCGCATTTGTTACGCAAAGCCCAAGGCCTGGTGGAATGCTATGACCGCTAAGGCCAGCGCTTTGGCCATCAGGTGCGCACCACCCTCGAAGTCTTCATGGCCGACATCTATGCCGCCCGGGAAAGCCCTCCGGGGGTGACGGTTGCGCTCGCCACCCACCACGCCGATCGCCTGACCGCGCTGCAACAGGCCTGTCGACGCCACCTGAGCCATCGTCATGACAAGACCCAGGCGCTGGCGGTCGAACTGCTCAATGATTGGGAAGCCATCTTCCAGGTGCTCAACCATCCCCACCTGCCCCTGACCAACAATGCCGCCGAACGGGCCTTGCGCCACTGGGTCATTGCCCGGCGTCTCAGCCACGGCACCCGCAGGCAGTCGGCTCACGGGTCTTTACCCTGCTCGCCAGTGTCAACGATACCGTCGGCAACGCCGCCATTCACCCTGGACTTACCTGGACAAGGCCATCACCGAGCGGCGCTTGGGCTTGCCTCTGCCACCACTGCCCCAGCCGGTGGTCTGAACGACTACACCCGCGCCACGGGCAACGCCTCCCAGTTCACGGCCAGGAGGGCCGGCAACAACTTGGCGAGGAAGCCATAGTCCTGGTATTCGCGGGGGGTATGGCAACGTCCGTAACCAATGCTGAGGTTGGTGCACTCCGGGATACGGGAGGTGTAGTTGGCGGTATCGGTGAAGACGCCGCGGGCGCAGGGACGGAAACCCAAGCCGATTTGTTTCGCCAGGGCCTTTGCGAAGGTGTCGGAACAGCAGCGGTCGCCGCTCTGATGGGTGATGACATCCCGGGTCCCGCCGCGATCGAAAGCGACGGCGCGTGCCAGGCCCACCAGGCGCTCTGGACAGGTGTCGGCGATCCAGAAACTGCCCATGCCATACTCCTCCTCTTCGCGGTGGAAGATATAGAGGCCGGGCACGCGGTGGGCGATAAGCCGCAGCAAAACCCAGCAGCCGGTGGCGTTATCGGCGCCGAGCGGTTGGCCGTCCCGCTTGTAGAAGCGGCGAGTCTTGGGGTTATCCAGCACCTGTTGCCGGTCGTCGCGCTGGTGCACCGTATCGGTGTGGGCGGAAAAGAGGGTCCGCGGCTGATCGCCGATCTGGAGATAGCGGTTGCCGTAGCCGTCCTGGCCCATGCCGGGGACCGGATCAAGAAAGCGGGCGATGAAGGCCAGCTCGCCGGGGCTATTGCTGCGGCGCGGGTAGGTCAACATCTCCTTGAGCTGGTGCAACGGCGGCCTCGCGCGGGTGGGGGACGGACTGCCAGCATAAGGGGGGATGGCGACGAAGCGGGTCGTCTGCGCTAGTCCAGCGCCGCGCTAAGGGGGGTGACCCGGCGTCGGGGGGCAGCGGAGCAGAGTATGACGGCAGGCGACCCGTTTTGTCGCCAACCCGCGCGACAATGGGACCTTCACCCGCCCAATGCAGGTCATCCCATGTCCGCTTTGCCCAAGATCGAGGCCAAGTTCAACGAGTTTTTCAGCACCTGGGGCATCCGCCTGCCCCCGGAGGCCATGGCCCACCGCCAGCGCGGGCGGATACTGCAGGCCGGCTGGGTGGTCTGGTATCTGTTCGCGGCCGATGACCAGGGGGAATACCTCGACTTCTATGCCACGCACCGCATGGGCGGTGACCATCACCGCCGACTCCGCGCCAATGGCGGCCGGGAGTGCTTGCCGACCCTGCAAATGATGTATGCCACCTCGGCTGATCCCGAGGAAGCCCAGCGGCTCGCGGACGCCTTCTTCGCCGAAAACCAGCGGGTCGCCGACCTGTTAGCAGCCAAAGGTTTCTGCCTCCAGGGCGACGAGCCCGGCCTGACGGTTATCAACCGGCACCTGCTAACCCACCCCAGCCCCTCGCGCGCCGGAGTGGCCCCATGACCCACGCCTCACTGGCACGGCAGGATCAGGCCCGCGGCGCTTTGCTGGCCCTGGCCTGCGGCGACCGCTACGGCGCCCCGCTCGAATTCATCCGTGACGTCAGCGTGCGCACCCGCCCGGTCATCCTGGGCAACTGGACCGACGATACCCACATGTCGATCTATCTGGGCCGGGCCATCCTGGCGCATGGCCCCAGCCCGCTCCAGCCCGACCGCTTCGGCAGGGCGGTGGGCGAGGCGTTCGTGAAGTGGCGCCATGACCCCATGATGCCCTCGACGGCCCCGGGGAATACCTGTATCACCGGCGCCGCTAATTACGAACAGGACCGCGACTGGCGGACCAGTGGCGTACCGGAATCCGATGGGTGTGGGGCGGTGATGCGCCTGGTGCCCGTGGCCCTGGGCTTCCGGGGTGCGGATCTGGTCGCGGCGGCGCGCATTTCGGCCCTGGTGACCCATGCCCATCCCAATGCCCTGGAGGCCACCATCGCCGGAGCCTGGCTGGTCCGCGAGATTCTGGAGCGGCAGTACTGGGGCGAGGACCTGGTGATAGAAGCCATTGACCATCTGGAGGCTACCTGGCACCAGGGCGGCGATGTGGCGGCGGCCCTGCGCGCGGCCTTGGCTTGGGCGCCACGGGGCGAGGACTGGCTCGATGAGGCCGCCATCCCCCATGGCGATGGGGGGCGGCGATCGGGGAGTGCTTTGGGGTTGGCGGTGGCTGCGGCTTTACGCTGGCGCGATGATCTGGGCCTGGCGGTGGAGAAGTCCGCGCGGATCCCCGGCGATTCCGATTCGGTGGCCTGCCTGACCGGTGCCTTGCTGGGCGCGGCCGGGGGCACGGCGGCCATTCCGGCACCCTGGCTGGCGACCCTGCCGCAGCGCCAGACCCTCGCGATGCTCGCGGAGCAATTGTGGGCGCAGGGGTGCCTTGTGCCCTTAGACTGATTCGCGGACTGTTATATGCCACTAGATTTTGTGCCCTGTAGCGCATGAATGACCCCCGCTTAATCCGAAGTATCAATTACATTAAGGTGCTGCAATTATCATGAATCCCCCTTTAGAATCCTCCCTCACGACAGAACAAATCGATGATATCCTGGCTGATGGTGACGAGGAAGAGAAAATCCTACTCGCTGAACGCGCGGATATAATTTTCACAAAAACACAGCTTGAGGCCGGATGGACGGATGATTCCTATGAGGTTAGATCGGCCTTTGCCAAGCGACTGGATGTCCAGCCTACGGCAAAACAACTGGAAAGAGGATTGACCGATCAATTTTACGATGTCCGGATTCAATTTTATAACAGACCCGATGTAACCTTATCGCCAATGCAAAAATCCCGGGCCAAACTGGGGAGCTTCAATGTTAATGAACCGACGTCAATGGAAGAGTTCGATGAACCCAGTATCATTTGTCCATTTTGCAATACATGGATAATCGAGGGACAGGATACCTGGTGCGAGCATATTGCCTATGTGTACCTCACACCCTATTTTGGTGTCGATTTAGAGCCAGGCCCCGCAGCCGCTCCGAAATATGATCAATGGTTGAGTGACAATGTTATCGGCGATGTTTGCAGTCGAAAAGAATTCAATCTTCTATGTAAGACATTCCAATTTAAGAAGCGCAATATTGCTGGTGCGGACACCATGGGATTTGAATGCGGAAACCTAACTTTCGCCTTCGCCGCCTCTGAGGCGACGGGGTGATGAGGGAGTTTTGTCCAGCGCAGTGGTGTCCGGCTGAGCACCCAGGGGGTGCCTAGCCGCAAGTTCACAGAAAATTGTACCGATGCGGTGCCCGACCACTGGGCTGACGGGGCACCTGACGGGGCGTATTGCGCTCCAGGCCTGCAAAGCAGCGTCTTACCAGAACGAGACCCAACCCTTACCTATTTCGAATGAGGAATTAGTGATGTTATATGTAAAACCCGAAGAAGTGACCATGGAATTCTTGACTCAAGCCATGACCAACGCGGCATTCGAGGTCATAAAAGAGGAGAATGAGAATGTAGTTTACGTCAAGGGAGGCGCCATTGGCTGTTGGGTAGAGCTCGACACCGAGCGCAAAATGATCAGGATCAAAACATGGTATCAATGCAAAGAGGATGCCCCTTTGGAGGAACTGGATCATTTTGCAAATATATGTAACTCCTCATTCATATTTGTACAGTTTTGGGCGGAAGTCGTGGAGGAACGAGGGTACTTAAATGCCACATATGATATACATTACAATTTTGGGCTTATACCACCACAATTCATATACAGCATCAAGAAACTCACGGAAATAGCCCGTCAAGCAATAACCGAGAAGGATCCAGATGACATATTTTTCACGTGATAATTGAGTCCCCGCATAACTTTTTAACAATACTGCAACCGCCGGCCACCAGGGACACGAAACCTGACTGAATTGCAAGTCAGTCAGTTAGTACCCGAGGCGGCGGGAGTCTGCCCTAGTAGCACAGGCCCGTTATCGGAAAGCACCGCACCTTGCTGGGCGAAGCAGGGCCAAGGCAGTTAGCCAGCAAGCCCGTACTGGCAGAGTATTTATAGGCCCGGGGCGGCGGCTAGTCTCCGGCCGGGTGGCGTGGCTCGCCCACCTTGGGGCCAGTCTGCTAGGATCAGGCTTTGCGCTCATGTGACCCGCTGGGTCGCGACGCCCACCCGTCCCGGAGTCCCGCATGATCGACACCCTGTTGCGTCAATGGAGCCTGCTGCGGCTGATCCCCCGCTACCCGCGCCGGCTCGACCCCGCCAG
>JBGAUE010000055.1:0-18116 GCA_044228795.1 Chromatiaceae bacterium | reverse complement strand
CGCGTTGCACCAGCGACTCTCCTGGGCGGTTGGTGAGCGTGCCGGTCGAAGGTGATACCGGCATAGGTAGGGATAGGGACAGGCGCAAAGCGGGCGGGGGGATTGAAATAGTATTGTAGGCCGGGTAATTTAGGTTGGCCAATCCGCCGTTTGAACAGCATCAATGATCCAGGAGAGGCTGGGTGTTTCTTTTCAAATTTCCCGCCAAGTTCGGGCTGTTGTTCCTTGCCGCCCTGGCCGCGGGTGTTCTGTGGCAACAGGAACAACTGGCCGCACTCGCCCTGGTGCATATCAATCCCTTACCGGAAACACGTTCCCTGATAGCCGAGCAGCGCTATGCGGAGGCCGGTGATTATCTCGATTTCTTTATGACCTACGATTACGTCAATCAAGACTCCGAGGCACTGGCCTTACAGGTTGAAATCCAGGAGGTACGTCAGGGTGTGGGGTATCAAACGCAAAAAATAGCCGATGGATTATGGACGGGAACCAGCGATGAAGTGGTCGGCCAGGCCGCGGGTGTCATCTCGGATTTTTTTGTCATCGGGGATCTGCGGGACCTCGCGCAACAAGGAACCCATTGGTTTCAGGATGAAGCGGTCGATGAAGTCATGACCGCCCTCGCCACCATCGGCGTGGTCGCTTCGGCGGCTCAGGTAGCCAGTACCGTCGCCACCGTCGGTAGCGGTGGTGCGGCGGCACCCTCGGTGGTGGCCACTACGGCCGCTAAAGGCGGGGTCGTTATTTTGAAGGCGGCGCGCAAGGTGGGTAAGTTACCGGCCTGGCTCATCAAAGCCATCCTGGAGGGTGTCGATACCGTCGGGAAGACCAAAAAGCTGGATGGGGTGAGCGAATTACTCGGCGATGTCTACAGCCTGGCCAAGGTGCGGGGCGGAATTGCCCTGCTGGACAAAACCGCGGATGTCGCGTCTTTAAAACGGCTCGCCAAGGTGGCGGATACCTTTGGTGATCAGACCGCGACTCTTTATCGCCTGGGTGGCCAGGCCTTCCTGGACACTGCCCGCCAGGCGGGAACCTTAGGGGTGGCGACCATCAAGACGGCGGCCACCTACGGTCAGGCGGGCTTGCGGCTCCTGGACAAGATAGGCGCCCTGAAATTCGTCAAGTTCACGACCCGTGGTAGCAAAATGCTCTACAAGGGCGATATTCTCACCCTCCTGGCGCGGATGTTGGCGGCGTTACCCCTCTGGGTACTTTACCTGATCGTGGGGTGCGGTGCCCTCGTTTGGGTGCCTTGGCAACAACTGCGTCGCTTGTATCCCATAGTCAGGGCTACCCCACATGAATCCTGAAGCGCCTGATGACAGCTTTGTTCCTACCCTCGTGTGAGCGGAACCCTTAGTTGGCGGGGTGTCTCGTGAACAACCTGGAAGAAGCCGTGAAGGTGTTGGGGATCAATCTCAGCTACCTTTCCCTGCCCATGTCTCTTTGCTTAAACTTGGTCCCCCAACTCCGGCGCCGAAAATGGTTGGCATAACTACAGGGCAGGCAGCCGCTGGCCGGGTGCTGCATTTTCGTTTGTAGAAGCCGCCGGACTGGGCTATCTCGGGAAGTTGGCCCGCTGGCTGACCCCTTCCACGGCCACGCGCAGCCGCGACGATCTGGCTGGACTGAATGCACGCCAACGCGCCTAGTGCCGCCCCACGCTGAGCGGCATCGACACTCCCGCCAAGGTGGATCTAGCCGCCCGGATCCTGCATGCACTGGGGCTGGACCACGATCTTGCGCCATTAGTGTTATTGGTCGGCCACGGCAGCCAGAGCGTTAACAACGCCCATGCTGCGTCACTCGATTGCGGTGCATGTTGCGGCCAGACGGGCGAGGTGAATGCCCGCGCATTGGCAAGTATCCTTAACGAACCCGCCGCGCGGGCCGGCCTGGCGGACAGAGGCGTCGTCGTGCCGGAGCGAACGGTTTTCGTCGCCGCCCTGCACGTCACCACGATGGATGAAATCGAGTGGTTCGACCTCGACCTGCTACCGCCGTCGGTGCGGCCGGAATGGGGAGCACCGGGTTGTACGCGAATTGGTGGCGCATGGCTGGTTGCACCTGTGGCATCTGGAGGGCGGGCAAATCAGCCGCTACTTATCCAGCGGTTGGGTTCCTTTGGGTCTTGGAACCGCCTGATGTCAACACATGTAGGACAAAGGATTGCTCTGCTTAGCGAAGCCTTATTTTGGAGTCAATTCATGCCAACTCGTGTTTACCTCGTACGTCACGGCGCGACGTCACTGACAGCTGAAGACCGCTTTGCCGGCTCTTCGGATGTCACCCTCTCCGACGAAGGGCGCCGTCAGGTGGCCAGCCTCGCCGAGCGACTTAAGAATGAGCGGCTGGATGCCATCTATGCAAGCCCGCTCGTCCGTACGGTGGAAACTGCCCGCATTCTCGCTGCACCTCATGATTTGACACCAATCCCCGACCCCGCGCTGCGTGAAATAGATTACGGGCACTGGGAAGGACTCACGCGCTCCGAGGTGGAGTGCAATTACGCCGAAGAATATGCTATTTGGCAAGAGGATCCATTTACCATCGCACCCAAAGGCGGTGAATCTGGCGTGAATGTCATCAACAGGGCCTTGCCCGTTTTTCGGCGTATCGTGGAAACGCATCGGCATCGCATCGTACTTGTCGTTTCCCACAAAGGCACCAATCGACTGCTGATTAGTAGTCTGTTGGGCTTCGATATGCGTGGCTATCGTGATCGCCTGGATCAGAGTCCTGCAGGGCTGACCATCCTTGATTTCATGAGCGAGGTACGGCCCCGCCTGCGACTGTTCAATGATGTATCCCATTACGAAAACGTACCCCAGCGCATTCTGACCCAGCGGCTTTCGAAATGGTGGGGCAGTCCGCAGCCGGCTTGAGTGATCCAGGTGGCACGACACTGGTGGGTGAGGCTTGAAAGTATTCACACACCATTACAGCGCCTCTTCAGTAACGGTGCAGGTGATTGTCATTATCCATCCCAATAGAGACTGACTTCTAGCGAGAGGTGAAATATGCCAGAAAGATGGCTGCAGATTAAAGGGGACGCCTCGGTGCGAGCGCAATTATTCGAGCAACAGCGTACGCAGAGCTTGTTTGATGACTCCATCGACCAACTCCACCAGCTCGTAACGGGACTGCTTACCAGCAAGGGTGTTTTCCATATAAAGATTCATTACTCCTCCAGTCAGCTCACCTGCTGGTTTGCACGCGACCCCTTCTGCTATGAAAAGTTTGTACGCGAGACCATCCTTGAATCAGGCTTCCTTGACCGCTTCGCAGATGATGACCATGCAGGTCGGGTTTCCCTGCTCACCCCCAATGATATTCGGCGTGTATTAAATGAATTTAAGAGGTTACGTTTGACAGACCAGACAATCTATCTACGAAATGCAGCTATTAATCTCATCAACGGCATGATCAACATGTCGTTTTCATGCGACGGAACCCACTACATTGACTACAAGACTTTCTTAGCCAATCTCGATAAGTTTGAAACCCCAGATTAATTAGACCAGCTGATAAGCAGCGGGGTAAATGATGTATGAAACCTATGATAATGAAATTCTCAATGAATTTCGCGCGATCTCCCATCCACGGCTGGGTGTGGTGGGAGGAGGGCAGCTTGCAAAAATGACGGCACTCGCCGCATTGCAACTTGGTTGTGAGGTCATAGTTTTAGAGCGCAACAATTACAGCCCGGCCGCACAACTTGCTACCCAATCGCTTGTCGGAAACTGGGACGATCCAGAAGCGCTAATTAAACTCGCATCGAAAACCGACGTGGTATCCATAGAAAATGAATTTCTCGATCCCGATGCGCTGGAAATTATAGAAAAGTCCGGGCGACCACTTTATCCCAGTACCGCCACCTTACGCCGCATTCAGGATAAGCTAATCCAGAAGCAAACGCTTTCGGAGGTGGGTTTGGAAACTCCGCAGTATGCCAAGGTAAATAGGGCCCAAGATATAGTCACGTTCGCTGAGGCGACTGGCTGGCCGGTGGTTTTGAAGACGCGGCGCAACGGCTACGACGGGAAAGGTAATTTTACCGTTAGTGGGGCCGCAGAAGTTTCTGCTGCATGGAGCGTCTTGGACGGCAATCAAAGGGCGCTTTACGTGGAGGAATTCTGTGAATTCACGAGTGAGCTTGCAACGATCATTACGCGCGGAATTGACGGTTCAGTCGTTCAATATCCTGTGGTGGAAACCGTTCAGAGCAATCTTATCTGTCACCTTGTGCGCGCACCGGCTCAGGTCTCAGGTGAAATTGCAAAAAAAGCTGCTTACCTTGCATTAAAGGCAATAGAAGCAATTGACGGTGTCGGAAGCTTCGGTGTCGAAATGTTTTTGACGCGCGATGGACGAGTGATGATTAACGAACTCGCACCCAGGGTCCACAATTCCGGTCATTATACTATTGATCCATGTGTCTGTTCACAGTTTGAAAACCACGTACGAGCCGTGATGGGCTGGCCGCTCGGATCAGCAGAGATGCTCTCCCCAGTTGCGGTTATGGTGAATTTACTCGGATCTACGCGTGGGCCCGGCGCCCCAAGCGGCATGGATCGTGCCTTGGGGGTGTCCGGGGCACATGTCCATATATATGGTAAGGCCATGTCTGGAAGCGGAAGGAAAATGGGCCACATTACGGCTGTTGGAAAAAATCTAGAAGAAGCGGAAAAGATTGCAAGACAGGCTGCGGACTTAATACAATTTGGAGTCAGTAAATGACGCGGAAATATTAAGCGCTCGTCGGACTTATCATGGGATGCGACTTGGATTGGCCCTCTCTGCAAGCTGCTGTAGATTTTTCCCATGAATTCGTCGTACCGTTTGAAGTTTTAGGTCATGTCTGCTCTCCTATGGCCTCGGACATCAAGCAAGCTACCCTCCCCGGACCCGCTCTTCAATAAGCCGCCGCCGCGCACTACGCCAGCCCATTGGGAAGAGGGCTCGTGGCCAGCAGGACCTTCCGGGAGCCACACTGACCCCAGGTGTCAGTAAAGAAGTCGCCTTCCCCTGGGGAGTGGGAGCAGCGAGGAGATGTTCACTGCGGTGGTGGCTACGGCCAGCCTCAATGATCGGGAGGTTGGCGAGTACTGCCGGCGCAAGGGGATCTTCCCCGAACAGATGGCCCGTCTGCGCGAGAGGCCTGCCGCCCGCGCATTCCGACGTCGACCGTCGTCATCAAGCGCTACACTTAAACGACAAGTCACCTGGAGGCGATTCACCCCATGCTCATGACGACGCGATACCTGCTATTGGTCTTGGGGTTGAGTACGCCGGGATGGGCGGCTCAGTCGAGCTATGCCGAAGCCGCGCAGGCAGACGGGACAGCGACGCTCAGCTTCGGCATCGTCCCGCAACAATCCGCCAGCAAGTTGGCCCGACTCTGGTCGCCGATCCTGGAAGAAATAGGCGCCCGAGCTGGTGTGCAGATCGGCTTTCGCACCGCCCCGGACATCCCGACCTTCGAGCAGCGCCTGGCCGCCGGGGAATACGACCTGGCATACATGAATCCTTACCACTATACGGTCTTCAGTCGGGATCCCGGCTATCGGGCCTTCGCCCACCAGACGGGTCCGGGGATCCGGGGGCTGCTGGTGGTGCGACGGGATTCCCCGATCACGGCCATTGCCGAGCTGGCCGGAAAGGAGCTGGCCTTTCCGGCGCCGGCTGCTTTCGCCGCGACCCTGTTGCCCCAAGCCGCGCTGCGCAACGCCGGGATTCCGATCGATCCGCGCTATGTGCGCTCGCATGACTCGGTCTACCGGGCGGTAGCCCAGGGGCTCTACCCTGCCGGTGGCGGGATCGAGCGGACCTTCGAGGGCACCGAGCCCGAGGTGAGCGAGCAATTGCGCGTCCTTTGGATGACACCTGCCTACACGCCGCACGCCTTCGCGGCCCACCCGCGCGTGGCTTCCGAGGTCGTGGTGAAGATCCGCGACGCCATGGTCGCTTTGGGCGAGACCCCGGAGGGGGCCGAACTGCTGCACTCGATCGAGATCAAGGGAGTAGAACCCGCCGAGGATGCGGACTGGGATGAGGTGCGTGCCCTCGGGATCGACCTGCCGATCGACACATCCAACCCCGACAGCCGCAGATGAGGCTCGATCGGGTCGGCTGGTTCCTGTCGTTTCGCGTCAAGACCGTCCTCGGCATTGCCCTCATCGAGGTCGCGTTGCTCGCGATTCTGGTCTGGTCGAGCCTCCAGTATCTGGGCAATTCCAGTACCCGTGCCATCGCCGAGCGCGCCACCGGCACGGCCGCGCAGTTTGCTGCCTTAGCCAAGGATGCGGTCTTGTCCGAGGATCTGGCCTCCCTGGAGACCTTTGCCGACGAGGTCATGACCAACGAGCACGTTGCCTACTTACGCGTCATCGGGTACGGAAACCTCCTGATCCAGCGTGGCGCCCCGGAGTTGCTGGCCAAACCCTTCGTGGCAGACGTCGAGAACGCAGGCGCAGCCGACGGTGTTTTTGACGCCGGCGCTCCGATCCGCGAGGCCGGAACCGAATTCGGTCGGATCGAACTCGGCATCGCCACCATCGCGCAACAACAGCTCGTGGAAGAGGCACGCACCCGCTTGTGGACCATCGCCGCGGTCGAGATTGCGCTGGTCGCCTTGTTCTCGATCTTGCTGGGGACCTATCTGACCCGCGCCCTGGCCGGTCTGCGTACGGCGGCGCAGGCCATCATCGACGGCGGTCCGGGCTACACCGTGCCCGTGCGCGGCAGCGACGAGATTGCCGACACCGCGCGCGCCTTCAACAGCATGTCGGGGCGCCTGAAGCACAGTTACGCGGAGCTGGAGGCAGCGCGCCGGCGGGCCGAAGCCGCTGCCGCCGAGGCCGAAACGGCATCCGCCGAGGCGACCCGGGCCAATGCCGCCAAGTCGCGCTTCCTGGCTCACATGAGTCACGAGCTGCGGACCCCGCTGAATGCCGTGTTGGGGATTCTCGACCTCGCCGAGGACTGGGTGCTGCCGCCGGAGCAGCACGCGCAGCTGACGGTGGCGAGGGAGGCGGGAAGGAATCTGCTTGAGTTGATCAACGACGTGCTCGACCTCTCCAAGATCGAGTCGGGCGGGATGGATCTGCACCCGGAGCCGACTGATATCGCCGTACTGGTGCGCACCGCGGCCGCGGTAGTGTTGCCGCTCGCCACGTCCAAAGGTCTGGCACTGGAGACGCAACTCGACCCCCAACTGCCCAAGGCCGTGCTGGTAGATGCGCTGCGACTGCGACAAGTGCTGGTCAATCTGGCCGGTAATGCCGTGAAATTCACCGCATCGGGTCATGTCGATTTGCGGTTGGTGACCCTGTGCGCTGGTGAGACCTGTCAGCGCCTGCGCTTTGAGATTTTGGATTCGGGCATCGGCATTCCCCCGGAGCGCCAAGCGCTGCTTTTCAACGAGTTTACTCAGGTGAACGATACCAGCAGCCCTAACCATTTCGGGGGGACCGGCCTGGGTCTGGCCATCTCGCAACGGATCATCAACCTGATGGGCGGACGTATCCATGTCGAGAGTGCGCCCGGTCGTGGCAGCCGCTTCTGGTTCGAGCTGACGCTGGTGCCCGTGCAGCCAGCCCCGCTGCCCCAGCCCGCAAGGGCTCCGGCCTGCCGCCCGCCTGAGCAGGTCAGCCGCGACACCTTGCCGATCCTGCTCGTTGATGATAATCAGGTGAATCGCATGGTCGCGGAGGCGACACTCATCAAGGCCGGCTATCGGGTGCGCACCGCCACCAACGGCGTCGAGGCCCTGGAGGCGGTGTGCGATGAGCCGATTGGCAGTATCCTGATGGATGTTTCCATGCCGGTCATGGATGGGATCGAAGCGACCCGGCGCATCCGCGCCCTGGACGGTCACCCCGCGCGGGTACCGATCATTGCCATGACGGCCCACGCCTTGGACGAGGAGGCGGAGCGCTGCAAGGCAGCCGGGATGGACGACTTCATCACCAAACCCTTCGTGCGTGCGCACCTGCTGGCCACCTTGACACGATGGCACGGTCGCCTGGAAGGAGCGGACTCCGCGCCGTAATGGCGATCGGTCGCGGGCTGACCGCTGTTCCAGTCGATCAGAGGATGTATTACTTATGGCTCGAAAAAATCAGCGTTTCCTACCGTGAACAAACATCCATAAATTTCAGGGGCCATCATCCTTTGCGCAGGATTCGTGCCAGAAAGCCGCCTTCGTCCCATGCACCGCTGCTCATCTCCGGTGCGCTGGTCAATGTTATGTTTCTGATCGTGCTGCTGGCCTTCTCCTATTTGCGGGAAGAGCCGCTGTTCTGGACCAATGAAGGCGGGTGGTCGGTCGAGTGGCGGGATCTCGTGCGCAGCGGTTACTATCCTCTGCTCGCCCTGGAATTCCTGCTGCTACTGGCCTACTCAGGGATGAGCGTCTCCTTATTAAACGCGCGGCGCTCATCGGCTAGCCTGACCATGATCCTCCTGCCAATGCTGTGGGGGTTGTTCTTTATGGCAATTGTCAACTCCGTGGCAAACAATATAGAAAACCTGTTGCAAGGCCGACCCCTGCACCGGCACCCGGATATGACCTGGTACCAGCTCTGACCTGGTCCGCAGCCCCCGGGTCTGCCAATAGGCTACGGCCCGGATTACCAGCGGCACAGGTAGGTTCACCAAACGAGGCGGAGATGAATCAAGATTTCTCAGAGCAAGCCGGCGATGATGGGCCGCAGTACCTCGAACGGACCCCTGCGGATTACCTCGATACATTGCCATCGGAGCTGCGATCGAGTTTTAGTGAACCGCAACTCGCCGCCGTGCAGCACTTGTTGGCGGCGGCGATGCCCAAACCCTCTCCAAAACTTGTCGATCTGCGGTTTTGGGTGGATTTCCTGGCTTACCGCTATTACGTCGTCTTCTTCGTGGGTAAAGACCGCCGCGACCGGGAGCGGCCTGAGCCCGTGCCGCCGATGGCTCGCAAAGGGAATGCCGTCACGGCCCTGCTGCTGTTAATTGGGCTCAACTTGCTGATCAGCCTGTCGATTTTGTTGATCGTCTTTGTGATTAAGTCGGTGATCGGCTACAGTCTTTTGCCACATTCTGATCTGTCAGATCAGGTCCACCGTCTCAATTAGTGGGCCGGCGCAACAGCTCAGTGTTGGTTATCCCTTCCCGGTCGGCCCCGGCCCCGGCCCAGGGGCTGCAGGGGCGGTGGATGTTGGCACATTCCCAAACGGTGGTTTTCTCCCCGCATCTCCCCCCACCCGACGCTCCTGGCTGGCTCGCACGACGCCCTTGCAAAGCATCCTCCTTCGAGCCGCGTTCTCCCCGACCATAGCTGCCGTGGGGTTGGATTCCCGATCCCTCAGAAATGGTTGTGGATGACGACTTCACTCATGGCCAACGGGCCGCTGCGTGGATAAGCAGGCTGTAACGCCTTGCCAACCGCTACAAACATGGCGATGGCGTGGTCTTCCGGTAGTTGGATCAACTTGCCGACGGCGTCGAAGTCGAACCCGTCCATCGGGCAGGAGTCGTAGCCCAGCTCCTGGGCCGCCAGCATCAGGGTCTGGGCGGCGATGCCGCAGGAGCGCATGGCCTCGTCGCGCTGCACCTGTTCGCGACCGCGGTAATACTGGTCGATGGCGGGGACGAGGTAGTCCTGCACCGGCTTATCGGCCAACCGCCAATAACGGTGGGGGTCTTTCTCCCAGGCCTTGAGATCGGCGGTGAGGATGATCAGCAGCGAAGCATCGGTGACCTGCGCCTGGCCCCACGCCACTTCACGAATCTGTTGCCGTAACGCCGGATCGCTGACCAGCACGAAGCGCCAGTTCTGGATATTGAAGGCGGTCGGGGCGAGCATGGCCAGTTGCATCAGCGTGTCGGTCTCGGCTGGCGTAATGAGGTGCGCGGGGTCGAAGGATTTGACGGCGCGGCGGGTTGCGATGGCTTTGGTTACGTTCATGCTGTTCTCCTGGGTGACAGGGGTGCTTATCGGTTGGTATCTGTTCGGGTAGTGGGGCCGTCGAACTCTCCAAAGGTTGGGCGCTCGACGAGGACTGATCCGGCCGCCGGCGCTCGGGCGAGGTCCGACACGCTGTATCCGCGCCGGCAGATGATGCTCCACGCGAGCATCATCAACAAGCGCCGGGAGATGATCGTTGTGCTCGAGGATGAGCTGCGCCGTCGTTCCAAGCTAACCGGGGTGTTGAGTCGCCGTGCGAGCCCGGAGTTGAGAACGTCGACCGACATCAGATGCCACTCGCCCCGCTACCGGTGAGCGCCGATCCGGTTACGCTCCATGATGACGAGTGCAATCCCGCCCAGTACGGCTGCCGAGGCCAGCACGAGCCGCGGGGTGATCGTCTCGCCGAGCAGGGTGACGCCCCCGATGGCGACGATGACCGGTACGCTGAGCTGGACGGTTGCCGCGCTCGTCGCCCGCAGCATCGGCAACACGCTGTACCAGAGCGCGTAGCCAAGTGCGGAGGTCAGGGCGCCCGAGGCGGCGGCATATCCGAGCCCGACCGTATCTAATGCAACGTCGCCGATCATCAGCGCGCTCAAAAGCGCCGTGATGGGCACGGTCAGTAGAAAGTTTCCCGCCGTCACGCGGATCGGGTCGCCAGCGCCCTTGCCACGCACCGAGTAGACACCCCAGGCTATGCCGGCGCCGATCATCATCAGGGCGCCGCCCAGCGGGGGTGCGGATAGCCCCGGCAATAGTAAACCGACCAACCCGCAGAAGGCGAGCGCGACACCGCCGACCTGCACGCCGTCCAATCGCTCACCGCGGCGCAGACCCAGACCGATCATCGTCACCTGCACGGCGCCGAACAACAGGAGCGCGCCGGTGGCCGCGGTCAGGCTCAGGTACGCGAAGGAGAAGAGCGACGCGTAGCCGAACAGGGCGAGTGCCGACAGCCAGCTCCCCCGACCCAAGCGCGCCTTGCCGCTCAGCCACACCAGCAGCCAGAGCATCAGGGCGCCGGAGACCAGACGGATCGACGTGAAGCTGGCCGCGTCGATGGTGGTGTCGCGCAGGGCCGCCCGGCACAGCCAGGAGTTCGCCGCCAGCGGAATCATCGCGAACGCGGTGAGGGAGATGATGCGAAGTGTGGCCATAAGGGTCTCGGTCGGTGTGTGCGCTCCTTGAACGATGGGAAATGGCGCGCCCCGAACCCTGCGGCGTCCTTTCCGCCCTTATTTCTCGGCCGCGGCGACCGCCGCGGGCAAGGGGCGGGAGGGTCCGGCGGCCCGGACTCAAGCGTTCGGGGCGAAGGAAAGGAGCCGTCGCACCTCGGTGGCGTTGCGCTTGGCCAGTGCGCTCTTCGCCAGGGACTGGGCCCGGTCGAGGGTCAGGTCGCGGATCGCGCGACGGACCCGGGCGGCGAAGAAGGGGCTCAAGCTGAGTTCCGTCACCCCGATGCCAAGCAGGAAGGGGACAATGACAGGATCCGCTGCCGCTTCACCGCACAGGGTCAAGGGGACACCGCGCTTGCGGGCGGTCTGGACGACCTGTTCGGTCACCCGCAGGACGGTCGGGTGTAGGAAGGCCGCCACCGCGTCCTGGCACGCCGCGCCGCGATCCATGGCCAGTATGGCATGACTTAGGTCGTTGGTGCCGAGGCTGAGGAAATCGGCGATCTCCAGCAGTTCACCGATGCGGAAAGCGGCGGCCGGCGTTTCGATCATGGCGCCCACCGGAACCTGCTCCGCGCAGCCTTCGGCGGCGAGTGCCTCGGCCAATAGGTCGCACGCCTCCCGCAGGTCCAGGGGGCCCATGACCATCGGAAACAGCACCCGGATATTCCCCCGCCGGGCCGCGCGGGCGATGGCCCGCAGTTGGGTCCGAAACATCGTGCCCTCGGCGAGCGAATAGGCCAGGCCCCGCAGGCCCGATGCCAGGGCCGGATCACTCCCGCCCGCGGCGAACCGGGGAATCTTGTCGCCCCCCAGGTCCATGGTCCGCACGACCACCGGCCGCGGATATAGCATGGCCGCGACCTCATCGAAGGCCGCAAACTGAGATGCGAGGTCTGGTGGGCGAGCGGCGTCGAGGAACATGAGCTCGGAGCGGAAGAGACCCACCCCTTTTAGGCCATGCTCCCGGACCATGACGGCTTCGTCCGGGTGGGCGATATTGGCGAGCAGCCCGACCTCGTGTCCGTCGCGGGTGACGCAGCGCAGCGCCGGGCCGTCGGTCTCGGGAGCGATCTCGCTGGCGCGCACCTTGCGCGCGGCAAAGCGGGCACCCTGGGCCGGCGTGGGGGCGACGGTGACCGTGCCCTGCTCCGCATCCACCAGGAGATGCACCCCCGTGGCCAGTGCCGAGCCGGCCCCCTTGATGTCGCACACGGCGGGAATGTGCTTGAGCCGTGCCAGGATGGCGACGTGGGAGGCGGGCCCGGTGCGCTCCGTGACGATAGCCGCCACGTTGTGGAAGTCCATTTGCAGCGCATCCGAGAGCAGGATCTCGTCGGCGACGACGACCGCCCCCGGCGGGAGCGCGGCCAAAGCGTGCATCGCGCCCGGGGCCCGGTCGACGAGATGGCGCAGAATCTGGCGACCGAGGTCGCGGATGTCCGCGCTGCGCGCCGTCAGATAAGATTGGTCCAGGGACTGGAGCCGTTGCTCCAGTCGGCTGATCTCGCCGACCACGGCCCCGCGGGCGTCGAGCCGCTCCTCCCGGATGCGCCGCTGGCACTCGGCGGCGAAATAGGGGTCGCTCACCATGGCGAGGCGGACCTCGGCCAGTTCGACACCGTCCGGCCATTCCTCGCCATAGCGCGCGCGGGTCTCCTCGAGCTCGCAAGCGCAAGCCGCCAAGGCTTGATCGAGGCGGTTGAGCTCCCCCCCGATCTCGTCCTCGCCGAGCACCGCGACGACGCGAGGAGGGTCGAGATCTCCCTGATAGACGAAGGCGACCCCCTCCGCCAGCCCGGGAGACACGGGCCGCCCTTGGAGGGTAGTACCCGCGCTGCGGGTAAAGGCCCGCAGGTGTTCCATCGCTTCGTCCTTGGCGGAGATGGCGCTGCGCATCTGACGGGCCTGTTCGCCTTGCCGCCGCACCAAGGGCACGTAGAGCGCCAGCACGCAAGACTCCACCACCGCGTTGACGAGATCCACAGGCAGGGGGTCGGGCACCTGCCAGATCCCGTAGAACCACACCCGCACCAGCGGCATGCCGATCGATAGGAAATAGGCGAGCCGGGGTCGCCCCATCCAGGCCGCCACTGCGACGGGCACCAGAAAGCCGAGTGGGAAGTGGAACTCCTGTCCGACGGCGAAGTCCAGGACCAGGGCACCAAAGGCCAATACCAGGGTCGCCGCCAACGGATGCGCCCTAACCGTCCGCCGTACCAGCCGATCTGCCGAAGAAAATGGCCAGGGTACCCCTGGCGCACCCCGTCGCTGGGCCCGCTCCGTACGCTCAACCATGGTTACCTCGCTCGACGGTGCAGGTCTCGGCAAAGATCGCCGGGACAGCAGCGGTCGCAATCGCAGGGCATAGCAGCCGACTGGCGATCGTGAATCTCCCAAGAGCCGCGCCAGCGACGCTAGCGATGCGCAGGGGTCGCACGCGGCGCCCTCCCCAGCGTAAGATGGGTAACGCCGCACAAACGGACGAAAAATCAAAAAGGTGTTCGAGCATGTTCTCGGGCACTCATATCCATGCTGAGGGAAGATAAGAGATTAACCCGCCGCAACGCTTCCTCCTGCACCTCTCGGGGAGGGTGCCAGGCGTCCACGACAAAAACGTTCACCTGCATTAGCCACGCCATGGGGTTCTCCGCGAGTCGGCTCAGCAGGGTCCAATTGGGATCGGGCTACCCAGACTTCGACAACGTCAGGATCGCTGTCGATTTCACCAATCCGGTGCTTGCGCTGAGGCCGAAGTGGGAGCATGAGTCTTTCGCTCGCAGGGACAGTGTCTGACTTTTGTCGAACAGGAAGTTGACAGGACCTATGGCGTAAACGTTCCCGCAGGCCCAAGTCTGGAGCTTGCCCGTGACCAACTGTGAGGGACGTTTGCGGCACAAAACAGCCCTCAGGCGCCAGCAGAGTCCCGATATTCTACCGGCAAGTGCGACTGGCAGAATTGATCGGTGAGCGCGATGATCCCGTCATATTGACCCTGAAGTGACACCGGTACCCGCTCCGATCCACCCGTCCCGTTTGGTGTCATGTCCGCCCCCCTTGGTTCTACCGCCGCCCTAATAGTCGTAAATGGTGGACGCGTTTCACCACCCCAGACGGCAAGGAAGTAAGAAGGTGGCCTGGCTGCACCCGGACCAGATGAAGGCCGGGCAAGCGCTCGGGGTGCCCCTGAACCGCGACGCCGTGTTAGTGCTGCGCCGCTGGCTGGGCAAGCACCCCATCCGGGTGTTTTGCTTCAAGGGGGAGCCCATCGCTCATGCAAATACGGCCGCCTGGCATAAAGCCCTGGGCCGCGCCAGCATCACCGACTTCCGCTGGCACGATCTGCGGCACACCTGGGCGAGCTGGCATGTGCAGGCAGGTACCCCACTGCACGTCCTCCAGGAGCTGGGCGGTTGGGCAACCGCGAGCATGGTGCAGCGCTATGCCCACCTGGCGCCCGATCATTTGGCCGCCCATGCCGGCCGCATCGCCGCCCCGCTGGCACTGGTGACGGAGGATGATGAATATATGCGGGAAGACGTATGCACATTTTCCGGCACACCGGAAATGAAAAAGGCGCCGTTAGGCGCCTAAGCTGTTGAATTAATGGAGCCGATGAGGAGATTCGAACTCTCGACCTACTGATTACGAATCAGCAGTTTTATGTGTTTATTGGGGTTTGTCGACGTTTCATTTTGCGCCATGATCAATAAAAAACAATGTGTTAGTGCTTAGTTAATAGTTGATAGACGTTAGCCTGTGTAGCATAATTTGCTTACACCAGCGCTTACACAGGAAAAGTTGGATCATGGCAAGGGTTAAACTGACGGCAGGCCGCATTCGCGAGTTCGGACCACGGCAGGATCAGAAACAATCCTTTCTGTGGGATACCGAAGTTCCCTGGCTGGCGGTACGCGCCACCCAGGGTGCCAAGGTCTTCGTCTTCCAGGGCCGCATCCAGGGCGCTACCCTCCGCATCAAGATTGGCGACTGTGCCGCTTGGGATATCGACCAAGCCCGCGCCGAGGCCCGTCACCTGCAAACGCTCATCGACCAAGGGATTGACCCTCGCCAAGCCAAGGCGGAGCAGGTTGAAGTCGAGCGCCAGGCCATCGAAGCCGCTGCCGCTGAGGCCGAGCGCCAAGCCACTGAGGCCGAGCGCAAGTCCCTTGTGGTCAGTACCGCCTGGCAACGCTACCTGGAGGAACGTCAATCTTTCTGGGGCGAACGCAACTATCGGGACCATGTCGCGATGGCACGCCCTGCGGATACCCCCCTCCCGAGTGGCAAGCGTGCCACTCCCGGTCCACTGGCCGTCCTGATGCCTCTTCGCCTGTGCGAACTATCCGCACCCACCCTGTTCGCTTGGCTGGCCAAAGAGGCCGCCACCCGCCCCGCCTATGCCGCCCTGGCCTATCGGCACCTGCGTGCCTTTCTGCGCTGGTGCAGTGAGCAACCCGACTATCAGGACCTGGTGGATCCCGCCGCCCTGCTAACCAAGCGCGTGCGAGAAGCGGTCCCCACCGTTAAGACCAAGGACGATTGCCTGCAGAAGGAGCAACTCAAGCTCTGGTTCGCCGCCGCGCGCCGCAACGCCAACCCGACTATCCCCGCCTACCTGCAAATTCTCCTGCTGACCGGCGCCCGGCGTGAGGAGTTGGCAAACCTGACCTGGGCCAATGTCGATTTCACCTGGAAGAGCTTGACCATCGGCGACAAGATGGAGGGGGAGCGTGTCATCCCCCTGACGCCCTACGTCGCGGAGCTGCTCCAGGAACTGAAGATTCGCAATGAGACCCCGCCGCCTGCTCCCCGGCGCCTGCGTAGTGCCACCCAGGAGCCGCGCCCGGTATGGCAACCGTCGCCGTGGGTGTTCGCCAGTCGCACCGCCAAGAATGGGCGCCTGCAAGAACCGCGCATTTTCCATGACAAGGCGCTCGCCGCCGCGGGCCTGCCGCCCCTGTCCCTGCATGGCTTGCGGCGCAGTTTCGGCACCCTGGCGGAGTGGACGGAATGCCCCGTCGGTGTGGTGGCCCAGATTCAAGGCCACAAGCCTTCCGCGCTGGCGGAGAAGCACTATCGCCGCCGGCCCCTAGATCTGCTGCGCAAGTGGCATACCGCCATCGAGCAATTCATTCTCAACGAGGCCGGTATCGCCCAACCTGCCAGCGACGAGCAAGCCCCGAAGCTGCGCCTGGTGGCCAACACCTGAGACGCCCATCCCCGCCCGCGCCACCCTACGGGCCCGGCTTCCTGAGGTCCTGGCCACCCTGCTTGAGCAGGCCAGCCAATGGGAGGCCGGATTTCGATACCCATTGCGACTGGCTTCTCCAGAAACCGCCAGCGCTATAGGTTAGGTGGCTACAGAACCCACCCCCTAAACAATTTTTATGGGAAGTGTTTTTTCTATGCGCAGGGTGTTCCTTGAGTCGCTCTATATTTCAAAACCGAGTTCCCTGCGGGGCTAGGTGTTGCGGTACAGGCGAGGGAACTGTGTTGGCGCAGCATGCCAGTCAATATCTGGCGCAAAGGGGCTGTCACGAAGGCTGAGGACGCTTCCAACCCCGGCTCCACGTGACTACTAATTCAGCTGGTCGCGCGTTCGAGTCGGGCAGGGCGCACCAATAAAACCCTGCGGGCTCAGTACCAGCACCCACCCGATCAGCAACTGGCCGTTGAGGACGGTGCGAAGGGGCAGGAGCGGGTGCGCTCGCCCGGCATGCTCATCGTAGCCGCAGTGGGGGCAGGGTCGGGACGTGGCCCTTTTCGGTGAAACAGCCTGGCTAGATACTATAGGGACTATCCCCGCATGGGCGGGGAATCTAATTACGGAAAATCCTGTTATTGAGCCAATCGGGCCTATCCCCGCATGGGCGGGGAACCCTTCCATTTTAATCTCCCGATATGTTAGGCGTGGGCCTATCCCGCTTATATCCCGCTTATATAACAGCAATCGAAAGCCCATATAGCAATTGTTGGCGTCCACCAGGGCGTAGGGGAGGGTGGCCGCAGGCGTCGCGCTGCCAGGTGGCATGGAGGTACTTAGATAGATGTTACGATAACCAAAGTATACGTCAGGCGGGTGCGGGTGCCAGGTTCTAAAGAGAGTTTAGGGGTTAGGCTATACTAAATACCTGACGATCCCGGAATGACCACCCCTTGTGGAACCCAGTTGCCTCCAGCCTCACCTAGCCATCGGTTGGGAATTAGCCATGCACGGTATAAACATCATCCTGCCAGGGGCAGCATGAGCATGACCGCACCGCTTTTCGAACTTGGCTACGTCGTCATTACCGCCAATGCTCAGACGACCCTGGACGAGCGCGGTCAAGCACACATCATCCAGACCATGCTCAACCGCCACGCGCTGGGTGATTGGGGTGACCTGGCCCAGGAAGATGCCGCCGCTAATGACGCGGCACTCCGGAATGGTGACCGGCTGCTGAGCGCTTACCAATTCGAGGACGGCTTCAAGGTCTGGATCATCACCGAGGCGGACCGGTCCGCTACCACCATCCTGTTACCTGAGGATTACTGACCCATGACCCCTGCCGTCGTACTCCTGAGTGGTGATCTGGACTCCATCACCGCCCTAGCTATTGCCCAGGCCGAGGGCTGTACGCCCTATACCCTATCCTTCCGCTATGGCTAGCGGCATTAGGTAGAACTGGAAGCCCCGCAGTGGGTGGACTATTGGAAGCATGGGGGAACAGTCAAGGCCGGGCACATGCTCGGACTGAGTGCTGCCTGTCTTTGTGGTGCTTTACGGTGACTTCAACACTGTTGATGAAGGTATAGAGCTCAGGCTCTGGAGATACCGACATGGGAAAGAACAAGAAAAGCAAGCAGCAAGGTCGCTCAGTCAGCGGCTCAGGTTCCGCTACGGTCATCAATTTCAATAGTAGGTGTCAAGTCCCGGCTGATTGTATGGTCGCTTGTGAAAGAGTTCAGGGTGGTCGCGGTACCAAGTTTTGAGGCATTCG
>JBGAUE010000054.1:0-18437 GCA_044228795.1 Chromatiaceae bacterium | reverse complement strand
AACAGATCATGAGGCCAATTTACAACAAATCCCTGGATTTAGACAAGGTTATAGTTATTTTGTGTGAACGACTTATGCTGAAAAAGTACGTCCGGATCATGGAGTGGGACGTGCCGGACATCGATGACGAGAAGCAGGCGCGGGGCCTCGTGATGCAGGCCCTTAAGTCCGCGCTGGCCGAGGTCGAGGCGAATCAGGAATAACGATCCTAGGATCACTCATTGGGGAGACACCATGACCACCCTCACTGCCACTGCCCCTCTTGCCCCCGAGGGCGCCACCACTGCGGCGGGGACGATGCCCCCTCCAGCCGACACTCCTCCCTCATCCGGGGCGGTAGCCCAGACCACCTTGGGACCGGCTGCGATCACGGCGGAACTCGCCAAACTGGGAACCTCGGCCAAGGGCCTGAGTGTGGACGAAGCCAAGGGTCGGCTGGAGAAGGTCGGGCCAAACGCGATCATTGCCCATGAGGAGAGCCGCTGGACCAAGCTCATCGGCTACTTTTGGGGACCGATCCCCTGGATGATCGAGGCAGCGGCACTCATTTCGCTCGCGCGCCGCGACTGGCCCGATTTCGCTGTGGTGACTGGTCTCCTCCTCTACAACGCCGCGGTTGGCTTCTGGCAGGACAACAAGGCAGCGAACGCCTTGGCCGCACTCAAGAAGGGTCTGGCGCTCAAGGCCCGGGCGCTGCGCGGTGGTCAATGGCTGTCGATCGATGCCGCCGACTTGGTCCCGGGTGATGTGATCTCGGTAGCCGCGGGTGAGATCCTGCCGGCCGACTGTCTGCTGATTGACGGCGATTACTTGAGCGTTGACCAATCGGCCCTGACTGGCGAATCGCTGCCGGTTTCCAAGCGCCTGGGCGACAGCGCCTACTCCGGCAGTATCGCCAAACAAGGGACCATGACGGCGGCGGTGACCGCCACCGGCAACCAGACCTTTTTCGGGCGCACCGCCAAGCTGGTCGCCTCCGCCGGCTCCAAGTCGCACTCCGAGCAGGCGGTCTTGCAGATCGGCGACTTCCTGATCCTGCTCGCCATCGCCCTGGCGATGGTGCTGGTGGGCTTTCAGGTCTATCGCGATGTCGTGGTTGCGGATGTCTGGGGCTGGGACACGGTCGGTGCCATTGCGCAGTTCGTTCTGGTGCTCCTGATCGCCTCGGTGCCGGTGGCGATGCCGGCGGTGATGTCCGTCACCATGGCTCTGGGGGCCTTGGCGCTCTCCAAGGAAAAGGCAATCGTCTCGCGACTCTCGGCGATCGAGGAACTGGCCGGTGTCGATGTGCTGTGCAGCGACAAGACCGGCACCCTGACCATGAACCAGCTCAAGCTGGATGAGCCCATCCCCTACGGTACGGCCCAGCCCCAGGACGTGGTCTTTGCCGCCGCGCTGGCGAGCCAACGCAACAGCGAGGATGCGATCGACCAGGCGGTCCTCCAGGCCCTGGCCGATCCCAAGTCGCTGGATACCGTCACGCAGACCCAGTTCGTACCCTTCGATCCGGTCAACAAGAAGACCGTGGCGACGGTCACTGACACCCAGGGTCGCACCTTCCAGTACGCCAAGGGGGCGCCCCAGGCCATCGCTGAGTTGTGTCTACTTGACCCGGTCACCCGCGGCAAGTACGACGGCCAGGTCAACGCCTTGGCCGCTCGCGGCTATCGGGCGCTCGGAGTCGCCAATTCCAGTGACGAGGGCAAGAGCTGGACCCTGATTGGTCTGCTCTCACTGATGGACCCGCCGCGGCCAGACGCCAAGTCGACGATCGCGGAGACCCAGAAGCTCGGCCTGGCGGTGAAGATGGTCACCGGCGACGATGTGGCCATCGGCAGCGAGATCGCCAAGCAATTGGGCATGGGGGGTCACCTGCTGGTGGCGGGGGATGTCTTCAAGGAGGGCACGGACCCGGACCAGATTCCAAAGTCCGCCGCCCAGGCGGTCGAGCGTGCCGACGGCTTCGGTCGCGTTTTCCCGCAGCACAAGTACCAGATCGTCAAGGCCCTCCAGCAGTTGGGCCACCTGGTCGCCATGACCGGGGATGGCGTGAACGATGCCCCGGCCCTGAAGGAGGCGGATTGCGGCGTGGCGGTCAGTGGCGCTACCGACGCCGCCCGCAGTGCCGCAGCCCTGATCCTGACAGCACCGGGACTCTCAACCATCGTCAACGCCATCGCGGAGGCGCGCAAGATCTTTGAGCGCATTCGCTCCTATGTCTATTACCGCATCGCCATGACGCTGGACATCATGTTCGTCGTGGTGCTGGCCTATGTGTTCTTTGGCTTCCAGCCGCTGACCGCCATCATGATCGTCGTCCTGGCCCTGCTCGACGATATCCCGATCATGACCATTGCCTATGACAACGTGGAGAAAGCGGCGCGGCCGGTGCGCTGGCAGATGCAGCGCATCCTGATGTTTTCCTCGCTGATGGGGTTGCTCGCCATCGCACAAAGCTTCGGCCTGGTCCTGGCGGGGATGGAATGGATGAGCGATCCCAAGCTGATGGCGCAATTCGCGCTCGACCACCATCACCTCCAAACCATGCTGTTCCTGCAACTTGCCGCCGGCGGCCACCTGCTGTTGTTCGTGGTGCGTACCCGGGGCACGATACTCGCGCCGCCTTTCCCGAGTATGCCCCTGTTTCTGGCGATCGTCGCGACTCAGGCGGTAGCAGCCCTGATGTGCGCCTTTGGGATCTTGGTGCCGCAACTACCCTGGAGCTTGATCGGTATTGTCTGGCTCTATTGCCTGGTCTGGATGGTCGTAATCGATGTGTTTAAGTTGATCTACTATCGCGTCCTCGACCAGCGCGATCACAACCAGGTGTCCCTTAACCAGCCGATTTCGGGAGTACAGACAAGGTGAACTACACCAAGAATTTGATTGTTGAGCCAGGGGCCAAGGTCAGGCTGAAGCAATTCGATCCGGCCAGTCATGGCAAGGGCGACGCCGCCCAGGGAGCGGAAAAGGAACTGGAGGCCGTCAAGGCCTAGCTCGGCGCGCTCCAGCGCCAGATGTATGGCGATAACCGGCACTCGCTCCTGATCGTGCTGCAAGGGTTGGACGCCGCCGGCAAGGACGGCGTCTGCTGGCATGTGATCAGCGGCATGGACCCCCAGGGCTGCAAGGTCCAGGGGTTTAAGGCGCCTACCGCCGCTGAGGCGGCGCACGACTTCCTGTGGCGCATTCACCCGCACGCCCCGGGCAAGGGCGAGGTGGCCGTATTCAATCGCTCCCACTACGAGGACGTACTGGTCACCCGTGTTCACAAGCTGATCCCGCGCAAGGTCTGGGAGCGGCGCTACGACCTCATCAACGAGTGGGAGCGGCTGCTAGCCGTCGAAAACGGCACGACCATACTTAAATTCTGCCTGGTCGTCTCCAAAGAGGAACAACTCAAGCGCTTCGCCGAGCGATTGGATGATCCTAATCGGCAATGGAAGATCAGCGACTCCGATTACAAGGAGCGCGAATTCTTCGATGACTACCTGGATGCCTTTGACGAGGCATTGGAGCGTACCTCCACCCAGCATGCCCCTTGGTTCACCATCCCCTGCGACCACAAGTGGTTTCGCAACCTGGCGGTCGCTAACATCGTCGCCGATGCGATGGAGGCGATGAAACTGCAATACCCGAAACCCACGGTCGACCTCGATCAGATCCGGCGTGAATACCATGCGGCGGCAGCGGCGACGGGGGAGGCGAAGACGGGCGGTAAGCGCAAGAAGGGCTGAGAGTCTGTGAAAATACCTCGCGGTCGGGCTCTTGTCCCTGGAGGAGGCAAACCTAGCCTCTGCGAACCAGCAAGCCCCCGCGAGTGAACGCGGACGACCTTCAACCCGGCCTGTTTGGCCACGACCCGGGCGTGCAGGCACTGACCGATCCGCGTGATTAGCCGGCACCCGGCGTCGAGCGGGGGCCCCCACCGAACCTAGCGCCACTGGAGTTGCCTCAGAACGGCCTAGACGCCCCGCTGCCCGCAAGGTTACTGGGCACGGGACGTCTAGCGGATCGTCACATTTGCTCATAGAACAGAAAGGTTGCCCATGACTGAACTAGACCCCCTGACAATGACCATCGAGCTGCTTGGCGGGCTTGCGCTCTTCCTGTACGGCATGGAGAAGATGACCGACGGGTTAAAGGCCGCCGCCGGCAAACAGATGAACACCCTGTTGGCCAAGCTGACAGGTAACCCGGTATTGGGTGCCATCACCGGAGCCATCATCACCGCGGTGATCCAGTCTTCCTCGGTGACCACGGTACTCGTGGTGGGTTTCGTCAGTGCCGGGCTCATGACTCTGGTGCAGTCGGTCGGGGTGATCTTCGGTGCCAATGTGGGCACCACGGTGACGGCGCAGATCGTGGCGTTCAACACGACCGCCCTGGCCTTTCCACTGATTACCATCGGGTTTGTCATGACCTTCGTTTGGAAGCAGGGGGTCGCACGCCACTATGGCGCCATGTTGATGGGGCTTGGTCTGATCTTTTATGGCATGGCGGCGATGGGCGCGGCCATGTCGCCGTTGCGCACGCACGCGGGCTTTGCTGAGCTCCTGCAATCCTTGCAGAATCCGGTCCTGGGGATGCTGGCCGGCGCGGTGTTTACGGCCCTGGTGCAATCGTCCTCGGCAACCATAGGTCTCGCGGTTGTCATGGCCACCCAGGGGCTCCTTTCCCTTCCAGCGGGTATCGCGATCCTGTTCGGGGCCAAGATCGGAACGGGAATCACGGCGATCCTCGCCGCCATCGGCAAGCCGCAGGATGCCAAGCGGGCGGCAGCCGTGCACGTCCTGTTCAATGTCATGGGTGCCCTGATTTGGCTGCCGTTCATCGCTCAGCTTGCGGGGCTCGCCGAGATGGTTTCGCCGATGGCCACGCATCTGCAGGGAGTGGAGCGGCTCGCCGAGGAGGTGCCGCGCCAGATCGCCAACGCCGCCACCATCTGGGCCACGGCCAACACCCTTATCTTCCTGCCGTTCGCCGCGTTGTTTGCGAAGATGGCCATCAAGATCATCCCGGATCGGACGGTTGAGGAGCGGGCCATCATCCGCCCCCGGTATCTCGATGACGCCTTGATTCAAGTACCAGCCATGGCCTTGGAGCGGGCGCGGATGGAACTCGGGCACATGGGTGAGCTGACCGAAGCGATGCTGGCGAAGGTCAAGTCGGCCTTCGCAACCAGGGATCTCAGTGAACTGTCGCAGCAGTTTGACCAGCTCGTAGTGCTGCGAGAAGCGGTACTCGCCTATCTGCAGCACGTCGGACGCGGCGAGCTGAGCGATGCCGAAGCTGACGAGCATGCACGGCTGGTTACCGCCACCGGCGATATCGAGAACTTGGGGGCTGCGATCAGCCGCGAACTGGCACCGCTGGCCCAGACCCTGAAGGAAGCGGATATCACCGCTTCCGAAGAGACCAGGAAGCTGCTGGAACTTCTGTTTCGGACGAAACAGGAATCCGCGCATTCCGCGCTGCGCGCACTGGTGGAGGGTGACGAGCGGGCAGCACAGACCGTTGTCGCCAATCGCGATACGGTCCTGGGGCTCGCTGCCGAGTTGCAGCGGCAACAGGCCGCGCGTCTCGCCCGGGATGACCCGGACCGCCTGCTCAAGCACCGCGTGCAACTCGAGATACTCGACAAGCTGCGACGCATTTACACCGTGGCCGAGCACATGGCGATCTCGGTACTGCCACGGAGCGTTCTCGCCGGGGAACTGTCTCTATAATCATTTGACGGGATGACCGGGGTATGGGGCTGGCGCAGAGGCCCTAGCAAGGTCGAGTCGTTTCACTACCTCTGAGGGAGGGTTACCTTGATTAAGGATCGGGATCCCGGCACTGCCGATGCGCAACCGGGAACAGACCCCGGCGCCCAGACAACACAGCGCGTGGGGAGCCCAGTGAGTACCGTCGCCCGCGCACCCAGCCACCAGCCGCGGCTCAGCCTTTCGGCGCAGATCATCATCGGCCTGGCGCTGGGCATCGGTGTCGGCCTGTTCCTGGGTGATCTTGCCGGAGTGTTGCAGCCGGTCGCCAATATCTATATCCGTCTGGTACAGATGACGGTGCTGCCCTATCTGGTGATCACCCTGGTGGTCTCGCTGGGCGGACTGGACGCGCGGCGTGCGCGCCAGTTGGCGCTCGCCGGCGGCGCCCTGCTGCTGCTCTTCTGGACGCTGACGCTGGCGGTGATCGGACTGCTGCCAGCCGCGCTACCGCACTTTCAGACGGGCGCCTTTTTTAGTTACTCCATGGTGGAGCCGCGCCAAGCGCTCTCCCTGATCGACACCTTCGTGCCGGCCAATCCCTTCAACGCGCTGGCCAACGCGGTGGTGCCATCCGTGGTGCTCTTCTCCTGCGCGGTGGGGGTGGCGCTGATCGGCCTGCCGCGCAAGCGCGCACTGCTCGAGGCCCTGCGCACGCTGGAGCAGGCGATCGTGCGCGTCACCCGGTTCGTGATCCGCACCACGCCCCTTGGCGTGTTCGCCATCGCCGCAGTGGCCGCCGGCACGCTGGATCTGGACACACTGCTGCGCCTGAAGGCCTACTTCCTGCTGTTTGCGGTAGCAACTCTGCTGCTCACCTTCGGCATCTTGCCGCTGATGGTCACCGCGCTCACCCCGCTGCGCTACCGTGAGGTGGTCGGCGTGGCGAGCGATGCCCTGCTCACCGCCTTTGTCGCCAACAGCGTGTTCATCGTGCTGCCGATCCTGGTCGAGCGGATGCGCGCCCTGCTTGAGCGGCGCCAACTCGCCTCGGCCACCACCGACGCCACCATCGAGGTGCTGGTGCCCCTGGGGTTCGTCTTCCCCAATCCCGGCAGGCTGCTGACGCTGCTGTTCGTGCCCTATGCCGCCTGGTTGGTAGGCGAACCGCTGTCGGGTTCGGCCTTCACCACCCTGTTCGGCGCCGGGGTGTTCGCCTATTTCGCCAAGGCCCAGGTGGCGCTACCGTTCCTGATGGACCTGGTGGGGGTGCCCCACGGCTACTTCCAGCTCTACATCCCAACCACGATCCTGACCGGCAAGTTCGACTCGATGCTGTCTGCCTCCGCGCTGGTCGCCTTCGGGCTGCTGGGTGCGGCCGCGACCGGCGGCTTTCTGCGCATCCTACCGCGGCGTCTGCTTGGTAACGGCGCGGCCATTGTCGCCCTAATGGCGGTGAGCTTTTTCGGCTCCCGCGCACTGCTCGCCGTCACCCTCGACATGCAGGACCGCGGCGCCGAGGCGCTCGCCAACATGCAGGCGCCGCGCGGGCCGCTGCCGGTGGTCGTGCGCGAGACGCCGCCGCCCCCGGATACCGGCGACGGCACCTCCTTCGAGCGCATCCGCGCGCGCGACACACTGCGCGTTGGCTATGTGTGGGACCGCCCGCCGTTCACCTTCCGCAATCGCGACGGGGCGCTGGTTGGCATGGATGTGGAACTGGCGGGCCGGTTGGGGCGCGACCTGGGGGTAGCGCAAGTGGAGTTTGTCGGCGGCGATTGGGACGAGGTCCTAGCCCTGCTAGCCGAGGGCCGCATCGACGTGCTGCCCAGCCTGCCTTATCGGCGCGGCCTGTTGCCGACGGTGCTGTATTCGCGACCCTATGCGGACGGCTTCCTCGCCTTTGCGGTGGCCGACACAAGGCGCCACGAGTTCGCCACGCGGCAGGCGCTGCGCCGCGCCGGCCCACTGACCCTTGGGCTGGCGAGCGACGATAGCGCGCTGCGCGAGGCACTCCGGGAGGCCCTGCCGAATGTTGACATCCGTTTTGCCTTCGTCGCCTCGCCGCGGGAGTTCTTCGAAGGGCAGCGGCCGGAGATCGACGCGCTGGTGATGCTGGCGCAGGAGGCGGCGGCGATGTCGCTGCTGTACCCGCGGTTCGCGGCGGTAGTGCCGCAGCCCGATCCAACCGCCGTGCCGCTTGGCATCGCCGTGCGTAAGGGCAACCAGACGCTGGCCGCCTTCATAGACAACTGGCTGGAGCTTCAGAAGGCCTCAGGCGCACTCAAGCGCACCTATGCCTATTGGGTGCTGGGCGAGGGTGCCGCACCGCGGCAACCTCGCTGGTCGGTGCTGCGCGACGTGCTGGGCTGGCAGGGCGGGCGCGGGCTGATCGATGAGCCACGCGATGATCGACGGATAGACTAAGGCGGGCAGACAGGGGACGAAGGCAAATTGGGGAGTTACCCAATTCCTTGCGATAGCTAACGAGGCCAGAGTCAAATTCATTCGCTCTGAGGCGACCGCGCCAACGATTGCGCGGGGTCAACTAACTGGTTACCCCTTTGTCCGGCGCACAGGTGACCGGGGTTCGCCGTTCATTCGAAGATTGTCTTTAGCCGGGCCACCTCGGCGTCGCTCCAGCCTGGTGGTTCGGTCAGCGCCAGCCAGGCGTCGATGTAGTGTGCCGGCGCGAATTCGTGACCAAAGCCTTTCGGAGTGACGCCCGCCACCATGTCGGCAACCAATTGCAGCATCGTCACGAGCGGAAACCAACGCAGGTCAGGCGACACGTCGGGGCCGCGGGGGGCCTGCAGCCAATCCGGCTCACGCCACGCCGACTGCGGACCGAAGAAGGTGATCGGATCGCTCGCGTACTGGAGGAAGGCGATCCGAAAGGGCCCCCAGGGTTTGTCGCCGCTCTCCAATCCGCCGTCCTGGTTCATGAACCGCACCACCGAGCCGCCACGAAAGCGGGGCAGCCACGCGGGCGATCCGGGGTCGCGCTGCTCGGTCATCCGCCGCCAGGCATCGTTGCGGAAGGGTGGGCCGCTCCAGAGTGCGCCGTTGAAGGGGTCGTCAATGATATCGTAAAGATCGAACGACAGATCCGAGTTCAAAGAACCCAGGCTCAATCCGTTGAGGTATAGTCTCGGCCGCGCGTCCCGGGGCAAACTGCGCCAGTAGCCATAGACCTCCGAGAACAGGGCGCGGGCCATCTCCGCGCCATAGGCGCCCTCGGTCAGCAGTGCAAGCGGGCTGTTCAGATAGGAATACTGGGCCGCCACCGTGGCAATGTCACCACGATGCAGGTACTCAACCGGATCCTGCGATGAGGCATCTATCCAGCCGGTACCGGTCGGTGTCACCAGCAGCAGGATCGAGCGTTCGAAGCCGCCCACGCGCTTCAACTCCTCCAGCGCCAGGCGCGCTCGCTGCTCGGGACTGTCGGCGGAATTCAAGCCTACATAGACGCGAATCGGCGCCGGCATCGGGGCCGAAAAAAAACGGCTCAGGTCTGCGGCGTCGGGCCCGCCGGCAACGAAACTGCGGCCCTGGTGGCCGAGGTCTTCCCAATTGATCAGGGAAGCCTGACTTCCGGTCTGGTCGGGATGGGTCGGACGTGGCAAATCATCTTGAATCAGCGCATCGAGTCTCTGAAACGAACGATCGGCCACACGCAGCAGGCTGCTCAGCAAAACGCCGTCGATCACGGACCAGAACAGCGCTACGGCAACAACAATACCCAGGAGTTGTGAAACTCTCGGCGGCACGAAACGCCGCAGTTTGACCGACAGCATCCGAAACACCCAGCGGAACGAACGCGCGAGCGCCAGCAAGACCAGGAACAAAATCACCGCGATCGGGCCAAGCAGCAAGGGTTGCAGGCCGGCTGACTCCTCCATGCCCATCATCTCGCGCAGCGCGTTCTGCCAATGGGTCGCCTGCCACAGAAAACTCACCGCGACCAACAGGCAGAGCAGCGCAGCGATGGACTTGATGATGCTCGCGGTACGCAAACGCAACACCGGCAATTGCAGATAGTTCCACAGGTCTACCGTCGCCACGCCAAGACCATAGCCAGCCGCAAATGACAGGCCGGAAAGAATGCCCTGAATAAAAAACGGTCGTGGCAGCAGTGAGGGTGCCAGCGAAAAGGCAAAGAAAACGGTCCCGACGAGTAGACCGACAATGTTTAGATACATTTTATAATTAATAACAATGAGTTATATTGAGCTCGGCGTGCAACCTGCGCCCGTGTTGTCCGGTTAGAGTGGAAGCGGAGAAAAACAGTAGTCAGGTGCAAGGTGTGGTCTCGCACCACAAGTGCGAGATTGCCGGAAAATGCCCACCCTGGGTCCGAAGAAGATCCGACTCGGGGAACAAGGAATGGATGGCCGGCCGGAACGACAAATGGGGCCCCTCACCCATCCTTCTCGGTAGCGTTCGGCTCCGCTGTCAGGGCGACCGCGGGCTCCTCCCTAATCGCTGGCCCCATCATGATCGCGAGTGGGCGGGTATGTGGGCTTGCATCGAGCGTGATGATCAGGGCCGTGGTCAGCGGAACGGCCAGGAACATGCCGACGGTACCAAACAGCCAGCCCCAGACCAGCAGGGCGATGAAAACGGCCAGTGTCGAGATACCGAGCCCCTTGCCCATGATCCGCGGCTCGATGATATTGCCGATCGCGGTGTTGATCACCAGGTAGCCGGCCGCCACCAGCAGTGCCGTGCTCAAGTCGACCTGCACCAGTGCCAGCAGAACCGCCGGGATCATCATCAGGATATTGCCGACTACGGGCAGGAAATTCAGGAAGAAGGCCAGCACGGCCCACAGGATGGCGAAGTCGATCCCGAAAAACCACAGCAGAAGCCAGACACAGACGGCGGTGGCCAGGCTGGTCAGCGCCTTGATCTGCATGTAGCGATTGATGTTGTCCAGCAACCGCTGCAGGCGCGCCTCGCCGTCCGGGGTGATGTGAAAGGCCGCCCTCAGCTTGGGCGCTAGGGTCGGCACTTCGAGCAGGATGAAGATGACGGTGAGCAGCACCAGGAGCCCGGTGGCAAAGACGCCGCTGGCGCTAGACAACAATCCCGGCACCAGGGCCATGAGCCTGGACGGGTCCATCAGGTCCATCGCCGCCGCGGCCGGGTTGTCGACACCGGTCCCTGCCATCAAGCCGCCGAAGTGCTGGGCCAGCGCCGCAAAGCGCTCCTGATAGCTCGGCAGGCTCTCCTTGAAGCCCTCGAGCGCCCCGGTTGTCATCAGGGCGAGCAGGCTGCCAACATCGAGCAGCACAAAGGCAATCACGAACAGCGCACCCCATTTCGGCATGCCTTTGCGACGCATCCAGGCCAGCGCCGGGGTGGCGACGATGGCGATGAAGATGGCGAGCAGGATCGGCGAGAGCAGCGGCGCGGCGGTCTTCATCAAGGTCACAACCAGCGCAACGGCACCGGCGACAATCAGACCACGCCCGGGCGCACTGAAGCTGGACATCACATTCATGGTGGCGATGGTTCCTTAGGTGGGTTGATTGACGTTCATCGGAGCTCAGAAACGACCAATCAGCGAAAGCCCAAGGATCGCCGCGGGATCGCGATTTTGATCGTAGCGTTCGATGCCATTGGCATCCTCCACGCGCAGACGGCCGTCAAGGGAGGCGCCCGCATAGAAATCCAAGCGCAACGCCTCGGAGAATCGCCGTCCGATACGCGCCACCAACGGGATGTAGTCGTTTTCACCGATCCCGCCCGGGACAGTACCGCGATCGTCTAATCGGAAGCGGAAAGAGCGATACGCAGCGGCGATGCCGAGTTCCCAACCAGAGTCGAGCGCATAAGATAACTCCAGTCCCGCCGGACCGGCCGGGCCGGCCGAAAGCGGATTGGTGACCCGCAGACGATCGGTCATACGCCAATCGACAATCAAGAATGGAAAGACTCGCGTCTGCTCGATCCGTTCATACACGCCGACGCCAAGCCCCAAGGTCAGATTGTCGCTCCAGCGCCGCGCGGCCGAGAGTGAGGCGCCATATTCCAGCGCATCGGACAACTCGGCACCCGATTCGGCCGAATATTCGACGGTCGGAGAGAGCGTCCAACGCCAGCCGCCCTCGCTCGTGTAGCTGTAGGGCAGAGAAATGCCAAAGCGATAGAGATCGCCCCAAGGCTGCAGGCCGCCAAAGGCCGGGATGTCGCTAAAGTGCCAATCCTCGTAATCGAGGTTCAGTCCGAGGCGTAGGGTCGAGCGGGCATCGAGTGTCCAGCTCTCACCGAGGGTGGTGTAGACCGCCGTGTAGCCGACATTGCCGCCGGAATCGAGGGCGCTGTCGGTTTGATAGACCGGCGTCAGGGAAAAGCTACCGGTTGCGGGTGATTGCGCGGCGGCGCCAGCGCATCCGACGATTGGCACCGCGACCAGTGCCCGGCGCATCCATAAGGTCCAGTCAGACATCATCAGCGTTTCCCCCTTGAATGGCTCCAGTGACCGGAACCTGCCCCCGATACCAAGTGACATAAAGCGTCGGCAAGAACACCAGCGTGAGCAGCGAGGCGACGGCAAGGCCGCCCATGATGGCATAAGCCATTGATCCCCAGAAGACTGTGGGCGCAATCGGGATCATGCCAAGGATGGTCGAAAGCGCCGTCAACATGATGGGCCGGAAGCGTGAGATGCTGGCCTCGACCACCGCATCCCAAACCGTCCTGCCCGCCGCGCGCTCGGCCTCGATCTGATCGATCAGGATGACCGCGTTCTTCGCGATCATGCCGATCAGGGCGAGGATGCCGAGAATGGCGACGAACCCGAGCGGCTTGCCCGCGACCAGCAGCGCGCCGACGACGCCGATCAGCCCCAGCGGTACCAGGCTCAGGACCATAAAGAGGCGCGCGAAGCTCTTGAGCTGGAAGATCAGCAAGCTAAGCATCAGCAACAGCATGATGGGCACCACGGCGAAGACGGACGCTTGCGAGTTGGCGCTTTCTTCGACCGCGCCGCCCAGCTCGATGCGATAGCCCGCGGGCAGGGTGGCGTTCAAAGCGGCGATGGGCGCATCCAGATCCGCAACCACCGCTTCCGGCAGAATGCCGGGCGCGACATCCGCTTGCACCGTCAGGGTCGGTACCCGGTCGCGCCGCCAGACCAGCGGGTAGTCCTGACCGTACTCGAAGGTCGCGAACTGGCTCAGCGGAATGGTGCGACCGTTCGGCAAGGACACCGGCAGGCTGCGCAAGGTCTCGATCGACAGGCGCTGTCCGCCCAGCTCGCGGGCGACGACGTTAACCAGATAGATGTCGTCGCGGACCTGCGTGATGGGAGTGCCGGAGATGTTGGCATTCAGCGCAGTGGCGACTGCCTGGGAACTCAGGCCGAGCTGACGCGCCTGTTCCTGGTCGATGCGGATGTGCAGTTCCCGCTCCGGTTCCATCCAGTCGAAGTTGACGCGGCGCGCGCCAGGATTCGCCGCCACCAGGTCTGCCAGATCCATGGCGATGTCGCGCAGTTGCGTCGGGTCCGGCCCGAGCACGCGATACTGCACTGGCCAGCCCACCGGCGGCCCCAGCTCCAGCGGCGAGACGCGCCCTACCACTTGCGGGAATTGCTCCGCCAGCAGATGCTGGAGGCGCGGCTGCAGACGTTCTCGCGCCTCGATGTTGTTGGTGACGATGACCGCCTGGGCAAAGAAGGGGTTGGCCAACTGCACATCCAATGGTAGGTAGAAGCGGATCGCGCCCTGGCCGATGTAGGTACTCCAGCGTTCGATCTCCGGTGCGAACTCGGGGTCTTCGCGCAGGATCTGTTCAAACTCATCGACCAGGCGCTCGGTGGCGTGGATCGAGGCGTTTTGTGGCAGGCGCAGGTCGACCAGTAATTCCGGGCGATCCGAGGACGGGAAGAACTGCCGTGGCACCTGTGCCAGGGCCAGGATGGCGGCGACGAAGACGGCTACCGTCAGCGCGATGGTGAACCAGCGCGCGCGCATCGCGAGCGTTAGCAAGCCGCGGTAGGCCGTCACGGTCCAGTTCGGTTTGTCGTCCGCTCCGGATTTTAGGGGACGCAACAGCACCATGCCGAGCAAGGGCGCGAACACCATGGCGACGAACCAGGAGGCGAGCAAGGCGATGCCGACCACGGCGAAGATCGAGAAGGTGTATTCGCCGGCGGAGCTCTGGGCAAAGCCGATGGGCACGAAACCGGCGATGGTCACCAGGGTGCCGATCAGCATGGCGAAGGAGAGGTGTGTGTAGGCATAGGTGGCAGCGCTGACCTGATCGTCGCCGGCGGCCAGGCGCCGGCTCATGGCGTCGATGCTGGTCATGGCGTCGTCGACCATCAGGGCCAGGGCGATGATGAGCGCACCGAGCGAGACCCGCTGTAAGTCAATGTCGACCATATCCATCATCGGGAAGACCACGGCCAGTGTTAGCGGGATGGCGATGGCCACCACCGTGCCGGCGCGCACGCCAAGCGCGACGAAGCTGATCACCAACACAATGCCGATCGCCTGCCACAGCGAGGTGGTGAATTCGTTGATGGCGAGGTCTACCGTCAAGGGCTGATCCGCGACCAGCCGCGGCTCGATGCCGTGGGGCAACTCAGCCTTGATCTCGGCGATGGCCTTGGCGACGTTGCGCCCCAGCGCCAGGGTGTCGCCGCCGTCGCGCATGGCGATGGCGAGCCCGATGGCGGGCTCGCCGTTGATGCGGAACATCGGCTGCGGCGGGTCGCTGAAGCCACGCCGGACATCGGCGATGTCACGCAGCCGCAGCATGCGATCGCCGACGGCGAAGGTGACGTCGGCGATGTCTTGTTCGTTGGTGAAGGCGCCGGAGACGCGCAGGGCAATGGATTCGTCACGGGTGCTTAATTCGCCGGCCGGGCTGACGATGTTCTGCGCACGCAGGGCGGCGATCAGGGTGCTGGGGTCGAAGCCGAGACCGGCGAGCCGTTCGACGGAGAAGTCGATATAGATGACCTCGTCCTGGGCACCAAGGATGTCGATCTTGGAGACATCGGGGACCGTGAGGAGCTGGGAGCGCGCGTTCTCGACCGCGTCGCGCAGTTCGCGATGCGTAAAGCCATCAGCAGTGAAGGCGTAGATGATGCCGAAGGTATCGCCGAACTCGTCGTTGAAAAAGGGGCCGCGGATGCCTTGCGGCAACGTGTGGCGCATGTCGCCGACCTTCTTGCGCACCTCGTACCAGGCATCCGCGACCGCCCGACCCTGGGTGCTGCCGATGAGGTCGACGAAGATGGTGGTGCTGCCGGCGCGCGTGAAGCTGCGCAGGTTGTCGAGATTGGGAACCTCCTGCAGCGTGCGCTCCAGGCGCTCGGTGACCTGTTGCAGGGTCTCGTCGAGCGTCGCGCCGGGCCAGATGGCCTTGACGACCATGGTCCGGAAGGTGAACGGCGGGTCTTCGGCGCGGCCCAGCTTGTAGAAGGAGCTGACCCCGGCGATCAGCACGGCAGCCATGATGAAGATGGTGACCGAGCGGTTGCGGATGGCCCAATCGGAAAGGTTGAAACCGCTCATGGGCGGGCCTCGGCCTGTTCGACAGCCGGTTCGCCGGTCTCGTCACGGGCCGGCTCACCGAGTCGGCGCACCGGCTGGCCGGGACGCAGGGTCTGGACACCGGCGGTCACCACCAGTTCGCCGGCGTCCAGACCCTGGGCGACCAGCACCCGGTCTAACTCGAAGCGCGCCACGTCAATGTTGCGCAAGTCCACGGTGTTGTTTTGGGTGTCCAACACCCAGACCGCCGGGGCCCCGCGGGTCGCGGTTAAGGCGGAGTTCGGAATCTCGATACCGGCCGCCCCGCCGAGCTGGATGCTGCCTGTCACGGTGGAGCCGAGACGCATGGCCGCCGGCGGGTTGGCCAACCCGACGCGGACCTGGAAGGTGCGTGTGACCGGATCGGCCTGAGGCGAGACCTCGCGCACGCGGCCGCTGGTGCTGACCTTGGAATCGGTACTCAGGGTCACCGTCACCTCGTCGTCAGCGGAGCCGGACTCAATGACCCGTGCCGGCACGTCGAAGACGGCGTCGCGACCACCTTCGCGGGCCAGTCGCACGATCATGCGCCCGGCGGCGACCACCTCGCCGGGCTCGGCGCCGCGTTCGGTGACCGTGCCCGGTCCGTCGGCCAGCAAGGTGGTGAAACCGAGCTGGTTCTCGGCGGTGTCGACCTGGGCCTGGGCGGCGTCGACCTGGGCCTGGGCGGCATCGCGCGCCTCGATGGCTCGGTCGAACTCGGCGCGCGAGACGAAGCCCTGCGGCAGCATGGGCTCGAAGCGTCGCACGGTATTGCGGGCCTCCACCAGACGCGCCATGGCGGCGGCCAGGTTGGCGCGCGCCGCATCCAGGGCATTGCGCTCGTTCACGGCATCCAAACGCGCGACCACCTGCCCCTCAACCACCTGATCGCCGACGTTGACGGTCCGCTCGATCAACTGCCCGGCAACCCGGAAGGCCAGTGCCACATCTTCCTGGGCCTGGATGTTGCCAGTGAGGGTCACGGTTTCGCCGCCGGGGAGATGCTCGACCGTGACGACCCGGACCGGGCGAATGGGCTCCGGGACGGGATGGGACGCTTCCTCATCCGTCGGCAAGCAACCGGCGAGCAGGGTCGATAGCAACAGGGCGAAGACGCAGGACACTCCGACCTTTGGGGCTAGAGGGCAGCGATCGCGACGCGGGTGGTGGGCTGAGGGCTTCACGAATACGACTCCAAACTGAATAGTTTCAAGTTCAAGAAAAACAGAGCCTAGCAAAGGCTGTCGAGGTCGGCAATGCTAACTCATCGGCCATGAAATTGAGACCCCAAGGCGCATGACGACTTGCTGGGCGTATCGCGCTCGAGGGAGCGAGCCTAGCCCATCTTCGTCACTAGGCCCTTCAGTTTTTTTGTTGAGACAGTTGGTTACGACTGTGTGACGGTGGCGTTGGTCACAACATTTTGGTCACTTTAGCGCCCGGATCAATCACGGTCTTCTCGGTTCTTCCCGGCAGGTGGCTCTCTTTGGGACACACTGGCCACGGGCGACCGTTGATAGTAGCTTAGGGCTGCATGAGGCTCTTGGGGCAAACCTTCCCCTCGGAAATCATCGAGCGTCTCCGCGGCGCGGTGGCTACGGAGACGGGCTTGAGCCGGAGTGCCTTGTCCCGGCGGTTGTGCGATTGGCTGGACTGGCGCGGCGCTAACGGGCGGGTGCAAGAGGTCAGCAGCCGCAGGCACTGGTAGAACTGGAGCGGCGTGGGCTCCTTGAGTTGCCACCGATGCGGGGCTGTCCGCCGCGGGGGTCCCCGGCGGCCGCCAACCTCCCGTGGCAAGCGCCCACCTGCCGCGGGTGGTCGCCAACAGTCGCTTTCTGCTGCTGCCCACGATCCAGGTGCCCAACCTGGGCTCGCATGTCCTGGCACTGGCGGGGCGGTGCGGGTGGTGGCGGACTGGCCGGCCCGCTATGGGGTGACCTCCCTGCTGCTGGAAACCTACGTCGACGAACGCCACCATGCCGGCACCATCTACCGCGCCGCCAACTGGCAACGCCTGGGGGCCACCACCGGCCGGGGCCGGGAGGATCGCGCCCAGCAGGCGGCGGTGGGCGCCAACGGCCTCTATGTCCTGCCCTTGGCCCCGGACTGGCAGGCCTGGTTGGGCCGCTGCCCCCCCGTGCGGCGGCCGGCGCCGCTGAGCCCCACCGCCACGGCGGGCTCGTGGGCCGAGCGGGAGTTTGGTCAGGTCGACTTTCCCGATGGCCGCCTGCGCCCGCGCCTGATCCACTTGGCCCAGGCCTTTGGCGACCATCCCACGGCATCCATCCCGCTGGCGTTGCAGGGCGATGCGGGTCAGACTAAGGCGGCGTACCGCTTTTCCCATAACCCCCAAGTGGACCTCCCGACCTTACTTCAGCCCCATTATGCCGCCACCTGCGGGCGCATCGCCGTCGAGCCCCGCGTGCTGGTGGTGCAGGACACCACCAGCCTGAACGATGGCGCCCATCCGGCCACCACCGGTCTGGGGCCGATCAATACCCGTGCCAACGGGGCACAGGGGCTCAAACTTCACAATACCCTGGCCTTCACCCCCCAAGGGGTGCCGCTGGGGGTGGTGGATATCCAGGTGTGGGCGCGCGACCCCAGCCACCCTGGGTCTCAGGCCCAGCGGCGCCAGGAACGGCCCATCGCGGCGAAGGAAAGCCTGCGCTGGCTGACCAGTTATCGGCGTACCGCCGCGCTGCAACCGCTGTGCCCGGATACCCAGCTGATCGGGATCGCCAACCGCGAGGCCAATCTCCACGCATTGTTCCAAGAGGCCGCGCAGACCCCTCAGGGGCCGGACCTGTTGATCCGCGCCAACGCCACCACCCGGCGGCGGGTCGCCGCGGACGCGGAACTCACCCCGCTCGCCGTGGGACCACCTCGCCACCCAGCCCCTGGCCGGCCAGAAACCCCGCCTTGCCTGGAAAAGGCCATGGCTGGATAGCCAAGATTGGCGGTTTCCTCGGCCGCAAAGGGGATGGCCATCCAGGCACCACGGGGTTGTGGCGCGGCCTCGACTATCTGACCTTCATCACCGATGCCTACTGTCTCTTTTATCCCCAGTTGCCAGCCGGCCCCTGACTCACCGTGTCCAGAATGGGTAACTGACAGCGCCAGAGTGGCGATCAGCCGCACCGCCTGGGCAACTTGCTCTGAAGCACCCGCGCCTCCCCGCGTACCCGGATAC
>JBGAUE010000053.1:0-19959 GCA_044228795.1 Chromatiaceae bacterium | reverse complement strand
CAGCGAGATTCTCAACAACGTCGGTTCACGCTATAACCTGGCTTTCTAGTTTAAAGAACTATTTGTGAATGACTTATGCTGGAGGTCCTCAACGATCTCCCGCTGATAACGTGCCACTTCAATCCTTTCGCTATTGTCAGTGTCATTCATGGGTGCAGTCCTCTTGGTGGCTTGACAATGTGGGCTGATGCTTATCACCTTCAAAAACCGTCTTGTCAATCGTCTCGTCGTCATCCGATTGGTAAAAAAGGGCTGGCCTTGGTCTTCTTTCGACCATCCGGCATGGTAACTGGGGGACAATCGCAACACAGTTCACCAACAACGATAGCACAGGATTCGCTGGACTAGCTTCGGTTTCAGGCGGCAAAACCCCTTTCGAAACCCTAAAAGGGTGATACAGTGAAAAGCCCGAGCGGTGTAACAAGCGTCCTTACCATCTTCCGGGACATAACGGTTTCCAGCCGCGCTCGCGCAGGTAGCGCCCCTGGTCATTGGTCAAGACTCCGCTTGGCGACCCATTAGTTTAAAGAGAAAATTGCGAATGACTTGCCTGGGGGATGTCTCATGTCCTTTGTCCTGATCGTATTCCTCGTCGTCTACCTAGGTATGATCCTCGGCCACCTGCCGTGGCTCAGGGTTGACCGTGCGTCCGTCGCCCTGGGCGGCGCCATCGCCCTGCTCGCCACCTCCCGGATGACGGAGGCACAGGCGATTGCCAGCGTCGATTTCGGCACCATCGGCATGCTCTTTGGGCTCATGTTGATTTCGATCCAGCTCGAAATGGCGGGGGTCTATGGATATCTCTCCGCAGTCATCACCCGCATCCGGACTGCGCCGCCGATCCTGCTCGCCCTGCTCATAGTCCTGGTCGGGACCCTGTCAGCCTTTCTGACTAACGATGTCGTGGCCGTGGCGGTAACCCCGGTGGTGCTCTCGATCTGTCTGAACCGTCGCATGAATCCGGTGCCATTCCTGCTGGCTATCGCCTTTGCCGCCAATGCGGGCGCCGTGGCGACCATTATCGGCAGCCCGCAGAACATGCTGATCGCCGAACGTCTCGACCTCTCATTCGTCAGTTATATGGGCTATGCGGCAGTACCCGCGGTGCTTTCATTGGGCGTCGTCTGGCTCGTCCTGGTCGCGATTTATCGTGCGCGGTGGCAACTCGCAACGCCGAGTGGGACGAACGGTGTCGCCCTGGCGGCGGCCGCCAGCGAGCCGCCGCTGGACCGCTGGGAGACCCTCAAGGGGTTCCTGGTTCTCTGCCTGGTCCTCTATGCCTTCATCTTCACCGACTGGACCCGCGGCATGGTGGCGGCGAGCGCCGGTGCCGTCATGTTGTTCAACGCCCGCTTCGCGTCCCGCAGCATGCTCGAACGGGTGGATTGGGACCTGCTGATCCTGTTTGTCGGACTCTTCATCGTCAACGGTGCCCTACAGGATACCGGGATGCCCCAGCAAATCGTAAATGATCTCCGCGCGGCCGGATTCAACCTCCAGCACAGCGACGTGCTGTTCGTGGTCAGCGCTGTCCTGAGCGACATCGCCTCCAACGTCCCGACCGTGATGCTGCTATTGCCCTATGCCAGCGATCCGGAGGCTGGTCCCTTGATGGCATTGGCGACCGGACTCTTCAGCAATCTCATCGTCATCGGCAGCCTGGCCAACATCATCGTGGTGGACGCGGTCAATCGGCACGGGCTAAAGATTTCCTTCTGGGAGTTTGCCAAAGCGGGCGCGCCCGTGGCTTTGATCAGCCTACTGATCGCCTGGGTTTGGGTCAGGTTCCTGATGTAGGCGCGCCTTGGATCGCCGTGCAATGTTATTAGAGATTTTTTAATACCACCTTAACTGGCTCATTTGACATGTCTGACCCCACCGATCCGGATTCGCAGAATCCACATAAAAACACCCAGAACCTGCCCTTCGTAGCACCTTGCCGCGAATTGGACATCGAAGCACCGAAACGCTGGATAAGGCTTGGCATTGCGGATCTGAGAAGGGCGCCGGGTAAAAGTTTGACCTATGGTGTGACAGCGACGATCTTGTGCTACGTCGCTGCCTATGCCGGATTTGTAATCAGCGGCCCGCTGGTATTGTTGACGATCCTCTCCGGTTTAACCTTGATCGGTCCGGTCATGGCCATCGGGCTCTATTCCATCAGTTGCCAACTGCAGAAGGGACTCTCTCCCAAACTCAGCTATTGCTTTCGCGATGGAACGCGAGGTATCGGCAACTTGGGCCTGTTTACCAGCGTTCTCATCGTCCTGTTTCTGTTGTGGGTCCATGTCGGTCACCTGCTGCATCTCTTTTTTCCAGCGGGCGGGTTCATGAGCAACAAGCTAGATTTGGTATTTTTCTTTGGTATCGGATCCGCGGTGGGGGCGGTATTTGCCGTCATTACTTTTTGCATTAGCGCTTTTTCCCTGCCGATGATCATGGATCGCCAGACCGATCTGGTTACTGGCATCGTCACCAGTATCAACGCGGTCTTGCGCAACCGAAAGGTCATGTTACTGTGGGCGACGACGATTTTGGGAGGGATGTTGTTGTCTGTGGCGACAGGATTACTGGGGCTGGTGGTGATATTCCCGATCATTGGTCACGCTACCTGGCATGCCTACCGGGAAACCGTTGATGCGAGCGACTGGCCGCATCGGACTTGAATCACTGGGGCCACAAGCTCTGCACATCAAATGACGCGGAGGTACCCATGAAAAGACTCATAGGGGTTTTGGTGTTCGGGATGCTCGTGTCAAGTTCCGCTAGGGCGGATCAAAACGATTTCAGATGCTTTCAATCCGTTGGCTTAAAGAGCACCCTCAGAACGCAATTTGTATTCCAATCAGACAATGATGACGTCAGCTACGTCATCTATAAGGGTGGCAGCGCACGCATCCCCTTAAAAAGGTTAAAGGAAAAGGAATTGAAGAAAGGACCTGGGGGAAGGCCATCGGAGTTTGAGACACAGTGGGAAGAAATTACTTCTGACGGGACCGGTGGCACCTATGTATATGTTAGCCAAGGTGCACTCATAGATAACTTCCGATACATCCGTAAGGATGGGAAGATTTTTAAGTTTGTAGAAGATCTCGATGCTTCTACCGATAATGGGTGCGCATGGGCCACAAAATAGAGATGGAGAGGCATTGCCCGTCAAGCTACGTGGACCCGCGTTCCGGAGGCCGGTGACCTTTGGGGTCTCCGATCGATCAGGGCCCGGGGTCTCCCGGATAGCTCTGGGATGCTCACCGCGGCTGGATCCATGACCGCAGCATCACCCGACCAGGAGAAGCATAAGAATGAAGACCATCCGGGCCAAGATGCTGCTGGGCTTTGGCCTCCTCCTGATGTGCCTGCTGTCCCTGCTAGGCGCCTACCTCTATTTCCAGGTCAAAGCGACAGTCGTGCCACTGACCCAGGAACTCAGCCAAGAGGTGCTCCGGGCCCGTTCGGTGGGGCTGGGTAACCTGTTCCGGGGCTACCTCAGCGATATCAGGACCCTGTCTCGCGATAGCGTCATCCGTTCTGGCGATTTGGACGCCATCCAGCGCGAACTGGAACAACGCATGACGGCCATCAACTCGGATTATGAAATGGTGTTCTTCGCCGACACCCAGGGCCGCTATGTCGGTTCCACGGGATCGACGGGGTATGTGGGCGATCGCGCCTACTGGCAGGCCATCCTGCGGGAGGGCCAGGCCGAGGTCATCAGCGAGCCGGTCATCTCCCGGGCCACGGGTGCCACCGTCTTCGTCGTCGCCGCCGGCGTCCGGGATCAGCAGGGCCAGCCCATCGGCCTCATTGCCGCCACCGTCCTGCTGGACACCCTGACAGAGATCGCGGGTGCTATCGGTATTGGCGCACATGGTTTCGGCTGGGTGATGGATCATCAGGGTCTGCTCATCGCCCATCCCGTGGACTCCCTGCGCCTGCAACTGAACCTGCTCCAATCCGCGTCCCGGGGTTACGAGGGTCTGGAGGAGATCGGCCAGACCCTGGCCCGGGGCGAGTCCGGCTTCGGCACCTATCGGCGTCCCGACGGCACCCTCTTCGCGACCCTTTACACGCCCATTCCCCATACCCCGAACTGGGGGCTGGGCGTCTCCCTGCCCGAAGCCGAGCTCATGGGCCGCGCCCATAACCTGCTGCAGGCCCTGCTGTGGGGCATGGCGCTGGTCATAGGTGCGGTACTGCTGCTGGTGTTCGTGGTCTCGGGACGCATCGCCGCCCCCGTTCGGGAGTTGATGCGCGGGGTGGAGTATGTCAGTGCCGGCCACCTCGATTATCAACTGGAGGTCCGCACCGGCGACGAGATCCAGACCCTGGCCGAGGACTTCAATCACATGACCGGCGACCTCAAGGAGCATATCCGGAACCTGGCCCGGGTCACGGCCGAGAAGGCGCGGGTGGATGGCGAGTTACGCGCCGCCAACCGCATTCAGGCCAGCATGCTGCCGCGCATCTTCCCGCCCGATCTCGACATCGCCAACCTCGACCTCTACGCCACCATGGAGCCCGCCAAGGAGGTCGGGGGGGATTTTTACGACTTCTATCTCCTGGACGACCGCCGCCTCTGCTTCTGCATTGGCGACGTCTCCGGCAAGGGCGTACCGGCGGCCCTTTTCATGGTTATCGGGATGACCATCCTCAAAAATCTGGTCCGCCAGGGTCAACCCCTGGACCAGGTCTTCATCCAGGCTAACAAGATGCTCTGTTCCGAGAACGACATGTTCATTACCGCCTTTATGGGCATCCTGAATACCGCCACGGGCGAACTGGAATATGTCTCCGCCGGCCACAACCCTCCGCTAATTGCCCAGGGGGGCGGGGATTTCGACTATCTGGATACCCCCATCCACCTCTTCCTGGGCGGCATGGAGGATGTTGGCTATCAGTCCTCCCGGCTGATCCTGGCGCCGGGTGACTGCCTCTTTGTCTACACCGATGGCCTCAACGAGGCCCAGAATGCCCAAGGGGCCTTCTATACGGGGCCGCGGATGGTGGCGGCCATCAACGGGCTGAAGCATCGGGGGGTCAGGGGCCTGATCAACGGCATGCGCGCGGCGGTCGCGGCCTTTGTCCAAGAGGCCCCGGTGGCGGACGACTTGACCATGCTGGCGCTGACCATCACCCACCAGGGGGACGTCGGCGCCGGCTAATCCAGGGGCGAAAAGCGATCCCCAGGCCCGGGCCAGACGCAACCCAGCGTTACATCCTGGCCATTAATTTCTCTCCGGGGGCCTCACTCAACTGGAGAGGTGCCTTCAACGCCATGAATAAGGAGCAGCTCACCGCTCAGCACAAGCTGATTCGGACGCACCCTCGCCCCGGGTGCGGATCGATCCCGTAACGGCTGAACAAAGCCGGGTACTTCTCCCAAAACCGTCGGATTGCCCCAGAGTTGACGGGGCTAGGGATCTCGTTTGACAGGGGATTTGGCACGGGGTAGTTTCCTGATAGGGCAGGCCGAAGTCGGTACATCCACTGAAATGCTGGATTGTGACGGCTTAAACCTGAAATTTTCACACGCTGAATCGGGAACTGACGATGTTGAAAGCACCTCTGGGTAGCTGTGGCCGCCGCACCTTCATGCAATCGCTGCTGATTACCGCGCTGGCACTGACAGGTAGCGGCATGGCGCCAGCCCAGGACAGCGCCCCTGGAACCCCAGCCGAGATCAGCACCCTCTACACCGGCGATGTGATCAGTGGCAAGAAAGTGGTGAGCTCTCTGAACACCCGTGATCTGGAGCCGGGCAAAAAGCACCTGCTGTACTTCCAGGGGGTGCAAATGTCCACAGGACAGTCCTGGTACGTCTCGGTGATCGTGGCCAAGGGAGCCAAGCCTGGCAAGCGCATTACCCTGACGAGCGGCGTACACGGTGACGAGATGAGTTCGGTGCACACCGTACAAACGATCATGGGCCAGTTGAACCCGGCGGAAATGTCGGGCACCGTCATGGCGGTGCTGGACATTGCACGCCTGGCTATGGAGAGCATGCAGCGTCGCTGGCCGAGTTCCGGGCGCGGCCTGGAGTTGATCGACATGAACCGCGAATGGCCCGGCAATGAAAACGGCTTCAATGCCGTCAGCCGCCAGGCTGGGCTGGTGTTCAACCGGCTGCTCAAGCCCAATACCGACCTGGCCATCGATTTTCATACCGGGACCACCGGCATCGATGTGGCGGACTTCCATATTGGTGACATGAGCATCCCGGATGTGAAGACCATGATGATGCTCTACCCCATCCAGATGATCTGGGACAACCCGGCATACCCCGGCTTGCTACACAACGCCTTCGTTGACGCCGGCATTCCCTGCTTTACGACAGAAATTGGTGCGGCACGGCGGTTCGATTTGGACCTGATTCCGCGCTTCGTTGAGGGCACGATGAATGTGTTCAAACACTACGGCGTGATTCCCGGCGCGATTGGACGCACAGCAGCCGATAACAAGGTTCATATCGGGAAGACCGTATTGCCCGTGCTGATCACCCAGGGGGGGTTCATCGAACTGCTCGTCAAGCTGAATGACAAGGTTAGGTCGGGGCAGAAGGTGGCAATCCAGCGCAATGCGTTTGGCGAAGTGGTGGCTGAATACACCAGCCCGGCGGATGGCCAAATCGGCGGCCTGCGCAGTGATGCCACCTCGGAGCCCGGCAATGTGCTGATGTTCATTCTGTCCAGTGATGCGCCGGTGTCCGACTCAACCCCCTACTTAGAGTAGTTGGCCCGACTTCGACTATTCGACCCGGGAATCGGTCATTTCAGGGCTGTTTACAGGGCAGGGCCATGAACTCAAGAATTTCCCTCTGGCAGTCGCTTAAAACCCGGGCAACCCTGTTCACGCTGACGGTCGTTGTCTCGGCCATGTGGTCGCTCTCGTTCTACGTCAACCGCAGCTTGCAGGTTGACATGGAGCAACTGCTCGGAGAACAGCAGTTGTCGGTGGTGTCTGTGGTGGCCAAAGAGGTCAATGACAACCTGACCGACCGTCTGCAAGCGCTGGAAACCATTGCCAACGAGATTGACGCTGACTTGATGGGGCATCCCGCCGCCCTGCAAACCCGCCTGGAGCAGCGCCCGCTGCTGCAACGGCTCTTCAACGGCGGGGTCTTTGTGGCTGACCTGAGCGGCACCGCCATCGCCGACATACCACGCGCGGCGCAACGCCTGGGCGTCAATTACCTGGACCGGGATTACCTGGTTACTGCCCTCAAAGAGGGAAAATCAAACATTGGTCGGCCCTTATTAGGCAAGCAAGCAAAGGCGCCCGTCATCGCTATGACGGCGCCTGTGCGCGACGCCCAGGGCCAGGTGATAGGGGCGCTGATCGGGGCAACCTTTCTGGAAAAGCCCAGTTTTCTGGACAAGATCACCCAGAACCCCTATGGCAAGACAGGAGGCTATCTGCTGATCGCGGCACAGCAACGCCTGGTTGTCACTGCCACCGACAAAAGCCGCGTCATGGAGCCGCTGCCGGCCCCCGGTGTCAACCTGTGGGTTGACCGATTCGCTAAGGGGTATGAGAGTTGGGCGGTTGCCCCCAACCCGAAAGGCATAGAGGTGCTGGTTTCCGGCAAAGCTATTCCGGTGGCCGGGTGGTACCTGCTGGCCTCGCTGCCCACGACAGAAGCCTTTGCGCCGCTCCGCGACCTGCAGCAGCGCCTGCTCTGGGCCACCCTGCTGCTGACCCTCTTGACCGGTGTACTGACCTGGGGGGTTTTAAAGCGCCAGCTCGCACCCCTGGTGGCGACAGCCGATGCCATGGCGGCCCTGGCCGATTCAACGCAAATGCCGCAACCGCTGGCCCTCCGGTACCCAGGCGAAATCGGCCAGTTGGTGGCAGGTTTCAACCGCATTTTGCAGACCTGGAGGCAGCGCGAGGCAAGGCTACAGGATAGTCAGCAAAGCCTCGCCATCACGCTCAATTCGATTGGCGATGCGGTCATTGCCACCGACCCGGCTGGTTTGATCACCCACATGAACCCCGCCGCCGAACGCATGACCGCCTGGCCCCAGGCCGACGCGCTGGGCCAGCCCCTGACCGAGGTGTTTCGCATCATCAGCGCCGAGACGCGCCTGCCCGCGGTTAGCCCGGTGCAAGGGGTCATGACGCTTGGCGAGGTGGTGACCCTGGCCGACAACACCGCGCTGCTGGCGCGTGACGGCCGTGAATACCCAATTGCCGACAGCGCCGCGCCGATTCGCGATGCAGCGGGCGAGATCGTGGGCCTGGTGCTGGTGTTCAGCGATGTCACCGAGAAATATCAGGTCGAGTTGGCGCTGAAGGAGAGCGAGCAGCAATACCGTTCCCTGCTAGAGAATCTCTCCTCCGGTGTGGTGGTTCACCGTCCGGACACCGCCATCATGCTGTCCAACGCGATGGCGGCCTCGCTGCTGGGGTTGACCCCGGATCAAATGTTGGGCAAGACCGCCTTAGACCCGGACTGGTGCTTCTTGCAGGACGATGGCACCCCCATGCCCTTGGAGAATTATCCGGTCAACCTGGTTTTGGCCTCGGGCCTACCCTTGCAAAATTATATGGTCGGCGTGCGCCACCCGGACCGCGCCGAACCGACCTGGTTGATTTGCAATGCCTATCTGACGCGCGATCACGAAGGCAAGATTCATCAGGCGGTGGTGACCTTCACCGACATTACCGCGCTCAAGAAAGCCGAGGACCTCGTTCGAGCCAGCGAGAAGTTGCGGGCCACGGAACAGGCGAACGCGCTCCAAGCCGAGCGCCAGGCGGCCCTGGCGGCCTTGAGCCTGATGCAAGACGCGCTCACCGCCCAGCGTAAGGCCGAGGCGATGAGCGTGACACTGAACGAACAACTCGACGAACTGCGTCGCTGGCACCAGGCGATGCTCGGGCGCGAGGGCCGCATCCTATCCGTTAAAAAGGAAATCAACGAACTGCTCGCCGCGCATGGCCAGCCGCCGCGCTATCCGAGCGCGCTCGATGAAGGGGTGGAAAAGTGAAGGTCCCCCCGGCATTCGTCAACCACGCAGCAGCGGGCCAGCCGCCGCCGCTGGCGCAGATCATCGTGCTGATGCGCGAAGCGCACGGTTTCGATCTGGCCCTGTACGAAGAGGCCTTCCTCGCCAAATCGTTGCAGCGCCGACTCGAGGGCGCGGGGCTTGCCGGCTGGTCGGCGTATCTCGAGCGGCTGGCGCAGGACGGTGCCGAAGCGCAGGCCCTGTTCGCCTCCCTGAACATCGGCTACAGCGAATTCTTCCGCGATCCGCTGGCCTTTGCCCTGTTGGAACAAGTGATCCTGCCCGCCCTGTTGCAGCAGTCCGGCCCGGCGGGCTTGCGTGTCTGGTCGGCGGGTTGCGCCGCTGGGCAGGAAGCCGGGTCGATCGCCATCCTGCTGGACGAGCAGAACGCCGGAAGCGGGCAGCCGCTGCCGTTCCGGATTTTTTCCACCGACCGTGACGCAGCGCTGCTGGCCGCAGCCCGTAAGGGCATCTATGACGCCGCGTCGGTGCAACAACTGCGCCTGCAACAGCTGCGCCGGTATTTCACCGTGTCGGGGGATGCCTACAGCCTATCGCCGGCACTTAAGGCCCACATCGATTTTTCCGTCTTCGACCTGCTGGCGGAAGGCACGACCAGCCCGGTGGCGGCGATCTATGGTGATTTCGACCTGGTCTTGTGCTGCAACCTGCTGTTTTATTACCGGCCCGAGGTGCGCCAGCGCATCCTCGACAAGATGGTCCGCGCCCTGCGCACCGGCGGCTATTGCGTGACCGGCGCGGTAGAACGCGAAATCGTCGCCCGGCAAACGGGGCTCCACGCCGTGACGCCCCCAGTGGCGGTATTTCAGAAGCGAAACTGAGCCATGAACATCAAGAACCTGACGATCGGCACCCAACTGCGCCTGGGTCTGGGCGCCATCCTGATCCTGGTGCTGGCGCTCGGGGCCCTGGCCTACCTCCAGACCGACCTGATTCATCAGCAAACGGAAAAAATATACCAGCACCCGCTGCAGGTGCGCCGGGCCCTGGCCACTCTTGATGCCAATATTCTGGAGATGCGCCTGGGTGCGCGCATCCTGCTGCTGGCAAAAGACCAGCAGGAAAGGCAGGCCACCCTGCTGGAGATGGAACAGGCTGCCGCGTCGGCAGTGCAGCAATTCACGGTGCTGGAAACCCGGTATCTGGGGCCGCGCGCCGATATCGACGCGGCTCGCGCCGCTTTTGTGCGGTGGCAGACGATCCGCGACGAATGGCTCATCAAACCGGCGCTGGCCGGTGAGATCGAAACAGCCAATGCAACCCTCCTTCCTGGCGGCACCGTTTCCAAGGCCCGCGACGCGTTGCAGGCCGCCATCCGGAAAATTGACGATTTCGCCAAAAACAAAGGCGACGAGTTGTACGCCACCTCCCGGGAAACCAACGCGGCGCTGAACCATCAACTGATCCTGATGGTGGCCGTCATTCTGCTGCTGTCGCTGGGCATCGCCGGGTTGCTGCTCAAGGGCATCAGGAGTCCGCTGGCCGACCTGACGGCGGCGACCGACCAATTTCGCGCGGGCAAGCTCGACAGCCGCAGCCACTATGCTTCCGCCAACGAGTTCGGCACGCTGGCGGCCTCGTTCAACAGCATGGCCGATGCGATCCAGACTCAGGTCGAGATCAGTGAAAACGCGGCTCGGCTGGCGGATATCATGCTGCGCGATGACGCCTTGCCCGGCTTCTGCCGCGAGCTGCTCAAGGCGCTGCTGGCGCACACGGGTTCGCAGGTGGCGGCGGTGTATTTCCTCAACGAGGCCCAGACCGCCTTCGAGCATTTCGATTCCATCGGTCTCGGCGCTGGGGCGCGCGCTGCCTTTTCCGCGACGGACCTGGAGGGCGAGCTGGGCGCGGCCGTGGCCACGCGCCGGATTTCGCGCATCAGCGCCATCCCAGCGGATTCGCGCTTTGCCTTCAGCGCGGTGAGCGGCGAGTTTCAACCACGCGACATCCTGACCATTCCGGTGCTGTCCGAGCACAGGGTGGTGGCGGTGATCTCGCTGGCCAGCGTGCACGCCTTTGAGGCGCCGGCGCTGCGGCTGGTCGACGACATCTGGGCTACGCTGACCGCGCGCGTGAACGGCGTGCTGGCCTTCCGCCGGATCAATGCGCTGGCGCAGCGGCTCGAACACCAGAACCGCGAGCTGGATGCACAGAAGCACGAATTGAGCGCGCAGGCCGATGCCTTGGTCGAGCAGAACACCGAGCTGGCCATGCAGAAGCGCCAGGTCGACGAGGCCAATCGGCTCAAAAGCGCCTTCCTTTCCAACATGAGCCACGAATTGCGCACGCCGCTCAATTCGGTGATCGCCCTGTCGGGTGTGCTCAGCCGGCGGCTGGCGGACAAAATTCCTGACGACGAATACGGCTATCTCGAGGTGATCGAACGCAACGGTAAGCATCTGCTGGCGCTGATCAACGACATCCTCGATCTTGCTCGTATCGAGGCCGGCCGCGAAGCGCTCAGCGTCAGCCGCTTCGCCGTGCGCGAGCTGGTCGGCGAACTGGTGGCCATGCTCGAAACGCAGGCGCAGGCCAAAGGCATCGCCCTGCTCAACCAGGTGCCCGCCGATCTGCCGCCGATGACCAGCGACCCGGTCAAGTGCCGGCACATCCTGCAAAACCTGGTCGGCAACGCCGTCAAATTTACCGAACAGGGCCAGGTCAGCATCACGGCCGAAGTGGTGCGGGCCGGCGGGCGGGCGTCCGAGATCCGTATTGCCGTGACCGACACCGGCATCGGCATCGCCGCCGATGCATTGGCCTATATCTTTGAAGAGTTCCGCCAGGCCGACGACAGTACCTCGCGCCAATACGGCGGCACCGGGCTGGGGTTGAGTATCGCGCAGAAATACGCCCACTTTCTTGGCGGTGGCATCAGCGTGGACAGCGTGCCGGGCCAAGGCTCGACCTTCACGGTATGGCTGCCGCTGGTGCTGAGCTTGCCGGATGACGCCGCAGCAGATGCGGCGCGCTCGCCGGCCCGACCGCGTGCCCCTGGGTCGGCGCCGGCCGTGGGCCTTGGCCAGAACATCCTGGTGGTGGAAGACAACGCAGCTGCCATCCTCCAGTTGACCGACATCCTGCAGGCGCAGGGTTATTGCCTGCAGGTGGCGCACAACGGGCGGGAGGCGCTAGCGCAAATCGGACAAGCGGTGCCCGATGCCCTGATTCTCGACCTGATGATGCCGGAGGTGGATGGCTTTGCCGTTCTCCAGGCGATCCGCGCGGAGCCGCGCACCCGCAAGGTCCCGGTGTTGATCCTGACCGCCAAACATGTCACCCGCGAGGAGTTGAGTTTCCTGACCAGCAATAACGTCCACCAGTTGATCCAGAAGGGCGACATCAACCGCGACGGCCTGCTCGCCGCGGTGGCCGGCATGCTGGCGCCGCCGCTGGCGGCACCGCCGGTGACCCCTGCCGTGCCGTCCCGCCAGCGTCGATGTTCTCGTCCCGGCAGGCCCCTGGTGTTGGTGGTCGAGGACAACCCCGACAATATGCGCACCGCGCGGGCGCTGCTGGCCGACGACTATCAACTGATCGAGGCTACCGACGGCCGGGCCGGCGTCGAACAGGCGCGCAGGCACCAACCCGACATTATCCTGATGGACATCGGACTGCCGGTGATGGACGGCTTTCAGGCGCTGGAAGAAATACGCGCGAGCGAAAGCCTGCGACTCACCCCGGTGCTGGCGGTGACCGCCAGCGCGATGAAAGGCGATCGCGAGTCCATCCTCGCCCACGGCTTCGACGGCTATCTGTCGAAGCCGATTGATCGTGCCGAGTTGATGTGCCTGTTGCAGCAACGGCTGGGTCCCGAACATGAATGATCCGCCGGACAAGGTCATCAAAATCCTGGCCATCGACGACAACCCTGATAACCTGACGACGCTCAAGGCCATCGCCGGGGAAGCGCTGCCGGCTTGCGTGGTGCTGACCGCGCTGGACGGCGTCACAGGCATCGAACTCGCCCGGGCCGAAGACCCGAACGTGATCCTGCTCGACATCGTGATGCCGGGCATGGACGGCTACGAAGTATGCCGGCATTTGAAGGCCGACGAACAAACGCAGGCGATTCCGGTGGTCTTCGTCACCGCGTTGCAGGCCAGCCGCGACAGCCGCGTCATGGCGCTGGAGGTCGGCGCCGAGGCGTTTCTGGCCAAGCCGATCGATGAGCAGGAACTGGTGGCCCAGATAAGCGCCATGACCCGGCTGAAGGCCGCCCACCGAACGGAGCGGCAGGAGAAGGACCATCTGGCCGCGCTGGTGGCCGAACGCACGGCCGCACTACAACAGGAACTGGTCGAGCGCCAGCAGGTAGAGGCGGCGCTGCGCGCCAGCGAGGCGCGCAACCGCTCCATCCTGCGCACCGCCCTTGACGGCTTCTGGCGCCTGGATCCGCACGGGCGCCTGCTGGAAGTCAATGACGCCTACTGCGCGATGAGCGGCTACAGCGAGATGGAACTGCTGACCATGAGCATTGCCGATCTGGAGGCCGTCGAGACGCCCGCCGCAACCGCGGCGCGCGTGTAAAGAATAGTGCGCGAGGGTAGTGGCCGTTTCGAGAGCCGGCACCGGCGCAAGGACGGCAGCTGTTTCGATGTCCAGGTCAGCGTCCAGTACCGGCCCGAGGATGGCGGCAGCTTAGTAGTGTTCGTCGCCGACATCACTGAGAGCGTGGCCATGCTGGCGGCGGCGCACGAATCCCGCCGCGCCCTGCTCAGCCTGCTCGAAGACCAGGCGCGGGACCAGGCAGCGCTGCGGGAATCGAGGAATTTGCTCCAGTCCGTCATGGACAATGTGCCGGCCCGCGTATTCTGGAAAGATCGGGATTCCCGGTATTTGGGCTGTAACAAACTCTTCTTGCAAGATACCGGATACGCCAGCGCCAACGATCTTGTCGGCAAGAGTGATTTTGAGCTGTGCTGGAAGGATCAGGCCGCGTTGTACCGCGCCGATGATCTGGCCGTGATGCAATCGGGGACCAGCAGGCTGAATTTTGAAGAACCGCAAGAGACGCCAACCGGCAATATCATCTGGCTGCGCACCTCCAAGGTCCCCCTGCGGGATGAAGACAACCAGGTCGTCGGTTTGCTTGGCGTCTACGAAGACATCACCGAGCGCCGGGGCGCGGAAGCCTTGTTGCGCAAACTCTCGCTGGCCATCGAGCAGAGCCCGGAAAGCATCATCATCACCAACGCCGATGCCATAATCGAGTATGTGAACGATGCCTTCCTCCAGAAAACTGAATACAGCCGCGAGGAAGTAATCGGCCGGAATCCGCGCCTGCTGCACTCAGGCAAAACGCCGCCGGAAACCTATGTCGCGATGTGGACAACCCTGGGCCGGGGCCAACCTTGGAAGGGCGAGTTCCATAACCGGCGCAAGAATGGCAGCGAATACATTGAGTTCGCCATTATCACACCGCTGCGCCAGGCGGACGGAAGCATCACCCACTATGTGGCGGTGAAGGAGGACATCACTGAGAAGAAACGGCTTGGGCTGGAACTGGATGCGCATCGGCATCACCTTGAAGAACTGGTGGAAAGTCGCACCCAAGACTTGGTCGCGGCACGCCAGCAGGCAGAGGCGGCGGTGACGGCAAAGAGCAACTTCCTGGCGAATATGAGCCATGAGATTCGGACGCCCTTGAACGCCATCATCGGCTTTACCCATCTCATGCGGTACGATGGCGTCACGCCGGAGCAGGCCGCCCGTCTGGACAAGATTGACAGTGCGGGCCAACATCTGCTTTCGGTCATCAATGACATTCTCGACTTGTCGAAGATCGACGCCGGCAAGATGAGGCTCATCCTCGGCGATTTCGCCTTCGACACGGTGATCAACAACGTGGTGTCGATGATCCAGCACAAGATCGAGGAAAAGCACCTCACCATCGCCATCGAGCGGGACGAGCTACCACCGGTTCTGGTGGGAGACGCTACTCGCCTGGCGCAAGCTCTGATCAACTATCTCGCCAATGCCGTCAAGTTCACCGAGCAGGGGCGAATTACCTTGCGCGTTCTGAAGGCGGAGGAAGATGAGACCGGCCTGCTGCTGCGTTTCGAGGTGACGGATACCGGCATCGGCATTGCGGCGGAAAAGCTGGCCGGCTTGTTCGCTTCCTTCGAGCAGGTCGATACTACGACATCTCGCCGCTATGGCGGCACCGGGCTGGGCCTGGTCATTACCCGCCGACTGGCGCACCTGATGGGCGGCGATGCCGGTGCCCTGAGCGTGCTCGGACAGGGCAGCACCTTCTGGTTTACGGCCCGCCTGGGCAAAAGCCACCTGAGCCTCGACAGCCTGACTCATCAGGCCACCCCGCTCAAGGAATGGGCTGCGCAAAAATCGACGCTGCTGGGAAGGCGCATCTTGCTGGCCGAAGACAATCCGATCAACCAGGAGGTGGCGAAGGAACTGCTCACCGCCTTCGGTCTGCAGGTGGAACTCGCCAACGACGGCATCGAGGCGGTGGCCAAGGTACAGGCGGGCGGTTACGAACTGGTGCTCATGGACATGCAGATACCGAACATGAACGGCCTTGAGGCGACGCGGGCCCTCCGGGCGCAAGGAGCAAGGCTACCGATTGTGGCCATGACCGCCAACGCCTTCGACGAGGACCGTCTGGCCTGCGCAGAAGCCGGCATGAACGACTTCATCACCAAGCCGGTCGATCCGCAGGCGCTCTTCGCCACCCTGCTCAAGTGGCTGTCGCCGCACGCGGCGGGCGCCGCCGTGCCGCCAGCGCCGACGGTTACCGGGGCGATGACGGACGAGGCCGCCTGGCGCCGTCGCCTGGCGGCCATTCCCGGCCTCGACGCCGCACGCGGACTGGAGATGCTGCACGGCAAGGTGGCGACTTATATCCGACTGTTGCGCCTGTTCGCCGACAGCCACGCGGACAACCCGCGGAATATCGCTGAATGGCTAGCCGCGGGCGACCTGCCGCAGGTGCAGCAACTGGCCCATACCCTCAAGGGTTCGGCCGGCAACCTGGGTGCGACGCGGGTGTCGGTGGCGGCCGGGGCGCTTCAGGTGGCGACTCGCACCGACGCCGGGCGGGACGAGATCGAGCGTCTCACCGGCGACCTGACGACCGAATTGATGCCCCTGATCGAAGGCATCCGCCGCCTGCCCGATGCCGACGCAACGCCGACGAAGCTCGATCCGGCTCACGTTGCGGCCGTGCTCGCGCGCCTGGACGGCCTGCTGCACCAGGGCGACACCGCCGCCAACGATCTGACACGGCAGGAGGCCGCGCTGCTGCACACCACACTCGGCGCGGACGCCGCCGCCATCCTGAGCCGTATCGCCGCCTTCGACTACGAGGGCGCGCTCGTCGCCCTGCGCGGCCGCGCGAGGGAACAGTAAATGGACACCCCGGCAACCCGCGACACCGCGACCCTGCTCGTCGTCGATGACAATCCGGTCAATGTCGCGCTGCTCGTCGATCTGCTGCAGGCGGACTACCGGGTGCTAGCAGCGAACTCGGGCCGGCGCGCGCTGGTGCTGGCGCGGAGCGAACCGAGGCCCGACCTGATCCTGCTCGACGTGATGATGCCCGGCATGGACGGTTACGCGGTGCTGGCCGCCCTGCGCCAGGACGCGCGCCTGAGCGCCATCCCGGTAATTTTCGTCACCGCGATGGACACCATGACGGACGAGGAGCACGGGCTGAAACAGGGCGCAGTGGACTACATCACCAAGCCGATCCGCCCGGCTATCGTGCAGGCGCGCGTGCGCACCCACCTGGAGCTCAAGCGCTCGCGCGATTGGCTGGCCAACCAGAACGCCTTCCTCGAGCAGGAAATCGTGCGGCGCATGGCGGAAAACCAGATCGTCCAGGATGTCAGCATCCACGCGCTGGGCTGTCTGGCCGAGATCCGCGACCCCGAAACCGGCAACCACATCCGCCGTACCCAAGGCTACGTGGATGCGCTGGCCCGGCGCCTGCGTAACCACCCCCGGTTCAAAGCCATCCTGACCGACCAGGTCGTTCGCCAACTGGCCAAGTCGGCGCCGCTCCATGACATCGGCAAGGTCGGCATTCCCGACCAGATTTTGCAGAAGCCGGGCAAGCTCACGGCCGAGGAATGGGCCATCATGAAGACCCATGCCCGGCTGGGCGCGGAAGCTATCGAGCACGCCGAGCGGGACGCCGAAAAGCCGGTGGCCTTTCTGGCCATGGCCAGGGAAATCGCCCATTGGCACCACGAAAAGTGGGACGGCAGCGGCTACCCGGATGGGCTCGCGGGCGAGGCCATACCGATATCGGCCCGGCTGATGGCGCTGGCCGATGTCTATGACGCCCTGATCTCGGCGCGCGTCTACAAGGCGGCCATGTCGTTCGAGCAGGCCCGCGCCATCATTATCGAGGGGCGCGGTCGCCATTTCGATCCCGACGTGGTAGATGCCTACCTCGCCATCTCCGATGAATTCACGGCCATCGCCGAGCGCTACCGCGATGATGGAACGGCGTTATCGAGGGTGATGTAGCCGATCGGCGCCAGACCATTAGGGCCTGAATGGCGGCACCGTCGCCATTTCCCGCGCCGCGGTCTCAAGACCGGGACCGCCATTGGCAGGGTCCTCACCGTCCAATCCCGGGTCAACATCGCGAAATAGGAGCCCAGGTGGACAAATATCCGGGCTGATAGTTGAGCTTGGGCTGGTTAGGCAGAACCCGTTCGCGCTTCGTGAGTGCCAGGCGAATTTTCGTAGTGAAGGTGCAGGTGGCTGTCGAGGTTGGTGCCAAAGATCTGGTAGCGGTTTTTTCCCGATATTTTGGCTTGGTACATGGCCTGATCGGCCTGCCGCAGCAATTGATCGGCATCGATGTCTTGCGATTGAGGATGGAAAGTGGTGCCGAGGCTGGCCGAAACCTGCAACACCAGACTGCCGACTTGGACCGGTTCAGCCGCAGCGGCAAGCAATCGGTTAAGTATCGGAATACTGGATTCAATGTCGATCAAATCCAGTATCACGGCGACAAATTCGTCGCCGCCCATGCGGGCCAGGGTGTCACCTTCGCGCAGCGCCTGCTGCATGCGGGCCGCCACCTGCCTTAACAACTGGTCACCGATAGCGTGACCGTGGTCATCGTTGATGGTCTTGAAGCCATCGAGGTCGAGAAAGACCACAGCCAGTATTTGATTGCGCCGTTGCACTTGCGTCATGCCTTGATGCAGACGATCCGCCAACAGCACACGATTGGGCAGGTTAGTCAGCGTGTCGAAGTGGGCGATGTGTTCAAGTTGATGTTCGTGCTCCTTGAGAGCCGAGATGTCAGAGAACAGCGCCACGTAATGCTGGGTTTTGCCTTCCGTGTTTCTCACCGCACTGACGGTGAGCAGTTCGGCGTAAACCTCACCGTTCTTGCGGCGATTACAGACTTCACCGGACCAGTACCCTTTTTCGCTCAGTTCATGCCAGAACAGGGCGTAGAACTCCTTACTTTGATGGCCAGAGCTGAGTAGGCGTGGGTTCTTTCCCGCGACCTCCTCGCTACTGTAACCGGTGATGCGGGTGAAAGCTTCATTGACCTTGACGATGGTGCCATCCGCTTCAGTGATCAGGATACCTTCGCGCGAATGAGAGAAGACGCTGGCGGAGAGTTGGAGATTCTCCTCGGCGAACAATCGCTCCAGTTCACCCGCCGCACGGATGGCGACCAACTTCAGAATGGATTCGGCCAGCGGACGGTCCGCCAATGGCGCACGCCCGATGACGGCGATGAGCCCGATCGGCTGCCCGCTGTGGCTAAAGAGCGTCACGCCGATGTAACTCTCGGCGCATAGATCCTGTAACACCTGATCACGCGGGAACAATTGGCAGACACTGGCCGGAAAGCAACATACTTGATTGCCGACCACATCCCCACAGGGCGTATCCTTCAAAGCGTAAGTCGTATTGTCTTCAAAATGGCCGTCGCACCAGATGGCTAGCGTCGTCGCATTCAGACCATCGCCTTCGAGTCGATCGATACAGACATAGAACATCCCCAGACTCTGCGACAGGTAGCGTGCCAGTTCTTCAAAAAACGATTCATCTGAATGGGATCGGCTGGTTTTTGCCAGAAAATGCAGGATCTCTTCGAGCTTTTTGCGCGTGGTGATGTCAGTGACGATGCCATCAAATATGATCTCTCCCGTGTCCGAATCAGACCGTTCGCCAATCGTCACAATGGCATCAATGTGCTTACCATCCTTGCGCCGAAAACGATTTTCAAACGTCTTCCAATGATGAGTGTCATGAGCGAGTTCCTGCATGATCTCTTGGGGGCGCGGCAGTGCTAAGTACAGCGTTTCAGCTCCCGAAGTGCGATTCACCACTTCCATTAGATCTGCACCGGAGTCAAAGCCGAGCATTTTCGGCAAGGCAGGATTCACGTAGACAAACTTACCCTTGTGAGTAGACGAGAAAATGCCAAGCGGAACGTTGTCGAAAAAGTTGCGCATCCGTTCTTCGTTGGCCTTTAATTTTTCCTCGGATTCTTTACGTTCCGTGATGTCACTAAAAGTAGCAATTCCACCAGACAAATTTCCATTTTCATCAAACAAAGGCGCGGCATTGACGGACAGCCATTTGTATTTGTTGTCTGGAGTCACAATGCCATGCACCCAATTTCTGACTTCTCGTTGTTCGCGCAAGGCGATAGCCAGTGGCAACTGTTCTCTCGGTAAAGGTGCCCCGTTTTCGTCAACCTGCCGAAATTCTTGACTCTGAAAATATTTGCCAGATATAGCCTCGTTGCTGATGCTCAAGATTTTTTCTGCCGCCACATTTGCGTAGGTAATAACCCCGGCCGCATCTATCGTAACCAAACCATCCACTATAGTTTGCAATACAGCTGTTAGCTGTCAAGTCCCGGCTGATTGTATGGTCGCTTGTGAAAGAGTTCAGGGTGGTCGCGGTACCAAGTTTTGAGGCATTC
>JBGAUE010000052.1:0-20703 GCA_044228795.1 Chromatiaceae bacterium | reverse complement strand
TCGCGCCCTATAATACTTCGACAATCTGTGCGACCGAGAGGGTCAGATCGGTGGTCATCAAGGCCAGCCACTGGGTCCGGAGTTGGAGAAACTCAAGCAGGATATCTATCGGGTCAGATCGGTGGTCATCAAGGCCAGCCACTGGGTCTTGCACTTCAATCGCCGTGAGTTGTAAGAGCCGTTTCAAGTTGTAGGCCAGGTTTAATAAGCCGATCTTGACCTTGGCCCGGTCGATGCCGATGGTCTTAACGAGGTGACCGCCCATCGCGGCTTGGGCGCCAAAAATGTGTTCGACCCGCGCCCTTACGGTGGACTTGTTGCGGTTCGACGTTTTTTTATTCATCCGTGAGCGCGGCCGAACGTGTGCCCTTTTCGTGAAGGTGGCTCGCGAGTCCTTGTGCCGCGAGCGCTGCTTCACGCTCTGCCGAGCGGTAGGCGCTATCTGCATAAACCGGACGCTTGCGGTCGTGGTCAGTGGTGGTTTCGGTGTCCAGCATAGCATCGATGACCTGGCTATCATGCACAGGGGAGGGGGTGACCACGTCATCCTGAATGAGCTTGGTCGCGGCATCGGCGTTGATGTGGTTCTTGTACCCGTAATGGCTCTCGTTATTCTTCTTGGTCCAGCGGGCGTCGGTGTCCTTCTGGCGGCGCATCGGGGCCTTGGCGGGGTCGTCCCAGCCCTCCGGCGCCTCACCGGCCTTGATCTTGGTGTTCTCCGCGCGGCTGTTGCGCTGGCGCGGGACTTCGATGAAAGTGGCATCGATCATCTGTCCGCTCTTCGCCACGTAGCCCCGCCGGGCCAGTTGGTTATGAAAGCGGGCGAACAGCACTGCGACCAGCCCGAGGGCCTTCAGCCGCTCACGGAACAGCCAGACCGTCTTGGCTTCGGGGACACGATCCTCCATTTGCAAGCCCAGAAACCGCATGAAACTGAGTCGGTCCCGCATCTGGTATTCAAGGCCATCGTCGGACAGGTGGTAGAGATGCTGCAGGATCAATACCATGAACATCAACACGACATCGAACGGCGTGGCGCCGGCATTTCTCTTGCGCGGCTTGTGGTGAACGCGTGTGAGATCAACCCGGAAGGCTTCGAAGTCGATTTCAGCCTTGAGGGTCACCAGCGGATCGCCCAAAGCCGTTAACTTCGCGGCACGGTCGTTGAGATCGAAGCAGCCAGGCTGGCGCTGCAGGTCCATAGAGTCATTAAGGTGGGTGGTCTATCCAGCTGTTTTCTCAAAATACCCGCCGGCGAACGGCAATTTTTAGAGGTACCCTCTACTTTGTCAAATTGAAAGATCTTCCCCTATGCCCTGGATAGATGTACAATAACATTTTGTTTAATAATATTAAATCACGATGAAATCGTGAAAATACTGCTGCCCCTTGCCTGCAATATAATCTTCAAGGCCTGCCTGCGGCGCCCAATGCCCCTGGTAGCCCTTATCCCATTCGCTGCCGGCCATGGAAAGCGAAGGGAAGGCCGGTAGTCCCCGGAAGGCGTCGGCGCGAGCGTGCCGCCGGAAGGGCGCAGGGGCCACCGGTCCCGGGGACGTGAAGGCGCGGTATGCAGAGCGCATCCGACACGCCTGCGCGCTTAGTTTGGTGGCAATCTGAAACGTTTCCAGGCATACACCCGCGCCCTGGCCGGCGGCCGCCGGCCGTGTGCGTGTCGTCTCTCACTGGCTGGGAGAAATCGCATGACCGATCTCAGCAAAATCTCTTCGGCCCTGGCCGGCTTGTCTGGCGAAATATCCGGCCTGTGGGCCAATATCGAGACCAATAAGCGCTCCCGCGATGAACTCGCCGCGCAGCCGCTATGCAAAGCCGATGTACTCGCTGCCCTGCGGCTTCCTCAGCCAAGACCTGATGGTGTTGCGAGACAGGCTCGTGCGCCGCGAAATCTCCGATAGGGACAGGCCGTCCCGAAAATACATCCTGCGGATCTTGCCTAGCGTAGCCTTGGTGATCACCCTCCAGTCTCCTGCTCAGAAATTGAACAGGTAAGGTTGAACACCCTGGTCAGTTTTGAACCGGTATCACCCCGAAAAACTGGTCAGTTTTGAACCGGCCTCAACACCCATGTCCTCAACGCTCAGTATCATCCCCCCCAACCACACCAAGGGGCGCTCCTCGCTCGGCGCGCCTGGGTCTGCGCGCGACCGCCGAGCAAGAACAGGTCCTCCGCCGCGCCGCCGAGGTTGCCCATAAATCACTCACGGATTTCATTCTTGAGAGTGCCTGCCAGGCAGTGGAGGAGACACTCCTTGAGCTAAGGCTGTTCTTTGTCTCCGGCGACCAATATCAGAGCCCGCTTGATTTGTTGGATACCTCACCGCATTACAACCCTGTCCCGAGTGACATATTTTTTCGTCGGGATCCCTGGTGAGAACTGTGACCTTGGCTGTCCCCTGCCATTGGCGGCAAACCATCGCCTCGGTGGTTTTGACCGCGGTAAATCTGCTCTCGACTTCTGGGCTCACCAGGCAGTTTGCTAGGCTGTCTGACGATCTCTGCCGGTATCTTTCAGTTTGCGCGTACTTACCCATCAAGTAATATGCGGGCAATCCTATAGTTAGGGATCGAGGCGCGGCCAACCGATTGCCCATCCTGGGTGGGCTTTGTCTTCTTGAGCCATCTCTAACTCACCCTCGGCCTGAATGCCAAAGCTTTCAATCAGGCGCAAAGGCATCGCATCCTAACCCCCCACAGCGCAAGGCTTCCTCCATGAATATGCCCAACCCGCCTGATTACGACCTCGAAAATCGACTCTCCGACCGCCTGCTGGATGTACTGATCCGCGCCGGCCTGGTGCTGGTTCTGGTGCTGTTGTGCTACAAAATTTTCGCGCCCTTCCTGGCGATGATGGCCTGGGCACTGATTCTGGCGGTGACCCTCTATCCCGTTCATCAAATGCTGGTCAGCAAAACCGGGGGCAAGCAGGGACGCGCCGCCACCCTGCTGGTGTTGATTTGCACGGTCGCGATCGTGGCGCCCACGGTCCTGTTGGTCAACTCCCTGGGCGATTCAATCCATACCTTTGCGACCCATCTGTCGAACAACACGCTGCACATCCCCGCGCCTCCCCAAGCCGTAGCCGATTGGCCGGTATTCGGCAAGAAGCTGCATAGCTTTTGGGATCAGGCGCACTCGAATCTGCCGGCTCTCATTGAGGGCATGCAACCCAAGCTGGGTGAGTTGACGACCCAGGCCCTGGGGATCGTGGCCGGCATAGGCGTTAATCTCCTGCTGTTTCTCGCCTCCTTCATCATTTCCGGCATCATGATGGCCTTTGGCGAGTCGGGGGCCCAGGCGTCCCTGGCCGTCTTCGAGCGTTTCGCCGGCGTGGCCCGGGGGGAGGAGTTTGCCAAGCTTTCCACCGCGACCGTCCGCGCGGTGGCCTCAGGGGTCATCGGTATCGCCTGCCTGCAGGCCCTGCTCATCGGCCTGGCACTCATGATTGCCGGCATCCCCTGGGCTGGCGTGCTGGCGCTGGTGGTGCTGGTGCTGGGCATTGTCCAGTTGCCCGCCATCGTCGTCACTCTGCCCGCGATCATCTACATCTGGAGTGGTGGAGACTACGGAACTGGCGCCGCCGTCACCTATACGGTCCTGCTGCTGGTCGCCGGCTCCGCCGATAACGTCCTCAAACCGCTGATGCTGGGTCGCGGGGTCGATGCCCCCATGCCCGTGGTCTTGCTCGGCGCCCTCGGTGGCATGGCCACCCACGGCATTCTCGGCATGTTCGTCGGCGCCACCCTGCTCACGCTGGGTTACCAGATCTTCATGGGCTGGGTAGCGGCGAACCCTGACCGGGGACGGGCGGTGGTCGAGCCTGACTCCCAGGCGCCAGCCTGATTTGTTCCAGGCTGAACCGATCAAATCGGTTTGGATTGCAGGACCCGGTCACCCTCCTCTGGCCGGGTGGCTGCTCACCCTGGGTGGTGCCCTGTTGCTCACTGGCTGCATGGTAGGGCCTGACTTCCAACGCCCCGGGGTGCCGTGGCTAGCCGACTGGTCGGGTGGGTCTCTCACCACCCTGGCCTCCGAGGAGCAGGGCAAGGCACCCGCCCAGCTCCAGGTCTGGTGGCACAGCTTCAACGACCCCGTGCTCGATGACCTGGTGGCCGAGGCCTTGCGGCTGAATCTCAACGTACGCACCGCGGGACTGCGCATTCTGGAAGCCCTGGCCCAGCTCGGGATCGCGGAAAGCACCCTTTACCCGCAGCTTCAGCAGGTCACCGGTGAGGCTCTGCGGGTCGGCCAGCAGAAAGAGGGGCAGGATACCGCCTTCAATCAATACCAGGCTGGTCTGGCGATTGGTTGGGAACTCGACTTCTGGGGCAAGTTCCGGCGCGGCGTCGAGGCGGCGGATGCGGGCTATTTCGTCAGCCTCGCTCGCTACGATGACATGCAGGTGTTGATGGCCGCGCAGGTAGCCAGTACCTACGTCGCCATCCGCACCCTGGAGGCGCGGCTGCGGATTGCCCAGGAAAATGCCGGTCTCCAGAAACGCAGCCTGGAGATCGCCGAACGCCAGTTCAAGAGCGGCAATGATTCGGAGCTCGACTTTCAGCAGGCCAAATCCCTCTATCTGGGCACCCTCGCCGCGATCCCCCAGATCGAAAGCAGCCTACGACAGGCCCAGAATGCCTTGAGTATTCTGCTGGCGAGGCCCCCGGGGCCCTTGCCCGAAATGGCCAGCGGTGGGGACAAAATCCCCCAGGCGGAGCTTGGGGTCATCGTCGATATACCCGCCGATCTGCTCCGCCGTCGCCCGGACGTTAGGGCCGCTGAGATGCAGTTGGCCGCTCAATCCGCCCTGATTGGGGTCAGCGAGGCCGATCTCTTTCCCTCCATCTCCCTGGGGGGCTCGCTGGGCCTGGCGGCGACTTCCCTGGCGCCATCGACCCGGACCCTAAATTGGGCGGTAGGCGGCAATCTGGTCTGGAACGTTTTCGACCATGGCCGGCTTACCAACCAGGTGCTGGTGCAGGACGCGCGCTTCCAGCAACTCTATGAACAATATCAGGAGGTCGTCTTGCAGGCGGCGCGCGAGGTCGATGACGCAGCGGTTGGTTTTGCCAAGGGCCGCGAACAAATCCCCGTGTTGGCCGAGGCGGTCAAGGCCTCTCGACGCTCCCTGGATATCGCCATGATCCAATACCGGGAAGGTCTGACCGACTTCCAGCGCGTGCTCGATTCCCAGAGGGCCCTTTTCAGCCAGCAGGAACGCCTGGTAGCCAATCGCGGCGAGGTCGCAGGCAACTTGATCGCCCTTTTCAAGGCCTTGGGCGGTGGCTGGCAACAGGGACGCCACCGTCCCCTGGTGGATGACGCAACCCGCGAGACCATGGGCGAACGCAGTGCCTGGAAGGACCTGCTCAAGACCCCCCTCCCTCCGCCCGAGGCCCAACCGCCATTCCCGTCATCCGGTAAGCAAGCGCCATGAGTCAAGAACCGGTCAAGCCAAACTCCCCACCTGCCAACCCGGCGGCCCCGGCGGCCCCGGCAGCGCCAGAACCCGTGGCAACTACGGAGACGACCCCGTCCACCGCGACTCCGGGCCGGGGCGCCCGGTTGGGGGCCCTGATCCTGCTGATGCTGATCCTGGGCAGCCTGATCTGGTACTTTGCCGCCGACCGCCTCACCCCCCATACCTCTCAGGCTCGGGTTCAGGCCTTCGTGGTCCCAGTGGCCGCGGAGGTAGCCGGCAAGGTGTTACAGGTGCATATCAACAACAACGACGATGTGGCGCGTGGCCAGTCCTTGTTCGATATCGACCCCAGCCAATACCAGATCGCCTTGGACCGTAGCCGTGCGGATTATGAATCGGTCCGGCGCACCGTGGTTGCCGCCGCGGCGGGGGTGGAGGCCGCCCAGGCCTCCCTGCGGGCAGCCGAGGCCAACCGCATCAAGGCCGAGAAGAATGCGACCCGGCAGGAACGGCTCCATCAGGAAGACCCCGGCGCCATTTCGATGCGGCGGTTGGAGATTTCCCAGGCGTCCCGGGTCGAGGCCCTCAGCCGGGAAAAGGCGGCCGAGGCCGATCTGCGCCGGGCCCAGGAGGCCGCTGGCGAGAGCGGCGACAACAACGCCCAGTTGCTGAGTGCCCGCGCCGCGATCGAGAAGGCGGAGTTGGACCTCGGCCGCACCCGGGTGGTCGCCCCGGTCCGTGGGATGGTGACCGACCTGCGTATCGACGCCGGTCAATATGCCCAGGCCGGGGCGCCCCTCATGACCCTGATCGCCATACGCGACCTCTGGATCAGTGCCGAAATGACCGAGAACAACCTCGGCAATATCGAACCGGGCGACGAAGTGGCCATTGTCCTGGATGTGATGCCGGGCCAGGTGTGGCGGGGCCGGGTTCGCAGTATCGGTAGCGGTGTCAGCACGGGTCAAGCCACGCAACCGGGAACCCTGCCGACGATCCAGAACAGCCGCGATTGGCTGCGTCAGGTGCAGCGTTTTCCGGTAGTGGTCGAGTTTGATCCGGCCGAGATCGAGCACCTGCGTGGCGTTCGGGTGGGTGGCCAGGCCGAGGTCCTGGTCTATACGGGCGATCACGGCCTCATGAACCTGCTGGGCTCGGCCTTCATCCGTATGATGAGCCTACTCTCCTATCTGTACTGAGCGGGGAATGCTGCACCCGGCCGATAAGGCGGTCCTGCGACTGACGGTAGGCCTGGGCCTCGCCGCCATGATCGCCTACGGTCTGGCCCTGCCCCTCCCCTTCCTCTGTTGCCTGATGGCGGTGATCTTGCTGACCAAGCCGGGACCGCCCTTACCCCTGGTCAAGGGCTTGGTCGTCGCCCTCCTCCTCGCCGGCTTGATGATCCTGGGCGTGCTCATGGTCCCGCTACTGGAAAGCTACCCCCTCAGCGGGCTCCTACTGACCAGCGTCATCCTTTTCGCGCTGTTCTTTCTGGGGTTGCGCACCGGCAACCCCCTGACCCAGGTGCTGGTGATCGCCTTCACCCTGATCCCTGTGGCCGGCGTGGCCGAACAGGGGCTGGTGACCATGATCGCAATGACGCTGGCGGTGGGACTCCTAACCGGCATAGCGGTGAGCGGTATGGCCCAGGCCCTATTCCCCGATCCGCCGGGATTGGCCAGTCGCTCCACGCCGCCACCCGTCCTGGAACCCGCCTCCGCGGCCTGGATCGCGCTGCGCGGCATGCTGGTGGTCATGCCGGTATTCGTCCTGGCGCTGACCAACCCCAGCCTTTATTTGGCGGCGATCATGAACACCGTGACCCTGAGCCAGCAGGCCTGCTCGGCGAATACCCGCTCCGCGGGCCGGCAACTGGTCGGGTCGACAGTGATGGCGGCGGCGCTGTCCCTGCTGGTCTGGCTCGGCTTGTCGCTGTTGCCAAACCTGTGGATGCTGATGCTGTGGTTGATGGCAGCCGCCATGTGGGCCGGCGTCAGAATTTACCGGATTCGGAGGACGAGGTTTTCCCCCGCCTTCTGGATCAGCGCCCTGACGACCATGCTGGTCCTGCTCGGACCAGCCATTGAGGACAGCGCTAACGGCAAGGGTGTGGTCGGGGCCTCACTCCAACGCATCGGGCTCTTTATCGGGGTGGCCCTCTACGCCTGGGCCATGGTTTGGATGCTCGAACGCTGGCGCGCCTCCCGAAGCAAGCAAGTTCCTGCAACCAAGGTTCATCCGGGTTCAGCCTAACTCAGCACCAACATCCAGCATCCCCTGATGGCGAATGAAGCGGATCACCTCAGCCAGTCCCTAGCCGGTTTTCAGATTGGTAAAGACAAAGGGCCGGGGGCCGCGCATACGGCGGCTATCGGCGGCCATGACTTCGAGAGAGGCGCCCACATAGGGCGCCAGGTCGATCTTGTTGATCACCAGCAGGTCCGAGGCGGTGATGCCAGGACCACCCTTGCGGGGGATCTTCTCACCCTCCGCCACATTGATGACGTAGATCGTCAGCCACGCCAGTTCCGGGCTGAAGGTCGCCGCAAGGTAATCGCCACGGCTCCCGACGAAGACCAGGTCCACGACCGGGAAACGCGGACAGAGATCCTCTTTCCAAAAAATGATCTTTAGTCAGGTACTTTGGTACCAAGCGCGGGCTCTTTCCCGCCAGCATCTGCACCCGTTGCCGATAGGGGCATTACCAGTCGTCAATCCGCTCATCGTAAATTTGGGTCCCGTTTTCTCGGCCCACTGGGTTAACGCTTCAGATCGCGATAGAAATTTTCATGGGGTCCGATCGCTTCCAGGTAGATGAGGCGTACGCCATCGTCGACGCTGTAGCCAAGCAGGTAGAGTTGGCCAAGGGCGTGGAATTTGTAGACGCGCAGGGCCGCCAGATCGCCCTTCTTGGCCTCACCCAGGCCTGGATCGGCGGCCAGCATGGCGACCGCCGTATCCACGGCGTCAGCTACCTTGTCGTGCAACTTCTTGTAGGCACGTGCAAAGCGGCGCGTCTGGACGACTGCGTAACTCACGGCTTGGCGTTACGGGGTACGAAGGGTGTTGCCTCGGCACGGGGTTCGGCCAACGCGGCCAGGGCCTCGGTGATGAAGCTCACCGGCAGGTCGGGATTGTCGAGCGCCGCCCGCCCCACCTGGGCCCAATATTCGATCTGCCCGGGGATGGTGCGGTGTGCGCTGATGGCGTCGCTCCTCGCCTGTTCGTAAAGCTGCCGCGGAATGCGAACGGAGATGGATTCGGTCCTGGGTTCGTCCATGGGGTACCTCGATACCACGTTTGTAGTAACGCACTATAGCAAAGCCGGGCTTTTTTGCGCAGACCTTAACCCCACCTACCCTTGCCGACGTTTAGTTGCCACCCAAGGACGCTCACCGCGCCCAGCCATGACTGCGGATGTTCCTGGCCTTGGGGTTGGCGGGGTCGTTGAGGTTATAGGGCGCCTGCCATTTCTGGCGCGGACGCCGCAGGTCGATGTGGCTGACCACGACCAGCAGGGTGGGCGGGTGGCGTTCCGGGTGCGCCTCCCAAGGGTGGTGTAGCCGGTCCAGGGTCGCGCCCTCTTCCTCCCGATCCGGCCCCTGGGCGGCGGTGACCCAGAGGATCAGGTCCAAGCTGTCGACCAAGACGTCCAGCGCCGCGGGGGCCAGGGCGGGGGTGTCGATGCCGGAAACCATGCAGTTGGTGGGCGGCGCGGTCAGCTTTATCTCGAAAGGGTAAAGGATGCCGTCCCGATTCAGGAGCAGATCTACCTCCTCGCCCCCGCCGGATCGCCAGGGATGGCGAGCCGGTCGCGGGGGCAAGGCTCCGTCCTGCTTGAGGATCTCGCCCCGGTTTTCTGGCGGGGATGACAGATACCTTGCAGATCGGTGAAGCCATCATCAATTCACAAGGTTGTGGCGATCATAATCACCCGGGATACTCGGGTTATGGGTGAGGCGGCCAGCCCAAGGCTCAACCGCCGGACAACATCCCCTGATGACGGATGAAGCGGATCACCTCCTCCAGTCCCTCGCCCGTTTTCAGATTGGTAAAAACAAAGGGCCGGGGGCCGCGCATACGGCGGCTATCGGCGGCCATGACTTCGAGAGAGGCGCCCACATAGGGCGCCAGATCGATCTTGTTGATAACCAGCAGGTCCGAGGCGGTAATGCCCGGGCCACCCTTGCGGGGGATCTTCTCGCCCTCGGCTACATCGATGACGTAAATGGTCAGGTCAGCGAGTTCCGGGCTGAAGGTCGCCGCGAGGTTGTCGCCTCCGCTCTCGATGAAGATCAGATCCAGGTCCGGGAAACTCTGGCAGAGATCCTCCACGGCCGCCAGGTTCATGGAGGCGTCCTCGCGGATGGCGGTATGGGGGCAGCCCCCCGTCTCGACGCCGAGGATGCGCTCCGCCGGCAAGGCCCCGGCCTCGGTGAGGATGCGGGCGTCCTCCTGGGTATAGATATCGTTAGTCACCACCGCCAGGCTGAACTCATCACGCAGGGCCTTGCAGAGGGATTCCAACAGGGCGGTCTTGCCGGAGCCCACCGGGCCACCAACGCCCAGACGCAGGGGTTGCTTATTGGGATTCATAGTTTGCTCTCTCAGGATCGAAACAATCGGCAGTATTGCTGCGGGTGGCGGCTGCTGGCGATGGCCAGGGCGGGGGCCGAGGACCCCAGCTCGGAGTCCGCCAGATTCAGACCCAGGTGGACGGCGCTGACCAGGCCGGGGCCCAGGTCGCGCAGCAGCCGCTGGCCGGCGGTCTGCCCCAGGGGGATCAGTTTGATCCCCGCCAGGATGAGATTTTCCAGCCAGCACCAGGCAAACCCCAGGGCGGCCTTGGGCAAGGGAATGCCCCAGCCCACCGCCGCCAGGGCGAAGCCGGCGCTCTGACAAGAGGCCAGGATGGGCCGCCACTCGCGGGCCCGGGGCAGTTCGAGATCCACCAGCAAGGTGGCGAGGGCGCGGCCACGGTGCCGCTCCTCATCCCGCAATTCACTGGTTTCCCGATTCGCCAGGAGCCACTGGCAACCCTGGTCCAGGGCCTGGGCATCTCCCGCCTCGATTGCGCGGTGGAGCCGCGCCAGCAGGGGAATTTCCACATAGGCGAGGTTAGTAGCGGCCAGGTCCCTCAGCCAGTCGCCCAGGCTGGCCTGATCGTGAATCCAGCCGGCCGCGACCGCCCACTCGATACCCTGAGAGAAGCCGAAGCCGCCGATGGGCAGGTTAGGGCTACAGAGTTGCAGGAGACGGATCAGGGCCAGATCGGCCGGGTCCGGCAAGGACTCAGTCACCGGTCAGGAGGATGGAGCCTGGGCATGAGGGTGGGGAGGGTCATGGGCATGGCCGTCATCCACCCCGCCGGCATGGACTTGGGCGTCGGCATGGGTCCGGCCGTGGACATGACCGGCACCGCTGGCATAGGCCCCGGGCTCGGGCTCGAAGGGGCCACGTTCGACCCGCACCGCCAGTCCCAGGCCCCGTAACATGGCATCCAGTACCGGGTCGTGGAGGTAACTCAGCCTGTCGGCCTGGATGCGAATGGGAAGGTGACGGTTACCCAGGTGGTAGCAGGCCCGCGCCAATAGCAGTGGATCCCGGCAATCCGCCACCGACAGGATCTCGGGGGCCGCCCGCACCTGGACGACCAGCCCCTCCGCCTCCTGACCACCCAGTAAGTCGCCATCCTTGAGGCTGAGCCCCCGCTCCAAGAAGAGCCCCGCCTCCCGGCCGTCATCCAGGGTAACACGCAAGCGGCTTTTGACCCGGTTTGCCAGGGGTAGGGTCAGAGTGGCATCCGGGGATTCCGCCTGATCAAGGATGCGGGTGAATCGGATCATGCTCTTGCCTGGAATAACCCACTGCCTTAGAACAGAAAATAACGCTGGGCCAGAGGTAGCTCTGCGGCCGGCTCGCAGACCAGCAGTTCGCCATCGGCCCGCACCTGGTAAGTCTGGGCATCTACCTCGATGCGCGGCTGATAGTCGTTGAGGCGCATATCCGCCTTACGCAGACCCCGGCAATGGAACACGGTACCGATCAAACTGCCGAGACCCAAGCGGGCGGGGATCCCGGCGTCTGCCGCCGCCTGAGAGACAAAGGTCATGCGGGTCGCCAGGCGCGCACCGCCGAGGGCGCCGAACATGGTGCGGTAATGCACCGGCTGGGGGGTGGGAATGCTGGCGTTCGGGTCGCCCATGGGCGCGGCCACGATCATGCCGCCCTTGAGGATAAGGCTGGGCTTGGCGCCAAAGAAGGCGGGCCTCCACAGCACCAGATCGGCCAGTTTGCCGACCTCGACCGAACCCACCTCGTGGCTGATGCCATGGGTAATCGCCGGGTTAATGCTGTACTTGGCGATGTAGCGCTTGGCTCGCCGATTGTCGTGATGGCCTGGGTCGCCGGCCAGGCTGCCGCGCTGGACCTTCATCTTATGGGCGGTCTGCCAGGTTCGACAGATGACCTCCCCCACCCGGCCCATGGCCTGACTGTCGGAGGCAATCATGGAGAAGGCCCCGAGGTCGTGGAGAATGTCCTCGGCCGCGATGGTCTCGCGACGGATGCGCGACTCCGCGAAGGCCACGTCCTCGGCGATACTCGGGTCCAGGTGATGGCAGACCATGAGCATATCCAGATGCTCGTCCACCGTATTGACGGTGTAGGGGCGGGTGGGATTGGTCGAGGAGGGCAATACCCAGGACTCGCCGCAGGCCTTGATAATGTCGGGGGCATGGCCGCCGCCAGCCCCTTCGGTGTGATAGGTATGGATGGTGCGGCCCTTCATGGCCGCCAGGCTGTGCTCGACGAACCCCGACTCGTTGAGGGTATCGGTGTGGATGGCCACCTGCACGTCCATGGCCTCGGCCACCGAGAGACAGTTATCAATGGTCGCGGGGGTAGTTCCCCAGTCCTCATGCAACTTGAGTCCGATGGCGCCGGCGACGACCTGCTCCTCTAAGGCCGCGGGTAGGCTGGCGTTGCCCTTTCCCAGAAAGCCCAGGTTCATGGGCAAGGCCTCGGCCGCCTGCAGCATCCGGTGGATGTTCCAGGGTCCCGGGGTGCAGGTGGTCGCGTTGGTGCCCGTGGCGGGCCCGGTGCCACCCCCAAGCATGGTCGTAATGCCCGACATCAGGGCCTCTTCCACCTGTTGGGGACAGATGAAATGGATGTGGCTGTCGATACCGCCCGGGGTCAAAATCTGGCCCTCCCCGGCGATGACCTCGGTACCCGGCCCGACCAGGATGGTGACCCCCGGCTGCACGTCTGGATTACCGGCCTTACCCATGGCAGCGATGCGTCCACCCTTGATCCCGACATCCGCCTTGACGATGCCCCAGTAATCCAGAATCAGGGCATTGGTGATGACCAGGTCCACCACCTCCGCAGCGGGTCTCTGGCATTGGCCCATGCCGTCGCGGATCACCTTACCGCCCCCGAATTTCACCTCCTCGCCATAGAGGGTGTGATCCTTTTCCACCTGAATCCAGAGTTCGGTGTCCCCCAGGCGCACCCGGTCCCCGGTGGTGGGGCCGTACATCTCGGCATAGGCCCGCCGGCTGATCATGGCCATCAGTCCAACCTCCCCATGACCTGGGCATTGAAGCCATGGACGATCCGGTCACCGGCGTAGGCCACCAGTTCGATCTCGCGGGTCTGGCCAGGCTCAAAGCGGACCGCGGTACCGGCGGCGATATTGAGGCGGAAGCCCCGGGCGGCGGCGCGATCAAAGACCAGGGCGGGATTGGTCTCCTGGAAATGGTAGTGGGAACCGACCTGAATGGGCCGGTCGCCGTGATTGGCCACCCGTAGCCGCAGGGTCGGGCGGCCCGGATTGAGTTCGATCTCGCCGGGGAGGACCCGGATTTCACCTGGAATCATGGCCAGCTCCTCTGGGCTCAGACAATGGGGGCATGCACGGTCACCAGCTTGGTGCCGTCAGGAAAGGTCGCCTCGACCTGGATCTCGGTGATCATCTCGGGAATGCCCTCCATGACCTCCTCACGGCTCAGCAAGGTACGGCCATAGTCCATCAACTCCGCCACGCTACAACCATCCCGGGCACCCTCCAGAATGGCGGCGCTGATGTAGGCGACCGCCTCCGGGTAGTTGAGCTTGAGTCCCCGCGCCTTGCGACGCTCGGCCAGGAGGCCGGCGGTGAAAATCAGCAGCTTGTCTTTTTCTCGGGGGGTCAGTTCCACGGACGCTCCTTTAATTCAGTCATCAGGCCAATCAGCTACTAGGCAGATCTTCTTTCCCAAATCCCCCTTGGGTCACTGCGATGATAGGACAAGTCGCCTCTCGGGCGCTGCGTCTCTCAGGTAGCCCAGATGCGCGGGGGACAGGGCTCGAGCCCCAGTACCTGGGGGCGCAGCCCGGCCCAGATCCGGGTGAAGAGGTTGCGGCACTCCTCGGTGGAATCCCCCAGATAACGGACCACCAGGAGATTATCCAGGAGGGTGACGCCGCTGGAAAGAGAGTCCACCAGTAGGGATCGCACCCATTCCAGCTCGGCTGGCCCCGCCGGGGTGGCCAGGAGGGTGGCCGTTACCGGCAGGCCGCGCAGCACCGCCGCGCCGCGCCGACTTTGGGGCGTGACCCGCAGACGTTCCAGAAGGAGTGGGCGGTCATCCAACCAGAATTGCAACTGGCAATCCAGATCACCGCTGTCGAAACCCTCGTCCAGCGCGGGCCGTCCCAGACACTGGTACTCCCAGCCCAGGAAGCGGGCGCTCGGCGTCAATTCAACCCGGGTCTTCAGCGACGCCCGGACCCCCGTGAAATGGATATTTTCCTGAGGGAGCCATTCCAGGCTCGCCTGAGCCCCCAGACGCAGGGTGGTGAATTGATGCGCCCGGTCACCAGCGCTGCGATAAAACTTAGTTGCCCCTGGGGTGGTTACCAGGGCCCGGGCGCCAGCCTCCAGATTGATCTGGATCTCCAGACCATCTCCGCCCACCACCCCACCGGGTGGGTGCAACAGATAAAGATGACAAACCTCGCCTTCCGGGTAGAAGGGCCTTTGCACCGAAAGGGGGCCCCGTTGGCGGCGATAGGTGAGGGCGGTCCGCCCATGCCAGGGGCTTAGACCCAGTTCAAGACTGGCTTGCCAGCCCGGGCTCTCGGTCTGGCTCCCCATGGGCTGGCCGAACCCATGGGCTGGACTGTTCGCGGCGTCTCGGCCGCTGGGCGCCTGGTTGTGGCCACCACCCGGCCCCCTATCAAGGAAGGGGGGTCGAGGGCGGGCCTGTCCAGGGGATGGTAGGGGGGAGGGGTAGGAGTTAGTGCTCATACGGTCAAATACTCCTTCACCAGCGTCTCGTTAAGATCGGCCATGGCGCCACTGGCCATGGATCGCCCGCGGTCGAGGATGGCGAACCGGTCACCCACCTTGCGGGCGAAGGGTAATTTCTGCTCGACCAACAGTAGGGTCAAGCCGGCCTCGCGATTGAGCCGGCGCAGGATGTCGCCGATTTCCTGGACGATATTGGGCTGAATCCCCTCCGTGGGTTCGTCCAGGATGAGTAGTATTGGGTCCAGTACCAGCGCCCGACCGATGGCGAGCTGTTGTTGCTGACCGCCGGAGAGATCGCCGCCGCGCCGCCCCAGCATCTCCTTCAGTACCGGAAACAGTTCATAGATGAAGCCGGGCACCTGGCGCAGCCGGTCCCGCCGCGCCGGCAAACCGATGCGCAGATTTTCCTCCACCGTCAGCATGGGAAACACCTGACGGCCTTGAGGTACATAGCCAATGCCCAAGGTAGCGCGGCCTTCCGCCGGGGTCTTGAGCAGATCGACACCCGCGAAGTCCAGGGTCCCGGTACGCATCGGCAAGAGTCCCATCACGCACTGCAACAGGGTGGTCTTGCCCACGCCATTGCGCCCCATGAGCACGGTGCACTGGCCCTCAGTCACCTCCAGGTCCAGATCACGCAGGGCGTGACTCTCGCCATAATACTGGTTGACGCCCCTGATTCTCAGCATAGCCCCGACCCTCCCAGATAGACCTCGATGACCCTGGGATCGTTTTGTACCTTGTCCATGGTCCCCTCCGCCAGCACGCTGCCCTGATGTAAGACCGTCACCTTGCGGGCGATGGAACGGACGAACTCCATGTCATGTTCTACCACCACCACCGTATGCTCCCCCGCCAGCGAGGTCAGCAAGGCCGCGGTATGGTCCATTTCCTGATGAGTCATGCCTGTCACCGGCTCATCCACCAGGAGGAGCCGGGGCCGCTGCACCAACAGCATGCCGATTTCCAGCCACTGTTTTTGGCCATGGGACAGAACCCGGGCGGGGAGGTCACGCCGATTCAGCAGCCCGACCGTCTCCAGCACCTGGTCGATATGATCGCTCTGCTCTGGGGTGATCCGGGCAAAAAGGGTCGGCCAGACCCGCTTGTCGGCGGCCATGGCCAGTTCCAGATTGCCGAAAACACTATGATTCTCAAAAACGGTCGGCTTCTGGAACTTGCGGCCGATACCGGCGTTAGCGATTTCCGCCTCGCTGAGCTTGAGCAGATCGGTGATTTGGCCGAAATAGACGCTGCCGCTATCCGGCCGGGTGCGACCGGTGATGATGTCCATCATGGTGGTCTTGCCGGCACCGTTGGGGCCTATGATGCAGCGCAATTCACCGTCGTCGATGTAGAGGTTGAGGTTATTGATGGCCTTGAAGCCGTCGAAAGTCACCGAAACCCCCTCGACATGGAGGATGGTGCGATGGCTGATGTCCAATTCCGGGTTGATCTCGGGCGCGAAAAAGCCCAGGCCATGACCGCGCATCAGCTTGTGGGTTCTGTCGAGGAGCCTCATGCCCTGACCTCCCGCACCCGCCGCCAGGGCAGCCCCAGGCCGGCGAGGCCCTTGGGTAGAAAGAGCGTCACCACCACGAAAATGGCGCCCAGGGCATAGAGCCAGACCTCGGGCAAGGCGGCGGTGAACCAGGTCTTGGAATAGTTCACCAGCAGGGCCCCGGCCACTGCCCCATAGAGGGTGGCGCGCCCCCCCACCGCCACCCAGATAACGATCTCGATGGAAAAGAGGGGCGAGAACTCGCCAGGATTGATGATGCCGACCTGGGGCACGTAGAGGGCCCCGGCGATACCCGCCAGCACGGCGGAGAAGGTAAAGATCCAGAGCATCACATACTCCACCCGATAACCGGTAAAACGGGTCCGTTCCTCGGCATCGCGAATGGCCATGGCGACCCGGCCGAGCTTGGAGAGGACCAGGGCGCGACAGGCTAGATAACCCGACGCCAGGGCCAGGGCCGAGATCAAAAAGAGGCCGACCCGCGTACTATCGGCCTGGAGGTCGAAGCCCAGCAGATCCTTGAAATCGGTGAGGCCGTTATTGCCGCCAAAGCCCATTTCGTTGCGGAAGAAGGCCAACATGAGGGCATAGGTGAGGGCCTGGGTGATGATGGAGAGATAAACCCCGGTAACCCGGGAGCGAAAGGCAAACCAACCAAAGACGAAGGCCAGCAGGCCGGGGACCAGGGCCACCATCAGCAGGGCGAAACCAAAATGGTCGAAGCCCCACCAGTACCAGGGCAGCCCCTCCCAATTGAGAAAGACCATGAAATCGGGTAATTCGGGATTGCCATAGACGCCGCGGTCACCGATCTGGCGCATGAGGTACATGCCCATGGCATAGCCGCCGAGGGCGAAAAAGGCGCCATGGCCCAGGGAAAGGATGCCCAGGTAGCCCCAGACCAGATCCACCGCCACCGCCAGCAGGGCGTAACTGAGGTACTTGCCCAAAAGGGTCAGGGTATAGGTGGAAAGATACAGGGGATGCCCCGGTGGCAGCCCCAAATTAAGAATGGGTGCCAGTATCGCCAACAGGAGCAGGGTTCCCAGCAGGACCTGGCCACCCCGGTCGCCTTTCAGCAGTCGTGCCAGCATCATGTCGCTGCCCTCCCCTTTTGCGGGAAGAGTCCCTTGGGACGCTTCTGGATGAAGAGGATGATGAAGACCAGGACCAGGATCTTGGCCAGCACGGCGCCAGCCCAGGGCTCCAGAAATTTATTGGCCACACCCAGACCCAGTCCCGCCACCAGGGTCCCCCACAGATTGCCGACCCCGCCAAAGACCACCACCATGAAGCTGTCGATGATATAGCTCTGTCCCAGGTTGGGACCGACGTTGGTGAGCTGGCTCAGGGCCACACCGGCAATACCGGCGATGCCCGAACCCAGGCCGAAGGTCATGGCGTCCACCCATTGCGAACGCACCCCCATGGCGCGAGCCATGGCCCGGTTCTGCGACACCGCCCGCACCTGGAGGCCCAGCCGGGTCTTGTTGAGGATCAGAAACAAAAGGGCGAAGACCAAGAGGCAAAAGAGAATGATGTACATCCGGTTCAAGGTCAGAGACAGAACTTCGTTGACTTGCCAGGAGCCGGACATCCAGGCTGGTGTCTCTACCGAACGGTTGAGCGGGGAGAAAACCGAGCGAACCAGTTGTTGCAGGATCAGACTGATACCAAAGGTGGCCAGCAAGGTCTCCAGGGGCCGACCATAGAGGAACCGGATAACCCCGCGCTCGATAAGAACGCCAACCAGGCCAGCGACGACAAAGGCCGCGGGAATGGCGATAAACACCGAAATGCCGATCTGATCCGGCAGCCATTGCTGGATGACATAGGTGGTATAGGCGCCCAGCATCATGAGCTCGCCGTGGGCCATGTTGATGACCCCCATGACACCAAAGGTGATGGCCAGACCAATGGCCGCCAGCACCAGCACCGAACCCAGGGAGAGACCGAAGAAGAGGGTCTCCAGGGTGGCGTACCATTGCAGGCGGGCCTCGGTTCCTTCCAAGACTTTTTTAGCGGCGTTCCTAGCCCGCAGGTCGGTCTCCCGATCCAGCAGCTGGTTCAAGGCGCCGCGCACTTGTGGATGCAAGGCGCCATCCAAACCCTGAATGGCGGCTAGGCGCGTCTCGGGTTCCGGGCTACTCAAATCCATCAGCGCCAGTACCAAACTGATGGCCTCCTGGACCCCTGGGTCGGTCTCCATTTTCTGCTGTGCTAACAACAAAGCGCGGCTGCCAGGATCCGGGTCATTGATGAGACTATTGACGGCTGTCAGGCGCTTGCCGGGATCCGCATGTCCGAGATTCAGACGGGCTATGGCGGCCTTGAGCTGGCCGCGCATCCGATTGTTGATGGGTATCTTTTTGAGATCCTGCTGGCTAACCCCCTTGACCACCTGGCCACTGATGACCTCGGTCAACTCCAGGTCAGCATCCTTGCCATGGCCAATCACCAGGCTATTGGTGGACTTGAGCTGGAAAAGCTCGCCGTTGAGCAAGGCGGGAAAAAGCTGTTCGAGACGGGCATCCCCGGTTTGCGAGAGTTGCTCGACCCCCTGCTCCTTGACGGGAAATTTGCCATCAAGCAGGAGGGCTAGGGCCATCTCAAAGTCATCCGCGCTGGCCGAAACCCGGGTCGCGGCTGTCAACAAGAGGGCAAGCATAAGCCTGGCAAGCATGGGCATCAGATTATCTCGCTAGCGAGGGGCCACCCCAGGTGGCCGGCAGGCCCGGAGCATCCGGGGTGGGGCGGGTCAGGCCAGGGCCTGACCCGCCATCAGAACAAGATTGAAATCAATAGGTCTGACCGGAACAGGTCTTGGTCTTGGTGTTGTAGTTACCGCACTTGAGGGTCACCCAATCGGCCTCGATGTCCTTGGAACCCTCCAGAAAATCAGACCAGGCATCCCCAGGCACCAGGCCCTCGGTCTCCCAGACCACGGAAAACTGGCCATCGTCCTGGATTTCGCCGATCAGCACCGGCTTGGTGATGTGGTGATTGGGCAGCAACTTGGCGGTCCCACCGGTTAGGTTGGGGACTTCCAGACCGATCATCGCCGCGGCCACTTTGTCTGGATCCGTGGTTCCGGCCTTCTCGACGGCCTTCACCCACAGGTTGAAGCCGATGTAATGGGCCTCCATCGGGTCGTTGGTGACGCGCTTGGGGTTCTTGATGTAGTCGTGCCATTCTTTGATGAAGGCAGCATTTTCCGGCGTGTCCACACTCATGAAATAGTTCCAGGCGGCCAAATGACCGACCAGGGGCTTGGTGTCGATACCGGAAAGCTCCTCCTCGCCCACCGAGAAGGCGACCACGGGGATGTCCTCGGCCGACACGCCTTGATTGCCTAACTCTTTGTAGAAGGGAACGTTAGCATCGCCATTGATGGTGGATACCACAGCGGTCTTCTTGCCAGCGGAGCCAAATTTCTTGATCTCGGCAACGATGGACTGCCAATCCGAATGGCCGAAGGGGGTGTAATTGATCATGATGTCCTCGTCCTTGACCCCCTTGGACCTGAGATAGGCCTCCAGGATTTTATTGGTGGTACGCGGATAGACATAGTCGGTGCCGGCCAGCACCCAGCGCTGGACGCCCTGGTCCATCAGGTAGTTGACTGCCGGGATGGCCTGCTGATTTGGAGCCGCGCCCGTGTAGAAGACATTTTTGGAGGATTCCTCCCCCTCGTATTGCACGGGATAGAAGAGCAGCCCGTTCAACTCCTCGAAGACCGGCAACACGGACTTACGGGACACCGAAGTCCAGCAGCCAAATACCGCTGCCACCTTGTCCTTGGTCAGTAGTTCCCGGGCCTTTTCCGCGAACAGGGGCCAGTTGGAGGCCGGGTCCACGACCACCGCCTCGATCTGCTTGCCGAGCAGACCGCCCTTTTTGTTCTGCTCTGCGATCAGCATCAGCATGGTGTCCTTCAGCGTGGTTTCGCTGATAGCCATGGTGCCGGATAAGGAATGCAGGATACCCACCTTGATGGTGTCGGCGGCCTGGGCCAGGGCCGAACCAGCCAGGGTCACAACCAGGCCAGTTGCCATCATAAGCCTTCGATAACCTTTGAAAAGGTGCATGGTGCCATTCTCCCGCTGTGTTAGCGCTTGGCCACCCAGGCCAATGTCGTTGATTGATTCCCTGACTGCGCGGCCAGGGGATTGAGAGGTGACATGAGTTGTCAACGACAGAAATGCACAATCCAGGCCAACAATTAAATTTCTTAGGATTACAGAGGGTAAGACCAGGATATGCGTGGGCGAGAAAGAAGTGCGGGGCCCTCGGCACCGAATCGGTGCAGCCGCGGGAGCACCTCAACTCCCTTGGTGCAGCGGCCCCGCCTGACTAACCCCGCTGTTCCATGGGGACATAGTGGGTCTGGGTATTGCCCGTGTAGATTTGGCGGGGACGGGCGATGCGGCTGCTCGAGGCCTG
>JBGAUE010000051.1:0-20871 GCA_044228795.1 Chromatiaceae bacterium | reverse complement strand
CAGGCCTCGAGCAGCCGCATCGCCCGTCCCCGCCAAATCTACACGGGCAATACCCAGACCCACTATGTCCCCATGGATCAGCGTGGCTAGGTGTGGCGGGGACAAGAGGTTGGGCGCCACGGAGCCGGACTCCGATCCGGCCTCGTCAGGGCCTAACTCGAAAGGATGGGGCAGGTGGTGGTGAGGACGGCAGCCCTGGATGAGGCCCGGGTCGCTGGCGGGGCCGCCGGTAGGAAGGTCCAGGTCCCCCAACCGATCGACCCCGTCCAGTTGGCTACCCCCTTGGTTCAGTTGCCTGGAGCCAGGCATCGCTCTCGCTTTGAGATTGGGAAATTCAATTGACCGCCCCTGCACGCGCGCACCTCCTCATCGTGGACGACACCCCGACGAATATCGAAATATTGTTGGGGATGCTGGAGGAAGACTATGACCTCAGCTTCGCCATCTCGGGACGCCAGGCCTTGGCATTGGCCGCGACCCAGGACCCACCCGACCTCATCCTGCTCGACGTCATGATGCCGGAGATGGATGGCTATGCGGTCTGCGCGGCCCTCAAGGCCGATGCGGCCACCCGGAATATCCCGGTGATTTTCGTCACCGCCAGGACCGACGCGGAAAGCGAGACCCGCGGCTTTGCCGCGGGGGGCGTGGACTTCATCCATAAACCTGTCAACCGGGCGGTGGTCCGTGCCCGGGTCCGCCTCCACCTGGATCTGAAACAACATACCGAGGCCATGGCAAGCAGCCTGGCTGAGATCCAGCGGGCCAATGACCAATTACTGGTACTCTCCAAGGCCATCGAACAAAGCCCGACCTCCATCGTGATCACGGACCGGCACGCCACCATCCAGTATGTCAATCCTCAGTTCACCAAGGAAACGGGTTACTCCTCAGGAGAGGCCGTCGGGCAAAACCCCCGGATCTTGCAATCGGGATTGACCGACCGCTCAAAATATCTGGAGATGTGGGACCTGCTCCCCCGCGGCGAGACCTGGGCAGGTGAACTGGTGAATCGCCGCAAATCCGGCGAGGTCTATTGGGAGGAGGCCCGTATTGCCCCCGTCAGGGACGCGTCCGGAACCATCACCCATTACGTAGCGGTCAAGCTCAACATTACCGATCGCAAGCTTGCCCAGGATCGGCTGATATTCATGGCCAGCCATGACGTCCTGACCCATCTGCCCAATCGCCGTCTCTTCTTCGACCGTGTCACCCAAGCCCTGGAGCTGGCGAGACGCAATGACACCAAGCTGGCCCTGCTGTTCATCGACCTCGACCGCTTTAAGCCCATCAATGACAACTGGGGACACGCCGTCGGGGACCTGCTCCTGCAGGCCCTCGCCCAACGCCTGAAGGCCTGCGTGCGCGCCGCAGACACCGTCGGCCGGCTTGGCGGGGATGAGTTCGTGGTCCTGCTGCCCGAGGTCGCCAATGAGGAGGGCGCGGTCAAGGTGGCCGAGGGGATTCGCGAGGCCCTGAGGCAACCCTTCGAGATAGCTGACAAGTCCCTGGGGATTTCGGCAAGTATCGGCATTGCCCTCTTCCCACAGCATGGGGTTGACGCCATCGAACTGGCCCGGCACGCCGACGAGGCCATGTACCGGGCCAAGGAGGAAGGCCGAGACCGCTTCGCCGTCTTCGCCAACCCAACCTGAATGGCCAGGTGATGACTCAAGGGGTAGGGAACGCAGCCTATCCGGTACCCGCTAGACTTCGGGGTTACGTCCGCTGCCGGCGTACCAGTACCAACCCAGGGCGGCGATCTGCAGCATCAAGACCATACCGAAGGCTGTACGGTAGCCAATGGCTGCATAACCCCCGTTCACTGTCGGCCAAATGCCAATCACCACCCCCAGGCTCCACTGCATGATGAAGGCCCCCACGAAGACCAGGAGATTCAAGGCCGTATTCACCCGGCCGGCCAATTCCCGCGGAAAGGCCTGTGACAGGATGGCAAAGCTCAGGTTAGCGGAGGTGCCAAAGAAACCAAAGCTCACCCAGATCGGCAGGGTCGCACCGGTATATCCGAGGACGACAACCAGTTGCAGTGCCATGAAAATAACCACGCCGCCGATCGAAACTGCCACCAGTGGAATCCCCAGACGATTGAGACGGTAGGCCAGGGTACCGATCCCAAAAAATCCGGCCACTAAGCCCCCCGCGACCCAAAAGAGGTGATCGGCCACCGCTATCCGGTCGAGACCTGCGACATCCCTTAGCCAAGGACCCGCCCAGAGACCCTGAATCGCCATGTGGGCACTCATCACCAACAGGCTGATGGGGGCCAGGCGCCAGAATACCCGGCTGGTGTAAATCGCCACGAGACCCCGCCACTGCTCCCGCCAGCCGCCCGCTTGAGTGGCTGCGGGCTTATCCGGGACCACAAGAAAAATCACCGCAGCCGCCAACAGGGTCAACACCGCCAGTCCGGCGAAGATCCCCCGCCAGGAGGTAAGCTCCATGGCCCACTCCACCGGCCTGGTCGCGGTGAGGGCGCCCAAGCCGCCAGCCGCAAGTATCCAACCATATACCGCGGGCAGGCGTGGCGATGGAAACCACAGAACGAAGGTCTTCATGCTGGCCATCAGACAGGCCGACACCCCGAGGCCAATGAGGGCCCGCCCAAGCACCAAAGCCCCCAGGCTATCGCTGATGGCGAACAGAGCGGCACCCGTGGCGGCAAATAACAGCAGCACACTTTCCACCTTATGGGGGTTGAAGCGGTCGAGCAGGATACCGAGCGGCAACTGAAAAGCCGCGAAGGTCAAAAAGTAAACGCTGGTAAGAAGCCCCAGGGCGGCCGCGTCGAGACCCAGGGCGGATTCCAGCTCGGGGGCCAGCACCGCGTTGATGGTGCGGTAGAGGTATGAAAGGAAATAGCCTGCGGCAAATGGCAAAAAAACCCGCAGAACAATGGCTAGCGGCAATTCCTGGGGGGGGTCAGGCGAATGAGCCTGGTGAGGATCCATGCTATGAAGGCATCCTGATGTGGTCAATCCAGACGGGTGGCTTAAATGATCACTGGCTACCCGCCTCGCCAGGGAAGGGCAAGGAGGATTCTCCCCGCCCCAACCGACTTCCCGACCTTCATCGGGGGTCAGGTTGCCCTGGTCATCTTAATCATAGCGGTAGGATCCTGGGGCCGGTGAATGCAAACCGAGCCGTGATAAGGGTCACATCGGCGACTACCAATACCATCTTGAGCTAGGGATGATCACTGCGTCTGGGCTGGCTTCTCGATCTTACCCGCCTGCTTCAAGGCCTCGACTTTGGCCGCCAACTGTTTCTGTGTCTCCGCGTTCTTCAGGTGCAACTGGATCTTTTCCTGAACCTGATCGTAAGGCACCGTTTCGCCGGGGGTCTTGCCTTGCGACTTGATAATGTGATAACCAAACTGAGTCTCCACGACGTCGCTCACCGCGCCATCCTCAAGGCTAAATGCCGCCACTTCGAAGGGTTTGACCATTTGGCCAGGCCCGAAGGTACCCAAATCACCGCCTTTCTTGGCGCTGGGGCAAGTAGATTCGGCCTTTGCCAGTTCCGCGAAATCAGCCCCGCCCTTGATCTTCGCGAGGAGGTCATCCGCCTTCTTCTTGGCTGCCTGCTTTTCCTCAGGAGTGGCCTTGGCGTCAACTCCGATCAGGATATGGCTGGCATGGAGAGACTCGGGTTTCTTGAACATGTCCGGGTTCCCGTCATAGAACTGCTTGGCCTGCTCCGGGGTGATGGTGATCTTGGCGGTGATCTCCTGCTCAATATAGGCCCCGATCATGACCTCACGGATCATGCGCTCCTTTAACTCCTGCTCGGTCATCTTGCTCTGGGCGAGGGCCTTTTCGAAGGCCTCAGGGGTGCCGAAGCGTGCCTTGGCGGCGCTGATCTTTTCCTCGACTTTTTTATCAAGGTCAGCTATCTCGACACTCTTGGCGGCCTGATACAGCAATTCCTGGGCAATCAGGCTTTCGAGGGCCATGCCCTCGATTTGCTGCTTCTGCTGGGGATCGGTGGGTGCCGGCATCCGGGCCTGGGCAAGCAGAACCTGGGTGGCCTGGTCAAGCTCGGCGCGGCTAATGACCACGCCATTGACAGTAGCCACGACCGCGGTGTCGGTCGATGGAGCGGTAGCCGCCGGAACCGCGGGGGTGGGTGGTGCACCCGCTGCCTTGGTTGCGGGATCCTCGGCGGAGACGATGGTCGCGATACTCAAGGCGATAGCCAAGGTGACAACGGAAACAGACAATCCAGTAGTCAAGCGCATGTGGTTACTCTCGTTCGAAAATGACAATGGAAAGATGAAGAATATCAGGGGGGATTAAATCCGGACAATCCCTCGCCGTAATCGCACGGCAGGCTACCACAATTTGCTGGTCAGTGGCCTTGCGGAAATCCCGGGCGGGCCTGATGGTGGGGATAACCCTCAACCTGGCTCCCATTGCCTGCCGGGTGGTATCGAGACATGGCGGCCTCCGGTCGGACCTGAAACCGGATCGGTCAAGACGGTCTTGTCCATCGCCTTGGGTGCGGCTAAGATCCTCTTGCTATCAGCCCAGAGGTAAGGCTCGGTGAGGGCTGGGGGCACCTTAGCTCTGCCCCATTACCTTCGGCGGGGCCACCTCACTCAATTTCCGCCTAGCAGGCGTCAACACATGCCCATCGCCCCCGAGGACCAGGCCCGGATCGAAGAGATTGCCGCGGGTTTCAAGCACATTCTGGATCAGCAGTTCGCCATGCACCTGCGGGTGGCCCGGCGGACGACCTCTGTGGTCCGCTTCGGCATGATCAGTCTGGCGGTCGTCGGGTTGAGCATGTTCCTGTTGCTGCTAACACTCGCCTATCAGATCCAGCCCATGATTGGCGCCGTCAACACCATGAACAATCATTTCACTCATATTGCGGACAACATGTTGACCATGAGGGACGCCATCCTGGAAATGGAGTCCAATATCAGCCCCTTGCCCATCATGACCGGGGAAATGCACCGCATGCAAGGCAGTGTGCGGGACCTGACTGGCACCACGAACAGCCTCTCGCTGCGCATGGACAACCTGGATACCAACATGGCCAGCATTACCCAAAGCGTCACGCGCATGACCTCCAGCTTCGCCTTCATCAATCAGACGGTCGGCATCATGGGCGCCGACGTCAACCGCATGTCCGGGCCCATGCGGGTCTTCAACTCGATGACACCCTTTAAATGACCGACCCCAGCGCCCCATCAACCGCCGCCCCGGCGACACCCTCGACCGACACGGCCCTGATCATCGAGGTATTCCACCGGGCCGTCGCCGAGGTCGATGACCGGATGACGGAAGAAAACCGTATCGGCACCGGCATCGCCCGGCGCACGGTGCGGATCATCCGCGGGGTACTGCTGCTGCTGGCCATTCTCGCGGTCATCAATCTCTTCCTGATCCAGGATCTGGCGCGGGCCATGCTGGACATGACCGGCACCATGGACCGGATGCAGCGGCATTTCTCGACGGTGGCCCGGGACATGGGGACCATTACCCAGTCCGTCCTCGGCATGAACGAGCAGGTACGCAGCCTGCCGCCCATGAAGGATTATCTGGTCCTCATGAACCAGGACATGACCCACATGAATCAGGATGTCCGCTTCATGGATCAAAATCTGGCCACCATGGACCAGCATGTCGCCACCATTACCAACGGGGTCGGGGAGATGGCCGGGCGATTCGAGCTGCTGAACCAGACCACCCAGGGCATGGGTTACAACGTCAATCAGATGTCCCAGCCGGTCCGGACCCTGGACCCCTTCGGTTTCATGGGCCCTTGAGCGTGCCCGGCATGGACCCGCCCCCGAGCGAAGCGGACTGGATTCACCAGATCGAGGGGCAGATCGAGGAAGGCCAGTGTTTTCTGGCCTACGACCGGGCGGGGCAGGCACGGCGCGCTTACCCCGACAGCCGGCGCCTGCGGCTCTTGGCGATCCTGGCCCTGATGCGCAGCGGTGGCGTGCTGGAGGCGCGCAAGCTGCTGTGCGCCATGCCCGACGCCCTGGAGGCCCTGGAGCCGATCGCGCACCAGATCCTCGCCGACCTGCGCCAGCACCTGCCGCCGCTCCTCACGGAAGCCCAGGACCCGCCCGGGGAGCACAGCCTCGCCTGGGTCCTGGAACTTGCCACCCACCTGAAGCAACTGGGGGAGAGGACCCCGGTCGGGACCACGGAAGACCTGGGCACCCTGGATCTGTGCGCCCGGATCCATGCCGAACTCTGGCGTCACCAAGGCAGCCCGGAGGATCTTCGCAAGAGCCGGCAGGCCCATCTGCGAGCCTTCCAGGCCCATCGCCAGGCGGGGAACGGCGTTCAGGCGGCCCGCCTGTCCTGGTTGCTGGGCGAGACGGAACTGGCCCGGACCCTGGCGCGCCAGGTCCGGGCCGCGACGATCGAGACGCCGGAGGGGCTCGGTCCCAAGGACCGGTTTTTCGCCCGCGCCCATCAGGCCGAATGCTGCCTGCTGCTGGGAGAGCCGGCCCTGGCCGAGGACCAGTTCCGCCGGGCACTGGCCGACGGCCAGGTGCATTACGCCTGGGTCGTCGAGGTCCGTCATCGCCTCCTCTCGCTCCAGGAAGTGGATTTCCCCGTCCCCGCCGCCCTGCTGGACTTGCTGCCCCCGCCCGTCATCCTGATCGGCGGCGGACATCCCCTCGACCGCCCCGGGGCCGCGCCGCCCATCTTTCCGCCCGCCTGCGAGGAGGCGGTCAGGCACGCCATCCAGGAACACCTCGACAGGCTGGGGGCCCACATCGGTTACAGCTCGGCGAGCGCCGGGACCGAGCTGCTGTTTGTGGAGGCCATGCTGGAGCGGGACGCGGAGGTCCACCTGATACTGCCCTTCGCCACGGAGGATTTCATCCGCGAACGGGTCGCCCCCGCGGGCGCCCGCTGGGAGCGGCGCTTCCGGCATGCCCTCAAGCTGGTGGCCAGCGTCACCCATGCCACCGAGGAGCACTATCTCGGTCACGATTGGCTGTTCCGCTTCAATAATCAGATCATCGACGGTCTCGCCCGCCTGCGCGCCGATCTCTTGGGAACGGCCCCGCACCTGCTGCTGGTCTGGGACTATGCCGCCGAACAGGGGGCCGGGACGGCGGCGGACTTCATGGACCACTGGCCAGACCCAGGCCGCCTGCGGCTGATCGATCTGGACGCGATACGGGCGCGCACCCTCGCCGCGACGCCCGCCCCGGCCGCCCCGCCGCCCGCCGCCGGCCCTACCCCGACCAGCGGCCTGCGGCGGGAGCCCCAACGGGTGCTCAGGACCCTGCTGTTCGCCGACCTGGTTGGCTTCAGCAAGCTCCGCGAGGAGGAATTGCCGGGGCTCTGGAGCTATCTGGCCAAGGTCCAGCGCCGCTTGGATGACATCAGCTCCCCGCCGGATCTGGTGGAAAGCTGGGGCGATGCCCTCTACGTGGTCATGTCCAGCGCCCGGGCCCTTCTGCGCCATGCCTTCGCCCTGCAGGACAGCTTCATCCGCCTGGATCCCCGCCTCCATGGCCTGCCGGAGCACCTGAGCCTGCGCATCGGTCTCCACGCCGGCCCCGTCTATACCGGCCAGCACCCCCTGACCGGGCGCCCCATCGTCTATGGGAGTCATGTCTCCCGCACGGCCCGCATCGAGCCCATCACTCTGCCGGGCAATGTCTATGCCTCGCAACAATTCGTGGCCTTGCTGACCGCGGAGGAAGGCGCCCATTGCGCCGAACAGGCCTCCCGGGGGCGGCCCTGCTCACCCTGGTATGCCTGTGAGTACCTGGGCTACCAGCAACTGGCGAAAAACTACGGCAACACCCCCGTTTATCACCTGCTGCCCTGACAGATCTCACCCCACCCATCAGTATCCGGGCGAGCACGCCTAGCTTGTCACCCGCACCCGCCAGTTCCGGGTCCCACTGCCTTGCCTGTAACGCCCTCAAGGAGTCTTGCCGTTGGCGTCCTCCGGCAACGCGGGCGGCTCGGGCCTCCGTCGCAACGTCTCCGATGGCAACTCGCCGAAACACTCCCGGTAGGAGCGCGCGAACTCGCCGAAATGCCAGAAGCCCCAGGCGAGCGCCTGCGCCGAGACGGTGGTCGATTCCCGCGTCCCCGCCAGGAGGGCCTTGCGGACCCGGTGCAGCCGCAACCGGGTCAGATAGGCCACCGGCGTCAGACCCAGGACCTCCTTGAAGGCATAGTCCAGGGTGCGCGCGCTCACGCCGGCGACCCGACACAGGTCGCTGACGCAGAGATTGGCGCCGGTCCGCGCCAGGGCGTACTCCTCGGCTCGCCGCACGATCTGGCCGCGGGACCGCCGCGTCCGGTCCCCGTGGCTGGGCACGAGGTCGCTGGCCTGCCGCAGCGTCGCCAACAGGGCATCGATCAACTCGACCTGGGCGGCGACCCGATCGGTTTCCCGTTCGTTGAACAGATCGGGCCGCTCAAGGGCGGTCTCCACCAGCCGCTTGCCCCAATTAAAGAGCGCGCACACCATTGCCTCGCTGGCCTGTAGCGTCTCCACCCCTTTTGGCGGACGCCACTCCCCCGCCCACTGGCGGGCCGTCCGCTGGCGGCCGATCTCATCGAGCGGGAGCAGGAAGGTGATGCTCTCCCAGCCGGGCTCCACCACGAAACGGGCCTCGGATTCCGGCGCCGCGGCCAATAGCATACCGGGGCGGACGGGCACCCCGTTGACCGTCCCCCGCGCCCGCGGGCCGAAAGTGACATAGCCGAGCAGACCCGGATGCACGCGGGTGCTGGTGCGCAGGCGCTGGTTGCTGGCGTGGAAGAGGATGCTGGCGGACGCCAGGCGCACGAGCACGCGCCGCGCCCACAGGGGCTGGGATTCGAGCTGCACCGCATCCAGCTCGATCAGCTCCAGCCCCGCGTCCGCCAACGCGGGGTCGCTGATCTCGGTCACGCTGACCGCGGGGAAGTCGCTGAAGACGTGGGCAATCACGAATTTTCCTTTTGCGGTATTCCGATAGACGGCCCGGGTGCCTAGCCGGATAGTACTTGGCTTTTGCCGCGGATCATCGAGCTAGAGCGCCTGGCCCATCCGGGGGACAGGCGGAAGTGTATCAGCCGCGCACCCTAATGACCCATTCCATCCCAATGAAACTTCAGCAAGTCAGTGAAAGTTGCTTCGCGGTCCTCAACGAGAGGAACCGCGTCTGCGATGCGAATTCCGGGCTCATCAACCTCGGCGGCGGGGTGGTCATCGACACCCAGTCGGACCTGCCCCACGGGCGCCAGATGATCGAGCTGTTCGGCAAGGTCTGGCCAGGCCTGCCCAAGCGCGTGATCAACACCCACGAGGACGGTGACCACGTCTGGGGGAACCAGCTGTTCGAGGGCGCGGAGATTATCGCGCATCGCACGGTCAGAGAGCTGATGCCGAAGGTCGCCGACCCGAAAGAGACCCAGCAGCTCCTCAAGGCATCCGATCGCGTACTGACGCGTCTGCTGCTCAAGGCCCTGCACCCTGGCGCATTGGCCGTCGCCCGACAACTGCAGGAGGACTACGACTTCGACGGGATCAGGCTGGTGCTGCCGACGACGGTGTTCGAGGAGCGGCATGTCCTGGATCTCGACGGCACGGAAGTCCACATCATTTACGTCGGGCCGTGCCACCAGATTGGCGACACCATCATCCATGTGCCCAAGGAAAAGGTCATCTTCGCCGGCGACGTCATCTTCCGCGAATGCACGCCCATGGGCTGGAACGGCACTTACGAGAAGTGGCTGAAGATCCTCGATCTCATCATCTCGCTCGATCCGGACGTCATCGTCCCCGGACACGGGCCGGTGTGCGGGATCGAGGGCGCGATCCAGATGAAGGCCTACCTCCAATACGTACGCGAGGAGTCGAAGCACTGCTTCGGGCAAGGGCTGAGCGCCCTGGAGGCGGCGAAGAAGATCGACTTCGGGCCTTACGGCGACTGGCGCGCCCCGGCGCGCCTGTACATGAACGTCGAGCGGGCCTACCGCGAGTTCCGCAGCGAGGCCGCCGACGCACCCTGGGACCATGCCAGAGTCTTCGACGCGGTCCTCGCCGTTGCGAAGGCCAAGGGCATTCCGGTCGAGTTCTGAACCGAACGACGGCAACAAGGAACACCACGATGAGATTGATCCGCTTTTCCCAGGATGACTCCCAGCCCCACTTCGGCGTCGTCATCGGCGAGCACGCCGTCGCCTTCGCAACCCTGCGGCAGCGCAGCGGGATCGACCGGCCCGCGTTGAGCGACAGCCACGCGTACCTGGCGGGCCTGCCCGACAGCGAGGGCGCGGCACGCGAACTGGCGGCCTGGGGCGAGGCGCATCTGGGCAAGTGGCCCGAGGGCGAACGGCCGAAGCTGCAGGAGGTTCGCCTGCACGAGCCGATCGAGGTGGTGGCACTGTTCGACTTCGGGCTCACGCCGCGGCACCTCGGGAACTCGGCGGACACGCTGATGAAGTACGAGAAGGACAACCCGCGGACCGCGCCGATCCTGCAGGCGTTCGCCAAGATGCTCCTGACCAAGCCGCCCGCGCCGCCGCCCGGCGTGCCCGAGCGCCTGTCCTACTACAAGTGCAACATGAACTCGATCGTCGGCGACGACCAGACCATTCCCTGGCCGCTCTACACGTCGCGCCTGGACATTGAGCCCGAACTCGCCGTCGTCTACGGCAATGAGCAGCAGCCCGTGGCGGGCTTCTGCATCTTCAACGACGTTTCGGCCCGCGACGTGCAGGCGCAGGAGTTCATCGGCGGCTTCTGCCTGACGAAGGACATGGACAAGGGCAACCAGCTCGGACCGTACCTCATCACCGCGGACGAGGTCGGCGATCCGTACGCGCTGCAGGTCGTCGTCAAGGTCGACGGCGCGGTGCGGTACCAGGGGTCGACATCCGAGATCGATCACAAGGCCGAGGATGTCATCGCCTGGCTCGGATTCATCGCGTCGATCCGGCCCGGAACGGTCATGGGCATGGGCACCATTCCGGACTGCACCGGTCTTGATCACGACGACTTCGTCGATCCGGGTGCCGAGATCGAGATCGGCTTCGAACGGCTGGGCAGCTTGCGCTGCCGCTTCGCCGCACCGGCGCACCCGCTGCTGCCCAGCCGCTGGCCACTGCGGCCGGCGCTACGGAAATTCCACGGCCGCTAGGCGCCCTTCGACGGCCCCCTGGCACGACAAAGTGCTGTCACATCAGGAGTAAAGTGACCCGGTCGATCACCGCTGTTCGCCTTGCCTTCATCAACCGGGCTGGCGCCTAGTCTGGCGGCAGCTCACCCGGACTCGCCAGCGAATCGCACAGGAGGACCCATGGAAACCCATACCGTCCGAATTCTGATCGATCAGACGCAGGGTATCGCCCGCGTCGAGCCCAATCGAGGTGGGATTGTGATGAAACGAGGGTTACTGATGAAGAACCTATTGTCGCGCTCGCTCCGAGCCACCGTCGGGAAGGCGGGGAACCTGATCCGCGCCTTTTGGATCGTCGGCCTGGTGGCCGCCCTCGCCGCTCCCTGATCGTCATTAACGAGAACCTGAATCTGACCGTCGGTTACAAGTCGACGGTTAACGGTGCCTGGCACCTCCCATAGACCTCGGGCAATGCGTGTAGCTTGTTACGCCCGATCCGTGGATCATGCCGGGACGAGACAGATTCAGGAATGCTGGCTGATGCGCGGGAGGGTGCCGCCCTTGCACTCCCCAGTCCCCCTCGGTATCTTGCAATCCTTTTTCCCAGGCCGCCTCGGGCGGCACCCCAGCGGGCACTCACAGCGGAGCCAAAGCGCATGCGCAGTCATTATTGCGGAGATCTGAACCGCGAACAGGTTGGTCGGGACGTTTCCCTGAGCGGATGGGTCCATCGTCGCCGGGATCACGGCGGGGTCATCTTCATCGACCTGCGGGACCGCAGCGGTCTGATTCAGGTGGTGATCGACCCGGACAATCCCGACACCTTCCGCCTGGCCGAGCAAGCGCGCAGCGAGTTTGTCCTCCGCGTCGAGGGGCGGGTGCGCCCGCGCCCGGAGGGCACCGAGAACCCGGACATGCCCACCGGCGAGGTCGAGGTCCTGGCCCGCGTCCTCACCATCCTCAACAGCTCCGAGACACCGCCGATCCAACTCGACGACCATGGTCGCGACGCCGCCGAGGACTTGCGCCTGCGCTACCGCTACATCGATCTGCGCCGCCCCGAGATGCAGGAACGCCTGCGCCAGCGCGGCCGCATCACCCGGAACCTGCGCAACTTCCTGGATGCTAACGGCTTTCTGGACATCGAGACCCCTATCCTCACCAAGTCCACCCCCGAGGGCGCCCGCGACTACCTGGTGCCGAGCCGTACCCATCCCGGGGAGTTCTTCGCCCTGCCCCAGTCGCCGCAGCTCTTCAAGCAGTTGCTGATGATGTCGGGCATGGATCGCTACTATCAGATCGCCCGCTGCTTCCGCGACGAGGACCTGCGCGCCGACCGCCAGCCGGAGTTCACCCAGCTCGATATCGAGGTCTCCTTCATGGACGAGGACGAGCTCATGGACCTGACGGAGGAGATGATCCGGCGGCTCTTCCGCGAGGTCCTGGGGGCCGAACTGCCCAATCCCCTCCCCCGCCTGACCTATGCCGAGTCCATGCGCCGCTTTGGGTCCGACCGCCCCGACCTGCGCGTGCCCCTGGAGTTGATCGATGTCGCCGATCTCATGACGGAGGTGGACTTCAAGGTCTTCGCGGGTCCGGCCAAGGACCCCGAGGGCCGGGTCGTGGCCCTGCGCCTGCCCAAGGGTGGCGAACTCAGCCGTAAGGCCATCGATGATTATGGCCAGTTCGTCGGCATCTATGGCGCCAAGGGCCTGGCCTACATCAAGGTCAACGACTGGACCGGCCAGGGGCGGGAGGGGCTGCAATCGCCCATCCTCAAGTTCCTGCCGGACGCGGCGGTGGCGGGCATCATGGCCCGCACCGGCGCCCAGGACGGGGACCTCGTCTTCTTCGGCGCCGACAAGGCCAACGTGGTCAACGAGGCCATCGGCGCCCTGCGCGTCAAGCTGGGCCAGGACCTGGGCCTGATGGCCGAGGGCTGGCACCCGCTCTGGGTGGTGGACTTCCCCATGTTCGAGCGCGAGCCCCACACCGGCCGCTGGACGGCCCTACACCACCCCTTCACCTCCCCCAAAGAGGAGCAGATCGACCTCCTGGACAGCGATCCCGGGGCCTGCCTGTCCCGCGCCTACGACATGGTGCTCAATGGCACCGAGATCGGCGGCGGTTCCATCCGTATCCATCGCGAGGAGGTGCAGCGCCGCGTCCTCAAACTGCTGGCCATCAGTGACGAACAGGCCGAGGATCGCTTCGGTTTCCTGCTGCGGGCCCTCAAGTTTGGCTGCCCGCCTCACGGCGGCCTCGCCTTCGGCATGGACCGCCTGGTGATGCTGATGACGGGCGCCAATTCCATCCGGGATGTCATGGCCTTCCCCAAGACCCAAACCGCCGCCTGCCTGCTAACCTCCGCTCCCTCGCCCGTCGATCAGGCCCAGCTCAACGAGTTGGCATTGCGGGTCAAGTTGCGGCCTTGAGAAAGGATCCGGAACCAGCGGCCACTCGCGGCACCGGACCGAGTTGCCAAACCCGTCCGGCGGGAATTCCATGAATGACCCAGCAATTCAAGCGTCCGGAGTCCGTGCTGCTGGTAATCGCTACTCTCGCGGGCGAATTCCTGCTCCTGCGCCGCACCCGCCCCGCCGACTTTTGGCAATCCGTGACCGGCAGCCTGGAATCCTGGGAAAGCCCGCGCCAAGCCGCCAGGCGCGAGCTCTGGGAGGAGACGGGTTTGAGCGTGCCGGAAGCGGCTTTGCTTGATCTGAATCACCGGGAACGCTTTCCCATCCTCCCCGCCTGGCGGGATCGTTATGCCCCCCAGGTCCATGATAACTTGGAGCATTGGTTCGCCCTGGTGCTGCCCCGGCGACGGCTGATTCGCCTGAACCCCGGTGAGCATCAGGAGGACTGCTGGTTGCCAGCCCCCGGGGCCATCACCCTGGCCAGGTCCTGGACCAATCGTAAGGCTATCCGGTTGCTGGTGGGCCTGTTGTCAGGAAGGGACTGGGTTTTATGAGCCCGGGGCGACGCGTCAGGGCCCGACAAGGGTCTCTGGTACCAAGGTGTCGATGAGAGCATCCGTCTTCCACCAGGGATGCCGGGCCTCGGTAAACTCATTCCAATAACCGTCGAAGCGCCCTAGCGAATGAAAGAAATCGCAGGTGCGCCAGCCGATGAGACCCCCCGCATAAACCAGGATCTCATGAGTGCTTTCATCGGCAAGGATAGTGTCGAGGAGATGTCGGGTGACCGACACATCGTTCATGAGACCCAGCAGATCCTGAATGCCCTTCATGTGAGTGATGAAGCTATCCATGCCATTGAATAAGGGTCGGAAAAACTCGGCGGCGTACCGCAACTTCTTGCACTCGATGCGCAGTTGGTGCATGGCCGCGGCGTCGTGACGGTCCACATGACTACCGATGAGCAGGACCTGGCGCTCCTGCTTGTCGAGCAGGGCGCGGGCGAATGGGACCAGTTTGCTCTCCTGGATGTCACGCAATTTGCGGCGCTTTTCCCCCAGGGCCTCCCACCGGCGATGGGAAAACCAGTCGCTAAACCCCTCCTTGAAACGGTGGTAGCGCTTGCTCTCCAGCATGGGCGCGACCTGTTCCTGGTAGGCACGGGCACGACGCAACCGGGCCACGTGATCGAGTCCCTCCGCCCCCGGCAGGGGTAGGTAGGGGGCGGCATGACTGAGGCCCTCGTCAATGAAGACATCCAGATCACGCGCCAGGCCGAGCTCACCCACGATCCAGCGCATCTCCTCGGACCAGGGCTTGCTGGCCTCCTTCGGAACGGCCTGGCGAAAGAGGGTCAGGGCGGAACGCAGGCGGCGGATGGCGACGCGCATCTGATGGACGCCCTCGACGTCATCCCAGTTCCTGGCCTTGTCTTCCCAGGCCACGATAAACTCATAGTTGTGCGCCATGAGGGTGGCGAAGGCCTTGCTGACATTTTGGTTGGGCGACACGGGTGCGGAGGATTTGACAATGCTCGACATGAGGCCTCGGTCTCCAGAGTTTGGCGGTATTGTTATCGTTAAGAATTAGTGACCCTGGCTGGTCCAGGTATCCCGCAGCCCCACGGTGCGATTGATGACCAACTGATCGCGACGGGAATCGCGATCGATGACGAAATAGCCCTCGCGCTCGAACTGGAAGTGATCGCCAGACGCGGCCTCCAGCACGGCGGGCTCAACCAGGCAACCGGTGAGGGTTCGCAAGGAGTCCGGGTTGATATCGCTGAGAAAATCGCGGCCGCCAGCGCCCGGATTGGGAACCGCGAACAGGCGGTCATAGAGGCGCACCTCGGCGGTAATCGCCGAGGCGGCCGGCACCCAATGGATAACGCCCTTAACCTTGCGGCCCTCCGGGTTGCGGCCAAGGGTTGCGGCGTCATGGCTGCAACGCAACTCGATGACCTCTCCCTCAGCATCCTTGATGACCCGGTCGCAGCGGATGACGTAGGCCCCGCGCAACCGCACCTCCCCGCCGGGGACCAGACGCTTGAAGCCCTTGGGCGGGTCCTCGGTAAAATCGGCGCGATCGATATAGAGCTCACGGCCAAAGCTCAGGGCGCGGACCCCGCGCGACGCCTCCTTGGGGTGATTGGACAGCTCGATAAGCTCCTCCCGATCCACCGGATAGTCCTCGATCACCACCTTGAGGGGGTGCAGCACCGCCAGGCGGCGATCGCAGCTCGCGTCTAGATCCTCCCTAATCGTGTTCTCCAGCAACGACATCTCCACCAGGTTGTCGGACTTGGTAATACCAATGCGGTCGCAAAAGGCGCGGATGGCGGCAGGGGTATAGCCCCGGCGGCGCAAGCCAGCAAGGGTGGGCAGGCGCGGGTCATCCCAACCCTCCACGTGGCCCTCACTGACCAATTGGGTGAGGAGGCGTTTGCTCATCACCGTATATTCCAGGTTGAGGCGGGAAAACTCGATCTGGCGCGGCTTGCAGGGCAAGTCCAGGTTATCGATCACCCAGTCATAGAGGGGCCTATGGTCCTCAAACTCCAGGGTGCAAAGCGAGTGAGTGATACCCTCCAGGGCATCGGAAATGGGGTGGGTGTAATCGTACATGGGGTACAGACACCACTGACTGCCCGTTTGGTGGTGCGTCACCCCGTGCTTGATGCGATAGAGGACGGGGTCGCGCAGGTTGATATTGGGCGAGGCCATATCAATCTTGGCGCGCAGGGTGCGGGCGCCATCGGGGAACTCACCGGCACGCATGCGGTTAAAAAGGTCTAGGTTCTCCGCGATGGTACGGTCGCGAAAAGGGCTGTCCTGGCCTGGTTCGGTGAGGGTGCCGCGATAGGTGCGGGTCTGCTCCGCATCCAGGTCGCAGACATAGGCCAGGCCCTTGCTGATCAAGTCCAGGGCAAAGTCGTGGAGTTGCTGGAAGTAATCAGAGGCAAAGAAGGTGCGTTCGCCCCAGTCATAGCCTAGCCACCGCACGTCCGCCTCGATGGCGGCGACGAACTCCAGGTTCTCCTTGTGGGGGTTAGTGTCATCAAAGCGCAGGTTGCAATGACCCGGATAGTCCAGCGCCAAGCCAAAGTTCAGGACGATGGACTTGGCATGACCAATGTGCAGATAGCCATTGGGCTCCGGCGGAAAGCGGGTGAGGATGCGCTCGTGCTTGCCGCTAGCCAGATCCTGCTCAATGATCTGGCGAATGAAATTGGTCTTCCCTGGCGCTTGGGTGGAGGCGGCGTTCTGGGTTTCGGACATGGAATTGGGACCACTAATGCGAGGGGAGGCCCAAGTGCCTCCGCAAAATACCAAGGTTTGAAGAATACCTGGATTCGGGCATCGACAGCCACCTTTTTGATTTGGTCGGATCGCTATGTTATTCAGGCCCTTGACACAGCCTTACCTGCCAGCATCCCACGGCAATCTCTGGGTCCTTTGAGCCCAGGCTTGCCGCAGGCTTTTCACCGCGTCCTCCGGTTGTTCCGCACCCGTGATGGCCCGCACCACCGCGAAGGAGCCGACGCCGACCTGGGCAATCTCGGGCACTTGCTCGGCGCCGATGCCACCGATAGCGACCAGCGAGCGATCTCGCAGCAGGCGGGCATAGGCCCGCAGCCGAGGGACGCCTTGGGGTGGTGTGGGCATGGCCTTCAGCGTCGTTGGGTACACGGCGCCAAGTGCCAGGTAGCTCGGACCCAGGGCGTCGGCGCGCAGCATCTCGGCGTAGCCATGGGTACTCAGGCCCAGGCGCAGACCGGCGTCGCGTATCTCTGACACATCGGCGGCGCTCAGAGTGCCCAGGTCTTCCTGGCCGAGATGCACACCGTAAGCCCCGGCGGCGATGGCCTCGCGCCAATGGTCATTAATGAACAGCAGGCTATCGGTACCCTTAACCGCGGCCACCGCGGCCTGGATCTCGGCGCGCACGGCGGCGGCATCACCAGATTTGCAACGCAGTTGCAGGGTAGGTACGCCGGCGCGGGCCAGGCGGCCAACCCAATCGGCACTGGGCAGTATGGCATAGAGACCCAGCGCCTTCGGGCAGGGTGCGAAGGCTAGCGGGCTCGGTCCGGGGGGAATGCCGAAGTCGGCCGGATCAGCCGGCCAGGCCCGGGGGTCGAAATGGCCGGTACGCTCGCTCTGGGATTGCCAGGCGCGGGCAACGCATGCGGCGTCGGCGGGGATGAAGCCGAGCCGTCGTGCGGCGGCATAGGCGATGCCGTAGGGGTTGTCCTCGCTTGGCAAGGCCTGAGGATCGGCATGAGCAGGCAGACCGAACGCGGCATGCCAGTCGACCAGGGAAAGGGTCAGGTCTAACGCATCAGGCATGGTCGGATCAGGCGTGGTGCCAGAAGGGCGTACCCAACACCGGGGTACTAGGCTGGGCGGCGTCCTGCGCTGTCATGGCCCCGGACAGAAAGGCGCTACGACCGGCGCGGACGGCATCGGCGAAGGCCCCGGCCATCGTCACCGGATCGCGCGCCAAGGCTACCGCGGTGTTGAGTAGCACGGCGTCATAGCCCCATTCCATCACCTGGCAGGCATGCGAGGGGAGACCCAGCCCCGCATCAACGATCAGCGGCACACTCAGGCGCTCGCGTAGGGTGCGCAAGGCATAGGGATCGATGGGGCCCTTGCCGGTGCCAATCGGCGCCGCCCAGGGCATGACGGCCTGACAGCCGACATCGACCAGGCGCTGGCACAGTACCAGGTCGTCGGTGCTGTAGGGCAGCACCTTGAAGCCACTTTTAATGAGATGCGCGGCTGTCTGGACCAGATTGAGTGTGTCTGGCTGCAGGCTGTAGTCATCGCCAATCACCTCGAGTTTGATCCAGTCGGTTTCGAAGACCTCCCGGGCCATTTCGGCGGTCGTGATGGCCTCTTGGGGACTATGGCAGCCCGCGGTGTTGGGCAGCACCGGCACCTGCATTTTCCGCAGCAAGGGCCAGATGCCTTGACCGGGATCGAGACCCTTGGCGCCCTGGCGTCGCAGCGAGGCGGTCAGGAAGCAAGGCTGGGCCCGCGTGACGGCCTGTTCCAACAGGGTAGGCGAAGGGTAGCGGGCGGTGCCGAGCAGCAGGCGGCTGGCAAAACGCTCGCTATATAACAGCAGGGCATCGGCTTGGGGCACGGGGGCAAGGGTCATGGTAGAGCCTATTAAGGTGATGAACCGCGGCCTTCAGCCGCCGGTTACGGGCGCGATGATTTCAATTTGGTCACCCTCAGCCAGCGGCGTCTGGGCATAGCGGCCACGGGGCACGAAGGTCAGGTTGAGCGCAGCAGCAAAGGGTTCGCTGGCCTCGACGGTCTGAATCGCATCGGCCAAGGTGGCGTTATCGGGTAGTTCGTAGTGGGTCTGGTTGATCAGCAAGCGCATGAGGTTAGGCCCTTACAGCGGTGGTCGCAGTGTGGAAACTCAACCGCAAACGCGCGGCTAAGGTGGTTTGCTCAAAGTGCATCCATTCGATCACGGCATCCAGCAGGGCCGGGGAGATCATGAAACCATGCCGGTAAAGGCCATTGACCTGCAGGACGCGCGGCCGTACCTCGTGGACCGCGGGTAGGTTATCCGGCAGGGTGGGACGACACCGGGTGGCGAGTTCGAGGATGCGGCCTTCACCAAAGCCGGGGTGGACGGTATAGGCAGCGCTCAGCAACTCCAAGGTGGAACGGACGCTGGCCGGTGACAGATCGTCGCTTTCGATCTCGGTAGCGCCGATCACGAACAGATGGTCTTCCTTGGGGGCAATATAGATGGGGTAGCGTGGATGCAACAACCGGGTCGGGCGTTGCAGCGTCACGTCGGGGGCATGGATACGCGCGACCTCACCACGCACGCCGCGCAGGGTCTGCTGGGGGGCGCGCCATTCGCCCTGGCTGCCCAGGCCCCGGCAGTCGAGTACCCAGCCGCCCTGACTATCCTGAATGTCCAGTGCCTGGTCCAGCGACAGAGCGGTGTGCCATTCGATCGCCACGCCCAGGTAACCCAGGGTGTCGGTCAGGGCCTGCAGCAGTTGGCGATTGTCGAGTTGGGCCTCCCCCGGCAAATAAAGCCCCTCGTGGAAGCGCCGGGCCAGCGAGGGCTCCAGGCTAGCGATGGCCTCGCCATCCAGTGCGAGCGGCTGGGGCAGTTCCGGCAGCGCATGGCCGGTGGTGGCCAGCAGGCCACTGAAGCGCCGCGCCTCGGGTGCGTCTTGCCGGTGCCAGAGGATCAAGGTGCCGTTTTGCTGGAAAAAAACCGGACGCCGCAGGCTGGCGATCAGGCTCGGCCAACGCGTCAGTGCATACTGGCCCATGGCGACGACGTTGAGTTCAGTGATGGCCGACTCGGCCAAAGGCGCCACCATGGCGGCGGCCACCCAGGCGGCGGAACGGCTACCGTCGGGTGGGCCGGCATCCAGGATCCGGACCGGATGGCCGGCCTGGGTCAGCGTCACGGCCAGCAAGCGTCCCATCAGGCCGGCACCCAACACCAGCACCGGATCGGAAAGTAAATGAGGGCTATTTTGCATGAAGTTATGTTTTCCGAGGAGGCGAATCAGGCTTGGCTAGATGTCAAGTTCCGTGGGGGGATAAACCTTTTGTGAAGGAGATGCGGTTGTGAGTATGACTTCTGATTGAGTGATTGGACAGGCGTTTGGTGGGCGCGGGCTTGGCGTGGACAGTAGTCATTATAAAGAGCGGCGAGCGCAGAAGATTGGTCACTAACTCGGTCTGGGAACCGTGTGGATGGGTATACCGCACCGGGTAGCGTGTTCGACCGCCATGAACAGAGAACGGCGCGGCCCCCCTCAAGGGCCGGGAGGAACCGGCATCTTCAAGGTAAGCGCCATCGGTGGGAGCATCACCGCAACCATCCGCGCCGCATCCCGCCAGTGGCCCAAGTCAACTGCTCCGGGCCAGTTGAACCCAAGGGCCTCAACTAATTCTGTATAGCAACACTCGCCCTGCAGAATTACCAAGCTTTCAGTTCGGCATTTCCGTCAGGGTGCGTCAGGCAGTTAACCCCAGCGGTAGGCGGCTACCAGGTCATCAAAGGGCACGAATGGGGTGCCTGTTACTACAGGATTCGTAGGCCCGTCCACCAAATATAAGGATTCATTCGGCCGTTTTAGTGCTAAATTTCCTACGTAACAAACCCGGGAGAGCGCGAAACATGCCACGATCGCTGACGGGAATTCAGCCCCAGAGTAGGCTCTTCATTAATAGGCTACGGGGTGGGGTGGTAAGTCATTCACAAATAGTTCTTTAAACTAGAAAGCCAGGTTATAGCGTGAACCGACGTTGTTGAGAATCTCGCTGA